>NZ_JBIVZV010000037.1:0-1025 GCF_044759735.1 Streptomyces sp. NPDC100445 | reverse complement strand
CGCCCTGTTCGGACTCGCTTTCGCTACGGCTTCCCCACTCGGGTTAACCTCGCAACACACCGCAAACTCGCAGGCTCATTCTTCAAAAGGCACGCAGTCACGAGAACAAGGCAAGCCTTGTTCCGACGCTCCCACGGCTTGTAGGCACACGGTTTCAGGTACTATTTCACTCCGCTCCCGCGGTACTTTTCACCATTCCCTCACGGTACTATCCGCTATCGGTCACCAGGGAATATTTAGGCTTAGCGGGTGGTCCCGCCAGATTCACACGGGATTTCTCGGGCCCCGTGCTACTTGGGTGTCTTTCAAACGAGCCGCTGATGTTTCGACTACGGGGGTCTTACCCTCTACGCCGGGCCTTTCGCATGCCCTTCGCCTACATCAACGGTTTCTGACTCGTCTCACGGCCGGCAGACCGTGAAAGAAAGATCCCACAACCCCGTATACGCAACCCCTGCCGGGTCTCACACGCATACGGTTTGGCCTCATCCGGTTTCGCTCGCCACTACTCCCGGAATCACGGTTGTTTTCTCTTCCTGCGGGTACTGAGATGTTTCACTTCCCCGCGTTCCCTCCACTTGCCCTATGTGTTCAGGCAAGGGTGACAGCCCATGACGACTGCCGGGTTTCCCCATTCGGAAACCCCCGGATCAAAGCCTGGTTGACGACTCCCCGGGGACTATCGTGGCCTCCCACGTCCTTCATCGGTTCCTGGTGCCAAGGCATCCACCGTGCGCCCTTAAAAACTTGGCCACAGATGCTCGCGTTCACTGTGCAGTTCTCAAACAACGACCAACCACCCATCACCCCGGACCGAAATCCGAGTGCACTGGGGCCGGCAACTGAGGAAAAATCCATTCCCTCAGACACCCAACAGCGTGCCCGACACCCCCGCATCTCTTCATCCCACGTTCCACGCCGAAGCAGTACTAGTGACCTGAGAAGACCGAGTGTGCCGAATAGTCAACGTTCCACCCATGAGCAACCAGCATCGAACATTCGCCGATGTACTGGCCTCTGACCAG
>NZ_JBIVZV010000036.1:0-1615 GCF_044759735.1 Streptomyces sp. NPDC100445 | reverse complement strand
TGTCGTGGGAGGTGTTGGAGCGGGCCGGGATCGATCCGACCACGTTGAAGGGCAGCCGCACGGGTGTCTTCACCGGCGCCATGTACCACGACTACGCCACCAATCTGACGCGCGTGCCCGAGGAGTTGGAAGGCTTCCTCGGCAACGGCAACGCCGGCAGCTTCATCTCCGGCCGGGTCGCCTACACCTTCGGCTTCGAAGGCCCGGCGATGACGGTGGACACGGCGTGCTCGTCGTCGCTCGTGGCGATGCACTCCGCCATGCAGGCGCTGCGCAGCGGCGAGTGCTCGCTCGCGCTGGCCGGTGGCGTCGCCGTCATGGCCACGCCCGGCAGCTTCGTGGAGTTCTCCCGGCAGCGGGGCCTGGCACCCGACGGACGGTGCAAGTCGTTCGCGGCGGGCGCGGACGGTACGGCGTGGTCGGAGGGCGTCAGCCTCGTCCTGCTGGAGCGCCTGTCCGACGCCCGCCGCAACGGTCACGAGGTGCTGGCCCTGGTACGGAGCGCGGCGATCAACCAGGACGGTGCGTCCAACGGCATCACCGCGCCGAACGGCCCCTCCCAACAGCGAGTGATCCGACAGGCGCTGGCGAGCGCGGGTCTGTCGGCGGCCGACGTGGACGCCGTCGAGGCGCACGGTACGGGCACGTCCCTGGGTGACCCGATCGAGGCGCAGGCGTTGATCGCCACCTACGGCCAGGAGCGGGCCGGGGGTGAGCCGTTGTGGCTGGGCTCGTTGAAGTCGAACATCGGGCACGCGCAGGCCGCGGCGGGCGTGGCGGGCGTCATCAAGATGGTGCAGGCGATGCGGCACGGGGTGCTGCCGAAGACCCTGCACGTGGACGAGCCGTCTCAGCAGGTCGACTGGTCGGCCGGCGCGGTGCGGTTGCTGACGGAGTCGAGGGAGTGGCCGGAGACGGAAGGGCGTCCGCGTCGCGCGGCGGTCTCCTCGTTCGGGCTCAGCGGCACCAATGCCCACGTCATCCTGGAGGCCGTCGAGGCGGAGCCCCCGGCGGACCGTGCGGAGGGGACTCCGGACACCGTCGTACCGTTGCTCGTGTCGGGCGCGTCTCCCGAGGCGGCGCGGGCGCAGGCCGCGGCGCTGGCCTCCCACCTGGACGCCGGCAACCCGCCGAACCTCACCGATGTGGCGTACTCACTCGCGACGACCCGAACCCATTTCGACCATCGCGCCGTGGTGGTCGCCGAGTCGGTGGGGGCGGCGCGGGAGGGTCTGGGGGCGGTACGGCCGGAGAGCGTGGTGCCGGGCCGTCTGGGGGTGTTGTTCACCGGCCAGGGGTCGCAGCGCGTCGGTATGGGACGCGAGGCGTACGAGTCCTATCCGGTGTTCGCCGAGGCGTTCGACGAGGTGTGCGCGGCGGTCGACCCCAGGCTCGGCCGGTCTCTGAAGGCGGTGGTCTTCGAGGCCGCGGAGCTGCTGGACGGGACGGCGTTCGCGCAGCCGGCGCTGTTCGCGGTCGAGGTGGCGTTGTACCGCCTCGTACGGTCCTGGGGTGTGCGCCCCCACTGTCTGGCGGGGCATTCCATCGGTGAGGTGACGGCCGCCTATCTGGCGGGTGTGTGGTCGTTGGAGGACGCTGCCGCACTGGTCGTCGC
>NZ_JBIVZV010000035.1:0-1704 GCF_044759735.1 Streptomyces sp. NPDC100445 | reverse complement strand
CCCACCCAGCACACCCGTGCCACCGGTCACCAACACCGCACCCTCCCCACCGAAACCCACATCACCGACCACGGGCGCGGTCACACGGGTCAGTCTCGGTGCGAACAGGCGGTTGCCGCGCACGGCCACCTGGGGTTCCGCGCCGGCCAGTACCGCGGCCAGGAGCGGCTCCACATCGGTACCCGCGGGGGTGTCCGTGTCGAGGAGGACGAACCGGTCGGGGTTCTCCGCCTGCGCCACCCGGACCAGACCCCACACGGCCGCCCCCGCCGGATCGGTCACCGTCCGCCCGTCCCCGGCGGGCATCGCACCCCGGGTGACCACGACCAACCGGGCCGCGTCCAGTCCGGGGCCGGCCAGCCATGCCTGGACGATCTCCAGCACGCGTCCCGTGAGCGCCAGTGCCGCATCGTCGTCCGTACCGTCCGCCACGTCACCCCGGCCGGCCTCCAGGACGACGACAGGCGGTGTGCCCGAGCCGTCGGTCAATGCGGCCACGTGAGCGGGCGCGGTGATCGGCACCCAGGCGGGCGGCAGGTCGGTGCCGGGCTCCGTCGTCGCGGGCAGTTCCGTCCACTCCACGCGGAACAGGGAGTGTCGGCTGTCGTCGGCCGCGGCGCCCAGCTGGTCGGCGGACACGGTCCGTGAGACGAGTGACCGCAGCGTGAGCACGGGCGCCCCGGTCTCGTCGGCCGCCTCCAGGGCCAGGGCGTCGGGCGCCGACCGGTGCAGGCGTACCCGCAGTGCCGTGGCACCGGCCGCGTGCAGGTGCAGGCCGTTCCAGCCGAACGGGAGGTGGACACCGTCCTCGGTGCGGTTCTCGCCGTCGGGGTCGGCGAGTGCCACGTCCAGCATCGCGGGGTGCAGCGCGGCATCGAGCAGGGCGGGGTGGATACCGAACCGTGCGGCGCCGGACCGCTGGTCCTCCGGTAGGGCGACCTCGGCGAAGAGGTCGTCACCGCGCCGCCACAGGGCTCGTACCCCCTGGAAGACCGGGCCGTAACCGTAACCGGCCCGGGCCAGCAGCTCGTAGCCGCCGGCGATGTCCACCGGGCGGGCACCGGCAGGCGGCCAAACGGTGAGGTCGGCGGCCGACTGGGTCGGGGCTGCGTCCGCCAAGGCGGTGAGGGTGCCGGTCGCGTGCCGGGTCCAGGCCTCGGGGCCGGCGTCCTTGGTGGTGTCGTCGGGGGCGGAGTAGACGGCGACGGTCCGAGTGTCGGTCTCCTCCGGGCCGCCGACGGTGACCTGCACGCGCACTCCGCCCTGCTCCGGCAGGACCAGCGGTGCCTCGACGACCAGCTCTTCGAGACTCCCGCAGCCCACCTCGTCACCGGCGCGCACGGCCAGCTCCACCAGCCCGGTACCGGGGACGAGGACCGCTCCGCCGACGACATGGTCCGCAAGCCAGGGATGCGTGCGCAGCGACAACCGCGAGGTGCACAGCACCCCGCCTGTGTCCGGTACTTCCACCACCGCGCCGAGGAGCGGGTGATCGGCGCGGGCCTGCCCGAGGGAAGCCACGTCCGCCGCCGGAGCGGGCTTCAACCAGTAGTGCCGGTGGTCGAAGGTGTACGTCGGCAACTCCACGTCGGCGGCTCCGACACCGTCTGGCAGCACACCGGTCCAGTCGACCGCCACACCCCGGACGAACACCTCGGCCATCGACGCCAACAGCCGCCGCAAGCCGCCGTCCTCACGGCGCAG
>NZ_JBIVZV010000033.1:0-2409 GCF_044759735.1 Streptomyces sp. NPDC100445 | reverse complement strand
AGATCCACCTCACCGCGCAGCACAGCCCTCAGGTCCCAATCCACCCACGGCCCCAGAGCCCGGGCACACTCCCCCACCCGCTCCGCGAACACCGGCGAGGACTCCATGAGCTCCTGGCCCATGCCCAACCACTGCGAACCCTGGCCTGGAAAGATCAGCACCGTCCGCCCCGCAACAGCCGTACCGCCGGTCACCACCCCGGCGGCCGACTCACCCCGGGACAACGCACCCAGCCCCGCCACCGCCTCCGCACGCGAACCCGCCACCACCACACCACGTTCCGACAACACCGCACGCCGAGTCGCCAGCGCACCCGCGACCTCCACGAGCGACGCGTCGGTGTCCGCCGTGAACGCGGCGAGGCGCTCCGCCTGTCCCGCCAGCGAACCGGTCGAGGCTGCGGACACCACCAGCGGGACGATTCCGTCGGCCGGTATGACCGGTTGCGGGGCCGGTCGCTCGGGGGCCTGTTCGAAGATCAGGTGCGCGTTGGTGCCGCTGAGTCCGAAGGAGGAGACGCCGACGCGGCGGGGGCGGCCGGTCTCGGGCCAGTCGCGGGCCTCCGTCAGCAGTTCGACGGCGCCGGCGGACCAGTCGACCTGCGGGGTGGGCTCGTCGACGTGCAGGGTCGGGGGCAGGACGCCGTGGCGCAGCGCCTCCACCATCTTGATGACGCCGGCGACCCCGGCGGCGGCCTGCGTGTGTCCGATGTTGGACTTCACGGAGCCGAGCCACAAGGGTCGTTCGCGGTCGCGGCCGTAGGTGGCGAGGAGGGCCTGTGCCTCGATGGGGTCGCCGAGCGCGGTGCCCGTGCCGTGTGCCTCGACGGCGTCCACGTCGGAGGCGGCCAGGCCGGCCACTGCCAGCGCCCGGCGGATGACCCGCTGCTGGGACGGGCCGTTCGGGGCGGTGAGGCCGTTGGAGGCGCCGTCCTGGTTGATCGCACTGCCGCGCAGCACGGCGAGTACCCGGTGTCCGTTGCGGCGGGCCTCCGACAGCCGCTCCAGCAGCACCACGCCGACGCCCTCGGCCCAGCCCGTGCCGTCGGCCGTCGAGGAGAAGGCCTTGCAGCGGCCGTCGGGGGCGAGGGCGCGTTGCCGGGAGAACTCCACGAAGGTGCCCGGTGTCGCCATGACGGTCGCGCCGCCGGCGAGGGCGAGGGAGCACTCGCCGTTGCGCAGGGCCTGCGCGGCGAGGTGCATGGCGACCAGGGAGGAGGAGCAGGCGGTGTCGATGGTGACCGCGGGGCCCTCGAACCCGAGGGCGTACGACACGCGGCCCGAGGCGACGCTCACCGCGGAGCCGGTGGCCGTGAAGCCGCCGAGTTCCGGTGGGATGTCGCCGCCGATGCCGTAGCCCTGGGTCATGACGCCGGAGAACACGCCGACGTCCGTGCCCTTGAGCGCGGACGGATTCACGCCCGCCCGTTCCAGTGCCTCCCAGGACGTTTCCAGCAGCAAC
This sequence comes from Streptomyces sp. NPDC100445, assembly GCF_044759735.1. Taxonomy (NCBI): domain Bacteria; kingdom Bacillati; phylum Actinomycetota; class Actinomycetes; order Kitasatosporales; family Streptomycetaceae; genus Streptomyces; species Streptomyces sp. NPDC100445. Next base: position 948 of record NZ_JBIVZV010000033.1, on the reverse strand, counting down.
CGCTGCTGCGGGTCCATGGCGAGGGCCTCGCGCGGGGAGATACCGAAGAAGCCGGCGTCGAACCGGCCCGCCTCGCGCAGGAAGCCGCCCTGGTCGACGTAGGAGGTGCCGACGTTCTCGGGGTCCGTGTCGAAGAGGTCGTCCACGTCCCAGCCGCGGTCGGTGGGGAAGCCGGAGATCGCGTCCCGGCCCTCGGCGACCAACCGCCAGAGTTCTTCGGGGCTGTTGACGCCGCCGGGGAGCCGGCAGGCCATGCCGACGACCGCGATGGGCTCGTCGGGGTCGGCGACGACGACCGTGGGGGCCGCCGCACCGGTGGCGTCGCCGTTCAGCCCGTTCAGGCCGTTCAGGCCGTTCAATTCGTCGCGGAGGAAGCGGGCGAGCGCGAGTGGGGTCGGATAGTCGTAGACGAGGGTCGCGGGGAGGTTGAGCCGGGTGGTCTCGCGGAGCCGGTTGCGCAACTGGACGGCGGTGAGCGAGTCGAAGCCTGCGTCCTTGAACGCCTTCTCGGCCCTGACCTTCTCGGGTCCGGTGTGGCCGAGGACGGTCGCGACGTGCGTGCGGACCAGGTCCAGCAGCAGGGTTTCCTGTTCGGCCGGGGGCAGGCCCGCGAGGCGGCCGGCCAGCCCGCTGCCGCGGCCGGCGGCGAGGCGGGCGGCGGCACGGCGGCTGTGGGGGATCAGCGTGCGCAGCAGGAACGGTAGGTCGCCGCCCGCGGTGGCTTCGGCACGTATGGCCCGCAGATTCAGCTTGATCGGGACCAGCAGGGGCTCGCCGGTGCGCAGGGCCGCGTCGAACAGGTCCAGGCCCTCGTCAGGGGTGATGGCCTGGAAGCCACCGCGGTGGATGCGGGCCTGGTCGGTGTCGTTCAGGTGGGCGGTCATGCCGGTGGCCTGCTCCCACAGACCCCACGCCAACGACACACCCGGCAGACCCGCCGAACGACGC
>NZ_JBIVZV010000032.1:0-2538 GCF_044759735.1 Streptomyces sp. NPDC100445 | reverse complement strand
CACCGATCTCCCCCGCCCCCGCATGCCCCAACACCACCGCCACCTCACCCGACACCAACTCCAGCAGCACACGCCCCTGCTCATCGACCGGGAGGACGGCGAGGCGGTCGGCCAGAGTCCCGCCCGGCGTCGCACCGGTGCCGGACGCCGTGGTGCGTGCCGTACGGCGCGGTCGGCGCACCAGTCCGCGCAGCATCGACGGCAACTGTCCCGACCGTGCCTGTTCGGCCAGGGCGGCGAAGTCGAACCGCACCGGGACGAGGGTGGACGCCGCACCGGCCAGGGCCGCGTCGAGCAGGGCGAGGCCCTCCTGCGAGGTGAGCGGGAGCACCCCGCCCCGGCTCATGCGGGCCCGGTCCGACTCGCTCATCGTCGCGATCATGCCGCCGGACTCGGCCCACAGGCCCCACGCCAGGGAGACGGCGGGCAGGCCCTGGGCGCGCCGCCACTGGGCGAAGGCGTCCAGGAACGCGTTGGCGGCGGAGTAGTTGCCCTGGCCCGGAGCACCGACGACACCGGCGGCGGAGGAGAACAGGACGAACGCCGAGAGGTCCATGTCGCGGGTCAGCTCGTGCAGGGTGAGCGCGGCGTCGACCTTGGGCCGGAAGGCGGTTCCGAGGCGTTCCTGGGTCAGGCCGGCGATCACACCGTCGTCGAGGACGCCCGCCGCGTGCACGACGCCGGTCAGCGGTGCCGCAGGGGAGATCTGCGCGAGGAGCTTCTTCACCGCCCGCCGCTTGGACATGTCGCACGCCGACACGGTGACAGTCGCTCCGGCCGCCTCCAGCTCGGCCACCAGTTCCCGGGCGCCGGGGGCATCCGGGCCGCGGCGGCTCGTCAACAGCAGGTTCCGCACGCCGTGTTCGGCGACGAGGTGCCGGGCTACCAGGGCGCCCAGCGTTCCGGTGCCACCGGTGACTAGGACCGTGCCCTCGGGGTCCAGCGCGGGCCCGGTCCTGGCGTCCGGCGTGGCCCGCACCAGTCGGGGCGTGTGCACCACGTCGCCGCGCACCGCCACCTGGGCCTCGCCGGTGGCCAGTACGCCCGCTGCGGCCGGACGGGCCGCCTGGATCTCGTCCACGTCCATGAGGACGATGCGGTCCGGGTTCTCGGCCTGGGCCGCGCGCACGAGTCCCCAGACCACCGCTCCCGCCGGGTCGGTCACCTCACCGTCGCCCAACACGCCGACCGCGCCGCGTGTCACGACGAGCAGCCGGCTCTCCTGGAGTTCCGGCGCGGCCAGGAACGCCTGGAGGATGCCGAGCAAGCGGCCGGCGAGGCCGCGGACCCGTTCGGCGCTGACGACACCGTCGACGGCGTCGACGACCAGGACCGCGGGCATCGACGCGCCGGACCGCACCAGTTCCTCGATGTCCAGGGCCATGGTGACCGAGTGCGGGACGACCGGGGCGGCGGCATCAGCAGTCGCGCCGGCCGCCGACGCGGTCCATTCGACGGCGAACAGGGCGTCCGTGCCCACGGTGCCCGCCCCGCCCGCGGCCCGCACCTGTTCGGCGGCGACGGCGCGCAGGACGAGCGAGTCGACCGACGCGACGGGGGCACCTTCGGCGTCGGCGAGTTCGATCGTCACCGACTCCGGTCCGGTGGGAGTCATGCGCACCCGCAGCGCGGTGGCACCGGAAGCGTGCAGAGTCACTCCGCTCCAGGCGAACGGCACGATGAGCTTGCCCTCCTCGGCCCTCCGCTCGGTGAAGGCGCCGCAGTGCAGGACCGCGTCGAGGAGCGCCGGGTGCAGACCGAATCCGGTGGCCGTCTCGGCGTCGTCCGCCGGCAGCGCGACCTCGGCATAGATCTCCGCACCGCGGGTCCACAGCGTCCGGAGCCCCTGGAACAGCGGTCCGTATCCGTATCCGGCGGCTGCCTGGTCCGAGTAGAAGCCGGTCAGGTCGGCCGGCTGCGCCCCGTCCGGGGGCCAGACCTCGGAGACGGCGGTGGGCGCCGGTACGTCGCCGGCCAACTGCCCGCCGGCGTGGCGGGACCAGGGCGCATCGGACTGCGCGTCCTCGGGCCGCGAGTACACCGCGACGGACCGCACACCGCCCCCCGTGTCCCCACCGACGGTCACCTGGACGCGTACGGCACCTTTCGCCGGGACCATGAGGGGTGCCTCGATGACCAGTTCGCGCAGGGTACGGGCGCCGACCTCGTCACCGGCGCGGATCGCGAGTTCCACCAGGGCGGTGCCGGGCAGCAGGACCGTGCCGGACACGACGTGGTCCGCCAACCAGGGCTGGGCGGCCAGGGACAACCGGCCGGTGCACACCACGCCTCCGGTCTCCGGGATGCCCACCACCGTGTCGAGCAGGGGATGCCCGGCGGCCAGCGCGGGATCACCCTCGGGCAGCGTCGGCTTCAGCCAGTAGCGCTGGTGCTGGAAGGCGTAGGTGGGCAGGTCCACGAGATGTGCCCCGGTGCCGGCGAAGACCTGCTCCCAGTCGATCCCGGCACCACGGGTGTGCAGCCGTCCCACCGTGTGCATCAGGGCCCGGTCCTCCGGCACGTCCCGGCGCAGGGACG
>NZ_JBIVZV010000031.1:0-2566 GCF_044759735.1 Streptomyces sp. NPDC100445 | reverse complement strand
GTCCTACTCTCCCACAGGGTCCCCCCTGCAGTACCATCGGCGCTGTGAGGCTTAGCTTCCGGGTTCGGTATGTAACCGGGCGTTTCCCTCACGCTATGACCACCGAAACACTATGAAACACGTCAACCGAAACACCCCACACATTAGGGGGTGACGTGGTCGTGGTCTCAGAACCAACACAGTGAACGCGAGCATCGATGGACAAGCCCTCGGCCTATTAGTACCGGTCACCTCCACACGTTACCGTGCTTCCAGATCCGGCCTATCAACCCAGTCGTCTACTGGGAGCCTTACCCCATCAAGTGGGTGGGAGTCCTCATCTCGAAGCAGGCTTCCCGCTTAGATGCTTTCAGCGGTTATCCCTCCCGAACGTAGCCAACCAGCCATGCCCTTGGCAGGACAACTGGCACACCAGAGGTTCGTCCGTCCCGGTCCTCTCGTACTAGGGACAGCCCTTCTCAAGACTCCTACGCGCACAGCGGATAGGGACCGAACTGTCTCACGACGTTCTAAACCCAGCTCGCGTACCGCTTTAATGGGCGAACAGCCCAACCCTTGGGACCGACTCCAGCCCCAGGATGCGACGAGCCGACATCGAGGTGCCAAACCATCCCGTCGATATGGACTCTTGGGGAAGATCAGCCTGTTATCCCCGGGGTACCTTTTATCCGTTGAGCGACGGCGCTTCCACAAGCCACCGCCGGATCACTAGTCCCGACTTTCGTCCCTGCTCGACCCGTCGGTCTCACAGTCAAGCTCCCTTGTGCACTTACACTCAACACCTGATTGCCAACCAGGCTGAGGGAACCTTTGGGCGCCTCCGTTACTCTTTAGGAGGCAACCGCCCCAGTTAAACTACCCATCAGACACTGTCCCTGATCCGGATCACGGACCCAGGTTAGACATCCAGCACGACCAGACTGGTATTTCAACGACGACTCCACAACCACTGGCGTGGCCGCTTCAAAGTCTCCCAGCTATCCTACACAAGCCGAACCGAACACCAATATCAAACTGTAGTAAAGGTCCCGGGGTCTTTCCGTCCTGCTGCGCGAAACGAGCATCTTTACTCGTAGTGCAATTTCACCGGGCCTATGGTTGAGACAGTCGAGAAGTCGTTACGCCATTCGTGCAGGTCGGAACTTACCCGACAAGGAATTTCGCTACCTTAGGATGGTTATAGTTACCACCGCCGTTTACTGGCGCTTAAGTTCTCAGCTTCGCCCACCCGAAAGTGAGCTAACCGGTCCCCTTAACGTTCCAGCACCGGGCAGGCGTCAGTCCGTATACATCGCCTTACGGCTTCGCACGGACCTGTGTTTTTAGTAAACAGTCGCTTCTCGCTGGTCTCTGCGGCCACCCCCAGCTCAGGGCGTAAAGCCCATCACCAGACGTGGCCCCCCTTCTCCCGAAGTTACGGGGGCATTTTGCCGAGTTCCTTAACCATAGTTCACCCGAACGCCTCGGTATTCTCTACCTGACCACCTGAGTCGGTTTAGGGTACGGGCCGCCATGAAACTCGCTAGAGGCTTTTCTCGACAGCATAGGATCATCCACTTCACCACAATCGGCTCGGCATCAGGTCTCACCCTGCATGAGTGACGGATTTACCTACCACTCGGGCTACACCCTTACCCCGGGACTACCACCGCCCGGGATGGACTACCTTCCTGCGTCACCCCATCACTCACCTACTAACCGCTTGGGCCGGCGGCTCCACCACTTTCCTTTCCCCGAAGGGTCCGGAACGGCTTCACGGCCTTAGCATCACGATGCTCGATGTTTGACGCTTCACAGCGGGTACCGGAATATCAACCGGTTATCCATCGACTACGCCTGTCGGCCTCGCCTTAGGTCCCGACTTACCCTGGGCAGATCAGCTTGACCCAGGAACCCTTAGTCAATCGGCGCAAACGTTTCTCACGTTTGTATCGCTACTCATGCCTGCATTCTCACTCGTGAACCGTCCACAACTCGCTTCCGCGGCTGCTTCACCCGGCACACGACGCTCCCCTACCCATCACAACACCCGTTGGGGCTATATGCTGCAATGACACGACTTCGGCGGTACGCTTGAGCCCCGCTACATTGTCGGCGCGGAATCACTAGACCAGTGAGCTATTACGCACTCTTTCAAGGGTGGCTGCTTCTAAGCCAACCTCCTGGTTGTCTGTGCGACTCCACATCCTTTCCCACTTAGCGTACGCTTAGGGGCCTTAGTCGATGCTCTGGGCTGTTTCCCTCTCGACCATGGAGCTTATCCCCCACAGTCTCACTGCCGCGCTCTCACTTACCGGCATTCGGAGTTTGGCTAAGGTCAGTAACCCGGTAGGGCCCATCGCCTATCCAGTGCTCTACCTCCGGCAAGAAACACACGACGCTGCACCTAAATGCATTTCGGGGAGAACCAGCTATCACGGAGTTTGATTGGCCTTTCACCCCTAACCACAGGTCATCCCCCAGGTTTTCAACCCTGGTGGGTTCGGTCCTCCACGAAGTCTTACCTCCGCTTCAACCTGCCCATGGCTAGATCACTCCGCTTCGGGTCTTGAGCGTGCTACTAAAA
>NZ_JBIVZV010000030.1:0-3266 GCF_044759735.1 Streptomyces sp. NPDC100445 | reverse complement strand
TTCTTCGCGCTCGGCGGCGACAGCATCCGCTCGATCCAACTGGTCAGCCGGGCCCGCGCCGCCGGCCTCGCCCTGACCACCCGCGACGTCTTCGAGCACAAGACGGTCACCGACCTCGCCCGGGCCGCCGGCAGCCTGGACCGGACCGCGCCGGCGGCCGAGGACGACGGGGTCGGGCCGTACGAACTCACGCCGATCATGGCCCAGCTGCACGAGGAGACCGGCACGCTGACCGGGCCCGTCGCCGAGTACAGCCAGCACATCGTCGTCAGCGTCCCCGCCGGGCTCGACGCCGTCCTGCTCGATGCCGCCCTGCACGCCGTCGCCGACCACCACGACGCCCTGCGCACCCGGGCCACCGAACCGGCACCGGGCCTGTGGCACACGGAGGTCCTGCCGTCCGGCGCCCTTGCCGGCGTGCCGCTGGCCCTCAACGCCGAACCGGACGGCACGGACGAGGCGGCCCGCGCCGAACGGCAGGCCGCGGCCGCCCGCGCCCGGCTCGACCCGGCCCGCGCCGTCATGATCCAGGCCGTCCTGCTCGCCGCCCGGCCCGGAGCGGACACCGGCCGGCTGGTGCTGTGCGCCCACCACCTCGTCGTGGACGGCGTGTCCTGGCGCGTCCTGCTGCCCGACCTCGAAGCCGCCTACCAGGCCCTCGCCGAGGGCCGCGCCCCGGCACTCGACCCGGTCGGCACCTCGTACCGCGCCTGGTCCGCGCTCCTCGCCGACCAGGCCCGCACCCAGGTGCGCGGCGCCGAACTCGCCGTCTGGCAGCGCCAGCTGGAAGGACCCGACCCGCTGGTGGGCACCCGCCGCCCGGACCCCACCCGGGACGTGCACGCCACCCAGCGCACCCTCCGTCTGGAACTTGGCCCCGCGGTCACCGCGCCGCTGCTGACCGAGGTGCCCGCCGCCTTCCACGCCGAGATCAACGACGTGCTGCTCACCGGGCTCGCCGTCGCCGTCGCGGACCGGCGCCGCCGGCAGGGCCACGCCGAGCACGCGCAGACCCTGATCGAGCTGGAGGGACACGGCCGCGAGCAGCTCGCCGACGACCTGGACCTGTCCCGTACCGTCGGCTGGTTCACCAGCGCCTTCCCGGTCCGCCTCGACGTCGGCGACCCCGACTGGGAGGAGCTGTGGGCCGGCGGCCCCGCCCTCGCCGGCGTCCTGAAGCGGATCAAGGAGCAGCTGCACGCCCTGCCCGGCCGCGGTGTCGGCTTCGGCCTGCTGCGCCATCTCAACCCGCACGCCGCCCGGATCCTCGCCCGGCACCCGCGCCCCCAGATCGGCTTCAACTACATGGGCCGCTTCGACGCCCGCGAGGACCGGCCGTGGCAGCCCGTCGGCGGTGACGGTGTCGTCGGCACCGGAGCCCACCCCGGCATGCCGCTGCCGCACCTGATCGACGTCACCCCGGCCACCGAGGACCGCCCCGACGGGCCGCACCTCATCGCCAACTGGGCGTGGGCCGGGACCGCGGTCGCCGAGGAGGACGTACGGGACCTCGCCGAGACCTGGTTCCGGGCCCTGGAGCTGCTCGGCCGGCACGCCCCCGGCGCGGGCGGCCTCACCCCGGGCGACGTGCCGCTGGCCGGCCTGGACCAGGACGAGATCGAGGCGTACGAGGCCGAACTCGCCGCCGTCGGCGGCCGCCTGGTCGACGTCCTGCCCCTCACCCCGCTCCAGCAGGGCATGCTCTTCCACGCCGACTACGACACGGCGGCCGACGGCGGCACCGACGTCTACACCCTCCAGATCGTCGCCGACATCGAGGGCGACCTCGACCCGGCGGCCCTGCGCGCCGCCGGCCAGGCGCTCCTGGACCGGCACCCCAACCTGCGCGCCTCCTTCCGGGCCCGGCCCGCCGGCGCCCCCGTACAGCTCGTGCCGGAGCGGGCGGAACTGCCCTGGCAGGAGATCGACCTGCGCGACCTGCCGGAAGCGGAGCGGGCCGCCGAGACCGACCGCATCACCGAGGCCGAGCGCGGCCACCGCTTCGCCCTGGACCGTCCGCCGCTGCTGCGGTTCACCCTCGTCACCCACGGCGAGGGACGCCACCGGTTCGTGTGGACGAGCCACCACATCCTGGTCGACGGCTGGTCGATGCCGTTGCTGGTGCGGGAGCTGTTCGCGCTCGGCCGGTCCGGTGCCGACGGCACCGCGCTGCCCGCCCCCGTCCCCTACCGCTCCTACCTCGCCTGGCTGGCCCGGCAGGACGGTGACGCCGCCCGCGCCGCCTGGCGGGAGGCGCTCGCCGGTCTCGACGGGCCGACCCTCCTCGCGGACGCCGACCCCGACCGGACGCCGGTGCTGCCCGACTCCCTGCGGGTCGACCTGCCCGGCGAGCTGACCGAGGCCCTCACCGGCTGGGCCCGCGCCCGCGGGCTGACCCTCAACACCGTGCTCCAGGGCTGCTGGGCGCTGTTGCTCGGCCGGCTCACCGGTCGCCAGGACGTCGTCTTCGGCGCCGTCACCTCCGGCCGGCCCGCCGAGGTCCCCGGCGTCGAGTCGATGATCGGCATGTTCCTCACCACCGTGCCCGTACGGGTCCGGCTGCACCCCGACACGTCCCTCGCCGGACTCCTGCGCACCCTCCAGGACCGGCAGACGGCGCTGCTGCCGCACGAGCACCTCGGGCTCGCCGAGATCCACCGGGCCGCGGGCCTGACCGGCGAGGTCTTCGACACCGTCGTCCTCTTCGAGAACTTCCCCCTGGACGCCGCCGACCAGGTCACCGGCGCGGACGGCCCCCGGGTGCTGCGCACCGAGGCCCGGGACGCCCGCCACCACCCGCTCAGCATGGCGGTGTTCCCCGGTGACACCCTGACCCTGCGCTTCGACTACGCGCCCGACCTGTTCACCGGGGCCGAGGTCGAGCGGATCGCCGTCATGGTCCGGCATCTGCTGCGGACGGTCGCCGACGGCGGAGACCTGCCGCTCGCCCACGTCGACGTCACCGCCCCGGCCGTCCTCGGCCGTCCCGGGCAGCCCGGCGAGCTCGGTGGCGTGCTCGGCTCCTGGGACTCCGCCCTGCCCGAGGAGAGCCTCGGTGTCGTGGAACGGGTCCGCGCCGTCGCCGCCCGCGTCCCCGACACCGTCGCCGTGACCGACGCCGACGACCGGGTCACCTACGGCGAACTCGTCGAACGCGCCGGTGCCCTCTCGGCTCGGCTGTCGGCGGCCGGGGTGGGGACGGGTGCGGTGGTGGCGGTGCTCGCCGATCCGGGGGTGCCGTTCGTGGCGGGTGTGCTGGGGGTGCT
>NZ_JBIVZV010000029.1:0-3379 GCF_044759735.1 Streptomyces sp. NPDC100445 | reverse complement strand
CCGAGGCGTCGGGCGTCGGAGAGGCGTTCGACGACGAGGACGCCGGCGCCTTCGGCCCAGGCGGTGCCGTCGGCGTCGGCGGAGAAGGATTTGCACCGGCCGTCGGCGGCGAGACCCCGCTGGCGGGAGAACTCGATGAACGTGTTCGGGGTCGACATCACGGCGACGCCGCCGGCGAGGGCGAGCGTGCATTCACCGGAACGCAGGGCACGCACGGCCAGGTGCAGGGCGACCAGGGAGGAGGAGCAGGCGGTGTCCACCGTCAGGGCGGGGCCTTGGAGGCCGAGGGTGTAGGCCACCCGGCCGGTGGCCACGCTGCCGGTCGTGCCGGTCAGGAAGTGCCCTTCGGCTTCCTTGGGCATCCGGCCGCCACCGCCGTAGTCGTGGTACATCACCCCGGCGAAGACGCCGGTGTCACTGCCGTGCAGCGATCCGGGGGCGATACCGGCCCGTTCCAACGCCTCCCAGGAGACTTCCAGGAGGAGGCGCTGCTGCGGGTCCATCGCCAGTGCCTCGCGCGGCGAGATCCCGAAGAAGGCGGGGTCGAAGTCGCCGGCGTCGTGCAGGAATCCGCCGTTGCGGACGTAGGAGGTGCCGGAGTGGTCCGGGTCGGGGTGGTAGAGGCCGTCCAGGTCCCAGCCCCGGTCGACCGGGAAACCGGAGATCACGTCCCGCTGCTGGGCGACGACCTGCCACAACCCCTCCGGCGAGTCCACCCCACCGGGGAAACGGCAGCCCATCCCGACGATCACGATCGGGTCGTCGTCCGTACGCGGGGCGACGGTCGCGGTGGCCGCGGGCGGGGTGGACCGTCCGGTGCGCTGCTGGGCGAGGGCGAGGGTGAAGTCGGCGACGGCGGCCGGTGTGGGGTGGTCGAAGACGAGGGTGGCCGGAAGGTGCAGGCCGGTGACGGAGTGCAGGCGGTTGCGCAGTTGCACCGCGAGGAGCGAGTCGACGCCGAAGTTCTTGAACGGCTGCTCGGGGTCGATGCCGTCCGCCGAGTCACGTCCGATGACCTCGGCGAGCTGGGCGCGGACGACGTCGAGCAGCAGCCGGCGGCCCTCTTCGTGGGGCATCCGGCCGAGCCTGCGGCGCAGCCCGGACTCGCCGGGGCGCCGCCGTGGCACCCGCACCAGCGAGCGCAGCACCGGTGACAGGGTTCCGGCGCGTGCGTCGGCCCGCAGCGCGGCCGGCTCCAGGCGGGCCGGCACGAGCATCGCGCCGCCGTCGGTGAGCGCCCGGTCGAAGAGCGCGAGGCCCTGCTCGGTGGAGAGCGCGGAGACACCGCCTGCCGAAAGGCTGTCGCCCTCCAAGTGCTGGGTGAGTCCGGTGCGTTCGGCCCAGAGTCCCCAGGCGAGCGACAGTGCCGGGCGTCCGGTTGCGCGCCGCCGGGCCGCGAGCGCGTCCAGGAAGACGTTGGCCGCGGCGTAGTTGGCCTGCCCGGCGTTGCCGAGCACACCCGCCACCGAGGAGAACAGGACGAACGCCGCGAGGTCCTGCCCGGCGGTCAGCTCGTCGAGGTGCGCGGCGGCGTCCACCTTGGGCCGTAGTACGGCGGCGAGCCGGTCCTCGGTCAGCGACCCGATCGTGCCGTCGTCGAGTGTCCCCGCGGTGTGGACGACGGCGGTGAGCCGTACGCCGCTCAGGAGGCGCGCGAGCGCGTCCCGGTCGGCGGTGTCGCAGGCGGCGAGGGTGACCTCGGCGCCCGCCGCGGTCAGCTCCGCCACGAGTTCCGTGGCCCCTGGGGCGTCCGGGCCACGGCGGCTCACCAGCAGCAGTCGGCGGGCGCCGTGCTCGGTGACCAGGCGCCGCGCCACCAGTGCGCCGAGCACTCCGGTGCCGCCGGTGACCAGCACGGTGCCGTCCGGGTCGAGCCGGGTGGTGCCCGCGTCCGACCCGGCGGGGCCACTGTGCCGCACGAGTCGAGGGGCGGACGTGGTGCCGTCGCGCAGCGCGAGTTGGGGTTCGGTGAGCACGATCGCGGGCACCGTGTCGACCGAACGCGCCGGATCCGTGTCCAGCAAGGAGAAACGGTCGGGGTGTTCGGACTGGGCGGACCTGACCAGGCCCCACACCGTGGCCTGCGCGGGGTTGTCCGCGTCCGGGCCGACGGCGCCGTCGGTGACCACCAGCAGCCGGGAACCTGCGAAGCGGGCGTCGGCCAGCCACTCCTTGACCAGACGCAGCGCCCAGCTCGCGGCCCGGTGCGCGTCGTCGGCGAGACCGGCCCCCGTACCGGCCGTACCGTCTCGGCCGCCCGTGTCCCGCGTCCCGGCCGGACATCGCACGGCGACCAGCTGCGGCACTGGGTCGGGCACCTCGGCCAGGTCCGTGACCAGGTACACGTCGATCTCGGCGGTGGTGGCCCGGACCGGCTGCCATTCCAGGCGGAACAACGAGTCGGTGTCGCTGCCGGCGACCGGGTGCGTCGAGTACGGCCGCATCGTGACCGCCTCCGCCGACAGGACGGCCTTCCCCGTGCCGTCGGCGGCCCGCAGGCTCACCCCGTCCTCGCCGGCCGCGCGCAGCCACACCCGCAGGGTGTCCGCGCCGTCGGAGTAGCGCGTCACACCCGACCACGAGAAGGGCAGGACGGTGCCACCGTCCTCACGCAGCAGACCGACCGCGTGCAGGGCCGCGTCCAGCACCGCCGGATGCAGGCCGAAGGCGGTACCGTCCAGCTCGGCCGGCAGACTCACCTCGGCATACACGTCGCGGTCGGTCCGCCAGGCGGCTCGCAGGCCCTGGAAGGCGGGACCGTAGTCGTAACCGGCCTGCGCGAGCCTGTCGTAGTGCGCGTCGATGTCGACCTCGTGGGCACCGGGCGGCGGCCAGGTGGTCAGGTCGAAGTCGGCGGTGTCGTCGTCCACGTCGAGCAGCGCCACCGCGTGCCGTGTCCACGCGCTGCCGGGGTCGGCGTCCTGGTGCCGGGAGTGCACGGTCAGTTCCCGCTGCCCGTTCGCCGCCGGCGGTTCGACCGTCACCCGCAGTTGCACCGCCGCGTCCGGTTCGAGCACCAGCGGTGTCTGGAGGGTGAGTTCGGTCAACCGCCCGCAGCCCAGCCTGCTGCCCACGGCCATCGTCAGTTCGAGGAACGCGGTGCCCGGCAGCAGCACCGTGCCCCGCACCGCGTGGTCGGCCAGCCACGGTTGGGTGTCCAGGGCGAGCCGTCCGGTGTACACCAGCCGGTCGTCCTCGGCGAGTTCGACCACCGCACCCAGCAGCGGGTGCCCGGGCGAGCCCAGACCGAGCCCGCGGGCGTCAGCCGCCCCGCGTTCCGGTGCCAGCCAGTAGTGGTGGTGTTGGAAGGGGTAGGTGGGGAGGGGGGTGGGGTGGGTGTGGTAGGGGGTGAGGTGGGTGGGCCAGTCGATGGTGATGC
>NZ_JBIVZV010000028.1:0-4844 GCF_044759735.1 Streptomyces sp. NPDC100445 | reverse complement strand
GGTGTGGACGTCGACTGGCAGGCGGTGTTGGAGGGTATGGGGGGCCGACCGGTCCAACTGCCCACGTACGCCTTCCAGCACCAGCGCTACTGGCTGAAGAACGAACGCGCGGCGGGCGACGTCTCCGCCGCCGGCCTCGCCGCTCCCCGGCACCCGCTCCTCGGGGCCGCCGTCGAACTGCCCGGCACCGGCGGCCTCGCCCTCACCGGCCGCTGGTCCCCGCGCACCCACCCCTGGCTGGCCGACCACGCCGTCTGGGGCACGGCCCTGCTGCCCGGCACCGGCTTCGTCGACCTCGCCCTCACCGCCGGGGCCGCCGCCGACTGCGGCTCCATCGAGGAACTCGTCATCGAAGCACCGCTGATCCTCCCCGAGGACGGCGCCGTCCAGGTACGCGTCGAGGTCGGCCCCGCCGACGAGTCAGGCCGCCGCACCGTCTCCGTCCACTCCCGCCCCGAGGCCGACGACCCCCAGTGGACCCGCCACGCCGCCGGCACCCTGGTCCCCGCCGACCCCGACTCCGCGGAACCCGCCCTCACCTGGCCCCCGGCCGGCGCCACCGCCGTACCCGTCGACACCGCCTCCGTCTACCAGGGCCTGGCCGAACGCGGCTACGAGTACGGCCCCGCCTTCCAGGGACTGCTCGGGGTGTGGACCCGCGACGACGAGATCTTCGCCGAGGTCGCCCTGCCGGAACAGCAGCAGGAGGACGCCGAACGCTTCTCGCTCCACCCCGCCCTGCTCGACTCCGCGCTGCACGCCCCGCTGATCTACGGCACCGGCCTGCCCCGGCTGCCCTTCTCCTGGAACGGCATCACCCTGTGGAACCGCGGCGCCTCCCGGCTGCGGGCCCACTTCGTGCCCGCCGGCGAGGAGACCTGGCAGGTCACCGTCACCGACCGGACGGGCGCCCCCGTCGCCCGCGTCGAGGCGCTCATCGGCCGCCAGGTGACACCGGAACAGCTCGCGGAGGCCCGCCTGGCCCGGGAGACCGGTTCCTCCCGCCTCGACAACTGGGTGTACGGCACCACCTGGACCCCGGCCGAGGCGACCGACCCGGCCGCGGCGCCCCACGGCACCTGGCTGGTGGCCGTACCCGCCGGCCGGACGGACGACCCCACCGTGACGGCGTGCCTCACGGCGCTCGGCGAGGCCGGCGCCCACCCCGTCGCCCTGCCGGTCACCGGCACCGACCGCGCCGCCGTGGCCGCACTGCTCAGCGACACCACCACCGGCGAGGACACCGTCACCGGCGTCCTCTCCCTGCTCGCTCTCGACGAGTCCGACCAGCCCGGCCACCCCGGCGTCACCGGCGGCCTGGCCACCACCCTCGCCCTGATCCAGGCGCTCGGCGACACCGGGATCGAGGCCCCCGTCTGGCTCGCCACCGACGGCGCCGTCACCACCTCCGGCACCGACCCGGTACGCAGCCCACGACAGGCCGCCCTGTGGGGCCTCGGTCTGGCCGCCGCCCTCGAACACCCCCGCCGCTGGGGCGGCCTGGTCGACCTGCCCGCCGCACTCGACGACCACGCCCGCGCCGGGCTGCGCGCCGTGCTGGGCGGAGGCACCGGCAACGAGGATCAACTCGCCCTGCGCGCCGACGGGTTGTTCGCCCGCCGCCTGGAACGCGTGACCCTGCACCGGCCGCTGCCCGACGACACCGGCCGGCAGCCCACCGGGACGGTACTCATCACCGGCGGCACCGGAGCGCTCGGCGGCCACGTCGCCCGCCAGCTGGCCGCCAAGGGCGCCGACCACCTCCTCCTCGTCAGCCGGCGCGGCCCCGACACGCCGGGGGCGGCGGAACTGACGGCCGAACTCACCGAGGCGGGCACCCGCGTCACCGTCGCCGCCTGCGACGTCGCCGACCGGCAGGCCCTGGCGGACCTGCTGACCAGGACGGCGGCCGACGGCGACCCCGTCCGCGCCGTGGTGCACGCCGCGGGCGTCAACGGCTTCGGCACCCTGGCGGAGACCACGCTCGACGACTTCGCCGCCGTCGTCTCCGCCAAGGTCGCCGGCGCGGCCCACCTCGACGCACTCCTCGCCGACACCGACCTCGACGCGTTCGTCGTCTTCTCGTCCATCGCCGGTGTCTGGGGCAGCGGCGGCCAGAGCGCCTACTCGGCGGGAAACGCCTACCTGGACGCCCTGGCCCAGCACCGGCGCGGCCTCGGCCGGACCGCCACCTCCGTCGCCTGGGGCGCCTGGGCCGACGGCGGCATGGTGGACGCCGCCTCGGCTCCCCGACTGCGCCGCCAGGGCATCCGGGCCGTCCGCCCCGATCTCATGCTCAGCGCGCTCGACCGCGCCCTGGCCGGCGACCAGAGCGGCCTCACCGTCGCCGACATCGACTGGAAACGCTTCCACCCGGCGTTCACCGCCGCCCGGCCCTCCGCCCTCCTGACGGGTGTAGCCGAGATACGGCGCATCACTGCCGCCGAGGCCCGCGCGCGCGACACCGATCTCGCCACCGCCGGTTCACTGCGCAGGCGACTGACCGGCCTCGGCGAGGACGCCCAGCGGGAGATCCTGCTCGACCTGGTCCGGGCCGAGACCGCCGTCGTCCTCGGCCACCAGGACGTACACGCCATCCACCCGGACCGCGCCTTCCAGGAGCTGGGCTTCGACTCGCTCACCGCCGTCGAGCTGCGCAACCGGCTGTCCGCGGCCACCGGCCTCCGGCTGCCCGCCACCCTGCTCTTCGACCACCCGGCACCCGCTGTGCTCGTCCGCCACCTCCGGGACGCACTGGCCCCCGACGGCGGGCCCGCCGTCCACCGGGCGGTGGCCGACGTGGAGAAACTGAAGGCCGCGCTCGCCTCCGTACCCGAGGACCCCGCGGTCCGCGCACAGGTCACCGCCGCCCTGCACGTCCTGCTGGCCAAGTGGTCCCCGGACGCCGCCCAGGACGAGACGGACGACGACCTCGAATCGGTCACCGACGACGAGGTCTTCGACATCATCGACAACGAGTTCAACGAATTCACCGCTTCCTGACGCCGCCGTCCCCGCCGCCCGCCCGCCGTCAGAAGTCTCATTCCAGGAGCTGACCCTTCCCCATGGTCGACGACAAGAAGTACCGCGATTACCTCAACAAGGCCGTCGCCACCGCACGCCAGGCCACCCGCCGGCTGCGCGAGGTCGAGGACAGGGCCCACGAGCCCATCGCCATCGTCGGTATGGCCTGCCGTCTGCCCGGCGGGGTCGGCTCCCCGGAGGACCTCTGGCGGCTGGTCGCCGACGGCACCGACGCGATCAGCGCCTTCCCGGCCGACCGCGGCTGGGACCTGGCGGGCCTGTACGACCCCGACCCCGACACGCCCGGCACCTCCTACGTGCGTGAGGGCGGCTTCCTCGACGGTGCAGCCGACTTCGACGCCGCGTTCTTCGGGATCTCCCCGCGCGAGGCCCTCGCCATGGACCCGCAGCAGCGCCTCCTCCTGGAGACCTCCTGGGAGGCCCTGGAGCACGCCAACATCGACCCCACCTCCCTGCGCGGGCACCGGATCGGCTTCTACACCGGCGTCATGCACCACGACTACGCCCCACGGGTGCGACAGGTCCCCGAGGACCTGGAGGCGTACATCGGGCGCGGCAGCACCGGCAGTTTCGCCTCCGGCCGCGTGTCGTACACCCTGGGTCTGGAGGGCCCCGCCGTCACCGTCGACACCGCGTGCTCCTCGTCGCTGGTCGCCATCCACCTCGCCGTGCAGTCCCTGCGCACCGGCGAGTCGCAGATGGCGATGGCGGGCGGCGCCGCCGTGATGTCCGACAGCAAGATGTTCGTGGAGTTCTCCCGCCAGCGCGGCCTCTCCCCGGACGGCCGGTGCCGGGCCTTCGCGGCGGGCGCGAACGGCACCGGCTTCTCCGAGGGCGTCGGCGTCCTCCTCCTGGAGCGCCTGTCCGACGCGCGCCGCAACGGTCACGAGGTGCTGGCCGTCGTGCGCGGCACCGCCGTCAACCAGGACGGCGCCTCCAACGGCCTGACCGCCCCCAACGGCACCGCGCAACGCGAGGTCATCCGCCAGGCCCTGGAGAACGCCCGGCTGTCGCCGTCCGACGTGGACGCCGTCGAGGCGCACGGCACCGGCACCGCCCTCGGCGACCCGATCGAGGCCCGGGCCCTCCTCGCCACCTACGGCCAGGAACGCCCCGAAGACGGCCGGCCGCTCTGGCTCGGCTCCCTGAAGTCCAACATCGGCCACGCCCAGTCGGCCGCGGGTGTCGCCGGTGTGATCAAGATGGTGGAGGCGATGCGGCACGGCGTGCTGCCGAGGACCCTGCACGCCGACATGCCCACCCCCGAGGTCGACTGGACCGAGGGCGCCGTGGAACTGCTCACCGACGCCCGGGAATGGCCGGAGCGGGACGAACCGCGCCGCGCCGGCGTCTCCTCCTTCGGCCTCAGCGGCACCAACGCCCACGTCATCCTCGAGTCGGCGCCACCCACCCCCGACGAGCAGCCCCCCACGACCCCGCCCACCACCGCGCACGGCGCAGTGCCCCTCGCCCTCTCCGGCAGGACCCCCGACGCCCTGCGCGCCCAGGCCGAGCGGCTCGCCACCTTCCTGGAGACCCACCCCGCCACCCCCCTGCCCGACATCGCCCTCTCCCTGACCTCGCGCACCGTCTTCGACCACCGCGGCGTCGCCGTCGCGCGCACCCACGCCGAAGCACTGGCACGCCTGACGGCCCTCGCGGCGGACACCACCATGTCCACCCGCGGCCACGGTGACACCGGCCCCGTGTTCGTGTTTCCGGGTCAGGGGGCGCAGTGGGTGGGGATGGCGGTGGAGTTGTTGGGGGAGTCGGAGGTGTTCGCGGGGTGGATGGGGCGG
>NZ_JBIVZV010000027.1:0-4944 GCF_044759735.1 Streptomyces sp. NPDC100445 | reverse complement strand
GCCGCCGCCGGACCGCTCCGGCTGACCAGCACCAGGTGCCGGACACCGTGCCGGGCCACCAGATGCCGGGCCAGCACAGCCGCCAACGACCCGGTACCACCGGTGACCAGGACCGTGCCCTCCGGATCGAGCACCGGCTCCACGGCAGGGACGGGAAGCTCGCGGGCGAGCCGCGGCACGTACAACCCGCCTTGCCGTACGGCGAGTTCCGGCTCGCCGGTGGCGAGGACAGCGCCGAGCAGCGCCCCGAGGCGGTCCGCGTCCTCCGCGCCCTCCGGGTCGGGCCCGCCGTGCGTGCCGGTGTCCGTGCCGCCTTCCGTGCGGCTGTCCGTGCCGGTGTCCGTGTCGAGGAGCACGATCTGGCTGGGGTTCTCGGCCTGTGCGGCACGGACCAGGCCCCAGACGGCGGCGCCGCCGGGGTCGGTGACCGCCGCGTCACCCCCCGCGGGCACCGCGCCCCGGGTGAGCACGACCAGCCGGGTGTCCTCCAGGCCGCCGCCGGCCAGCCAGGTCTGGACGACCTCCAGGATGCGGTCCGTGACGGCCAGCGGGGTGTCGTCCGGTCCGGAGGTCGTGGCCTTCACGACGACCGCGCGGGGCGGCTCGGTGCCGCCCGGGGTGTCCTCGGCGAGCGTCGCCACCTCCTCCGCCGTGGACAGCCGCAGCCAGGACGGGACCCGCGTGCCCTCGGGCCGGGGCAGCGGGACCCAGTCGACACCGAAGAGCATGTCGCCGCCTGTGGTGCGCAGTTGGTCCGGTGCGACCGGGCGGAACACCAGGGAGCCGGCGCTGAGGACGGGGGTGCCGGTGTCGTCGGCGGCCTCCAGGGAGAGCGCGTCCGGCGCGGGCCGGGCGACCCTGATCCGCAGCGAGGTGGCCCCGGAGGCGTGCAGGGTCAGCCCGTTCCAGGCGAACGGCAGCATCGTGCGGTGTTCGCCGCTGCCGAGGAACGCCTTGGTGTGCAGGGCGGCGTCGAGGAGCGCGGGATGGATGCCGTACGCCGTGGCCGCCTGGTGCTCCCCCTCGGGCAGGGCGACCTCGGCGAAGAGTTCCTCGCCGCGCCGCCACACCGCGCGCAGTCCGCGGAAGACGGGCCCGTAGTGGTAGTCGTGGTCGCGGAGCCCGGCGTAGAAGTCCTCCGGGGTCACATCGACTCGTTCGGCGCCGGGCGGCGGCCAGGTGGTGAGGTCGGTGTCGGCGCGGGTACGGGCGGGGGGCGCCGGGGTGAGGACGCCGGTGGCGTGCCGGGTCCAGCCGTCGGTGCCGGTGGCGCCGTCGGGCGTGGAGTGGACGGTGACCGTGCGGGTGCCGTGTTCGCCGGCGCCGCCGACACTCACCTGCACGCGGACCCCGCCCTGCGGCGGCAGGATCAGCGGGGCCTCGATGACGAGTTCCTCCAGCGTGGAGCAGTCGGCCTCGTCGCCCGCGCGGACGGCGAGTTCGACCAGGCCGGTGCCGGGCAGCAGGACGACGTCGCCGACGGCGTGGTCGGCCAGCCACGGGTGGGTGCGCAGCGACAGCCGCGAGGTGCACAGCACACCACCGGTGTCCGGCAGCTCGACCACCGCCCCGATGAGCGGGTGGTCAGCGCCGGCCAGTCCCAGCGAGGCGGCGTCGCCCGCGGCGGCGGGCGTGGGAAGCCAGTAGTGCTGGTGGTCGAAGGCGTACGTCGGCAGGTCGACCGCACCGGTGGCGGGCGGCAGGACACCCGTCCAGTCCACCGGTACGCCCCTGACGAACAGTTCGGCCATGGAGATCAGCAGCCGTCGGGGGCCGCCGTCGTCGCGGCGCAGTGTCCCGGTGACGAGCACGTCGGTGCCGTCGGCGGTCTCGCTGATGGCCGGGGCGAGCACCGGGTGGGTGCCGACCTCCACGAACACGGTGTGCCCGGACTCCACCAGGGAGGTGACGGCCGGGGCGAAGCGGACCTGGTGGCGCACGTTGCGGTACCAGTAGTCGGCGTCCAGTGTGCCGGCCTCGGTGACACGCTCGCCGGTGACGGTGGAGTGGAACGGGATGACGGGGGCCCGGCCGCGGACGTCGGCGAACGCCTTGGTGAGCAACTCGCGCACCGCCTCCAGGTGCGGGGTGTGCGAGGCGAAGTCGGCCGCGATCCGCCGGGCCCGGATCCCTTCCGCAGTCAGCGTCCCGACGACCTCGTCAAGGAGGCCGGCGTCCCCGGCGACCACCACCGACGACGGGGAGTTGACCGCGGCGACGTGGATGCGGTCCGCCCAGCGGGCCACGGCGGCCGTCGCCTCTTCCTCGGACAGGCCGACGGCGATCATGCCGCCGAGCCCGGACAACCGCTCGGTGATCACCTGGGCGCGCAGTGCCACGAGGCGTGCCGCGTCCTCCAGTGACAGCGCTCCGGCGACGCAGGCAGCGGCGATCTCCCCCTGGGAGTGGCCGACCACCGCGTCCGGTACGACACCCACCGAGGCCCAGAGGGCCGCCAGGCCGATCATCACGGCGAAGCTCGCCGGCTGGACGACGTCGGTGCGGTCCAGCAGCTCGGCGGGCACCTCGCCGCGCAGCACCTCCTCCAGGTCCCAGTCGATCCAGGGTTCGAGCGCCCGGGCGCACTCCGCGATCCGCTCGGCGAACACCGTTGAGTTGTCCAGCAGTTCACGGCCCATGCCGGTCCACTGGCCGCCCTGGCCGGGGAAGACCAGGACGACCTTCCCGGTCCCGGCCGTGGCGGCGGGGCCACCGGTCACGACGGCGGGGCCGTTCTCGCCGCGGGCCAGCGCTTCCAGTCCGGCCAGAGCCTCCTCACGGGTGCCGGCCACCACCACGGCCCGCTCGGACAGGACGGCCCGCCGGGTCACCAGGGCCGCCGCGACATCGGCCGGCGCGGTGTCGCCACCGGTGAGGAACGCGGCGAGCCGTGCGGCCTGCCCGGCGAGCGCGCCGGTGCCGCGGGCCGACACCACCAGCGGCACCGCGCCGACCGGGGCCGGGGCGGCCGCCGGCGGCCGCCCCGCCTCCTCGGGGACCTCCTCCAGGATCACGTGCGCGTTGGTGCCGCTCAGTCCGAACGAGGACACCGCGGCCCGCCGGGGCCGTCCCGGGTCGGCCCACTCCCGGGCCTCGGTGAGCAGTTCCACCGCGCCGGCCGACCAGTCGACCTGGGAGGACGGCGAGTCGACGTGCAGGGTTGCGGGCATCGTCCGGTGCCGCAGCGCCTGCACGGCCTTGATGACACCGGCGACACCGGCGGCGGCCTGCGCGTGCCCGATGTTCGACTTCAACGAGCCCAGCCACAGCGGCTCCTCGCGATCCCTGCCGTAGGTGGCGAGCAGGGCCTGCGCCTCGATCGGGTCGCCGAGGACGGTGCCGGTGCCGTGGCCCTCCACCAGGTCCACGTCCGCCGTGGTCAGGCCCGCGTCGGCGAGCGCCTTGCGGATCACCCGCTGCTGGGAGGGCCCGTTGGGGGCGGTCAGGCCGTTGGACGCGCCGTCCTGGTTCACGGCGCTGCCGCGTACCACCGCCAGCACCCGGTGGCCCTTGCGGCGGGCCTCCGACAGCCGCTCCAGGACGACGACACCTGCGCCCTCGGCCCAGCCCGTGCCGTCGGCGGCGTCGGCGTAGGACTTGCAGCGCCCGTCCGTGGCGAGCGCCCGCTGCCGCGAGAATTCCATGAACATCCCGGGCCCGGCCATCACGGTGGAACCACCGGCCAGCGCCAGGGAGCACTCGCCGTTGCGCAGCGCCTGCGCGGCCAGGTGCAGCGCCACCAGCGATGAGGAGCAGGCGGTGTCCACGGTGACCGCCGGGCCCTCGAAACCGAAGACGTACGACACCCGGCCCGAGGCGACGCTCGCCCCGGCACCGGTCAGGGCGAATCCGCCCACCTCCTCCGGGACGTCACCACCGGAGTAGTAGTCGACGCCCATGATGCCGCTGAACACGCCGACCTCCGTGCCCTTGAGCCCGGTCGGGTCGATACCGGCCCGCTCCAGCGCCTCCCACGAGGTCTCCAGCAACAGCCGCTGCTGCGGGTCCATCGCCACCGCCTCACGCGGCGAGATACCGAAGAACACCGGGTCGAACAGTGGGGCCTCGTGCAGGAAACCGCCCTGGCCGACGTAGGACGTCCCGGCGTGCTCGGGGTCGTCGTCGAGGACCCGGTCCAGGTCCCAGCCGCGGTCCGTCGGGAACCCGGTCACACCGTCACGGCCCTCGCTGACCAGGCGCCACAGGTCCTCGGGGCTGCCGACACCGCCGGGCAGCCGGCAGGCCATGCCCACGATCGCGACCGGCTCCGCCGGGTCGTGCGGCGCGGCCACCGGCAGGGGCACGGCAGGTGTCACGCCCTGGAACGACTCGTGCAGGTGCCGGGCGAGGGCGAGCGGCGTCGGGTAGTCGAAGACGGCGGTGGCAGGCAGGCTCAAACCGGTGGCCTCGCGCAGCCGGTTGCGCAGTTCGACGGAGGTCAGGGAGTCGAACCCGGCGTCCTTGAAAGCGGTTTCGGCCCCGACCCGGTCCGGTCCGGCGTGCCCGAGGACGTTCGCGACATGGGTGCGGACGAGGTCCAGCAGCAGCGCCTCCCGCTCGCCCCCGGCCAGCCCGGCCAACCGCCCGGCCAGCCCGTCCCGGCCGTCGCGTCCGTCACCGCGCGCGGTACGCCGGCCCGCGCGGACCAGCCCGCGCAGCAGCGGCGGCACGGTGGCCCCGGCGGTCGCGTCGGCACGCAGCCCGCGCAGGTCGAGCCTGGCCGGCACGAGCAGCGTCCGGTCACTGCCCAGCGCCGCGTCGAACAGGTCCATGCCTTCGGCCGGGGTAAGGGGCAGTACGCCGCCACGGCGGTTCATGCGGCTGCGGGACAGCTCGTCGAGACCGGCACCCATGCCGGTGCTCTGCTCCCACAGCCCCCAGGCCAGCGACCGCGCCGGGAACCCGGCCGCCCGACGGACCGACATCAGCCCGTCCATGCAGGCG
>NZ_JBIVZV010000026.1:0-5875 GCF_044759735.1 Streptomyces sp. NPDC100445 | reverse complement strand
AGCGCCCCACTGACATCGGAGCCTTGATCCCCAGAAGCAAAAGCTGTGGAGGCAAGGATCCTCGCCTCCACAGCTTCGTTTGTACCCGTCAACCGAGGGCTGACCCTTGACGCCTGAGTTCAAAACGCTAAGGAGAAGCTCAGCAGCTCGGGTTGTAGTAGTACGCCACGCGGCTGCCCGACTTGTTCCGCGAGGCAAGGGACCACTTGCCCGCCGCCGTGCAACCGCTCGTGGTCAGGCTGTCGCCGGTTTCCACCGCGGACGAGTGCTTGTTGTTCGGGTGCTTATAGTTTGACCACGCCGTGTTAGCACCCTCGTCGTAACTCCAAGTGCCGCCGCCGACGTTGGTGGTCGTAGCAAGCGCCGGAGCGGCGGCTGCGAGGATGATGGCCGCTGATGCAAGTGCAGCCTTAGCCCCGGACCTCTTGTTCATGAATGACTCCCCTTTTCACCATGATTTTTGATCAGGACAGGTCAAGATCATGGCGCGTATCGTAGCCATCTGGCAACCACGCGCTCATGTGATCTATCCAACTCCTTCTATACACCGCTTCGTTGCATCGGGCTGGCCCCTGTCATGCGTAGTCGCCAGCCACCGTGCTACCGGGCCGGCGCATACCGCTTGTACACCGTCACCCTGCGACCGCGGACCTGCTCGTCAGCTATCGCAGTGAAGTACCGTTTCAACACCTTGATTTTGGTCCTGTCTCGCTCGGCGGTCACCGGCTTCGCCACCGAGGTCGCATCCGTAACTAGCACTAGACGACGCTGTCTCAGCATCGCGGAGCGGATCTGAGAAGGGCCAGCCTCCACACCCTTCAGGGTTCCTGACTGCTCTGGGCTTTCCGCCAGGGCGATGTCATGAAGGCCAGCGAATGCTTCCGGGGAGACGGACTTGGTGTCCCTGCGCGCCGAAGGTACGAACAGCACTGCAGTCGCGGACTTCTTCATCCGCTGAACGTCTGATGCTACGGCCAGGACATCGTCCACCCGACTCTTAGGTGACCGCTTCGCCAGCGACTGCGGCAGTAGTGCCACCATCGCTACGGCAACCACTACGGGGAGAACCCATGCTGACGCGGTCGCGGAACGAGGCTGGGCTGCCTTCCTTGCCGATTCGACGATCCCGCCGATCAGGAGCGCAAGGCCGAGCATGCTGAAGAGAATGTAGCGGTCCAAGAACAGCGGCTGAATCAGGGAAAGCGCGATGAGGCCGAGTTGCGGCACCGCCAGCAACGGCAGCCCGACGGATGCCAAGGACAACCGACCGGCTTCAGGCTGGTCCAGTAGGGCTCCGACACCACCGATCACCAGCAGGACCGTCGGGCCGATCAGCATGTGCCAGGTGAGTGGAGGTATCCACGATACCTGTGCCGACTGGCTTTCGCTGAACAGGATCAAGGGGGACACGCAGGCGGAAGCGACCACAGACGCCACTAGCCAGCGTGCCCAAACGCAACGCGGAACTCGGATCCAAGCCAAAGTCATAAAGTGTGCCAGCAGGATCATGAGCGAAAGCCAGTTCAAAAGTCCGCAGATCAATACGGTGCTGCCGTAGGCAGCCCAGCGGCTTAGATGAGCACGCCCTTGGAGCAAAGTGACCAGCAGCATGGTCGAGACCCCACATCCGGCTGCTACCAGGGCATATGGCCGCCCCTCTTGCAGGTAGAACTGCACAGCCGGCAGCAGGCCGAACGTCAGCCCGCCAGCCAACCCTGCCCACGCGTTGGCGAGCCGCTGACCGATGACAGTGACACAGGCTGCCGCCACTGCGGTGGCCAGGACCGAGGGGAGCCGCAGTGTCGTGGTGCCGGGGCCGAAAATCTCGAACAGCACATGCATTAGCAGGTAGTAGCACCCATGCACGACGTCCACGTTTCCCAGCATGTGCCATATTTCAGCTGTTGAGCGCTGAGCCACATTCCAGGTAGCGGCCTCATCCCGCCACACACTGTTTTGCCGAGATAGCCCCCACAGGCCGAAAGCAAGCGTCCACAACATCGGTATCAACCAAACGGGAACGTGGCGACGAAGTGGAATTGTTGGGAATGCCATAGAGCTTATTCCGACCCTAGATCTTAGCTCGCAATGACCGAAATATCCCGGTCTGTGGATATGTAAATGGGGCATTGGCGGCCGCTGAGAACGTAGCACCTGTCGAGGGCCTGCACACCCACTGGACGACCACGAAGCGTATGCACCGTAACGTCCCGGTGCGCCTCCCACCTGAGGATGGGACGGCCGACGGTGCCATTCCGGCCACAGCCTGTCTATCCACCTGTTGGGAGTCAACCTAGCCAATCTCCGCCAAGCCGCTAGAAGCGGGAATGCAGCCCTGACCTGGCAGCTCTTGACCCGCCAGCCGCATCTGCAAGGTGGCTCCGTCCTGCCCACATCGCCGCCGTTCACACCCACGCCCATCGGTGCACGCTTGGCTGAAACAAGATCCAGTTAGATAGATCACATGCGCATACAGTTGCAGGCCCGCTACTGCGCGCACCATGATCTTGACCTGTCCTGATCAAAATCATGATGAAAAGGGGAGTCAATCATGAACAAGAGGACTGGATTCAAGGCCGCCTTGGCGTGCGCAGCCATCATCGCCGCTGCAGCCTCGCCGGCGATGGCCATCACGGTCGACCGTGACGGGGGCAAGTGGAGCTACGACGAGGGCGCCAACAGCGCCTGGTCTAACTACAAGCACCCGGACAACAAGCACGCATCCTCGGTGAAGAACAACGACCAGCTGTCCCGCAGTGGCTGCACGGCGAAGGGCGTCTGGTCCCTGGCTTCGATCGAGAAGAATAGCGGCGTGGGCTCAAGCAACCACATCAGCTACTACTACAACCCGAGCTGCTAAACCCTCACTGGGGTTTCAAGTCTCTTGAGTTCCCGCCGCAGCAGGCCGCTCCGATGGCCAGCTCGGCTCAGCTGTGGAGGCGAATTCTACTCGCCTCCACAGCTCTTCTTTGTGTCAATTAATTCCCTGAACATGTGCGCCTCAGCGCCCTGAGCTTAGGTATCCGATGCTGCATCGAGGTATACGATTCGTCCACGCTGCCATCTTGTCCTTCTCGGCGGTGCTGGCTTTTCTGCTCGTGCAGGCACTGGATGAGAGTCAGCCACTAGGTAACTCTGCCGTGGTTGATGTGCTCGATTCTGATAACTCGGTGAATAGTGCGCAAGTCATCCAGACCATCAAGGCGTTCTCGATCAAGCACAATGTAGTGGTCGCTCGAGAGATGACCGACCTAAAAAACCCCGATGGGCTGCGGCATCTCTATATGGCACCTAGCGGTACCAGTACCGTCGCAACTGCCTGGCTGAACGGAGGGTATCCGGAGTTTAGCAAGAACTACAAAACCCACGTAGGTCCGATCTCAGAGATCGAACATCGCGATCCACGCGGCATGTACTACGTATTCGGCTCCTCAAAGGCTGCCGAAAAACTGGGGTTTGAGCTTGACCGACTTGGCCTGGTTACGAGCGTCACCCACCCACTCTCGTACAGCGAACTGGCCGAACAATACGCGGACGACCCCCTCTGGTGGGCCTTCTGCACTGTTGCCCTCGCGGCGCTCACGGTGACGGGCGCAAGCGTACTACTCAACGCAAAATCCTACGGTGTCCTTCGCATGCAGGGAATGTCTTTGGTTGACATTCTGATACGCGATCTGCGCCAGCTGACCGTGTTCTGGCTATTGGCAGCCAGCGCCGTGGTGGGCGCCGCCCTCACCTTCCTGGGTTTGTATAACGACTTCGCCTGGCTCGAACTGTTCACTGCGGTTGCGGTAACTATCGCCGGCCTCCTGACCGCCCTGGTGCTGGCTACCCATGCTGCTGCCCTTGCGCTGACCGCCAAGGTTGACGTACTGCGTGCCCTGAAAGGTGAGCTGCCCTCTCGGGCAGCATCTATCAGCGTCTACCTTGTCCGCATTCCAGCACTCCTTCTCACTCTCAGCATCGCCACGGACGTCACGCTTGCTGCGCGAGATGTGATGGCGCGGGAGGAGAACCAGCACGTCTACCGGAAGGTGGGCGACGCCGTTTCTCTTCGCCTCAATGGGGCCTTCGCGGCGCACTTGGATCAGTTGGATAAACAGCTGGGCCCATGGTTGCGCGACGCTGACAGGAAAGGTGACGTAATCGTCGCCGGGCGCAGAGATCTGCAAATCTCTGCGCCCGGCGCTCACCTGCCGCCTGGCGAAATAATCATTGTCAATGACACCTACCTCAGTAAGCAGCCCGTCCTCGACCCGGCCGGGCGGCGATACGGTTCCGAAGTCAGGAACAGCAAGGACCCCGACTCGCGTGCCATACGGCTAATCATTCCCACACCCCTCGCGTCCCACACCCAGGCGATCACTAAAGCAACTGTCGAGATACTCGATCCCGATAACAGTCGACACATCCCCATCAAAACTCTCCGCAGCAAAGCCGACCAGAGCCTTTTCGTTTACAATACGGGCGCTCAGGTCTATAACTCAGCACATAGTCCAACGGATGACCGGTCCTTCGTTCGGAATCCTATTGTTGTTGCCGTACCCAACGGCTCTCACTTCCTTACAAACGACGCCTACGATACATTCGCCACTCAGGACGGTGTGATCTTCCCCGACCCGGATGACACACTGCACTCCATCGAAGCAAGAAAGCTTCAAACATACGTAATTGCAGTGAGTTCAGTAGCCCAAAAGACGGCCCGCGATTACAAGGATGCAGTCAGCAAGCTCCGAATTCAAATATTCAATCTTATCGTAGCCGTCGTGGTGCTGCTCGTAGCCGGTGTCGGCATCTGCATAATCTACTCGCGTAAGAACGCGCAGGGTATTTTTGCGCGACACGTAAGCGGCTGGACTTACGTTGCCACGCACCGTTTTATCCTAGCCGTAGAAGTGGCTATCGCAATCGTTTTTGCGACGCGGGTCCCGTTCGAAGCATGGCAACAAAATCAGCAATTGACCAAGTTCGCAGCCGCCGGCACACCGGCGCCATTCCAGCCTACTCACATAACTGCGCTGGACCTCAGCGTCATAATGAGCGTTGTCGGTCTCGAGGTCGGGGCAGTACTTCTCGCTCTTGCTTATTTCCACCGCCGTATTATCAAGGAAGCAGCGGCCGGTGCATGAGCAACCTCAATAGACGAAGTATCCAGTGCAGTCCGGAGCGTATTATGATCGAAATCTCGGATCTTTCAAAAACCTTCGGTACTCGAACCCTTTGGCGCAACATCAATCTGACCATCAGCCGTGGAGAAATGCTGGCCCTCGTAGGCCCAAGCGGTTCAGGCAAGTCAACCCTCCTTAACTGCCTAGGACTGCTCGACAAGCCGACTTCCGGAGCCATTCACTACAAGGGCGCCGAAATAACAGGGTTCAGTCCACGCGCGATCCGGCGGTTCCGTCGCGACACCCTTGGCTATCTATTTCAGAGCTATGCATTGATAGAGAACGCGACTGTCGCAGAGAATCTCGAGGTTGCTGTCAAACCAAGGCGATGGCCGAGCACAGAGGGCAGCAAAGCGATCACGGAGGCTCTTGACCGTGTTGGTCTTGCAGGACGAGAAAAACAGAAGATATATCATTTGAGCGGCGGAGAACAGCAGCGCGTGGCTCTGGCTCGTCTAATAGTTCAGCAACCTTCTCTAGTACTTGCCGACGAGCCGACGGGCGCCCTTGACGGTGACAACACCATCATGGTTGTCGATACCCTCAGAGAGATGAGCAAGGCCGGCTGCGCTGTGGTCATCGCAACTCACGATGAGGGCGTTCGCGACCAATGCGACACTATCTTTACTCTGCATAAATCCTCTCTGATCGATGCCTCCTGATACTCCAGTAGCGCCAGGATGTAGCGGTTGTCGTAGGGCGAGTAC
>NZ_JBIVZV010000025.1:0-6889 GCF_044759735.1 Streptomyces sp. NPDC100445 | reverse complement strand
GCGACGACCAGTGCGGCAGCGTCCTCCAACGACCACACACCCGCCAGATAGGCGGCCGTCACCTCACCGATGGAATGCCCCGCCAGACAGTGGGGACGT
The DNA here is from genome assembly GCF_044759735.1 of Streptomyces sp. NPDC100445. Taxonomy (NCBI): domain Bacteria; kingdom Bacillati; phylum Actinomycetota; class Actinomycetes; order Kitasatosporales; family Streptomycetaceae; genus Streptomyces; species Streptomyces sp. NPDC100445. The sequence goes on along the minus strand of NZ_JBIVZV010000025.1, from coordinate 6,790 downwards.
ACGCCCCAGGACCATATGAGGCGGTACAACGCCACCTCGACCGCGAACAGCGCCGGCTGCGCGAAGCGGGTCTCGTCCAGCAGGTCCCCGGCCTCGAAGACCACCGCCTTCAGGGATTGACCGAGCTTCGCATCGACCGCCGCACACACCTCGTCGAACGCCTCGGCGAACACCGGATAGGCGGCATACAGGTCCCGTCCCATCCCCACCCGCTGCGACCCCTGGCCGGTGAACAGGACACCGAGGCGGCCCGGTACCACACTCTCCGGCCGTATCGCCCCCAGGCCCTCCCGCGCCTCCTCCACCGAGGCCGCGACCACCACCGCACGGTGGTCGAGCCGGGCACGGGAGCTGACCAGCGAGTACGCCACGTCCGTCACGCTCAGGTCGGGGTACAGCTCCAGGTGGTCAGCGAGGCGCCGGGCCTGCGCGTGCACGGCGTCGGCTGTGCGGCCCGAGAGGACGAGTGGCACGCTCCCGCGTGTCGCGGTCGGCTCCGGGGTCTCGTTCTCGGCGGATTCCAGCACGACGTGGGCGTTGGTGCCGCTGATACCGAAGGAGGAGACCGCCGCGCGACGCGGACGCCCTTCCGTCTCCGGCCATTCTCGTGATTCCGTCAGCAGTTGCACCGCGCCGGCCGACCAGTCGACCTTCGGGGTGGGCGTGTCGACGTGCAGGGTCTTGGGCAGCACCCCGTGGCGCATCGCCTGCACCATCTTGATGACCCCAGCCACGCCCGCCGCGGCCTGCGCGTGCCCGATGTTCGACTTCAACGAGCCCAGCCACAGCGGCTCGCCCCCGGCCCGCTCCTGGCCGTAGGTGGCGATCAACGCCTGCGCCTCGATCGGGTCACCCAATGACGTGCCCGTACCGTGCGCCTCGACGGCGTCGATCTCGGAGGTGGTCAGGCCCGCGTTGGCGAGGGCCTGACGGATGACACGCTGCTGGGAGGGGCCGTTGGGGGCGGTGAGACCATTGGAGGCGCCGTCCTGGTTCACCGCCGTACCCCGGACGACCGCCAAGACGTGGTGACCGTTGCGGCGGGCGTCGGAGAGGCGCTCCAGCAGGACGAGGCTCACGCCTTCCGCCCACGCCGTACCGTCCGCCCCCGCCGCGAACGACTTGCACCGTCCGTCCGGCGCGAGGCCCTGTTGGCGCGAGAACTCGATGAAACTGCCCGGCCTGGCCATGACGGCCACACCGCCGGCCAGCGCGAGCGAGCACTCGCCGCCGCGCAGCGCCTGGACCGCCGAGTGCACCGCCACCAGCGACGACGAGCACGCCGTGTCCACCGTCACGGCCGGACCCTCGAAACCGAAGGTGTACGCGACCCGGCCGGACACGATGCTGCCGGCCGCCACGGCCGCCTCGTAGTCGTGGTACATCAGCCCGGCGAACACACCCGTTCGGCTGCCCTTCAGCGTGGTCGGGTCGATCCCGGCCCGCTCCAGCACCTCCCACGACACCTCCAGCAGCAACCGCTGCTGCGGGTCCATGGCGAGCGCCTCACGCGGAGAGATACCGAACAGCGCCGGATCGAACTCCGCCGCGTCGTGGAGGAAGCCGCCCTCCCGGACGTAGGACTTGCCGGCCACGCCGGGGGTGGGGTCGTAGAGCCGGTCGACGTCCCAGCCACGGTCTTCCGGGAACGGTGTGATGCCGTCGCGTTCCTCGGCCACCAGACGCCACAGATCTTCGGGTGAGGAGACGCCACCAGGTAACCGGCAGGCGGCCGACACGATCGCGATCGGTTCGGACGACGCCGCGAGAGCCGCGTCGCGCTCCTCCTTGAGCTGCTCGTTCTCCATGAGAGACGCGCGCAGTGCCGCGACGAGCTTGTCCTCGGACACAGACATACTTGAGTTCCTCCGTAGCCCGCGGCGGGCTCAGTCGTTGGTGTTGCCCATCGCGCGTTCGATGAGGTCGGCGACGTCCATGTCGGCGATCAGGTGCGACGCGTTCTGCCGTTCGGACGGGGCCGCCCTGACGCCACCGGGGGCCGCGGCCACGAGCGGCAGCAACTGCCGCAGCACGCCCAGCTCTTGCAACCGCTTCAGCGGCACCGAGGCGAGGACCTTGCGCAGCCCGGCCTCGTCGACGCCCTCAAGGTCCAGCGCTCCGGTGGCCGAGTCCGGGACCAGTTCGGCGCGCAGGTGCTCGGTGATCGCGGCGGGTGACGGGTAGTCGAAGGTGAGCGTGGCCGGCAACCTCAGACCCGTCGCCGCGTTCAGCCGGTTACGCAGTTCCACCGCGGTCAGCGAGTCGAAGCCCAGTTCGCTGAACGCCTGTCCGGGTGCGATGCTCTCGGCGTCTGCGTGCCCCAGCACCACGGCGACCTCGCCGCGGACCAGGTCCAGCAGGGTCTCCGTCTGCTTCTCCGCCGCAAGCACCGCCAGGCGGTCCGAGAGGGAGTCGGCGGGGACGAGGCCACCACCGGAAGCGGTACGCCGGGGTGGGCGGACCAGACCGCGCAGCATGGGAGCCAGCCGGCCATCACCTGCCTGAGCGGTGAGTGCGGGGAGGTCGAACTTGACGGGCACCAGGGTCGGTTCACCGGCGGACAGGCCGGTGTCGAAGAGTGCCATACCCTCCTCGGCGGACAGCGGCCGGATACCGCTGCGGCTCATGCGCGCCTGATCGGACGCGCCCAGCGAGCCCGTCATCGCACTCGCCTCACCCCACAGGCCCCAGGCCAGAGAAAGGCCGGGCAAGCCTTGCGCGCGCCTGTATTGGGCGAACGCGTCCAGGAAGGCGTTGGCAGCGGAGTAGTTCCCCTGTCCTGGGCCGCCCAGAACACCGGAGGCGGAGGAGTACAGCACGAACGCATCCAACTCCAAGCCACTGGTCAGCTCGTGCAGTGCCAGCGCCGCGTCCACCTTCGGCCGGAACACCCCAGCCAACCGCTGCGGGGTCAGGCTCCCGATCACACCGTCGTCCAACACACCGGCGGTATGCACCACACCCGACAACGGAGCCTCAGCGGGAACACACGCCAACAACCCCGCCAACTGCTCACGATCGGCCACATCACAGGCCACCACCTGCACCCGCGCACCCAATGCCGACAGATCATCGCGGAGTGCCGGCGCACCGGGCGCCTCCGGCCCACGCCTGCTGGTCAGCACCAGACTCCGCACGCCGTGGGCGGTGACCAGGTGCCGGGCGACCACACCGCCCAACGTGCCCGTACCACCCGTGACGAGCACCGTGCCACCCGACCGGAACACCGGCACATCGGAAGAGGCCACCGTCTTCGCACGCACCAGCCGAGGCACGAACACCTCACCCGAACGCACCACCACTTCGGGTTCAGCCGTCGTGAGTACGCCTGCCAGCAGCTCATCGGCAGGGGCCTGGCCGTCCAAGTCCATCAGGACGATGCGGTCCGGGTTCTCCACCTGCGCGGAGCGCACCAACCCCCATACCGTGGCCGCCACCGGGTCGCACACATCGTCGCCGAGTGCGACCGCACCCCGCGTCACCACCACCAACCGACCCTCATGCGACGAGGCGAGGAAGGACTGCACAGCCGACAACGCTCCGGACGCGACTCCTTGCACCGCGTTCGCGTCCAGCGAGACCGACCGGACCTCGAACACCTCCACCTCGCCGGACTCAGCATCCTCACCTACCACGACGGGAACCCACTCGACCCGGAAGAGCGACTCACCGGCGTCACCGGACGCCCTCAACTGCTCCTCGGTGACCGCCCGCAACACCAGCGAGTCCACCGACGCCACCGGCACACCCTCACCATCGAACAACTCCAGCGACAGCGACTCCGCACCCGTGGAAGACAACCGCACCCGCAGCGAAGAGGCACCCGAAGCGTGCAACGACACACCACTCCACGCGAACGGCAAGAACAACCCGCCCCCACCGGACTCACGCGCACCCGAAAAAGCCCCGGCATGCAACGCCGCGTCCAACAAAGCCGGATGCAGACCGAACCCCGCCGCCCCATCCACCTCACCCGACGGCAAGGCGACCTCGGCGAACACCTCATCGCCCCGCCGCCACACCGCACGCAACCCCTGGAACACCGGCCCATAGCCATACCCACGACCGGCCAAGCCCTCGTACAGATGCGACACATCAACCGCCACAGCACCCTCCGGCGGCCACACCCCCAAGCCGGCACCAGGCGACGACGCGTCCTCGCCCACCTCTCCGGTGGCGTGGCGGGACCAAGGCGCTTCGGACTGCGCTGTGTCGGGCCGCGAATACAGCCCGACTGGACGGACACCGCCCCCCATGTCCTCACCGACCGTGACCTGAACGCGTACCGCGCCCGTCTCCGGAATCACCAAGGGCTCTTCTATGACCAGTTCGCGGAGTGTCCGCGCCCCGACCTCGTCACCGGCGCGGACCGCCAGTTCGACCAGCGCGGCGCCCGGCAGCAGGACCACGCCGGACACCCGGTGGTCCGCCAACCAGGGTTGCGCGGCAAGAGACAGCCGACCAGTGCACACCACACCACCGGTCTCAGGCACACTGATCACCGAGTCCAGCAGTGGGTGCTCGGCCACCAGGGCGGGATCACCGGCGGACGGGATCGAGTTCAGCCAGTAGCGCTGGTGCTGGAAGGCGTACGTGGGGAGAGCCACCCGACGAGCGCCGGTACCGGCGAACACCTGCTCCCAGTCGATCCCGACACCGCGCGTGTGCAACTGCCCGAGGGTGGCGAGGAGTGCTCGTTCCTCGCCGATGTCCCGACGCAGGGACGGTACGCCGTCACCCGCGATCATCGCGGTGAGGATGCCGTCCGGGCCCAGCTCCAGGAAGGTGGTGACCTTCTGGGCCTTCATGGCCTGGACGCCGTCGTGGAAACGGACGGTGCCGCGCACGTGCTCTACCCAGTACTCGGGCGAGCAGAGCCGCTCGGGGGCCGCGACGTCACCGGTCAGGTTCGACACCACCGGCAGCGACGGCGCGCGGTAGGTCAGCCCGGCCGCGACCTGCCGGAACTCCTCCAACATCGGCTCCATCAACGGGGAATGGAACGCGTGCGACACCCGCAAGCGCTTCACCCGACGACCGGGAAGCGCCTCGGTCACAGCCAGCACCGCGTCCTCGGCACCCGAAAGAACCAATGAATTGGGGCCGTTGACGGCGGCGATGCTCACGCGGTCGCCGAGCAGCGGGAGCACGTCCTCCTCGGTCGCTTCGACCGCGATCATCGCCCCACCGGTCGGCAGGGCCTGCATCAACCGGCCCCGAGCGACGACCAGTGCGGCAGCGTCCTCCAACGACCACACACCCGCCAGATAGGCGGCCGTCACCTCACCGATGGAATGCCCCGCCAGGAAGTCGGGGCGCACACCCCAGGCCCGTACGAGGCGGTACAACGCCACCTCGACCGCGAACAGCGCCGGCTGCGCGAACGCCGTCCCGTCCAGCAGCTCCGCGCCCTCGAAGACCACCGCCTTCAGCGAACGACCGAGCCTGGGGTCGACCGCCGCGCACACCTCGCCGAACGCCTCGGCGAACACCGGATAGGCGGCACACAACTCCCGTCCCATCCCCACCCGCTGCGACCCCTGCCCCGTGAACAGCACACCCAGGCGGCCCGGTACCACACTCTCCGGCCGTATCGCCCCCAGGCCCTCCCGCGCCGCCCCCACCGACTCGGCGACCACTACCGCGCGATGGTCGAAGTGGGTCCGAGTCGTCGCCAGCGAGTACGCCACGTCAGTGAGGTTCGGCGCGTCGTCGGCGTCCAGGAACCGCGCCAGTCGGCCTGCCTGGGTCCGTGCCGCCTCGGGCGACCTCCCGGAGACCACCAAGGGCACCAACCCTTCTGGATCCACCGCCCGTTCCGCCACCGACTCCGCCTCGACGGCCTCCAGGATCACGTGCGCGTTCGTCCCACTGATACCGAAGGAGGAGACCGCCGCGCGACGCGGACGCCCTTCCGTCTCCGGCCACTCCCTCGATTCCGTCAGCAGTTCCACCGCGCCGGCCGACCAGTCGACCTTCGGGGTGGGCGCGTCGACGTGCAAGGTCTTGGGCAGCACCCCGTGCCGCATCGCCTGCACCATCTTGATGACCCCAGCCACGCCCGCCGCGGCCTGCGCGTGCCCGATGTTCGACTTCAACGAGCCCAGCCACAACGGCTCACCCCCGGCCCGCTCCTGGCCGTAGGTGGCGATCAACGCCTGCGCCTCGATCGGGTCACCCAATGACGTGCCCGTACCGTGCGCCTCGACGGCGTCCACGTCGGCCGCCGACAGACCGGCGCTCGCCAGCGCCTGGCGGATCACTCGCTGTTGGGAGGGGCCGTTCGGCGCGGTGATGCCGTTCGACGCGCCGTCCTGGTTGACGGCTGTACCCCGGACGACCGCCAGGACCTGATGGCCGTTGCGGCGCGCGTCCGAGAGACGTTCCAGGAGCAGCAAGCCGACGCCTTCGGCCCATGCCGTTCCGTCCGCGCCCGCCGCGAACGACTTGCACCGTCCGTCCACCGCCAAGCCCCGCTGCCGCGAGAACTGCACGAACGCGATGGGCGTGGACATCACCGCGACTCCGCCCGCGAGCGCGAGTGAGCACTCGCCGCTGCGCAGCGCCTGGACCGCCGAGTGCATCGCCACCAGCGAGGACGAGCACGCCGTGTCCACCGTCACGGAGGGGCCTTCGAGCCCGAGGGTGTACGAGACGCGGCCGGAGACGAGGCTGCCGGCGGCGACCGCCTCGCTGTAGTCGTGGTACATGGCGCCGGTGAAGACACCCGTGCGGCTGCCCTTCAACGTGGTCGGATCGATCCCGGCCCGCTCCAACACCTCCCACGACA
>NZ_JBIVZV010000024.1:0-7542 GCF_044759735.1 Streptomyces sp. NPDC100445 | reverse complement strand
AGATCCACCTCACCGCGCAGCACAGCCCTCAGGTCCCAATCCACCCACGGCCCCAGAGCCCGGGCACACTCCCCCACCCGCTCCGCGAACACCGGTGACGACTCCATGAGCTCCTGGCCCATGCCCAACCACTGCGAACCCTGACCGGGAAAGACCAGGACCGTCTGGCCGGGCGAGGTCACCGCGCCGGTCACCACCGAGGGACTGTTCTCGCCGCTCGCGAGGGCGCCCAGCCCCGCCACCGCCTCGGCCCGGGAGCCGGCGACGACCACGGCCCGCTCGGAGAGCAGGGCCCGCCGGGTGACGAGCGCACCCGCGATGTCAATGAGAGGCGCGTCCGTCCGGGCGAGGAGCATCGCCAGGCGCCCGGTCTGGCCCGTCAGCGCGCCTTCGGTGGCCGCGGACACCACCAGCGGGACCACGGAGGGGATCACGGACGACGTGGCGGAGTTCGACGCCGGGTCGGCCGCTTCCGTGGGTGCGCCGGCCGGTTCCTCCGGGGCTTCCTCCAGGATCAGGTGCGCGTTGGTGCCGCTGACGCCGAAGGAGGAGACGCCGGCCCGGCGGGGACGTCCCGTCCGGGGCCAGTCCCGTTCCTCGGTCAGCAGCTCGATGGCGCCGGCCGACCAGTCGACCTGGGAGGAGGGGGTGTCGACGTGCAGGGTGGCGGGCAGGACGCCGTATCGCATCGCCTGCACCATTTTGATGACGCCCGCGACACCGGCGGCGGCCTGCGTGTGCCCGATGTTCGACTTCAGAGAGCCCAACCAGAGCGGGCGTTCACGGTCCTGGCCGTAGGTTCCGAGCAGGGCCTGTGCCTCGATGGGGTCGCCGAGGACGGTGCCCGTGCCGTGACCCTCGACCACGTCGATGTCGGCGGAGGTCAGTCCCGCCTCGGCCAGTGCCTTGCGGATGACGCGCTGTTGCGAGGGGCCGTTCGGGGCGGTCAGGCCGTTGGACGCACCGTCCTGGTTCACGGCGGACGCGCGGACGACGGCCAGGACCCGGTGGCCGTTGCGGCGCGCGTCGGACAGGCGCTCCAGGACGACGACACCGGCACCCTCGGCCCAGCCGGTGCCGTCTGCGGCCTCCGCGTACGACTTGCAGCGGCCGTCGACGGCCAACGCCCGCTGTCGGGAGAACTGCATGAACATCCCGGGGCCGGCCATGACGGTCGCACCGCCGGCCAGTGCCATGGTGCACTCCCCGCGCCGCAGCGCCTGTCCGGCCAGATGCATGGCGACCAGGGACGAGGAACAGGCCGTGTCCACGGTCACCGCGGGGCCCTCGAGGCCGAGGACGTAGGAGATGCGGCCCGAGGCGACGCTCCCGGTGGTGCCGGTGCCGGTGAAGCCCTCCAGCTCCGGCGGGACCGGACCGCCGGTCGCGTATCCCTCGTTGATGACACCCACGAAGACACCGACATCGGCGCCCTTGAGGGTGGACGCGTTCAGTCCCGCCTGTTCCAGCGCCTCCCACGACATCTCCAGCAGCAGCCGTTGCTGCGGGTCCATGGCGAGGGCCTCGCGGGGCGAGATGCCGAACAGCCCCGCGTCGAAGAGGGCCGCGTCGTGCAGGAATCCGCCCTGGCTGACGTAGGACTTGCCGGTCTTGTCGGGGTCGGAGTCGAAGAGTTCGTCCAGGTCCCAGCCGCGGTCGGTGGGGAACCCGGAGACACCGTCCCCGCGTTCCCGGACAAGACGCCACAGGTCGTCGGGGCCACTCACCCCGCCGGGCAGTCGGCACGCCATGCCCACGATCGCGATCGGCTCCGCCTTCTCGGCCTCAAGTTCGCGGACGCGTTGCTGGGAGCGGCGCGCGTCGGCGAGAACACGCTTGAGGTAGTCGCGAAGCTTGCTTTCATCCGCCATTGCGGGTCAGCTCCTAGTGGGGCTAAGGCGTCAGGTGGACGGCGGGGCGGGCGTGGGCATGAGGGGCGGGCGGTGCCGGGCTGTCGGCGGCCCGCAGCCGGCTAATGGCCGAACTCCGTGTCGATGAGTTCGAACAGCTCGTCGTCGGACGCGAAGTCGAGTTCTTCCTCGGCTTCCTGTTCCGGGGCCTTCGCCGTGGACCATGCGGTGAGCAGGCCCTGGAGCCGGGTGGCCACCTGCGTGCGGGTGGCGTCGTCCGAAGCCCCGTCGGCCAGCAGTGTTTCCAGTCGGCTGAGTTCGGCGAGCAGTGGATGTGTGGTCGGTACGGCGTCCGCGTCCGGGGCCAGCCGGTCGTGCAGGTAGCGGGCGAGGGCGAGCGGCGTGGGGTAGTCGAAGACGGCGGTCGCGGGCAGGTTCAGGCCGGTGGCCTCACGCAGGCGGTTGCGCAGCTCGACCGAGGTGAGGGAGTCGAAGCCCGCCTCCTTGAACGCCGTCTCGGCCCTCACCTGGTCCGGCCCACCGTGCCCGAGGACGGTCGCGACCTGGCCCCGCACCAGCCCCAGGAGCAGGTTCTCCCGCTCGGCCGGGGACAACGTGGCCAGCCGGCGCGCGAGTCCACCGGAGTCGCCCGTGCCGGCCCGTGCGGTCCGGCGGCCGGTCCGCACCAGGCCCCGGAGCAGGGGCGGGACTCCACCGCCGAGCGCGGCATCGGCGCGCAACACCCGCAGGTCCAGCCGGACCGGCAGCACCAGCGTCTCGCCGGTCCGCAGCGCCGCGTCGAACAGTTCCATACCCTCCGTGGGCGTGAGCGGTACGACACCTCCACGGCGGCCGGCACGGTTCCCGGCACCCTCGGCAGTGGCGGTGTCCTGGCCGCCCGCCCGCTCCCACGGCCCCCAGGCCAGCGAGACGGCCGGCAGACCGGCCGCCCGGCGCTGGTGGGCCACGGCGTCGAGGTAGGCGTTGGCCGCCGCGTAACCGCCGGTGCCGGCGCCCAGGAACACCGAGGCGGCGGACGACACCAGGATGAATGCGGCAAGGTGCGGCGCCAGTTCGCGGGTCAGCTCGTCCAAGTGCCGGGCACCGGTCACCTTCGGGGCGAACACCCGTGCCATGCGGTCCTGGTCCACCTCGCCGATGACTCCGGCATCGAAGACGCGCGCCGCGTGGACGACCGCTGTGAGCGGGTGCGCCTCCGGTACGGCGGTCAGGAGCGAGACGACCGCCTCCCGGTCGGTGACATCGCACGCGGTCACCGACACGGCCGCGCCCAGCTGTTCGAGTTCGGTGACGAGTGCGCTCGCTCCCTCGACGTCGGCGCCGCGCCGTCCGGCCAGCACGAGGTGGCGTACGCCGTACCGTCCGACCAGATGCCGGGCGATCTCGGCGCCCAACGACCCGGTACCACCGGTGACCAGGACCGTGCCCTCCGGATCGAGCACCGGCTCCACGGCAGAGACGGGAAGCTCGCGGGCGAGCCGCGGCACGTACAACGCCTGCTCGCGTATCGCCAGTTGTGGCTCTCCGGTGGCGAGGGCGGCACCCAACCCGTTCCCGGAAGGGTCGATGTCGCCGTCACCGTCGGTGTCGATCAGGGTGATCCGGTCGGGGTTCTCCGCCTGCGCGGCACGGACCAGCCCCCATACGGCGGCGCCGCCAGGATCGGTGACCTCCGCGTCACCACGCGCGGGCACCGCACCCCGGGTCACCACCACCAACCGACCGTCCTCAACCCCCTCCCGCCCGAGCCACGCCCGCACGGCCGCCAACACCCGGCCCACCGACACCACCGGCGCCTCAGCATCCCCATGGGTGCGGGCATCGACCACCGTCACCGCCGGCACCTCAGCGTCCCCATGGCTGCGGGCGGCGCCCACCGTCACCTCACCGGCACCCGGCACAGCCGCCAACTCGCTCCACTCCACCCGGAACAACGCGTCCGAGGTCGCCGCGGGCGTCAACTGCTCGGCCGAGAGCGGTAGCAATGTCACGGTCCCGGTGGTCACGACCGGCCCGCCGGTCTCGTCGGCGGCCTGGAAGGCCAGCACCCCGGGAGAGGTCCGGAGGAGCCGCGCGCGCAGGACCGTGGCGCCCTCCGCGTGCAGCGTCAGTCCGTGCCACTCCAGCGGCTGCCACAGTCGGTGATCGTCGGTCGCGCTCATCTCCAGCAGCGCCGGGTGCAGAGCGGCTTCCAGCAGTGCCGGGTGGATGCCGAACCTGGCGGCCGCGTCCCGCTGTTCGTCCGGCAGTGCCACCTCGGCGAACAGTTCGTCACCGCGCCGCCACACCGCCCGCAGTCCCTGTAGGGCAGGACCGTACTCGTATCCGCCCCGGAGCAGCCGCTCATCCGCACCCGAGAGGTCCTCGGGCTGGGCGCCGGGCGGCGGCCACGTGGTGAAGTCGAAGGTCTCGGTGGCGGCGGGTGTCGCGCTCAGGGTGCCGGTGGCGTGCCGGGTCCAGGCGTCGGCGCCGACATCGCCGACGGCGTCCTCCCTCGCGGAGTGGATCACCACTGCGCGGCGACCCTCCGCGTCAGGTGCCTCGACGGTGACCTGGACCCGTGCTCCGCCCTGTTCCGGAATGACCAAGGGAACATCGATGACGAGTCGCTCCACCGTGTCGCAGCCGACCTCGTCACCGGCGCGGACGGCCAGCTCGACCAAGCCCGCCCCGGGTACGACGACCGTTCCCCCGAGGGCGTGGTCGGCCAGCCAGGGATGCGTGCGCAGGGACAGCCGGGAGGTGAAGGCCAGCCCGTCCGACTGCGGCAGTTGGACCACCGCACCCAGCAACGGATGGTCCGCCGCGCCCTGCCCCAGGGCGACCGCGTCCGTGGCGGGAGCCATCCTCAGCCAGTAGTGCTGGTGGTCGAAGGCGTACGTCGGCAGGTCCACGTGCACGCCGGTGGCACCCTCGGGCAACACCGCCGCCCAGTCCACCTTCACCCCCCGCACGAACAACTCCGCCACCGACAGCACGAGTGTCTGCTCCTCGCCGCGGTCGTCACGCAGGGCGGGCACGCTCGCGGCACCCTCACCGGCGGACTCGGCGATCGCACCACTGAGGGCGCCACCCGGGCCCAGCTCCAAGAACACCGACCCACCGGACGCGGTGACACCGTCGGCGAAGCGGACCGGGCGACGGACGTGATCCACCCAATAGGCCGGCTCGGTCAACAGACCGGGCTCGGCGACCTGCCCGGTCACGTTCGACACCACCGGGATCCTCGGTTCGTGCCACGTCAGGGCTGTCAGCACCTCGCCGAACTCGGCCAACATCGGCTCCATCAACGCCGAGTGGAAAGCGTGCGAGACGGTCAACCGCTTCACCCGGCGGCCCTGCTCCCGCAGCCGCTCCGCCACCGCCAGCACGGCGTCCTCACCACCCGACAGGACCACCGAGCCGGGACCATTCACGGCCGCCAGATCAACACCCTGCCCCAAGTGCTCCGCGACCTCCGCCTCACTCGCCGCCACCGCCACCATCACCCCACCCGACGGCAACGCCTCCATCAACCGGCCCCGGGCCGCCACCAACGCCGCCGCATCCTCCAGCGACAACACCCCCGCCACATGCGCGGCAACGACCTCACCGATCGAATGCCCGACCACCACATCCGGTCGCACACCCCACGACTCCACCAGCCGGAACAACGCCGACTCCACCGCGAACAACCCGGCCTGCGCGAACACCGTCCGATCCAACAGACCGTCCACCACACCGAACACCACATCCCGCACCGAATGCTCAACCGCACCCGCGAGCTGTGTGTCGAGGACCGCGCACGCCTCATCGAAAGCCCGCGCGAAGACGGGGAACCGCGCATACAACTCCGCGCCCATCCCCACACGCTGCGATCCCTGCCCCGGGAACACGAACACCGTCCTGCCGTCGGCCCCCGATCCCGTCACCACGACCGGGGACGCCTCCCCCGCGGCCAGCGCGCCCAGCCCCGCCACGGCCTCCGCACGCGAACCGGCGACGACCACCGCCCGCTCCGGCAGAGCCGCCCGCTGCGTGATCAGGGCACCGGCGACGGCCGCAGGTGGCGCCTCGGTGTGGCGGACGAACTCCACCAGTCGCTGCGCCTGCCCGGCCAGTGCGCCGGCACTGCGCGCGGAGACGATCACCGGTACGACCGCGTCGGTCGGCGCCGTCGGCTCGGTGCCGACCGCCTCCGCCGCCTGCTCCAGTATCAGATGCGCGTTCGTCCCGCTCAGCCCGAACGACGAGACGCCGACGCGGCGCGGACGACCGGTGTCGGGCCAGTCCCGTGCTTCCGTGAGGAGTTCGACCGTTCCGGACGTCCAGTCGACCTGGGACGACGGTGTGTCCACGTGCAGAGTGGGCGGCAGGACGCCGTGCTGCATGGCTTCCACCATCTTGATCACGCCGGCCACACCTGAGGCGGCCTGGGTGTGTCCGATGTTGGACTTCAACGAGCCGAGCCACAGCGGCTCTTCGCGGTTCTGGCCGTAGGTGGCGAGCAGTGCCTGTGCCTCGATGGGGTCACCGAGAACGGTGCCGGTGCCGTGGCCCTCGACGGCGTCCACGTCCGCCGGGGTAAGGCCCGCGTTGGCGAGCGCCTTGCGGATCACCCGCTGCTGCGACGGCCCGTTGGGAGCCGTGAGGCCGTTGGACGCGCCGTCCTGGTTCACGGCGCTGCCCCGGATCACCGCCAGCACCCGGTGGCCCTTGCGGCGCGCCTCCGACAGCCGCTCCAGGACGACGACACCCGCGCCCTCGGCCCAGCCCGTGCCGTCGGCGGCGTCGGCGTAGGACTTGCAGCGCCCGTCCGAGGCCAGACCCCGCTGCCGCGAGAACTGGACGAAGGCGCCGGGGCTGGACATGACGGCCGCGCCGCTGGCCAGGGCGAGGGAGCACTCGCCGCCGCGCAGGGCCTGCGCGGCGAGGTGCATGGCGACGAGGGAGGACGAGCAGGCCGTGTCGACGGTGACCGCCGGGCCCTCGAAGCCGAAGACGTACGACACCCGGCCCGAGGCCACGCTGCTGCCGGCTCCGGTGGTGACGAACCCCTCCAGTTCCGCCGGCACCTCGCCGCCGGAGCCGTAGCCCTGGCCCATCAGGCCGGAGAACACGCCGACGTCGGTGCCCTTGAGGGAGGTCGGATCGATGCCGGCCCGTTCCAGCGCCTCCCACGAGGTCTCCAGCAACAGCCGCTGCTGCGGGTCCATGGCGAGGGCCTCGCGGGGCGAGATGCCGAAGAAGCCGGCGTCGAACAGACCTGCCTCGTGCAGGAAGCCGCCCTGGTCGACGTACGAGGTGCCGGCCTTGTCGGGATCGGAGTCGAACAGGCCCTCCAGGTCCCAGCCCCGGTCGGCGGGGAAGCCGGACATGGCGTCCCGGCCCTCGACCACCAACCGCCACAGCGCTTCAGGGCTGTTGACTCCGCCGGGGAGCCGGCAGGCCATGCCGACGATCGCGATCGGCTCGTCCGGGTCGGCGAGCGCGGTGACCGGTTCAGTGGCTGCCGGCGATGCCGTCTGGCCCAATTCGCCGTGCAGATGACGGACCAGGGCGAGTGGTGTCGGATGGTCGAAGACGACGGTGGCGGGCAGTTTGAGGCCGGTGGCGTCGCGGAGCCGGTTGCGCAGTTCCACCGAGGTCAGCGAGTCGAACCCGGAGTCACGGAACGCGGTGTCCGGCTTGA
>NZ_JBIVZV010000023.1:0-12191 GCF_044759735.1 Streptomyces sp. NPDC100445 | reverse complement strand
GGCATCGACCACCGTCACCGCCGGCACCTCAGCGTCCCCATGGCTGCGGGCGGCGCCCACCGTCACCTCACCGGCACCCGGCACAGCCGCCAACTTGTCCCACTCCACCCGGAACAACGCGTCCGAGCTGGGGGTCCCGGCCGCCGCTTCGAGCTGCTCGGCGGAGACCGCCCGCGAGACCAGGGAGTCCAGCGTCAGCACGAGATCACCGGAGTCGTCGACGGCTTCGAGCGACAGCGTGTCCGGGTCGGGCCGCAACAGCCGTACCCTGACCGAGGTGGCGCCGGAGGCGTGCAACGCCAGCCCGTTCCAGGCGAACGGCAGCCGCACCACCGGGTCGTCCGCCACCACGGCTCCGTCGTCGGCCACCTCGGCAGCCGCGTCCAGGATGCTCGCGTGCAGGGCCGCGTCGAGCAGGGCCGGGTGGATGCCGAAGCCGGCCGCGTTCTCCCGTTGCGCCGGGGGGACGGCGACCTCCGCGAACAGCTCGGCGTCACGTCGCCAGACCTTGCGCACGCACTGGAAGGCGGGGCCGTACGCGTATCCCGCGCGGGCCAGCTTCTCGTACCCGTCGGAGATGTCGACCTGCCGGGCGCCGGGCGGGGGCCAGGCGGTGAAGTCATGGGTCCCGGTCGGGGCGGTGGTGGTGGTGGCGGTACTGAGGGTGCCGCTGGCGTGCCGGGTCCAGGTGTCCGGTCCGCTCTCCACGCCGACGTCCTGGCGGGTGGAGTACACCTCGACGCTGCGCGCCCCGCTCCGGTCCGGTCCGCCGACGGCCACCTGGACACGTACGGCACCCTGCTCGGGCACGACCAGCGGGGCTTCGACGACCAGCTCGTCCAGGACTCCGCAGCCGACCTCGTCACCGGCGCGCACGGCCAGCTCGACCAACCCGGTACCGGGTACGAGGACCACTCCCCCGATGGCGTGGTCGGCCAGCCAGGGATGGGTGCGCAGGGACAGCCGCGAGGTGAGCACCAGCCCGTCCGACTGCGGCAGCTCGAGTACCGCGCCCAGCAGCGGGTGGTCCGCCGCACCCTGTCCCAGCGCGGTGGCGTCCAGGAGCGGCCGGGGAGCGGGGAGCCAATAGTGCTGGTGGTCGAAGGCGTACGTCGGCAGGTCGAGGTGAGCCTCGGTGACGCCCACCGGCAGGATTGCCGGCCAGTTCACCGGCGCGCCCCGCACGAAGAGGTGAGCCACGGCCACGAGCAGCGTCTGCTCCTCGCCGCGGTCGTCGCGCAGGGCGGGCACGCTCACCGCGTCCTCACCGGCGGACTCGGCGATGGCACCGGTCAGAGCACCGCCGGGGCCCAGTTCCAAGAACACCGAGCCACCCGACGCGGCGACACCGTCGGCGAAGCGGACCGGGCGACGGACGTGGTCCACCCAATAGGCCGGCTCGGTCAACAGGCCGGGCTCTGCGACCCGGCCGGTCACGTTCGACACCACCGGGATCATCGGTTCGTGCCATGCAAGCCCCGCCAACACCTCGCCGAACTCGGCCAGCATCGGCTCCATCAACGCCGAGTGGAAAGCGTGCGAGACGGTCAACCGCTTCACCCGGCGGCCCTGCTCCCGCAGCCGCTCCGCCACCGCCAGCACGGCGTCCTCACCACCCGACAGGACCACCGAGCCGGGACCATTCACGGCCGCCAAGTCCACGCCAGCGCCGAGGTGTTCGGCGATCTCGGCCTCACTCGCCGCGACCGCCACCATCGCCCCACCCGACGGCAACGCCTCCATCAACCGGCCCCGGGCCGCCACCAACGCCGCCGCATCCTCCAGCGACAACACCCCCGCCACATGCGCGGCAACGACCTCACCGATCGAATGCCCGACCACCACATCCGGCCGCACACCCCACGACTCCACCAGCCGGAACAACGCCGACTCCACCGCGAACAACCCGGCCTGCGCGAACACCGTCCGATCCAACAGACCGCCCACCACACCGAACACCACATCCCGCACCGAATGCTCAACCGCACCCGCGAGCTGTGTGTCGAGGACCGCGCACGCCTCATCGAAAGCCCCCGCGAAGACGGGGAAGCGCTCATACAACTCGGCACCCATACCGACCCGCTGCGATCCCTGTCCGGGGAACACCAACACCGTCTTGGCGTCGGCCGCCGCCGTGCCTGTGATCACCGAGGGGGCCGTTTCGCCGTCGGAGAGTGCGTTCAGGGCGGAGAGGGCTTCTTCGCGGGACTCGGTGAGGATCACGGCTCGTCGGGGCAGTACCGCCCGCCGGGAGACGAGGGCGCCGGCGACGGTCGGCAGTGCGGTGCCGGTGTCATGGAGGAAGTCGGCGATCCGTCCCGCCTGCCCGGCGAGGGCATCGGGGGTGCGTGCGGAGAGGATCAGCGGGGCTGTGCCGTCGGCCGGCGCCGACGGCTCGGTGGGTTCCTCCGCCGGCGCCTGTTCCAGGATGACGTGCGCGTTCGTGCCGCTCACCCCGAACCCGGACACGCCCGCCCGGCGCGGCCGGTTCACCTCCGGCCACGCGCGGGCCTCCGTGAGCAGCCGTACGGCGCCCGACTCCCAGTCGACCCGGGGAGAGGGTTCCTCGACGTGCAGGGTGGCCGGGAGTACGCCGTGCCGCATCGCCTGGATCGTCTTGATGACGCCGGCGACTCCGGCGGCGGCCTGGGTGTGGCCCACGTTGGACTTCAACGAACCCAGCCACAGGGGTTCTTGTCGGTCCTGGCCGTAGGTGGCGAGCAGGGCCTGCGCCTCGATGGGATCACCGAGGACGGTGCCGGTGCCGTGGCCCTCGACGGCGTCCACGTCCGCCGGGGTCAGCCCGGCGGAGGCCAACGCCTTGCGGATCACCCGCTGCTGGGAGGGCCCGTTGGGGGCGGTCAGGCCGTTGGACGCGCCGTCCTGGTTCACGGCGCTGCCGCGTACCACCGCCAGCACCCGGTGGCCCTTGCGGCGCGCCTCCGACAGCCGCTCCAGTACGACCACACCCGCGCCCTCGGCCCAGCCCGTGCCGTCCGCGCTCGACGAGTAGGCCTTGCAGCGGCCGTCGGCGGCGAGGCCCCGCTGCCGCGAGAAGTCGATGAAGAGGCCGGGCGTGGCCATGACGGTGGCACCGCCCGCCAGGGCCATCGTGCACTCGCCCCGGCGCAGTGCCTGCACGGCGAGGTGGATGGCGACCAGGGAGGAGGAGCAGGCGGTGTCGAGGGTGACCGCGGGGCCCTCGAAGCCGAAGACGTAGGAGATCCGGCCGGACGCCACGCTGGAGGCGGCACCGGTGCCGGTGAAGCCCTCCAGCTCGGGCGGCACGCTCCCGCCGGCGAAGTAGTCGACGCCCATGATGCCGTTGAAGACGCCGACGTCGGTGCCCTTGAGGGACGCCGGATCGACACCCGCCCGCTCCAGCGCCTCCCACGAGGTCTCCAGCAGCAACCGCTGCTGCGGGTCCATCGCCAGCGCCTCACGCGGCGAGATACCGAAGAACTCCGCGTCGAACCGGCCGGCGCCGTGCAGGAAACCGCCCTGGTCGACGTACGAGGTGCCGGTCTTCTCGGGATCGGTGTCCAGCAGGGTGTCGAGGTCCCAGCCGCGGTCGTCGGGGAAGCCCGACACTCCGTCCCGGCCCTCGGCGACGAGCTCCCAGAGGTCCTCGGGGGTGTCGACGCCGCCGGGCAGCCGGCAGGCCATGCCCACGATCGCGACCGGCTCACGCGACGCGCTCAGAAGCTGCTGGTTCCGCTTCTTCAGCGTGCCGACCTCTTCCAGCGACTTCCGCAGCGCCTCGACAAGCTTCTCGTAGGAAGCACTCACTGTCCCTGCCCCAATCAGTCGTGTGCCGCGTCAGCCTTCGAGGGATTCGCCGTCACCGAGAGCGAGTTGTACGAGGTCGTCGACGTCCAGGTCGGCCAGCGCGCCTGGGGCGGTGTCCGGTTCGCCGGGCGCGGGGGCGCCGGGTTCGTGCGCGGCCAGTTCGACCAGCGCGTCCAGCAGCCCGGCCTCCCGGAAGCGGTCCAGGGGGAGGGTGAGCAGGGCGTGGCGCAGCCGCTCCTCGTCCGCCTCGGCCGCCGGCCGCTGCCCGGCAGCCTCCGGGGCGAGTTCGCCGTGCAGGTGGCGGGCGAGCGCGAGGGGCGTGGGGTAGTCGAAGACCACGGTGGCGGACAGGTTGACGCCGGTCGCGCCGCGCAGCCGGTTGCGCAGTTCCACGGAGGTCAGGGAGTCGAACCCGGCGTCCTTGAACGCCGTTTCGGCACCCACACCGTCCGCCCCGGTGTGCCCGAGCACTCCGGCCACGTGGCCGCGGACCAGGTCGAGCAGCATGGCTTCCTGCCGGTCGCGGTCGAGTCCGGCGAGGCGGCGCAGCAGGCCGTCCCCGCCGTCGCCCGCGGTGGCGCGTGCCGACTGTCTGCCGGCGCGCACCAGTTGGCGGAGCAGGGGAGGTACTTCGGGGCCGGTGGCCGCTTCGGCGCGTACGGCCCGGAGGTCGAGCTTGACCGGGACGAGCAGCGTGTCGTCACCGGCCAGGGCCGCGTCGAAGAGGGCCAGGCCCTCCTGCGGGGTGAGCGGCAGGACGCCACCGCGCCGGTTGCCGCGGGCGCGGGCCGCCGCTCCGGTGCCGCCGGTCATCCCGGTGGTCTGCTCCCAGGGGCCCCAGGCCAGGGACCGGGCGGGCAGGCCGGCCGCCCGGCGCCGGGACATGGCGGCGTCCAGCCAGGCGTTGGCGGCGGCGTAGTTGCCCTGGCCGGCCGAGCCGAACAGGCCGGAGGCGGAGGAGAACACCGCGAACTCCGCCAGCCTAGGCACGCGTTCCCGGGTCAGCTCGTCCAGGTGCCGTACGGCCACGACCTTCGGCGCGAAGACGTGGGCCAGGCGTGCCCGGTCGAGGGTGCCGATGACGCCGTCGTCCAGGACGCCCGCGGTGTGCAGCACGGCGGTGAGCGGGCGGTCGTCCGGTACGGAGTCCAGCAGGGCCGCCACCGCCGCACGGTCGGCGGTGTCACAGGCGGCCACGGTCACGGTCGTGGCACCGAGCGCCGTCAGGTCGTCCACCAGTTCACGGGCGCCCGCCGCGTCCGGACCGCGCCGGCCGGCCAGCAGCAGGTGCCGTACACCGCGCCGCTCGACCAGGTGCCGGGCCAGCAGGGCGCCCAGCGAGCCGGTCCCGCCGGTGACGAGGACGGTACCGTCCGGGTCCCAGCGCGCGCCGTCCGCTCCGGTACCCACGGGCGCGGCCCGCACCAGCCTCGGCACGCGGACCGCTGTACCGCGCAGTGCCAGCTGTGGTTCGTCCGCCGCCAGCGCGGTGGCGAGGAGCGCGGAGAGGGACGCGTCGGTGAACCCGGAGACACCGGGGTCGCCGTCGCCCTGCGCGCCGCTCGGACCGCCGGGGTGGGCGGTGCTGTCGTGTTCGTCGGGGTGGGCGGTGTCTATGAGGATGATCCGGTCGGGGTTCTCCGCCTGGGCGGCGCGGACGAGGCCCCAGACGGCCGCCCCCGCCGGGTCGGTCACCGTCCGCTCGTCCCCGGCCGGCACCGCGCCCCGGGTGACGACGACGAGCCGTGACCTCGCGAGCCGATCGTCGTCCAGCCAGGCCCGCAGGACGTCCAGCACCCGGGATGTGCGGGCCAGGGCGTCGTCGGGCCCGTCGCCCGGCACGACGACGAGGTCCGGCGCGGCGTCCACGACGGCCGGTGCGGCGACGTCGGTGGCGGTCACCGCCCACGCCCAGGTCGGTGCCGGTGCGCCTTCGCGGGCGGACACGGGCAGGTCCGGCCACTCGACACGGAACAGGGCGTCGGCCGTGGGCCCACCGGCCGCGGCTTCCAGCTGCTCCGCGCTCACCGCGCGGAACACCAGCGACTCCGTCGTCAGTACCGGGTCGCCGGTCTCGTCGGCGGCCTGCACCGACACTGCGTCCGGGCCGGACGGTGCCACGCGTACGAGGAGTGCCGAGGCCCCGGAGGCGTGCAGCGCCAGCCGGTTCCAGGCGAACGGCAGCATCGTGCGCGGCACGTCATCCGGAGCGGACGCGTCGGGCGGGGTGACGAAACCGTTGGCGTGCAGGGCGGCGTCCAGCAGGGCCGGGTGGATACCGAACCGGGCGGCCTCCTCCCGCTGCGAGTCCGGCAGGGCCACCTCGGCGTACACCTCGTCGCCGCGCCGCCAGACCGCGCGCAGCCCCTGGAACACGGGGCCGTAGGTGTACCCCTGCTCGATGAGGCCGGAGTAGAAGGCGTCGATGTCCACCTCGATCCGCTCGGCGCCGGGCGGCGGCCAAGCGGTGAAGTCGAAGATGCCGGTTGTGGCATGTGTGTCCGCCGCGGATGCCGTGACGGTGCCGGTGGCGTGCCGGGTCCAGATGTCGGAGCCGATCTCGCCGGTGGTGTTCTCCCGCGCCGAGTACACGGCGACGGTACGCGCTCCGCCCTCGTCCGGTCCGCCGACGGCGACCTGCACCCGGACCCCGCCCTGCTCCGGCACGACGAGGGGAGCCTCGATGACGAGTTCGTCCAACACACCGCTACCGACCTCGTCACCGGCCCGGACGGCCAACTCGACCAACCCCGTGCCCGGCACCAGGACCACCCCACCCACGGCATGATCGGCCAGCCACGGATGCGTGCGCAGGGACAGCCGCGAGGTGAACAGCACCCCACCCGTCTCCGGCACCTCCACCACCGCCCCCAACAACGGGTGGTCCGCCGCGCCCTGCCCGAGCGCGACGGCGTCGGTGACGGGAGTCGCCGGGAGCCAGTAGTGGTGGTGGTCGAAGGCGTACGTCGGGAGGTCGACGTACGCCTCGGTGGCGCCCTTCGGCAGGGTCGCCGCCCAGTTCACCACCGCACCCCGCACGAAGAGGTGAGCCACGGCCACGAGCAGCGTCTGCTCCTCGCCGCGGTCGTCGCGCAGAGCGGGCACGCTCACCGCGTCCTCACCGGCGGACTCGGCGATGGCACCCGTCAAGGCGCCGCCCGGGCCCAGCTCCAAGAAGACCGACCCGCCCGACGCGGCGACACCGTCGGCGAAACGAACCGGGCGACGGACGTGGTCCACCCAATAGGCCGGGTCGGTCAACAGGCCGGGCTCGGCGACCTGCCCGGTCACGTTCGACACCACCGGGATCCTCGGTTCGTGCCACGTCAGCCCCGCCAACACCTCGCCGAACTCGGCCAACATCGGCTCCATCGACGCCGAGTGGAAAGCATGGGAGACGGTCAACCGCTTCACGCGACGACCCTGTTCGCGCAGCTTCCCGGCGACGGCCATGACGGCGTCCTCGTCGCCGGAGAGCACCACCGAGCCGGGTGAGTTCACCGCCGCCAAGTCCACGCCAGCGCCGAGGTGTTCGGCGATCTCCGCCTCACTCGCCGCCACCGCCACCATCGCCCCACCCGACGGCAACGCCTCCATCAACCGGCCCCGGGCCGCCACCAACGCCGCCGCATCCTCCAGCGACAACACCCCCGCCACATGCGCGGCGACGACCTCACCGATGGAGTGCCCGACCACCACATCCGGCCGCACACCCCACGACTCCACCAGCCGGAACAACGCCGACTCCACCGCGAACAACCCGGCCTGCGCGAACACCGTCCGATCCAACAGACCGTCCACCACACCGAACACCACATCCCGCACCGAATGCTCAACCGCACCCGCGAGCTGCGCATCCAACACCGCGCACGCCTCATCGAAAGCCCCCGCGAAGACGGGGAACCGCTCATACAACTCGGCACCCATACCGACCCGCTGCGATCCCTGCCCAGGGAAGACGAAGACCGTCCTGCCGCCGGTGTCCGTCCCCGTCACCACGAGTGGCGATGTTCCGCCCACGGCCAGCGTCTCCAGCCCGGCGACCGCCTCCTCCGGTGTTCCGGCGACCACCACCGCGCGCTCGGACAGCAAGGCCCGCCGGGACACCAGTGTCCCCGCCACGGCGGTCAGCGGCGCGCCGGTCCGGCGGAGGAACTCGGCCAGCCGGTCCGCCTGCGCGGCGAGGGCTCCAGCACCGCGCGCGGAGACGATCACCGGGGTCACGCCGTCGACCGGGGCGACGACCAGCTCGGTGCCGTCCTCCGCCGGCGCCTGTTCCAGGATGACGTGCGCGTTCGTGCCGCTCACCCCGAACCCGGACACGCCCGCCCGCCGCGGCCGGTTCACCTCCGGCCACGCGCGGGCCTCGGTGAGCAGTTCGACCGCGCCCTCCTCCCAGTCGACCTGGGATGTCGGGGTGTCGACGTGCAGGGTGGGCGGCAGAACGCCGTACCGCAGGGCCTGCACCATCTTGATCACACCGACCACACCGGCGGCCATCTGGGTGTGCCCGATGTTGGACTTCAACGAGCCGAGCCACAGCGGCTCTTCGCGGTCCTGGCCGTAGGTGGCGAGGAGGGCCTGCGCCTCGATGGGGTCACCGAGAACGGTGCCGGTGCCGTGGCCCTCGACGGCGTCCACGTCCGCCGGGGTCAGCCCCGCGTTGGCGAGCGCCTTGCGGATCACCCGCTGCTGGGAGGGCCCGTTGGGGGCGGTCAGGCCGTTGGACGCGCCGTCCTGGTTCACGGCGCTGCCGCGTACGACCGCCAGCACCCGGTGGCCCTTGCGGCGGGCCTCCGACAGCCGCTCCAGGACGACGACACCCGCGCCCTCGGCCCAGCCCGTGCCGTCGGCGGCGTCGGCGTAGGACTTGCAGCGCCCGTCCGAGGCCAGGCCCCGCTGCCGCGAGAACTCGACGAAGGTGCCCGGTGTCGCCATGACGGTGGCACCGCCCGCCAGGGCCATGGAGCACTCGCCGTTGCGCAGGGCCTGGGCCGCGAGGTGCATCGCGACGAGCGAGGAGGAGCAGGCGGTGTCCACGGTGACCGCCGGGCCCTCGAAACCGAAGACATAAGCGACGCGCCCGGAGGCCACGCTCCCCATGCCCCCGGTGCCGGTGAAGCCCTCCAGCTCGGGCGGTACGGGTCCTGACGTGCCGTAGCCCTGGCCCATCAGGCCGGTGAACACGCCGACGTCGGTGCCCTTGAGGGAGGTCGGATCGATGCCGGCCCGTTCCAGCGCCTCCCAGGAGGTCTCCAGCAGCAACCGCTGCTGCGGGTCCATCGCCAGCGCCTCACGCGGCGAGATACCGAAGAAGCCGGCGTCGAAGAGGGCCGCGTCGTAGAGGAAGCCGCCCTGGTCGACGTAGGACGTGCCGGTACGGTCCGGGTCGTCGCTGAAGAAGCCGCTCAGGTCCCAGCCGCGGTCGTCGGGGAAGCCGGACATGGCGTCCCGGCCCTCGGACACCAGCTGCCAGAGCGCGTCCGGGTCGTCGATGCCGCCGGGGAGCCGGCAGGCCATGCCGACGATCGCGATCGGCTCTTCCTGGTCGGCGACGCCGGTGACCGGCTCGGGGACGGCCACCGGCAGGGTCTCCCCGAGTTCGCCGTGCAGGTGGCGGGCGAGGGCGAGGGGGTTCGGGTGGTCGAAGACGACGGTGGCGGCCAGTTTGAGGCCGGTGGCGTCGCGGAGCCGGTTGCGCAGTTCCACCGAGGTCAGCGAGTCGAACCCGGAGTCACGGAACGCGGTGTCCGGCTTGACGCCCTCCGGACCGGAATGCCCGAGCACGGTCGCCGCGTGCGTACGGACCAGGTCCAGCAGCAGCGCCTCCTGCTCCGCCGTACCCAGCCCGGCCAGCCGGTCCGTGAGGCCACCGGCGCTGTTCCCGGCCGCCGCTCGCACGGTCTGCCGTCCGGTGCGCACCAGGCCACGCAGCAGCGTGGGGACGGCACGGCCGGCACCGGCGTCGGTGCGCAGCTGCCGCAGGTCGAGCTTGGCCGGGACGAGCAGTCCCTCACCGGTGCCCAGGGCGGCGTCGAACAGGGCCATGCCCTCCTCGGCCGTCATGGGCAGCACACCACCTCGCCGGTTCATCCGGCTGCGGGTGAGGTCGTCCATGCCGGCCGCCATACCGCCGGTGGCCTGGTCCCACAGGCCCCAGGCGAGCGAGGTGGCGGGCAGCCCCTCGGCCCGGCGCTGGAGGGCGACGGCGTCGAGGAAGGCGTTGGCCGCCGCGTAGCTGCCGGTGCCCGCGCCCAGGAAGACGGAGGAGACAGAGGAGAAGACGACGAACGCCGCCAGTTCCGGGACGAGTTCGCGGGTCAGCTCGTCCAAGTGCCGCACCGCCGTCACCTTGGGCGCGAACACCCGCGCCACCTGTTCGGGTCGGATCGTGCCGATCACGCCGGCGTCGGCGATGCCCGCCGTGTGCACCACCCCGGTCAACGGACGGCCGGTCCTTCGCGTCTCGGTGAGCAGCTCGGCGACCGCGTCCCGGTCGGTGACGTCGCAGGACGCGACCGTGACCTCGGCGCCGAGCCCGGTCAGCTCGGCCACCAGCTCGGTGGCTCCCTCGGCCGCCGGGCCACGCCTGCTGGCCAGCACCAGACGGCGGATGCCGTGCCGGGTGACCAGGTGCCGGGCCAGCAGTCCGCCGAGCGAGCCCGTGCCGCCGGTGATCAGGACGGTACCCTCCGGGTCCAGCTGCACAGGCGCCTCGTCCGCCGGTGCGGACCGGTCGGGTCCTGCCGCGGTGGCACGGGCGAGGCGGGGGATGTGCAACGCGTCTCCCCGTAAAGCGAGTTCGGGCTCCGTGGTGGACAGCAGCCGATGCACGACCCGATCGAGGGTGTGGTCGGCGGCCAGGCCCGGAGTGGTGCCCGGCCGCAGCCACGGGTCCAGGTCGAGCAGCACGATCCGGTCGGGGTTCTCGGACTGGGCGGCCCGGATCAGGCCCCAGACCGCGCCGCCCGCCGGATCACTCACCGCGCCGTCGGTACCGGCCGGGACCGCGCCTCGGGTGGCCACGACCAGCCGGGTCGGCTCCAGGGCGGGGGTGGCGAGCCAGGCCTGCACGGCCGCCAGCACCCGGTTGGTGAGGGCGAGCGCCGGGTCGTCGTCCGGTCCTCCGCCCTTGGTGTCGTGCCCCGGCTCCGGGCCGACCTGCCCACGGCTCTGGTCTGGGTCTCGGTGCTGGTCCGGGCCCTGGTCCACCATGGCGTCCAGCACGATCAGCGCCGGGAGGCCCTCCGTCAGGGCCGCGCTGTCCGCCAGGGCGGTGACGTCGGCGGCGGACCACACCCCCGCCCAGGACGGCGGCTCGTCGAACAGCTTGTCCGCCGTGGCGAACTCGGTCCACTCCACGCGGAACAGCGAGTCATCGTTCGGTGCACCCGCTGCGACCTCCAACTGCTCGACGGACAACGGCCGAAGCTCCACCGATTCCGCCCGCAGGACAAGCCCACCGGCCCGGTCCACGGCCTCCAGGGCGAGGGCGCCCCGGTCCTGCGGGGTGATTCGCACCCGCAGCGCGGTGGCCCCGACGGCATGCAGGGCGAGCCCCCGCCAGCCCAGGTACTGCCACACGCGCGTGCCGCCGTCAGCCACGGCCGCGTCCAGCAGCGCAGGGTGCAGGGCGGCCTCCAGCAGCGCCGGATGGAGTCCGAAGCGGTCGGCCTCCGCACGGTCGTCCTCCGGCACGGCGACCTCGGCGAAGATCTCCTCACCGTGCCGCCAGAGCGCCCGCACGGCCCGGAAGGGGGATCCGTGCGCATAGCCCCGCCGGACCAGTCCGCCGTACAGCGCATCCACGTGGACACGCTGGGCGCCGGATGGCGGCCAGGCGCCGAAAGCTCCCTGCGGGCTCTCGCCGGGTACGGGGGTCGCCGTCAGGACGCCGGTCGCGTGCCGGACCCAGGCCTCCGCACCGCCGACCTCGCCGGCATCCTCCCGTGTCGAGTACACGGTGACCGTACGGCAGCCGTTCTCGTCCGCGCCGTCGACGGCGACCTGGACCCGCACCCCGCCGTGCTCCGGCAGCACCAGCGGGGCTACGACATCGAGTTCCGCGACGGTCCCGCTGCCGACCTCGTCGCCGGCCCGCACGACCAACTCCACGAACGCCGCCGCGGGAACCAGCGACACTCCGCCGACGGTGTGTTCCGCCAGCCAGGGATGGGTGCGCAGTGACAGGCGCGAGGTGCACAGCACCCCGCCCGTACCGGGCACTTCGACGACCGCGCCGAGCAACGGGTGGTCCGTGGGGGCCTGGCCGAGGGCGGTGGCGTCCGTCGCTCCGTCGAGCCGGAGCCAGTAGTGCCGGTGGTCGAAGGCGTACGTCGGCAACTCCACGTCGGCGACTCCGGCGCCCTCGGGCAGCACACCGGTCCAGTCGACCGCCACAC
>NZ_JBIVZV010000022.1:0-12503 GCF_044759735.1 Streptomyces sp. NPDC100445 | reverse complement strand
TCAACGTCGCCGACAAAGCCAAACCCGTCACCGCGTTCAACCGGTTACGCAACTCCACCGCCGTCAGCGAATCAAAACCAAGATCACTGAACGCCTGCCCCGCACCGATCTCCCCCGCCCCCGCATGCCCCAACACCACCGCCACCTCACCCGACACCAACTCCAGCAGCACACGCCCCTGCTCATCGACCGGGAGGGCCGCCAATCGGCTGCTCAACGAGGTGCTGGCGGTACTGCTCGTACCGGAGGCCGCAGTGCGACGCGGGCTCCGGATCAGGTGCCGGAACATCGCCGGCGCCTCGGACGTGGCAGCCTGCCGACCCAAGGCCGCGAGATCGAACTTGGCCGCGACGAGAACGGGGTCGTCGGTGGTCAGTCCGGTGTCGAAGAGTGCCATACCCTCCTCGGCGGACAACGGCCGGATACCGCTGCGGCTCATGCGCGCCTGATCGGACGCGCCCAGCGAGCTCGTCATACCACTGGTGTCAGCCCACAGGCCCCAGGCCAGGGAAAGGCCGGGCAAGCCTTGCGCGCGCCTGTATTGGGCGAACGCGTCCAGGAAGGCGTTGGCAGCGGAGTAGTTCCCCTGTCCGGGGCCGCCCAGAACACCGGAGGCGGAGGAGTACAGCACGAACGCATCCAGCTCCAAGCCACTGGTCAGCTCGTGCAGTGCCAGCGCCGCATCCACCTTCGGCCGGAACACCCCAGCCAACCGCTGCGGTGTCAGGCTCCCGATCACACCGTCGTCCAGCACACCGGCGGTATGCACCACACCCGACAACGGAGCCTCAGCAGGAACACACGCCAACAACCCCGCCAACTGCTCACGATCGGCCACGTCACAGGCCACCACCTGCACCCGGGCGCCGGCCTGCTCCAGCTCGACCTTCAGAGCATCCGCACCGGGCGCCTCCAGCCCCCGCCTGCTGGTCAACACCAGACTCCGCACGCCGTGAGCGGTGACCAGGTGCCGGGCGACCACACCGCCCAACGTGCCCGTACCACCCGTGACGAGCACCGTGCCACCCGACCGGAACACCGGCACATCGGAGGCCACCGTCTTCGCCCGCACCAGCCGAGGCACGAACACCTCACCCGAACGCACCACCACCTGCGACTCACCCGACGCCACCAGCCCGACACGAACAACAGCGTCCGCATCCAGGTCCACCAGGAAGACCCGGCCCGGGTTCTCCACCTGCGCAGAGCGCACCAACCCCCACACCGTGGCCGCCACCGGGTCACACACCTCGTCGCCGAGCGCCACCGCACCCCGCGTCACCACCACCAACCGACCCTCGCTGGGGGACGCCAGAAAGGACTGCACAGCCGACAACACCTCCGACGCCACCTCGTGCACCGCGTCCGCGTCCAGCGAGACCGACCGGACCTCGAACACCTCCACCTCGACGGCCTCAGCATCCTCACCTACCACGACGGGAACCCACTCGACCCGGAAGAGCGACTCACCGGCGTCGCCGGAGGCCCTCAACTGCTCCTCGGTGACCGCCCGCAACACCAGCGAGTCCACCGACGCCACCGGCACACCCTCACCATCGAACAACTCCAGCGACAGCGACTCCGCACCCGTGGAAGACAACCGCACCCGCAGCGAAGAGGCACCCGAAGCGGGCAACGACACACCACTCCACGCGAACGGCAAGAACAACCCGCCCCCACCGGACTCACGCGCACCCGAGAAAGCCCCGGCATGCAACGCCGCGTCCAACAAAGCCGGATGCAGACCGAACCCCGCCGCCCCATCCACCTCACCCGACGGCAAGGCGACCTCGGCGAACACCTCATCGCCCCGCCGCCACACCGCACGCAACCCCTGGAACACCGGCCCATAGCCATACCCACGACCGGCCAAGCCCTCGTACAGATGCGACACATCAACCGCCACAGCACCCTCCGGCGGCCACACCCCCAAGCCGGCACCAGGCGACGACGCGTCCTCGCCGAGCAGCCCGGTCGCATGACGCACCCACGGTGCACCGAACCCGGCTTCGGCGGGCCGCGAGTGCACCGCGACCGACCGCACCCCGCCACCCGTATCCTCGCCGACCGAGACCTGGACGCGTACGGCGCCCTCGTCCGGGATCACCAAGGGTGCCTCGATGACCAGTTCGCGCAAGGTATGAGCACCGACCTCGTCACCGGCGCGGATCGCGAGTTCCACCAAGGCGGCACCAGGCAGCAGAACCGTGCCGGACACCACGTGGTCCGCCAACCAGGGCTGGACGGCCAGGGACAACCGACCGGTGCACACCACACCCCCGGTCTCCGGGACCCCCACCACCGTGTCGAGCAGAGGATGCCCGGCGGCCAGCGCGGGATCCCCCTCGGGCCGGGCCGGGTTCAACCAGAACCGCTGGTGCTGGAAGGCGTAGGTGGGCAGGTCCACGCGGTGCGCGCCGGTGCCGGCGAAGACCCGCCCCCAGTCGATGGCGACACCACGCGTGTGCAACTGCCCCACCGCGTTCATCAGCGCCCGGTCCTCCGGCACATCCCGGCGCAACGACGGCACACAGCCCCCCGCCACCATCCCGGTCAGCACACCGTCCGGCCCCAGCTCCAGGAACGTCGCCACACCCTGAGCCCGCAACGCCCCCACACCGTCATGGAAGCGAACCGTGCCCCGCACGTGATCCACCCAGTACTCCGGCGAGCACAACCGCTCGGCGTCCGCCACCTCACCGGTCAGGTTCGACACCACCGGCAACGACGGCGCGCGGTAGGTCAGCCCAGCCGCGACCTGCCGGAACTCCTCCAACATCGGCTCCATCAACGGGGAATGGAACGCGTGCGACACCCGCAGCCGCTTCACCCGACGGCCCTCGAACCGGGCCACCACCGACTCGACCTCGCCCTGAACCCCCGAAAGCACCAACGAGGTCGGCCCGTTGACGGCGGCGATACTCACACCGTCCGACAGCAGCGGCGCGACCTCCTCCTCCGTGGCCTCCACCGCCACCATCACCCCACCAGCCGGCAACGCCTGCATCAACCGACCCCTTGCGACGACCAGTGCGGCAGCGTCCTCCAACGACCACACACCCGCCAGATAGGCGGCCGTCACCTCACCGATGGAATGCCCCGCCAGAAAATCGGGGCGCACACCCCACGACTCCACCAGCCGGTACAACGCCACCTCGACCGCGAACAGCGCCGGCTGCGCGAACGCCGTCCCGTCCAGCAGCTCCCCGGCCTCGAAGACCACCGTCTTCAGAGATTGACCGAGCTTCGCATCGACGGCCGCGCACACCTCGTCAAAGGCGTCGGCGAACACCGGATAGGCGGCATACAGCTCCCGTCCCATCCCCACCCGCTGCGACCCCTGCCCCGTGAACAGCACACCCAGGCGGTCATCGAGTACAGTCTGCGGCCGTAACGACGCCAGAGCCTCCCGCGCCTCCGTCACCGACTCGGCGACCACCACGGCTCGGTGGTCGAAATGCGTCCGGGTCGTCGCCAGCGAGTACGCCACATCGGTCAGGTTCGGCGCATCGTCGGCGTCCAAGAACCGCGCCAGCCCAGCCGCCTGCGCCCGTACCGCCTCCGCCGACTTCCCGGACACCACCAACGGCACGACACCCGCCGGAGCCACCACCCGCTCCACCGCCGGTTCGGCCTCCGCGGCCTCCAGGATCACGTGCGCGTTCGTCCCACTGATACCGAACGCCGACACACCCGCCCGACGCGGACGCCCCTCCGCCTGCGGCCACTCCCGCGACTTCGTCAGCAACTCCACCGCACCCGCCGACCAGTCCACCTCCGGCGACGGCGCGTCCACGTGCAACGTCTTGGGCAGCACCCCGTGCCGCATCGCCTGCACCATCTTGATCACACCCGCCACCCCCGCGGTGGCCTGCGTGTGACCGATGTTCGACTTCACGGACCCCAGCCAGAGCGGGCGGTCGGCCGGACGGCCCTGGCCGTAGGTGGCGAGCAGGGCCTGCGCTTCGATGGGGTCGCCCAGTGACGTACCCGTACCGTGCGCCTCGACCGCGTCGATGTCCGAGGCGAGGAGCCCGGAACTGGCCAGTGCCTGGCGGATGACGCGTCGCTGGGATGGGCCGTTCGGCGCGGTGAGGCCGTTGGAGGCGCCGTCCTGGTTGACCGCCGTGCCCCGCACCACCGCCAGGACCTGGTGCCCGTTGCGTCGCGCGTCCGACAGCCGTTCGAGGAGCAGTAGGCCGACCCCCTCGGCCCATGCCGTGCCGTCCGCCGCCGCCGCGAAGGCCTTGCAGCGCGCGTCGGCCGCCAGGCCCCGCTGCCGGGAGAAGGCCACGAAGGCGCCCGGTGTGGCCATCACCGACACACCACCGGCGAGAGCGAGCGCGCACTCACCGCTGCGCAGCGCCTGGGCGGCCAGATGGATGGCCACCAGCGCCGACGAGCAGGCCGTGTCGATGGAGACGGCGGGGCCCTCGAAGCCGAAGGCGTAGGAGACGCGGCCGGAGGTGACCGCGCCGGCGCTGCCCGTCAGGGCGTACCCCTCGGCACTGGACTCCCCGCTTTCGAGGCTGGGGATGTAGTCCTGGGGCTTGGTTCCGGCGAAGACGCCCACGTTACGACCGCGCATGGACGTCGGGTCGATACCGGCCCGTTCGAAGACCTCCCACGACGTCTCCAGCAGCAGCCGCTGCTGGGGGTCCATCGCCACTGCCTCGCGCGGACTGATCCCGAAGAAGGCGGCGTCGAAGTCGGCGGCATCCGTGACGAAGCCGCCTTCCTTGACGTACGACTTCCCGGGGCGCTCCGGGTCCGGGTCGTACAACCCGTTCACGTCCCAGCCCCGGTCGGTCGGGAACGGCGAGATGCCGTCGTGCCCACCGGCGACCAGCTCCCAAAGGTCCTCCGGAGACGACACGCCGCCCGGGAGACGGCATCCCATGGCGACGATCGCGATCGGTTCCGTCCTCTCGGACTCGACCTCACGCAGCCGCTTGCGCGCCTGGCTGAGGTCGGCGAGGGCACGCTTGAGGTAGTCGCGCAGCTTGGCGTCGTTCGTGGTCATCGGGTGTCTTTCTGCTCAGCAGGTGTGGGGGCCGGCGCCGCTGTCAGGAGGATCCGAGTTCGTTCTCGGCGAAGCTGAAGAGTTCGTCGTCGGAGGCGGAATCGAGGTCGAAGTCCTCCTCAGCCTCGGGACGGGGGTCCGACACCGCCCACCGGCCGGCCAACGTCTGAAGCCGCTTGGCCGCCTGGGCCCTGACCTCTTCGTCCAGAGTGGCCGAGGTCAACGCAGCTTCCAGCCGGTCCAGTTCGTCGAGCACGGACACCGGTGACGCACCGAGTTGCTCCATCAGTACGGCGGTGAGGGCCGCCGGAGTCGGGTGGTCGAACACCGCCGACGCGGGCAACCGGATCCCGGTGGAGGCCGCGAGTCGGTTGCGGAGTTCCACGCCGGTGAGGGAGTCGAACCCGAGGTCCTTGAAGGCGCGTTCCGGTGCGACGGCGTCTCGTTCACGGCGCCCCAGCACGGCGGCGGCGTCGGCCCGCACCAGGTCGAGCAGGGTGCGCTGCCGGTCGGTCTCGGACATGGACGCCAACTGCTCGGCCAGCGACTCGCCCGCCGCGCCGTTCGCGCCGACGCCGGCCGCGCCGGTCCGGACACTGCGGCGCGGCTGCCGTACGAGACCGCGCAGCAAAGGTGCCATCCGGTCCAGGGCGGCCTGTTCGAGGAGAGCGGCGAAGTCCAACTTGGCCGCGAAGAGGGCCGGTTCATCAGCTCCGAGACCGGTGTCGAAGAGTGCCATACCCTCCTCGGCGGACAACGGCCGGATACCGCTGCGGCTCATGCGCGCCTGATCGGACGCGCCCAGCGAGCTCGTCATACCACTGGTGTCAGCCCACAGGCCCCAGGCCAGGGAAAGGCCGGGCAAGCCTTGCGCGCGCCTGTATTGGGCGAACGCGTCCAGGAAGGCGTTGGCAGCGGAGTAGTTCCCCTGTCCGGGGCCGCCCAGAACACCGGAGGCGGAGGAGTACAGCACGAACGCATCCAGCTCCAAGCCACTGGTCAGCTCGTGCAGTGCCAGCGCCGCATCCACCTTCGGCCGGAACACCCCAGCCAACCGCTGCGGTGTCAGGCTCCCGATCACACCGTCGTCCAGCACACCGGCGGTATGCACCACACCCGACAACGGAGCCTCAGCAGGAACACACGCCAACAACCCCGCCAACTGCTCACGATCGGCCACATCACAGGCCACCACCTGCACCCGCGCACCCAATGCCGTCAGATCATCACGGAGTGCCGGCGCACCGGGCGCCTCCAGCCCCCGCCTGCTGGTCAACACCAGACTCCGCACGCCGTGAGCGGTGACCAGGTGCCGGGCGACCACACCGCCCAACGTGCCCGTACCACCCGTGACGAGCACCGTGCCACCCGACCGGAACACCGGCACATCGGAGGCCACCGTCTTCGCCCGCACCAGCCGAGGCACGAACACCTCACCCGAACGCACCACCACCTGCGACTCACCCGACGCCACCAGCCCGACACGAACAACAGCGTCCGCATCCAGGTCCACCAGGAAGACCCGGCCCGGGTTCTCCACCTGCGCAGAGCGCACCAACCCCCACACCGTGGCCGCCACCGGGTCGCACACCTCGTCGCCGAGTGCGACCGCACCCCGCGTCACCACCACCAACCGACCCTCGCTGGGGGACGCCAGAAAGGACTGCACAGCCGACAACACCTCCGACGCCACCTCGTGCACCGCGTCCGCGTCCAGCGAGACCGACCGGACCTCGAACACCTCCACCTCGACGGCCTCAGCATCCTCACCTACCACGACGGGAACCCACTCGACCCGGAAGAGCGACTCACCGGCGTCGGGTGCCTTCAGCTGGTCCCGGGATATGTCGCGCAGGAGGACCGATTCCACCGACGCGACGGGGGCACCGTCCGCGTCCCGGATGTCCAGACGTACTCCGTCGGAATCGGTGGGCGTCAGGCGGACCCGGACCGCCGAGGCGCCGGACGCGTGCAGAGTCGTACCACGCCACTCGGTGGACACACCGGACAGGCCGGTCACACGGGCCGCGGCTTCCAGTAGCACCGGGTGAAGTCCGAAGTGTGATGCGTCGCCGCTGAGTTTGTCGTCCAGGACGACATCGATGTACTCCCCTGCCGCAAGAGCCTCGCTGATCGGCTCCGCCGCCACACCCGTGGGCGCGAGGGTGCCGGTGGCGTGGCGGGTCCAGGAGTCGTGGCCGTGTTCCGGGCGGGTGTAGACACCGACGGTGCGGTTGCCCTCGTCGTCGGCGTCGCCGACGGATACCTGTACGCGGAGGGCGCCGGTGGCGGGCAGCACGAGCGGTGTCCCGACGGTGAGTTCACGCACCGTGCCGGTGCCGACCTCGTCGCCGGCGCGGATCGCCAGCTCGACCATCGCGGCTCCCGGCACGACGTCTCCGCCCGACAGTTCCTCCGAGAGCCACGGCTGCGCGGTCCGCGAGAGCCGCCCGGTGCACAGCACACCGCCCGTGTCGGGCACGGTCAGCACCGTGTTGAGCACCGGATGCCGCATCGAGACATCACTCGCCGGTGCCGCCGCGGCCAGCCAGTAGCGCTGGTGCTGGAAAGCATAGGTGGGCAGGTCCACGCGGTGCGCGCCGGTGCCGGTGAAGACCCGCTCCCAGTCGATCCCGGCACCACGGGTGTGCAACTGCCCCACCGCGTTCATCAGCGCCCGGTCCTCCGGCACATCCCGGCGCAACGACGGCACACAGCCCTCCGCCACCATCCCGGTCAGGACTCCGTCCGGGCCCAGCTCCAGGAACGTCGCCACACCCTGAGCCCGCAACGCCCCCACACCGTCATGGAAGCGAACCGTGCCCCGCACGTGCTCCACCCAGTACTCCGGCGAGCAGAGCCGCTCAGGGTCCGCCACCTCACCGGTCAGGTTCGACACCACCGGTAGCAACGGTGTGTTGTAGGTCAGCCCAGCCGCGACCTGCCGGAACTCCTCCAACATCGGCTCCATCAACGGGGAATGGAAGGCGTGCGACACCCGCAGCCGCTTCACCCGACGGCCCTCGAACCGGGCCACCACCGACTCGACCTCGCCCTGAACCCCCGAAAGCACCAACGAGGTCGGCCCGTTGACGGCGGCGATACTGACGCCGTCCGACAGCAGCGGCGCGACCTCCTCCTCCGTGGCCTCCACCGCCACCATCGCCCCACCAGCCGGCAACGCCTGCATCAACCGACCCCTTGCGACGACCAGTGCGGCAGCGTCTTCCAACGACCACACACCCGCCACGTAAGCGGCCGTCACCTCACCGATGGAATGCCCCGCCAGAAAATCGGGGCGCACACCCCACGACTCCACCAGCCGGTACAACGCCACCTCGACCGCGAACAGCGCCGGCTGCGCGAACGCCGTCCCGTCCAGCAGCTCTTCACCCTCGAAAACCACCGACTTCAAAGACCGGCCCAGCTCGGCATCGACCGCCGCACACACCTCGTCGAACGCCTCGGCGAACACCGGATAGGCGGCATACAACTCCCGCCCCATCCCCACCCGCTGCGACCCCTGCCCCGTGAAGAGCACACCCAGGCGGCCCGGCACCACGCTCTCCGGCCGTACCGCCCCCAGGCCCTCCCGGGCCTCCGCCACCGACTCGGCGACCACCACCGCGCGATGGTCGAAGTGACTGCGTGTGTTCGCCAGCGAGTACGCCACATCCGTCAGGTTCGGTGCCTTGTCACCGCTCACGAACCGCGCCAGCCGAGCCGCCTGCGCCCGTACCGCCTCCGCCGACTTTCCGGACACCACCAACGGCACGACACCCGCCGGAGCCACCACCCGCTCCACCACCGGCTCGACCTCGACGGCCTCCGCGGCCTCCAGGATCACGTGCGCGTTCGTCCCACTGATACCGAACGCCGACACACCCGCCCGACGCGGACGCCCCTCCGCCTGCGGCCACTCCCGCGACTCCGTCAGCAACTCCACCGCACCCGCCGACCAGTCCACCTCCGGCGACGGCGCGTCCACGTGCAACGTCTTGGGCAGCACCCCGTGCCGCATCGCCTGCACCATCTTGATCACACCCGCCACCCCCGCGGTGGCCCCGGTGTGGCCGAGGTTCGACTTGAGGGCGCCGAGGAGCAGCGGGCGGTCGTCGGCGGGGCGGTCCTGGCCGTAGGTGGCGAGGAGGGCCTGGGCCTCGATGGGGTCGCCCAGCGCGGTGCCCGTGCCGTGTGCCTCCACCGCGTCGATGTCGGCGGCCGACAGGCCGGCGCTCGCCAGGGCCTGGCGGATCACCCGTTGCTGGGAGGGGCCGTTCGGCGCGGTGAGGCCGTTGGAGGCGCCGTCCTGGTTGACCGCGCTGCCCCGTACCAGGGCCAGGACTTCGTGGCCGTTGCGGCGGGCGTCCGAGAGGCGTTCCAGGAGGAGCAGGCCCACTCCCTCGGCCCAGGCCGTGCCGTCCGCTCCTTCGGCGAAGGCCTTGCAGCGGCCGTCGGGAGCCAGGCCGCGCTGCCGCGAGAACTCCAGGAAGACGCCGGGAGTGGACATCACGGCGACACCGCCGGCCAGTGCGAGCGAGCATTCGCCGGCGCGCAGCGCCTGCATCGCGGAGTGCATCGCCACCAGCGACGACGAGCACGCCGTGTCGATGGTGAGGGCGGGGCCCTCCAGGCCGAGGACGTAGGAGACGCGGCCGGAGGCGACGCTGCCGGCGCTGCCGGTCAGGGCGTAGCCCTCGGTGCCCTCGGCGCCGCCGCCGAGGCGCGGGGTGTAGTCCTGGGCGCCCATGCCGGTGAAGACACCGACGTCCTTGCCACGCAGGGAGGCGGGGTCGATGCCGGCGCGTTCGAGGACCTCCCAGGAGGTCTCCAGGAGGAGGCGCTGCTGCGGGTCCATGGCGAGGGCCTCGCGCGGGTTGATGCCGAAGAAGGCGGCGTCGAAGTCGGCGACGCCGTGCAGGAAGCCGCCCTTGCGGACGTAGGTGGTGCCGGGGGTGTCCGGGTCGTCGGAGAAGAGGTGGTCCAGGTCCCAGCCGCGGTCGGACGGGAAGTCGGTGCGGGCGTCACGGCCCTCGGCGAGCAGGGTCCACAGCTCCTCGGGGGAGGTCACGCCGCCGGGTAGGCGGCACCCCATGGAGACGATGGCGATGGGATCGTCGGCCGCGGGGGGCGGTGCGGCGGCGGGGAGGGCCGTTTCGGCGGTGTGGGTGGCCGCGGCGGGGTGATCGCCGAGGAGTGCGGTGCGGAGGTGGTCGGCCAATGCGCCGGGGTTCGGGTGGTCGAAGACAAGGGTGGCGGGCAGGCGGAGCCGGGTGGCGGCGGTGAGCCGGTTGCGTAGTTCCACCGCGGTGACGGAGTCGAAGCCGATGTCCTTGAACGCGCGTTCCGCCGCGACGGTTCCGGTGTCGGTGTGGCCGAGGACGGTGGCGGCCTCGGCGCGGACCAGGTCCACCAGCCGGCGTTCCTGGTCGGCCCGAGAGAGGGTCAGCAGTTCCGTGCGGAGGGCGGAGGCGTCGGTGTCGGGGTGGTCTTCGGTGGTGCCGGCGAGGATGTCGGTGACCTCGGGCAGGCCGCGCAGCAGCGGGCGGGGGCGGGAGAGGGTGAAGGCGGGGGCGAAGCGGGTCCAGTCGATGCCGGCGACGACCACATGGGTCTCGTCGTGTTCGACGGCTTGGACGAGGGCGGCGACGCCGAGGCGGGGTGCCATGAGGGTGATGCCGAGTTTGGCGAACTCGCCGGCCATGGACGCGTCGACCATGCCGCCGCCGCCCCAGGCGCCCCAGGCGATGGAGGTGGCGGTGAGTCCGCGGGCTCGGCGGCGGTGGGCGAGCGCGTCGAGGTGGGCGTTGGCGCCGGCGTAGGAGGTGAGGCCGTTGCTGCCCCAGGCGGTGGCGCCGGAGGAGAACAGCACGAAGGCGTCCAGGTCGCGGTCGCCGAGCAGGTCGTCCAGGTGGCGGGCGCCGTCGATCTTCGCTCGGCCCATGTCCGCGAACTGTTCGACGGTGAGCCGGGACAGTGGGGCTTCGGTCTGGGGGGCGCCGGCGAGGTGCAGGACGGCGGTGAGCGGTGGTTCGGCGGGGATGTCGTGGAGGAGAGCGGCGACGGCGTCGCGGTCGGCGATGTCGCAGGCGGTGAGGGTGACCCGGGCGCCCAGGGCCTCCAGCTCGGTGCGGAGTTCGTCGGCGCCTGGCGCGTCGGGGCCGCGGCGGCTGGTGAGAATCAGGTGCTCGGCGCCGTGTTCGGCGAGCCAGCGGGCGACATGGGCGCCGGTGCCACCGGTGCCGCCGGTGACGAGGACGGTGCCGCGCGGTGTCCAGGGCCTGCCGGCCGGGGCGCCGTCGAGCGGGGCGCGGCGCATGCGGCGGGCGTACAGGCCGTCGGGGCGTACGGCGAGTTGGTCCTCGTCGCCGGGGCCGGTGAGGGCGGTGCACAGCAGGTCGAGGGTGTGCGGGTCGGCGTCGGTGCCGGCGGGCAGGTCGACGAGGCCGCCCCAGGTGTGCGGGTGGTCCAGGGCGAGGACGGTGCCGATGCCCCACATGACGTGCTGGGAGGCGTCGGTCAGCTCGGCGGAGCCGGTGACGGCGACGCCGCCGGAGGTGACGGCCCACAGGGGTGCCGTGATCCCGGCGTCGCCGAGGGCCTGGACGAGGGTCACCGTGCCGAGGGTGCCGCGTGACCAGGCGGTGTGCGCGGGGTGGGGCCGGCTGTCGAGGGCGAGGAGCGACAGGACGCCGGTGACACCCTTGTCGGGCAGGGCGGCGGCGAGTGCCTTCCGGTCGGTGTGCTCGGTGTCGACCCGGATGCGCACGGTCCGTACGCCGCGTTCGGCGAGCCCTTCGGTGACGGCGTCGGCGAGCGGGTCGTCGTCGGTGCCGACGGCGACGAGCCAGGTGCCGGTGGCGGTGGCGCTGTCGGGGGTGGTGCCGGTGGGGTGGACGCGGTCCCAGCCGAGCCGGTAGCGCCATCCGTCGATGACGGTGCGTTCCTGACGGCGGCGGCGCCAGGACGACAGCGCGGGCAGGACGTCGTGGAGTACGGAGGGGGTCAGCTGGAGGTCGTCGGCGAGGGTGCCGGTGTCGCCGGCCTCGATCGCGGCCCAGAAGGCAGCGTCCACCGGGTCGGCCGCCACGGCGGGCCGGTCGTCGGCGTCGAGCCAGTAGCGCTGGTGCTGGAAGGCGTACGTGGGCAGTTGGACCGGTCGGCCCCCCATACCCTCCAACACCGCCTGCCAGTCGACGTCCACACCCCCCGCATACACCTCACCCACCGACCGCAGGAACCGCTCCCGACCCCCCTCACCCCGACGCAACGACCCCACCACCACACCATCATCAACACCCACCGCACCCATCGTCTCCGCCACCACGAACCCCAACACCGGATGCGGACTCATCTCCACGAACACCCGCCGCCCAGACCCCAGCAACGACCGCACCACCTCCTCAAAACGCACCCGCTCCCGCAAATTCCGATACCAATACCCACCATCCAAACCAGCCGTATCCACCACACCACCCGA
>NZ_JBIVZV010000021.1:0-17331 GCF_044759735.1 Streptomyces sp. NPDC100445 | reverse complement strand
AAAAAAAAACGGAGCGGCCTGACGGCCGCAGAGGACACCGCGCTGCCGCGCGGTGTCGGCGCCTGCCGGCGCCTCGCGGCCTACGGCCGCCGTGGGGGCTGGTGCGCCTCGGCTGCGCCGAGCCGGATGACATCCTCTACGGTGCGCGCCCCGCGCGCCTTCGCGTAGCGCGCCAACTCCCGCGCCAGCGCGGGGGAGTTGTCATGCAGCGCGGCTCTTTCCCTCTCGGGCAGGATGGCGCCCACCATGTCCAGCACTGCCACCAACTCCGCTTCCAAGCTCACTGGCGTTCCTTCCTGTGCGGCTACGCCGCACCACGAGGGGAGGGGCATCGAGCGGGGGACACCAGCCGCCGCAGTCCGGCGCGCAGTCCGGGCCGCACGTCACGTCTGTCATGGGAACAGGGTACGAGAAAGGGCCCGCACTCGGGGGTGAGTGCGGGCCCTTCCTGTCCGGCAACCCGATTCGCTTCTGTCGGACGCCCTTGCAGCGTCGTCGCTCCGCCGACGCGTACGGCGGGAGGGGGGGTGGCTGCCTGTCACCCCAGGTTCCCTCTACGCGAGGTGGGCCGGGTGCCTGTCCGATCCTGCGTCCAGGGTAGCGCCAACGGCGTGACGAAACGGGGAACTTTCACCGTTCGGCGTCACGAAATGTCCGCGCCCCCCAACCCGTCGAGATTCGCCGTCTCGGGTTGGGGGGCGCGGTGTCAGTCTAGGGGTACAGCCACTGTCTGAGGATCAGGCAGAGGCGGGCGAACGTCACGGGCAGGCAGGATCGTTGACGACGACGAACAGGCCGCCGTGATCCTGGCCGGAGTAGACGCCGGTGGTGCCGTTGCACACCAGCGCCACGTTCGCGGCGCCGTCCGGCATGGTGATGACGGTGGCCTTCTTGTCCACCACGTGGCCGACGCTGGCACTCCCGCCGCTGTAGATGCCGCCGCATGCGGTGAGCCCGAACAGGGCGCCGG
The DNA here is from genome assembly GCF_044759735.1 of Streptomyces sp. NPDC100445. NCBI lineage: Bacteria > Bacillati > Actinomycetota > Actinomycetes > Kitasatosporales > Streptomycetaceae > Streptomyces > Streptomyces sp. NPDC100445. The sequence goes on along the minus strand of NZ_JBIVZV010000021.1, from coordinate 16,361 downwards.
CCGCGAACACCACGGCCGTGATGATCCTGGCGTGTCGCTTCGTCATGCGTCCGTCTCCTGTTCGGTGGTAAGGCTGATGACGTACGGCCACGGGACGCAGTGCACGCGCGGCGGGCCGTTCTTGTAGAACTTCAGGACGTGCAGTCCCTCCCGGTCCGGGAAGACGGTGTGCGTCGGGGTGCGCCACCGGCGTACGCGCTTCTCGTCGGTGTGCCAGTAGTGGAGGACGAGACCGGGCGCGTTCCCGATGCTGTCGGCGGCGCCGAGCTTGGGCGGCTCGGGGGCCGGCGGCGGCTCGGGGCACCGGTGCGGGGGGCTGTCGATGCGCTGCGGCTGGTGGCGGGGGCCGCACATCGGGCAGTACGCCTTGCCGTCGGGGCTGAGCGTCCAGCCGTGCCGGTCCGGCACGGCGTAGAACGATGCGAGGCTGATGCGCTGCCCGCACTTGTAGCCGTGAACGATGGTGCGGCCGTCGCAGGTGAATCCGACGGTGTATTCGGTGGGGCGGCCGTAGGCCGTGCCGTTGCTGAGCACGTCAGTCCTCCCGGCGGGACATGGCGAGTAGGGCGGCGGCCAGGATGAGGCCGAGGATCAGGCCGACGGCCACCCCGGCAGCAAGGGCGGTGCTGCCGGGGGCGCCGATGGCTTTGCGTAGGTGGCGCACCACCAGGGCGGCGGGAGCTGCGGGGGCCGGACGCGGGCCCTCAACCGCGTCTGAACGGCGCCGCAGTAGCCTCAACCGCCGGCCCTGGTGGTGAACAGGCGACGCCACGTCTCGGGACCGGGGTACCCGTCCGCGTCGTCACCGGACCAGCCCTGCGCCTCCTGGAAGTCCCTCACGTTGTCCCTCGTGAACGTGGTGAACCTCGGGCCGGGCTGGTAGCCGTTGCCGTCGTTGTGCCTGGTGTAGCCGAGCCGGACGAGCTGCCGGTCCAGCATGGTGACGGCCGGATTGGTCTTGCCGAGCTGGAAACACGCGGTGCCGGGGAACGGCGGCGCGGCCGGCGTCGGCTTGGGGGTGCCGGCGCCCGCGTACGGGGGCCGCATGTATCCGACGATCCAGCCCACGGGGCGGATGCGTTCGGCGACGATGTTCGCGGTGTTGCCCTCGATGCTGCGGACGGTGGTGGACGACGGGACGCCGGTGACGATGCCCACGTGGTTCACGAAGTCGGAGCCTTCGGAGTCCGGCGTCTTGTAGAACACGACGTCGCCCTTGCGGATGCCCGCGTGGCCGGGGTGCCAGAGTCCGTGTGCGCGGGCCCCGTTGACGCCGCTCGGGGTGTAGGCCCAGTCCGACGTGATCTCCTTGCGCAGGTCCACGTCCGGGCGGAACCAGAACCATACGGCCATGGCGCACCACGCGCCGTCGCCGATGCCGTACGCCACGGTGATGCGGTTGTGGTTGGAGCCGTTCGGCGACTCCCCGAGACCGAGATCCTTACGGGCGCGCGATATCACGCGGTCGGGCGTGGTGGGCCATGACATGAGTGATCCTCCCAAGATCCGCCGGAACCTCTCCGGCGTTTTCCTCGGATGCGACTATGCCGCGTGGATTTTTGAAATCAACCCTGCGGCGTGATGTCGGTGATGAGCTGTCCGCACGGGCTGCACTGGCAACGCCACACCGGCGGCGCGGCGTTGGGGAACAGGTTCACGGTGCGCGGCTCGCCGACGAGCGGGCACCCGTCGGTGTGGCAGATGACGACGCATGGCGTCGGTGTCGGTTCCTCTTCGGGCACGGTTCTACTTTCCGAGCATTAGCCAATAGATGGTTGTGGTGGTGGTGTTGGTGCGGTTCATCCACACCGTGAAACCGTCGGACGTGATGCCGTTGACGGTGACGCTGTTGACCTGTGAGGGGAATCCGCTGTTTGCGGTGACGAGCACGCGATACGAGCCGAGCTGCGCGATATTGACGCCGGACACTGTGACGGACGTGTCGGTGTTGGCCACGGGCGTGATGTTCACGCTGCCCCACGCGATGTTGTCCGCCGCGAGCGTTCCGGCGACATGCACGTCACCTACGAAGGTGTGTGCGTCGCAGTTGAATAGGGCTTCGGTGCCCGCGCCGTTCTGGCGAATCTGTAGGCCGTAGTCGAATCCGAATGCGTCGCCGATCTGCGGGCCGTACAGGGACAGGGAACCGATCTGCCCGGACGCCTCGGACTTGATTTTTCCGGGCAGTACTTCCTGCGCGTGCCCGGTGTACCAGTACGTGTTTCCGTCGGGGGAGAGCACGACACGGCGACCGCTGGCGGCCGTCTGCACCGTGCTGCCGGTGATGGTCTTGCCGTTGAGCGCGTTGACATCGAGTCGGTCGGCGGTGATGGCACCGGCGTTGATTTTCGGCGTGGTGATCGCGCCGTCTGCGATCTGCGTGCCCTGAATCTGTCCGGTGATCGCGTCGGCCGGGAGGCTGGTCACGGGGTTGCGGAACACGTCACAGCTCCTGGTACTCGATGCGCGCGAGCGTGCGCGACGGGCCCGCGTCCCACTGGACCACCAGCGGCGCGCCGTCCGGTACGTACAGCGGCGGGTCCTCGGTGGTGTAGTCGAACGTCCCTGCGTTGGTGCCCATGACGAGGGTCTCGGGGGCGGCTTCGCCGACGTAGACGAACGCCCGCGGCTTGCTGGTGGCTCCGGGTGCGCTCACGGTGATGCGGCGGACGAGCCAGGCCGAGCCGGCGCGGGGGCCGGCGAATCGGGCCGTGGGCAGTCCGCCGACGGCCTTGCCTTCCACCACGGCGACGATCGGACGGGGGACGACGGTGACGGCCTGGCCGTCGCCGCCGTCGGCCGCGAGGGGGCCGGCTGCGCCGTACCCGTAGCGGGCCCACCCGTCAGCCATCGGTGTGTTCCGCGAGGAACGTCGGCGATGTCGCGCCGCTGTTGCCGGGGTCGGCGATCGCCCACACTTCATAGCGGGTGGTCAGCTCTACTCGCATGTTCCGGGCGAGCCAGAAACCCGAACCGGCCGTGAGCGTGTCACGGTCCGGCCCGATGTAGATGTCCCCGCCCGCCTGGGTGCCGATGATGAGTCGTTCGCGGAACGGGTTGGCGCCGATGATCCGGACGGCGGGCCCGCCCGGTGTCACGGTGACCTGACCGGTGGTGAACTGCCGGCGTGGCTGCTGCCGGACGCGGAGCGGTTCAGCTGAGACGACGGCCACGGCAACCGGCTCGGTCACCTCCTGGACCACGTCGGCGTACTGGTGTGCGGCGTCGGCGGACGGGTGTACCTCGTTCATGCTGCTCCTGTCGCTGCGGCTGCGGTCTGGGCGGTCTTCTTCGCGGCGTGGGCCACCTTCGTGGCGGCGGTCACGGGCGCGGTCACGATGCTGGTTACGGGGGACTGGACGCCGGTCTGCGAGAGCATCCGGAGCCCGATGAACAGCGCGGCGCCGCCGCCGATGACCTCCACCACGCGTAGCCAGTTCTTGGGGTTGGCGAGCCATGCGGAGGCGCGGACGGCGAGCAGGGAGATCGAGAGCAACGACTTGCCCATGGTGAACGCGCCGCCGGCCACGTCGATCCCGGCCTCTCCGCCGGGGATCAGGCTGCCGACGAGTCCGTCCAGCCAGTCCGGCACGCCGGGCAGATCCAGGCCCGAGATCGTCTCGTATGCGGCTTGGTCCACGGTGCCGGCGCCGCCGCCGGTGTTCGTGCTGGCCGGATCGACGGACACGTTCCCCGCGCCCTTGATCTGTGCGGCGGCCATGCGGGCGCGGCCGAGCTGCGCGGTGTACGGGCCGTCACTGCCCTTGCCGTCCGCGCCGGTGTACGCCTCCCACGGCGTCCAGCGGTTGCCCGCGCCCTTGTAGATGGCCATGGCGGCGGCGGCGTTCTTGGCCGGGTCTTTCATTGCGGCCGTGGTGTATTGCTTGTGCACCGGGACATTGATCTGCCAGAGTCCGACGCACCCGATCGAGTTGACGATCCAGTACTGGCCGGATGACTCGGCGAGAGCGACGGCCGTCGCCGTCACCAATTCCTCACCGCGCCATCCGGCGTTGTAGGCCACCTGCGCAATCTGCTTTGCGCTCATAGCGGTTGGCATCAGCCTTCCGCCTTCCGCGCCGTGTGGTACAGGTACGCGTATACGGCCGCCAAACCGCCCGCGAGAATGAGCACTTCCCCCGAGCCGGATATCACGGCCGCCGCGAACACGATTCCGGCTGCGGTGAAACCCGCAGTCTTCTCGGCGTGCTGTATGTGCGACGCGTCAGGGATACCGCGCACTTCGGCGAGCGACGGCAGAGACGCGCCGTAGACGGACGGGACGAGCGCGGCCACGGCCACGGCCAGGGCGAGCCTGTCACGCTCCACGGATTCACCTCCTTACGGCTTCGGGAACCAGAACGACGAGCCGACGTACGTCTTGTTCGGGCCGCGCTTTTTCAGCGTGGCGACGGTGGCGGCGTCGCGGTATTTCAGGTTGAAATCCCACGCCTCTTGCCACGTGATGTGCTTGTGGTAGCGCGAGTTGTAGGCGGCCGTCAGATCGGAAAGGGTCTGCCCGCGCTTCGTGATTCGGAGCGTGATGTGGTCCGATGTCGGCTGCGGCTTCGGCTTGCCGGGGGCCGGCGGCTTGGGGAAGTGCCATGGCGGCGTCGGCGGGTGCGTCGGCTTCGGCGGCGTCGGTGGCGTCGTCGTGGGCGGCGGCTTGTCCGGCGTGGTCGGCGACGGGGGCGACACGGGCGGCGGGCCGATCAGGATGATCGCCTCGTTGATGATGGCGCGCTGTGTGGTGGTCAGCGACTCCCCGCCCAGGTACGCGGCGATGGCGCGGTCTACGGCCGTCGGCTCGTACCCACGGCCGACGAGGATCTGAACGGCCCTCCTCTGCCACTGTTCGTTGGTGGTGGGAAGGGTGGAGTCCGTGCCGGTGCTGTCACCGGTGCCGGTGCTGCCGGTCTGGCCGACGCCGTTGGGGAACCCGTACGGCCACGATCCTTGTCCGGTGCCGCCGGTGTCCGGGGCCGCCGTGTCCGAGCTGGTGTCGGTGCCGGCGTCGGTCGGGGTGGCGCGGCGCATGTAGTACGTGAGCACCAGGCCGCCGCCGACGGCGAGAATCCATACGCCCATGGGCAGGGGCCCGAGCTTCCTGCCCATGGCGCCCTTGAGCCCGTGGCCGGCACCCTCTCCGCCGCCGTGCGGCGCGTCGGGAGCGTCGGTCAAAGTCTCCACCTCCTACCTGTTACGGGCTGAACCTGCGTGCCGACGACGGCCGTTTCGTCGTACGGCGTCGGGGTGAGTCGGACGGTGTTGCGCCACACGCCGACGGGATCGAGCGTGGTCACGCCGGACACGCCGCCGGGGGAGACGCCGCCGCCGGGAGTCGGCACGGTCTGGGTGATCGGGGCCGACGCGAGCGGACTCGGCATCGGCAGCTTGCTGAGTTCGGGCGGGTGATGCGCCGCCCACTGGTCGAACGGGCGGTTGTAGAGGTAGCGCGGCATTCCGGCGACGTGCGCCGGATCGTTGCTGGTGCTGCCCGCCTTGTTCACGGTGAGCGCGGCCGATACGGGATTCACGACGGGCCCGTGCGGGTCCGCCGTGTATTCCTCGCGGCTGGTGGTGGTGCGCTGGGGGTTCTCGGGATATCCCGCCTGGGTGAGCGCATTCCACTGGCGGCGCGGATCGGACGAGCCGCGCGACTCGTGAATGCCGACGGTGGATGTGCCGGCCGCGCCCTGGTCCTGCGTGCCGGACTGGTTCGGGTACGACATGGGCTGACCGGTCATGCGGAATGCGAACCGGCCGCGCTGCGGGAAATCGGCCGCCACCTGAGCGGCGCCGGGGAGTTCGTCACGAGGATCGTCCACCACGGCGCCGGAGGCGTGAGCCTCCGGCGTCGCGGCGTCCCCGAGCTGTGCATAGGTCGCTGCCTGGCTACGGCTTCGGGAAAACAGGCCCATGCGTCACTTCCCCATGGCTGCACGGAGCGAGCCGGAGAATGCGTCTCCGACCGCCCTGATGATGCTTGCTGATGTCGGGTGCGACACGATCACGGTGACCATGGCCACGGTGACGATCGCGCTTCCGATGCTCAGCGCCTTATCGAGGTTCAAGACCCCTCCTATACGCTCTTGCTGTGTTCGGGCTTGTCGGCGGTCTTGCCGCCCTTTGTCGCGCCAGCAATCGCGTCCCATGCCGGTCTGCCGTAGACGAATACGGCGGAGGTAAGCATCAACATGGCGATTCCCCCCGCGATGTTCGGTTCGGACTGAGCGACCGTGGCCAGGGCGACACCAGCGAAGGTGAGGCCGATCCACGTACGCACCGGAGGCATTTCCGATCTCGCCCCCGCTTTCACGAGGACGAGCGCACCGGAAACACCGAGTGCCGTCACGATGTGTGCATTCGCTTGGTCGGTCGTGAGTTTCACACGCTCACCGCCTTTGGTGCGTACCGGCCGTATGTGACCGGTCCGGGTCTCACGGCGGATATGGATTCCTCGCGCACGACGGCGCCGGTATGCGGAGCGTGGATCATCTTCCCGGGAGAGGACACGATGCCGACGTGATACGCCGGACTGCCGAAGAACACGAGATCCCCCGGTTTCGCGGCCGACTCCTGAATTCGATTCGCCTTCGCCTGCTGCGCGCCGGTCACACGCGGGATGTCGATTCCTGCGCCTTTCTTATACGCGAATTGCGCAAGGCCCGAACAGTCGAAACCGCCGAGTGTTGGACCCGAGGAATTCCCGCCGCCCCACACATAGGGTGTCCCTATGGCTTGGCGAGCCACACCGAGGATCGAGCCCCCTTTGTAGTCCGCCGGGGCAGCGCCGCCGCCCGTACCGGCCGAGCCGGAACCGTTGTTGTACGCGAGCACTGCTGACGCGAGATCCGATGCACTCGGACCGCTGGACTTTTTGGCGAATGCGTCGGTGCGCTTTTCGCCACGGAGCACACGGCCAACCTCTCCGACGATCCCGTTTTCGGGATCGGTTATGCCGGTCCACACCATGACGATTCCGCCACCGATGACCAACAGCGTGATGGGGAGATTGGCGCCGGCCACTAGTCGGCGCCCCGGACGATCGTCGGGCTGTCGCCGGTGGCCGCGTTCGCGGAACGCTTGTCGAGTGCGGCCGTAACGGCGGTCTCGATACGCTTCGTCAGCACACCGTTCGTCTGTTCGCTGATCTTCGCCAGGACGGAATCCTGTGCGTCGGAACGCGAATTCACGTGTGCCGTGACGAACACTCCGGCGAGCACCGGACCGACGAACGCGACGAACGCGCCGGTGTCCTTTCCGGTCGCGGAAAGGAAGACGAACCCTGCGACGCACGCGAGCAGAACGCCGAGCTGCGTGAGCTTGTTCGTCACTTGCTGCCACCACCGAGACGGCTGGTGGCGAACGCCATGATGCGGGGCAGCACGAGCATGCCGAACGCCGCACCGATGACGACAGACTTCGTGTCCAGACCGAACACGTAACCTCCTGAGCTGGGATTTTTCGCGCCCGCGGGCGAACGAACGCACAGCGAACGAACGCCGCGCGGGCGCGAACGAACGGGTGATGAGTGGCGAACGAACGCCCTACGAACCGACGTGAACGGACACGCCGCCGAACCCCCTGCGCATGGCGGAAAGGACGAGAACGGCGCCGATGACGAGCAGGCCGGCGACCTTCGCAGAATCGAGCTGCTGCACTGTTCGCCGCCTCTCAGTTCACGAAGATTTCCGACGCCGCCGCTACGTCGTTCGTGATGACGGTGAGCGTTCCGGCGGACAGGAAGTTTCCGGTGAGTTCGTACCGGGTGGACTGCGTGGTGCCGATGTACTGGTCCCGCAGTTCGCCACCGACACGGCCGTCGAAGTCGTGGCAGTAGTCCTCGAAAAACACGCCGCTTTCCAGACCGTTCGCCGATTCCAGCGCGGCGGAATAACCCGTCTTCCGGTACATCTCGTGACGCCAGAGGTCCTTCTGATACGTCTTGAGAAGCCTCGTGTCCCAGTAGAGAGAAGGCGTGTCCGGGAAGTTCGCGTCACCCGCCGCCCGGGTGCCGGCCGCCGTGTCGCGGAACACGAAGATGAGGTTCCGCAGGAGCGAACCCATGCGCGGGAGTCGCAGCGTGTTGAAGCCGTTGGAAACCGGCAGGGTGGTCTTGGACCAGTACGAAGTGGTGCCGATCGCCGGGGGCTGCTGCGCGGTCGCGTTGCCCTTGAGGTCGGTCTGCGCGGGCTGGCTCCACGCGTCCAGGTACATGCGCACGCGGACGTTCGGGAGCGTGGTCGGGGCGGTGCTGTAGACCGTGCTGCCGGGCGACAGGGTGATACGCAGCTTCCACGTCGAAGCCGCGTTGGCATTCGGCAAAGCACCGAGTCCTTCGCGGGCCGAGAATTCCACGGGAATTCTCAGCAGGAAACGGAAGTTGCCGCCGGTGCCGGAAACCGCCGAGAACATCGGCGACAGCTTCGGGTCCGAGCCGTACGAGTAGCCGCCGTACTTGTTGATCAGGTACAGGTCGTACCCGGAGAACGGGCCGACGATCGGAGCGCCGTTCACGTCGATCAGCGCGATTTCGCTGATGACGCTCCACGGGGAATCCTCCTTGGCCACGACTCCGGTACCGGAACCGCCGGACGCCTGCACGTCCAGCCAGATTCCCCGGAGATAGCCGTACGCGGGAACGTCGTACGGGCCGAGCGCGGTGGAAGTCGCCGTCATCGCCTGTGTCACGTCGGACATTGGCTCGATGTGCTCGTGAGCGGCGCGGGTGAACGGCACCAGGATCTGCGGCGCCGCCTGCTTGTTGGTGTTACCGGCAGGCGCCGCCGTGTCCTTCATTACGGTCGCGGGCAATTGCCCCCCCTTCTGAGATCAGTAGATGAACGCCATGGCCTGGCCGACCTTGTTGTCGGACCAGTGCGCGGCGAGAGAACGCCAGAGGAATCCGAAGATGACGACGAACGCCGCCACCTGCGCGAATTCCACGGGAGAAACGTGGACGTGCATTTCACCCCCTTGGGGCCTTCACGATCATGAGTTCGCCGTCACGCGTGTTCACGTAGAGCGCATGCCATTTCGGCAGCGTCGTGACGGCGGCGCGGATTTCCTTGGCGCTCATTCCGCCAAGACCAGCAACACGACGTAGGTTCGTCTCGTCGTTGTCGCGCCAGAAAAAGAGGTGGGTTGCCTGGTCGTACGCGAACAGGGGTACGTGTGCCGGTCGCTGCGTTCCACCTACGAGGGAAAGTCCCATTGACCTTCCCTGTGTCCAGTAGGTCTCAAGTAGCTTTGTCAGCTTGAGCGTGTGGCACAGGTAATACAGTTCATCGGCGAACAGGCACCAACCGCCGGAGACGAACATCTCCCGCATGGCGCGGTCGAGTTGGTATTGCTGGTTTGCAACGTCCTCGGGGCGCCTGAAACGGGGCCAGAGAACTATCCGTTGGGAGCGGCGGACCATCGGGGGCCGCTCATCCCACGCGCGTATGCGCTTGTAACCACCCTGGCGAATCAGGCCATCCATGGTTTTGTCGCGCGCCTTTGTGGCGAGCGCACAGACGTAGTCACGTCGGTGGAGTAGCTGCTTCGCCAGGGTGGTTTTTCCGGAACCGGTGGGGCCGATGAAAGAGACGTGCTCTCCCTGCTCCCACCGGAACCGGCGTAGGAATTCCTCCCAACTGACTGACGGAATACCGTGGTCAGTTAGAGGCATCCACACCGCCGTTCTCGGGCGGTGTGGGGGCGCCGAACATGGCTGCCATGGCCGGCGGGATGGCGCCGTGGTTGGCCATGATTCCGATGACCATGGGGACCACGGCTGCGATGACGCCGGACCACGCGCCGGCCGTGAGCATCCGCTCCAAATTGGCGCGTACGGCGGGGTTCTCGTCGGCGAGCTTGGCCAGGGCGGCGGCCAGGGCGGGAACGCCCTGCACCACCACCATTCCGTCAGCCGGCGAGACGAGACACCCGAGCGTGCCCAGCGTCGTCAGGGACGACGCGAGGCGCTTCTCCAGGTTCGGCGTCGTGCTCTTCCGCGCGCGGGGCGTGGTGGCTCGCGGCGCCCGGTCGGTGCTGCCCTTGGGGCGGCCACGACCGCGCTTCGGGGCGGCCGGCGGGGTGTCGGCCGGAGACTCGATCGGCGGCATTTCGGGGAGCGTGTCGGTCATCCGTTGCCCCGCTTCCGGAACCACCAGTGATCCGGTTCCGGGGCGACATCCGGCGCACGCTCGGACTCGTGATCGACGGCCGCGGCTCCCTCTTCGCCCTGGTCGGCGGGGGTGTCGGCGGTGTCGTCGTCGTGGTCCTGGTGCTCCTCGTCGCCCTGGTGCTCCTCGATGTCGTCGTCGCCCGCCTCGACGGCCGATGAGGTGGCGTCGACGGCGGCAGCGAGTGCTTCGTCAGAAGCCTCCTGCGCGTCGTCCGTGCCAGCGGCATCGGCCGCGAGTGCGGCGGCGCCGGCCGCGTCGGCGGCATCGTCGGCCGCAGCCTTGGCGGCGGCGGCGTCGCCCTTCTCGGCGGCGTCGGCGGCGTCGGCCGCCCGTTCCTTGGCGGCGTCGGCCGCCTCTTCGGCTGCGGCCTCCGCCGCCTCCTTTTCCGCCGGGGTGCCGGCGGTGACGGTCTTCCCCTGCTCGGCGTTTTCGAGCAGGTCCCGCAGGAACGCTTTCTGTTCCTCGGTCAGATCGGCAGTCGTCAAAAAAAACCCCCCGGCAAAGTGAGTTCGGAAGAAGTGCTGTTCCGTCCTCGACTATGCCGGGGGATTTTTTGAAAGCTAGATCTGTTTTTCAGTTGTCAGATGATGCAGCGTTGATAGTCACGCGCTCCGCTCGTTCCACGCACGCACAATGTTCTGTGCGTGGCGCGGCGTGCAGTCCAACGCGTCTTTGATTTCCTGCGTGGTGGGGACGTTCCCGCCCGCCTCCACGGTGGCTTTGATGAGCGCGAGTCCGCGCGCCTTGATGCTGCCGGGGCGCGGTGCACCGACGGGTACCGGGCGCGGCGTCTCGGCTTCGTCGTCGTGGTCCTGGTCCTCGATGTCCCGCTCCGATTCCGGCGCAGGTGAGGGGGCCGGAACGTGCGCGATTTCGGGCACGGGCGCGGGGGCCGGCACTTCCGCCGGACGCGGCGCCGTCGCGGCGCGGCGGCGCGGCGGCGCCGAGCTGGTGGCGTTCGGCGTGCGCACGGCAACGAGGTGGACGACGTAGGCGAGCGCGACGGCGGGCACGGCCGACGTTGCCACGGCGACGACCCGGTGTCCCCAACTCCACCCCGGCGTTAGTCCGGCGTGCACGATCGCGTTGCCGATGATGCTCGCGGCGCCGGACCAGACGACGCCCTTGTACGCGAGCGCGCGCGCCTCCTCGTGCTCGGGGGACGTGCGCACGTAGCGCACACCGGCCGCGAGCGCGATCACATCCACGGTGAGCGGGAGTCCGGGGGCGGCCGACAGGGACCAACCGGCCCACACCGCGAGGCGCACCAGGGCGTCGTACGACGCGTACAGCGCGGCGGCGCCGGCCACCAGACAACCCACCAGGGGCACGCCACGGTCGGGCGCCCACCGGCGGAAGTCTTCCCACTTGCTCTGTGCCACGGGGGTACTCTCCTTATGAGGACACTCATCGAGGGGCACCCCGCCGGGCGGTTGGGGTGCCCCTCACTCGTTGGGGTGGACGGTACCCGTGTGATCGCTGATTCGTGTGCATCCCGTAGACGCGGCGAACGTAAGCGCGCTAACGTTTTGCTCGTCGGAAGGGATTCCGGCACTGGGAGGATCACGCGCGCCGTCTGACGGCGCCTCACGAGAGGGACAGCCATGTCCTTTGAGCACCTGATCAAGAACCCGCCGATCATCACGCGGGAGCACATCTCGGATCTGCTGCACGCGCTCCGCTACCGCGCCGACATCGCGCTGGCCGTGGACGTGAAGGGCGGACTCCACGTCACCTCCGCCGAGCTGCTGGACCGCAAGGCGTACCGGATCGTGCTGCGCGGCGACGCCGTGCGGCCGATGCTCGCCACGGTGACGAAGCACGTCGAACGTAATTTTCAGGACTACTACACCCCGACGCACACCGGCGCCCTGCTCATCGCGCGTATCGCGCAGGTGCGCATGTTGGCCGTCGTCGCCGAAGTCATGAGCGACGCCGAGTGATACGGCAGCACACCCGACGCTGCACCGCGTACCGCAAGGCATACGCCGAGCGGTACGCGCTGCGGCGCGTACGTCAAACCGTCTGCTGCTGCACCACCCCGGAGGAATCGTGACCACCCGTAAGCCCAAGCTGCCCGGCACCTACGCCGAGTCCCTGGAAGAACTGCGCAAGGTGCGCAAGGCGATCGCCGACGCGAAAGCGCGCATCGACAAGGGCATCGAGCGACGTGACGCCCTGGTGGCGCACGCCGCCACGTTCCCCGAGGCCAACTCCGGCGTGATCAGCAAGGCGTCCGGAACGACGGCCGCACGCGTCCGTCAGGTGGTGCCCGGCGGGATGAAAGCCTCCCGTCTCCAGTCCGCCGTGACCACGGCGCGCGCCGTCGCCAGTGCACCGACGAACCTCGCGGCCAAGCTCGCGGCGGCCGTCGGCGAGCCGGACGCCGCCGGCGAACTGCCCGGCTCGCAGGAGTACGCCACCCGCATGCAGCGCACGGCTGAGCGCGCCCCGCGCGAGCTGCCCGGCATCGGTGAGACGCCGGTGACGATCCAGCACGGCGCGGCCAGCACGCGCAAATGGACGGCGCAGAAGAACCGCGTCACCCTCGTACTCAACGTCGACGGCCGCGCCTTCGCCGGCAACCGTGGGTTCCGCCTCGATGTCGGCGACGGCTCGGCGGCGTCCATTCTGCGCGCGCTGCCCGAACCGGTGGAGCGCGTGTTCATCTGCGGCGCACGGCCGTGGCACACGGACACCGACAGCACCATGACGGACGACGTGCGCGCGTGGCTCACGGCGCCGCTGCCCGAAGGGTGGGAGGCCGGCCGCCATTTCACGCACCACGAAAACCCCGTCGCGCGGTTCACGTACCGGCCGCACGAGGGACGCTCCCGCGCGGTGGAGATCATGCACGTGGCGTCATGGGTGCCGGGCACCACGGTCGACGAACCGGCGGTCGTGTGGCACGCGTTCCGCCTGCTGCGCGACGCGATCCGCCAGCGTTGGGGCTCAGACGCCGTGGAGTTGCTCGGTTCGCCCACGACACTCGGACAAGACCTGTGGCTGCGGACGATCCCGCAGAACAGGGAGTACCCGTTGATGTCGGCCGAGCTGCGCGAGTTGATCCGGACCACCAGCGGTCAAGGGCGGTTCGAACTGCGCGTACCACGCGATGCCGACGGGGCCCCGGCCAAGCTGGGAGGGCTCCACTATTTCGACTGCACGTTCGCGTACGCGGGTCTCACGTGGGGGATGCCGGTCGGTGCACCGACGCACATCACGGGCCGCGCGTTCGAGGGGATGACGGGGGCCGCGCAGGAGAAAGCCGTACGCGGGCGCGGTCGGTGGCACGTGCGTGTCACGGTGCCGGCGGACTGGACGCACGTCGGACTGCTGCCCTGCTCGGGTCTGAGCGGGTGGGAGTATCCGGCCGAGCCGGGGCGCACGTTCACCACGTGGGCCAGCGGCGCGGAAGTCTGGCTGGCGCGTCAGCAGGGGTGGCACGTCGAAGTCATCGACGGGATCACGTGGGCGGAAGGCAAGCCGCTCGATCTGTGGCGGAACAAGTTGGTGGAGTGCTGGCAGTCCCTCAACGCCTGGGGCGTCGCGGCCGGTGAGGGATACCGGGAAGCGGCGGCGCTCGCGGCCAAGATGGTGCGCTCCGTCGTCCTGTTCACGATCGGCGGGTTCCACTCTCGCGGTGTGGCCAAGCGCGGCATCACGACGGACGAACGGCTGATCCCTGCGACGGCGCGGCGCGCGGCGGAGCACGACGGGGTGTGGGAGTACGAGTCGGCGAAGACCGACACGGCCGCGCCGACGGCGCACCCGGAGTGGAGCGCGGAAGTGTACGGACGGATGCGGGCGCGACTGCTGTCCGGCCCCGGCGGCACGGGCGCCCTGTCCGTCCCGGCTGACGCGGTCATCGCGTTCCGGTCGGACGCCATGTTCCTCACGGCCAACACCGGATGGAGCAACCCCGAAGGGGTCCCGGGCCGATTCAGGCTCAAGGGCAGCCACGGGCCCGTGACGGCGCCGACGGGTGAGGCTGAACTCCTGGCGCTGCGCGACGTGATGGAGGGCGGCCAGTGACGTACGACGGCGGTTTCACGGACGTGCAAGTCTCCTGGGTTGCGTATTGGGAGTGCGGCACCTGCGGCGCGCACGACGAGTCCGAACCGATGGAATATCCGGATTTTGAGCCGGACCACGACTGCGAGGCGACGGAATGACTCCCCAGGAAGAAGCGGCGCGTCTCGTCGCCCAGCTCATCACCCGCGGATTCTCACAGACCGACATCGCGCGCGGACTCGGGCTCACGGCCAAGGGGTCCGGCTCGTACGTCGGCCAGGTGGCCAAGGGACTCAAGGGCGCGGGGAAGGTGGGCGAGCTGCGCGCGCTCGCACGCGCGGCGTCCGGGAAGGAAGTGCCGGCGGGGCGCGGTCGGGAAGCGACGGCGCGGCGTCAGGCGATCCTCGGCGGCGCCGTGGTGCACAAGCCTCGCACCACGAAGGCCGGCAAGGTGGCGCGCGTCCGCCAACCTGGCACGAAGGTGAGCGCGCGCGGGTACGGCCAGAGCGCCGATGCCAAGCTGGGCGTCCAGAGTGGCGCGCCGAACGCGGCCAAGATCGTCGCCACGTACGGCCAGTACGGCGGCGGGCGCATCGCCATCAAGGTGGTTGCGCGGTTCCCGTCCGAGTCGGCGGCGCACCGGTCGCAGTACTGGCGGCGGTTCTACGGGAAGCGCAAGCACGCGGCGAACCGCAAGCGGGGGTCACGGAACGTCCTGGAAGCGTCGTTCGGAAACGGCGCGCGCGGGTACAGCGCGGCGGACTGGGTGGGCATGATCGACGCGGCTGGTTCGTTCACGGATGCACTGCGCGAGTGGATGTCCGCTCAGGGCGTAGA
Source organism: Streptomyces sp. NPDC100445 (assembly GCF_044759735.1). Classification (NCBI taxonomy): domain Bacteria; kingdom Bacillati; phylum Actinomycetota; class Actinomycetes; order Kitasatosporales; family Streptomycetaceae; genus Streptomyces; species Streptomyces sp. NPDC100445. The sequence goes on along the minus strand of NZ_JBIVZV010000021.1, from coordinate 1,335 downwards.
TGATCCGGCGGAGATCCTGCGGGTGGAGATCACAGCCTGGGTTGAGTAACACTCCAGCCCACGGCGGCGCTAGACGCACTGGAGGGTCCGACGGTTGCACATCGCCGGGCCCTCCAATTGCAAAGATTTGGTGCGCACGTGGTGAACGAAAACGGAAGTACAGACGTTCGCATCTGACTGGTGGTTCAGGCGTGAACAGGGTTAAGCTCGTGGCGGGAGGATCACCCGCAGCGATCGTTTCCGGACGGTCTGCTGCGGTCCAGTCATGAGAGGGGGTTCACTCTATGGGTGGACGCCGTGACGGTATGCACTACCGCACTCAGGGGGGACGCTCGGGAGAGCGCACCTCGCGCAACGCGCACGCGGCTCGGGATGCCGCCTACCGCAGCGCGCTCGGGCTCGACGGGGGCCCGCTGCCGAAGCGACTCGGCAGAACGTCCGGACACTCGCGTCCCGAGTATGACGCGGGATACCTGGACTGAGCAGGAATGAGAACGGCCCCCAGGGCGAACCCTGGGGGCCGTTCCGCCGGTGGAGAGGGAACTTGGGAGGATCACTCATCGTCCCGGCTTTGGCCAACACTACCGGTAATCCCTGTGGATCGGCGTCCCGAACGCACAGGGTTTTCCCTGTAGGCTGACCGCTACAACTGCATATTGATCACCTCCGGAACAGGATCAGCGACGCGCCAACGTCTCCCCTGCTCCGGCGGTGACCGGGGGTCTTGCCCCCCTCGGACCGCGAGGGCCACATCTCGTCTCTCACGGTAACAGACACTGGCGCCGCCTCGCAGGTTGTGAGGGGTGGACTGTGTCAGGGCGGCCCGTATCGGTACCCCCCGGCGTGACGCCCGGGGCCAAATCCGGCGGGTGATGCTGAGAGCGGCCGGCCGGCCGTGGAGGCGCCTACCGGGTTACGCCGGATCTCCTCGCTGCCCGCGCCCGACACGGAGCCTGCTCCGTCTGCGCGCGGAATGGTGCAGCACAGACGGTGAGTGTCGCCCGGGAACGTCCGGGGGGGTGGAGCAACTGGGGGGAGTGTGTCCGTAGGACACGCGCGGCGAGGAACACGGAATAGCGTGGCGGAGCCACGGGGGTGGCTGAGCGAGGCACACGCGCGCCGACATCGTCGGCCGGCGGCGCCGCTGTGGTGCACTGGTGGGGGCTGAGGTTCGAGAGGGGGCGGCGGAGTTGGCCAGGGTGAGAGAGCGGGCGCAGCCCGCGAGGGGAGCGCGCCGGCAGGCGCGAGGCAGGCGCCAACGGCGGGTGCGGGCCCGCGGCTTGACAGTGCGTCAGCACTGTGCATCGGTGGCCGCCAGGCCACTCCGTTTTTTTT
>NZ_JBIVZV010000020.1:0-51524 GCF_044759735.1 Streptomyces sp. NPDC100445 | reverse complement strand
TTGTACGAGCACAAGGTGTTCGTGCAGGGAGCGGTGTGGAACATCGACTCCTTCGACCAGTGGGGCGTGGAGCTGGGCAAGGTCCTCGCCAAACGCGTCGAGCCCGCCCTCACCGAAGGCACCGACGTACCCGGCCTCGACCCCTCCACCAAGGCCCTCGTCGCCACCTACCGGGAACTGCGCGGCAGGAGCTGAGCGCCCCGGCGCCGTCCGGCCCGGCGGGACCGCTCCGCCGGGCCGGGTTCAGCCCACCGCGCTCAGCGTGTCCGCGAGGCGCCGGCGGGCCGCCCGGGCCGCCGGCACCGCGGCCAGCGCCGCTGCGCCCAGTACCGCGGCCGAGCCCAGCAGGAGCAGCAGCCCCGGCGCGGGGTACTGGGCGATCCCGGCGCCGATACCGCTGGAGCCGCCCTGGGCGTCGATCAGCCGGCGGGCCAGTGGCAGCCCCAGCGCCACGGCGGCGACGGCCGCCGCCAGCGTCGTACAGCTCGTCGCGGTGACGGCGATCCCGGTGATCTGCCGCGGTGACATCCCGATCGCCCGGAGCGCCAGCACGTCCCGCTCGCCCTCGCGGACGGTGCCGCCGATCGCGGTGAGCAGCTCGACCAGACCGATCAGGGCCAGCACGGCGATCAGCCCGGCGACCACCGCGCGCAGCGGGGACAGCCCGTCGGCCGGGTTGGTCACGGGATGCACGTCCAGGTGGCCCCGGCCGGCCGCGGTGAGGGCGGCGGCCACCCGCCGCGGGTCGGCGCCGGGACGCAGCCGCAGTTCCCAGAAGGCCGCGGACACGCCAGGATCGTTCTCGCGGAGGGTGTCGAGGGACGTGGTCACGACCCGTCCGGCGTTCTGGGGTTCGATGGCGCGGCCCACGATGTGCAGGATCTGCGGCCGGTCGCCCACCGTCATCCGCACCCAGTCGCCGACCCGCGCGTGCAGCAGGTCGAGCAGGCCCTGGCCGGCCACCGCCTCGTCCGGCCCGCGGGCGGCGCGGCCCTCGGCGAGGACGCGGGGGCACGGTTCGGCGCGGGTGCCGATGCCGCGCAGCGCGATGGTCCCGGTCTGCCCGGGGACCAGCGCGGCCACCTCCACGCCGGGGTAGGCGGCGGCGACCCCGGGATCGCGGGTCAGCAGGGCCCGCAGGCCGGCCGGGGCCGGTGTGCCGTCCGAGCGGACCGTGAGCGCGGTGGGCAGCCCCATCCGTTCGGGGCTGCCGTGGAAGCGGTCGAGGGTGGTCCACGCGCTGAGCGCCACCACGATGAGCAGCAGCGGCAGCGTCAGCCGGGCCACGGTCGCCAGGGAGCGGCCGCGTCCCGCGAACGCCTTGTGGCAGCCGAGGACCAGCGCGGCCGGCAACCGCAGACCGAGCGCCCGCCTGGCCGGCCCGGTCAGCCGGCCGCCCCCCGGGCCGGCCGGGCGCGGCACCGGCACCGGTGGCACCCGGCCCGCCCGCCAGGCCGCGAGCCCCGTCGTCAGGCCGATGAACAGCACCGCCGCCGCCGGCACCGCGGACAGCGCCACGCTGTGCCCGGGCAGCCCCTGCCAGACGCCGACCGCGTCCCCGAGCCGTCCCGGGACCCGGCTGCCCAGCGCCTCGGTGAGCGCCGTCGCCGCGACGGCGCCGAGCAGCGCGTACGCCAGGTGCTGGAGCAGGAAGATCCGTACCACCTGCCCGGGCGTGAAACCGATCGCCTTCAGCACCGACAGGTCCCGCAGGTGTCCGCGGATACGGGTGGCGATCGCGCCGTGCACCGCGAGCCCGGCGGCGATCAGGGCACCCAGCCCGAACAGCCCGAGCACCTGCCCCAGCAGGCGGTTCTCGCCCTGCGCGGCGGCGCGGGCCTGCTGCCAGGTGGAGACCTCGCCGACCACGCCCGCGCCGAGCACGGTGACGGCGCGCTGCACGGCGTAGTCCGTGTCGGCCGGGTTCCCCAGCCGCAGCCCGACCACCTGGCCGCCGGGGGCGCGCACCGCGGACGGCAGCGCCCACACCAGCCCGGGCTGCTCGCCCGGGCGGTACGGGGGTTCGGCGCTGTCCGCGACGCCCTCGACGGTCAGGGTGCGGGCGGTGCCCGGCAGGGCGAGGGTGTCGCCGGGTTCGGCCAGCAGGGCGCGGGCGAGACTGCTCTCCAGGACGACGCCGTCCGGCGCGGCCGGGTCCAGCCAGCGTCCGGCGGTCAGCAGCGGCCGGCCGACGGCCGGCTCGCGCGGGGTGCCGCGCAGTTCCACGGCGGCGCGGGTGCCGCGGACGGCGAGGGTGGCGGACTCGGTGCGGTAGGGGCCGGCGACCGCGGTGACGCCGTCCAGCCGGGCCACGGCGCGCGCGTCGGCGGCCGGGGTGGTGTGCAACCACACGTGCGCCCCGCGCGCCTCGGCGAAGGTCCGCTGCCAGGGGTTGGTGGCGTAACCGAACAGGGCGCTGGCGAGGAGCAGCGAGGCGACGATGCCGGCGGTGGCGAGCACCAGGAACAGCGCCTCGCCGCGGTGCGCGCGCAGATCGGAGTGCGCCCAGCGCAGAGCGGCCCGCACCCGGCTCAGCCCCTCAGTCCGGCGCACGCCGCGGGCAGTCCGGTGCGCGGCGCGGGCCGCCCCGCCGGTCCCGGGCGGGCGGTGCGGAGGCGGGCCGCCGGCCGGTGGGTGTGCGGTCGGTCCATCAGTCCCTCAGCTCCAGTACCGAGGAGATGCCGCCGCGTCGGGGCGCCGGGGTGGCGTCCAGGGTGGCGTCGTCGGCTATGCGGCCGTCGAAGAAGCTGATCACCCGGTCGGCGGCGCTGGCCAGCCGGGCGTCGTGGGTGACGAGGACGATGCTCTGCCCGCGCGCGTGGAAGCGGGACAGCAGCCGCATCACCTCGCGGGTGCCCTTGCTGTCCAGGCTGCCGGCCGGCTCGTCGGCGAGCAGCAGCGGCGGATGGTTGACCAGCGCCCGGGCGAGCGCGACCCGCTGCTGCTCGCCGCCGGACAGTTCGCCCGGCATGCTGCGCTCCTTGCCCTCCAGGCCCAGCTCGGCGAGGAGCTCCGCACGCTCGGCGCGGGCCTTGCGCGGCGGGACGCCGGCCAGCAGGGCGGGCAGTTCGACGTTGTCGGCGACCGAGAGGTTCGACACCAGGTTGAAGAACTGGAAGACGATCCCGAGGGACCTCCTGCGCTCCACCGCCCAGCGGGCCTCGCCGAAGGAGTCCGTGCACCGGCCGTCGAGCCAGACGCTGCCCTCGTCGGGCCGCTGGAGTCCGCCGAGCAGGTGCAGCAGCGTGGACTTGCCCGCGCCGGACGGGCCGGTGATCGCCACGAACTCGCCGCGCGCCACGGCGAGGCCGACCCCGCGCACGGCGCGCGCGGGCGCGCCCTCGCCGTGGTGGGTCTTCACCAACCCCTCGGCCCGCAGCACGGGCACGGCGTGCTCGCTCATTCCAGTTCCTCCTGGCACCGTTCCAGCCAGTCGAGGTCGGCCTGGAGGTGCAGCATCGCGCCCTCGATCAGCAGTTGGGCGATTCGGTTGTCCCGGTCCTCGGCCGCGGCCAGTTTCGACAGGACGCGCATGGTGTTGAGGTACTGGCGCCGCTGCCGGTTGATGAGGGTGACCTGGTCGGCGAGACCGGTCTGCGGGGCGAGGGCGAGCTTCATGAAGAACTCGTCCCGCACCCGCGGCTCGTCCTCGGTCGCCTCGAACCAGACGTGCAGTGCCTCGCGTCCGGCGTCGGTGAGACGGTAGACCTTCTTGTTGGGCCGGCTCGACTGCTCGACGTCCTCGCCCTCGATCAGCCCGGACTTCTCCAGGCGGCCGAGGGTGACGTAGACCTGGCCGACGTTGGGCTGAGGGTACGCGGAGCCCAGCAGTTGCTCAAGGTCCTGCTTCAGCTCGTAGCCGTGGGCGGGGCCGCGGGCGAGGAGTGCCAGGAGGGGCAGGCGCACGCGTGCTGTCCTCCTGTCTGCCGCATGTGCTCCAGGCCCTAGTATCGCGCATACCTAACAGGTATACATGGCCTCTGTCCCCGGGCGAAGGCGCCCGGGGTGCCGGTGTACAGGGAGGAACCTATGCGGTGGATGCGCGCCGCCGGTAGGGGCCTTCTCGTACTCGCGGTGATCATGACAGGGTACGTCGCCTCCGGTGCCCGCGCCGACGAGGCCGCCCGGGGCGGCCGCGGCCCGCTCACCCTGGCCACCGCCGGGGACCTCACCGGCTACCTCGGTCCGCTGCTGCGGGGCTGGAACCGGACGCACCCGGGGGAGAGGGTCACCCTCGTCGAGCTGCCGGACTCCGCCGACGAGACGCACGCGCAGATGACGACCGACCTGCGCGGCGGCGACCGGGGCCGGTTCGACGTCCTCAACATCGACGTCGACTGGACGTCGGAGTTCGCGGCGGCCGGCTGGATCAGCCCGCTGCCCCGCGCCCGCTTCCCGCTGCGCAGCTTCCTGCCGCCGGTGGTGGACACGGCGACGTACCGCGGCCGGCTGTACGCCGTGCCGTACGTCACCAACGCCGGGCTGCTGCTGTACCGCAAGGACGTCCTCGCGAAGGAGGGTGTGCGCCCGCCGCGCACCTGGGCCGAGCTGGAGCACGACGCGCGGACCATCGCGCCGAAGTACGGCCTCGGCGGCTACGCGGGCCAGTTCCTGCCCTACGAGGGGCTCACCGTCAACGCGGCCGAGGCCGTGTACTCGGCGGGCGGCACCATCCTCGGCGGCGAGGGCAACCGCGTCACCGTCGACTCCGCCGCGGCCCGCGAGGGCATCGGCTTCCTCGCCCGGGGCGTCCGCGAGGGCTGGATACCGAAGCGGGCGCTGACGTACAAGGAGGAAGAGTCCAAGCGGGCCTTCCAGGACGGTGAGCTGCTCTTCCTGCGCAACTGGCCCTACGCGTACGCCGTCGCCTCGGCCCCGGGCTCGAAGGTCGCCGGGCGGATCGGCGCCGTCCCCCTGCCCGGGCCCGACGGACCGGGGACGAGCGTCCTCGGCGGCTCGAACCTCGCGGTCAACGCCCACGCCCGGCACCCCGACTCCGCGGCGCGGCTGATCGCCTACCTCACCAGCGCGCCCGTGCAGCGCGAGGTGCTCGTGCGGGGCGCGCTGCCACCGGTGCGCGCCGCGCTGTACCGGGATCCCGCGCTGGTGCGGCGGTTCCCCTACCTGCCGACCCTGCGCACCGCGGTCGTGACCGCCCGGCCGCGCCCCAGGAGCCCGCACTACGACCAGGTCAGCCTGGCGGTGCAGGCGGTCGTGCAGGACGCGCTCACCGGGCGGCAGACGCCCGGCCAGGCCGTGCGCCGGCTGGCGCGCGAGCTCGACGCCATCGCCCGTCGATAGTTACTTGTTAGGTAACGCCGCCATCACGACTGCGTGCGTCGTGCGGTGATTTGTCCCTGTTCATCCACGCAACTCGTCAGTAACTCCCGCGCACTTCGTTGACACCCCCGCGCGCCGCCTACCTAACATGCATGCATAACAGCCCCCTTCAGAGACAGGCTCACAGGGTTGAACAGGCATCATTGGTGGCGGGACGCGGTGATCTACCAGGTCTACGTCCGCAGCTTCCTGGACAGCACCGGCGACGGCATCGGCGACCTCGCCGGCGTCCGGGCCGGGCTCCCGTACCTCAAGAAGCTCGGCGTCGACGGCATCTGGCTGAGCCCGTTCTACCCCTCGCCGCAGCACGACCACGGCTACGACGTGGCCGACTACTGCGACGTCGACCCGGTCTTCGGCGACCTCGCCGAGTTCGACCTGCTGATGGCCGCGGCCCGCCGGCTCGGCATCAGGGTCCTCCTCGACATCGTCCCCAACCACTGCTCCAGCGCGCACCCCTGGTTCCGCGCCGCCCTGGCCGGCGGACCCGGCAGCCCGGCCCGCGCCCGCTTCCACTTCGCCGACGGCCGCGGCCCCGACGGGAGCGAGCCGCCCAACAACTGGCACGCCATGTTCGGCGGGCCGGCCTGGTCCCGGGTCACCGAGCCCGACGGCCGCCCCGGCCAGTGGTACCTGCACATGTTCACCCCCGAACAGCCCGACTGGAACTGGCGCGAGCCCGAGGTCCCCGCCGAGTTCGAGCGCGTCCTGCGGTTCTGGCTCGACCGGGGGGTGGACGGCTTCCGCATCGACGTCGCCGCCGGACTCTTCAAGCACCCCGAGCTGCCCGACTCCGACGACCCGCAGGCCGACGCCCGCACCCGCGACTCGGTCAACCCGCTCGCCTGGAACCAGCCCGAGGTGCACGAGGTGTGGCGCCGCTGGCGGGCCGTCTGCGAGGAGTACACCGGCCGTGACGGCCGCGAACGCCTCCTGGTCGGCGAGGTCTCCGTGCCCACCGCCCGCGAACACGCCCTGTACGTCCGCCCCGACGAACTGCACCAGGCCTTCTTCTTCGACCTGCTCGGCGCCCCCTGGGACGCCGACGCCTTCCGCAAGGTCATCTCCGAGGCCATGCAGGACATCGCCGGCACCGGCTCCACCGTCACCTGGGTCCTCAACAACCACGACCAGGTCCGCACCGTCACCCGCTACGGCGAACCCACCACCGGGGGCGGCGGATCCGGGGCCGCCCGCGCCCGCGCCGCCGCGCTGCTGATGCTGGCGCTGCCCGGCGCCGCGTACATCTACCAGGGCGAGGAGCTGGGCCTGCCCGAGGTCGTCGACCTGCCCGACGACGTGCTCACCGATCCGATCTTCCGGCGCACCGGCAGCCGCGCCCGCATCCGCGACGGCTGCCGGGTGCCGCTGCCCTGGTCCGGGCAGGCCTCGCCGTTCGGCTTCACCTCCGGCACGGAAGGCGCCAAACCCTGGCTGCCCCAGCCGTCGTACTTCGCCGAGTACGCCACCGACCGGGCCCTCGCCGACACCCGCTCCTTCTGGCACCTGTACCGCGACGGACTCCAGCTGCGGCACTCGCTGCCCCAGCTCGGCGAGGGCGCCCTGCGCTGGCTCGACACCCCGCCCGGCGTCCTCGGCTTCGTCCGCGGCGACGGTCTGGTGTGCGCCGTCAACTTCGGTACGGCGCCCACGCCCGCGCCGGTCCCCGGCACCCCCCTGCTCTCCAGCGACGGCCCCTGCCCGCCCGGCGTGCTGCCCGGGTCCACGGCCGCCTGGTGGCTGACCGACCTCTGAACCCCCGCCGTTCCCCTCTAGGAAAGGTCCGTCGACGATGATGCGACGACACACCACCCTGCTCACCGGCTGCACCGCCCTGGCGCTCGCCCTCGGCGCCACCGCCTGCGGCGGCGGCCCCGTCTCCGCGGGCGGCGGTGACAAGCCGCTCGGCGGCCAGACGGTCACCGTGGCCGGTGTCTGGTCCGGCAGCGAACAGAAGAACTTCCAGAAGGTGCTGGACGCCTTCACCGAGCGGACCGGCGCGAAGACGCAGTTCGTGTCCACCGGGGACAACGTCTCCACCGTCGTCGGCAGCAAGATCGAGGGCGGCAACGCGCCCGACGTCGTGATGGTCCCGCAGGTCGGCGTGCTCCAGCAGTTCGCGAAGAAGGGCTGGCTGACACCGCTCTCGCCGACCGCCCGGCGCACCGTCGACGCCGACTACGCCCCCGTGTGGAAGAAGTACGGCAGCGTCGACGGCACCCTGTACGGCCTCTATTTCAAGGCCGCCCACAAGTCGACCGTCTGGTACAGCCCCGAGGCGCTCACGGCGGCCGGGGTCCGGCCGCCGAAGACGTACGCCGACCTGCTGAAGGCCGGGCACACCGTCTCCGACTCCGGGCTCGCCGCGTTCGCGGTCGCCGGACAGGACGGCTGGACCCTCACCGACTGGTTCGAGAACGTCTACCTCTCCCAGGCCGGCCCCCGGAAGTACGACGCCCTCGCCGCCCACACGCTGAAGTGGACCGACCCCAGCGTCGTGAAGGCGCTCACCACCCTCGGCAAGCTGTTCGAGGACAAGCAGCTCGTCGCGGGCGGCCGCGACGGGGCACTGAACACCGACTTCCCCGGCTCGGTGGAGAAGGTCTTCGGCCCGAAGCCCCGGGCCGGCATGGTCTACGAGGGCGACTTCGTGGCCGGCGTCGCCCACGACCAGTACGGCAAGGCCATCGGCAAGGACGCCGACTTCTTCCCGTTCCCCGCGGTGGACGGCGGCAGCGCACCGGTCGTCAGCGGCGGTGACGCGGCGGTCGTCCTCAAGGACGCCAAGAACGCCAAGGCCGGCATGAAGCTGCTGGAGTACCTGGCGACCCCCGAGGCGGCGGCCGTGTGGGCGAAGGCGGGCGGCTTCCTGTCGCCGAACCGGAAACTCCCCCTCGACCGGTACGGCGACGACGTCACCCGCGCCACCGCCAAGTCCCTCGTCGGCGCCGGCGACTCGGTCCGCTTCGACATGTCCGACCAGGCACCGGCGGCCTTCGGCGGCACCAAGGGCGCCGGCGAGTGGAAGCTCCTCCAGGACTTCCTGCGCGACCCGTCCGACCCCAAGGGGACCGCCGCGAAGCTCGAGTCCGCCGCTGCCAAGGCCTACCGGGGCTGAGCCGCGCCATGACCGCCACCACCGTCGTGAAAGAGCAGGCGGCCCCGCGGGCCGCCGCCGGCCCGGCGCGCGTGCGCCGCGGCCGGCGGCGCACCCGGCTGATCGCCGTGCTCTTCGTCCTCCCCGCGCTGCTGCTGCTCGGCGCGCTCGTCGTCTACCCCGTGCTGTTCTCCGTCGGCCGGAGCTTCTTCGACGCCTCCGGCACCCGGTTCGTCGGCGGCGGCAACTACGCCGAGATGTTCCGCGACCCGGCCACCCTCAAGGCCATCCGCAACACGACCGTCTGGGTGGTCGTCGCCCCCGCCCTGCTCACCGGGCTCGGCCTGATCCTGGCCGTCCTGGTGGAGAAGGTCCGCTGGGCCACCGCCTTCAAGCTGATCCTCTTCATGCCGATGGCCGTGTCCTTCCTCGCCGCCGGCATCATCTTCCGCCTCGCCTACGACGCGGACCCCGACAAGGGCGTGCTGAACGCCGCCGTCGTCTCCGTCCACGACGCCTTCGAGGGAACCTCGACGTACCCGACGGCGCGCGGGCGCACCGGAGCGCTCACCCAGGACCGGGACGGCTCCTACCGCACGAGCACGGGCGCCGCCCCGGGCGAGACGGTCACCCTCCCGATGGTCGGCGTCCTGCCCGGTGACCTGCCGCGTGACGCCGCACCCGCGGCCGCCGCGGCCGGCACCAGGGCCGCCCCCGGCGACCTGCGCGGCGTCGTCTACCTGGACTTCACCCCCGGCGGGGGCGGCAGGCAGGGCAAGGTCGACCCGCGGGAGAGCGGACTGCCCGGGATGAAGGTCGAGGCGGTACGCGACGGCCGGACCGTCGCGAGCACGGCCACCGCCGCCGACGGCTCCTTCCGCTTCACCGGCCTGCGCGACGGCTCGTACGCCGTGCGGCTGCCCGCCGCCAACTTCGCCCCGCCCTACCAGGGCGTCTCCTGGCTCGGCCCCACCCTCGTCACCCCGGCGATCATCGGCGCCTACCTGTGGATCTGGACCGGCTTCGCCATGGTCCTCATCGGCGCCGGGCTCTCCACCCTGCCGCGCGACGCCCTGGAGGCCGCTCGCATGGACGGCGCCAACGAGTGGCAGATCTTCCGCCGCATCACCGTCCCGCTGCTCGCGCCCGTGCTCACCGTGGTCTTCGTGACCCTCGTCATCAACGTGATGAAGGTCTTCGACCTCGTCTACGTCATCGCGCCCGGACCGGTCCAGGAGGACGCCACCGTCCTCGCCACCCAGATGTGGCTGGTCTCCTTCGGCGGCGGCAACAACCAGGGTCTCGGCAGCGCCCTGGGCGTCCTGCTCCTGCTCCTCGTCGTCCCCGCGATGGTGTTCAACGTCCGCCGTTTCCGAAGGAGTCAGCGATGAACGCGATCAGGCGCGGCCTGGGCAGCGGCCTGGTGCAGGCCTCCCTGGTGGTCATCGGGCTGGTCTGGCTCACCCCGCTCGCCGGGCTGTTCCTCTCCTCCCTGCGCTCGGCGGGGGACACGGCCCGCGGCGGCTGGTGGACCGCCCTGGCCGACCCCGGCCGGCTCTCCCTCGACAACTACACGGCCCTGCTGAAGAACGCGGGCATCACCCAGGCGTTCTGGAACACCGTGCTGATCTCGGTGCCGGCCACCACCCTGGTCGTCGCCCTCGCGGCCCTCGCCGGGTATGCCTTCGCCTGGCTGGACTTCCCGCTGCGCGAACCCCTCTTCCTGCTGGTGGTGGCCCTGCTGGTGGTGCCGGTGCAGATCGGCTTGCTGCCGGTGGCCAAACTGTTCGGCGCGCTCGGGCTGTTCGGGACCATTCCCGGGGTCGTCCTGTTCCACGTGGCGTACGGCCTGCCCTTCGCCGTCTTCCTGCTGCGCAACTACTTCGCCGAGATGCCGAAGGAGATGCTGGAGGCGGCCCGGATGGACGGCGGCAGCGAGTGGCGCATCTTCACCCGGCTGGTGCTGCCGGTGGGCCGTCCCGCGATCGCCTCGCTCGCCATCTTCCAGTTCCTGTGGGTCTGGAACGACATGCTGGTCGCCCTCCTCTTCGCCGACAGCTCCGCCCAGCCGCTCACCGTTCAACTCCAGTCGCAGATACGGCAGTTCGGCAGCAACATCGATGTGCTGGCGCCGGGCGCGTTCCTGTCGCTGATCGTGCCGGTGGTCGTGTTCTTCGCCTTCCAGCGGCACTTCGTACAGGGGGTGATGGCCGGGTCGGTCAAGTGAGGCGGGATGATCTCCGGCCAACTCCGACCCCCTCGGCGGGCCTCCCGCCCCCTCCCCTCCCCGCGCCGCACCGGGGAGGGGAGCACCGCGCACCGGGCGCCGGGAGCCACTCCATGCCCTGCATATCCAGCAGCAGCCCCGCCGTCGTCCTCGCCCACCTCGCGGCCCACACCCACCGGCTGCGGCTGGGCTCCGGCGGTGTCATGCTGCCCGACCACGCCCCGCTGGCCGTCGCCGGACGGGGGGAGAAAAAGCACCGGGGCGGCGGGAGAGGACTCCCGCCGCCCCGGTGGCGCGTCACATCCTCACGGCGAAGCCGGCGGATACAGCGACCGCGGCAGCTGCGAGGCCGCCGTGGCGTCCAGCAGCCACAGCGTGCGTGACCGGCCGTACGCGCCGGCCGCCGGTGCCTGCACCTCGCCCGCGCCCGACAGGGCGATCGCCACCGCCTCCGCCTTGTCCTCGCCGGCCGCGAGGAGCCACACCTCGCGGGCCGAGCGGATCGCCGGGAGGGTCAGGGAGATCCGGGTCGGCGGCGGCTTGGGCGCGCCGTGCACACCCACCACCGTGCGCTCGGTCTCCCGTACGGCCGGCAGCTCCGGGAAGAGCGAGGCCACGTGGGTGTCCGGGCCCACGCCCAACAGGAGGACGTCGAAGACCGGGACCGGACCGTGGTCCTCGGGGCCGGCCGCCTTCGCCAGCTCAGCCGCGTACGCCTCGGCCGCCGCCTCGACGTCCGTGCCGTGCGCGCCGCCCGACACGGGCATGGTGTGCACGCGAGCGGGGTCCAGCGGCACCGCGTCCAGCAGGGCCTCGCGGGCCTGCGTGTCGTTGCGCTCCGGGTCGCCCTCGGGCAGGAACCGCTCGTCGCCCCACCACAGGTCCAGGCGGCCCCAGTCGATGGCGTCCCGCGCGGGTGCCGCCGCCAGCGCGGCCAGCAGGCCGTTGCCGTTGCGGCCGCCCGTGAGGACCACGGACGCCGCGCCCCGGGAGGCCTGCGCGTCCACGATCTTCGTGATCAGACGGGCCGCGGCGGCCTGCGCCATCAGCTCCTTGTCACGGTGGACGACCAGTTGCGGTGTGCTCACTTCGCCGCCGCCTTCCTCGCCGGTGCCTTCTTCGCGGTCTTGGCGGCCGCCTTCTTCGCGGGGGCCTTCACGGCCTCCTCGACCGGCTCCGGCTCGGCGACGGGCGCGTCCGCCGCCGGCTGCTGCTCCGGGACCGTCGTCAGCCGCTCCACGCCGTAGCGCAGCGCCGAGGCGTAGGTGTCGTCCGGGTCCAGCCGGCGCAGCTCCTCCGCGATCAGCTCGGCGGTGTCCCGCCGCTTGAGCGCCACCGCGCGGGCCGGCTGGCCCTCGATGGTCAGCGTGGCCAGCGAGCCGTCGGCCCGGTCCAGCACGATCGGCCCGGAACTGGTGTCCATCCGGACCGCCGTCAGACCGGGACCGGACGACGGCGACCGCCGCACGGGCACGTCCAGCCGGTCCGCGAGCCACATCGCCAGCAGCTCGCAGCTCGGGTTGAACTCCTCGCCCTCCACCTCGACGGCCGTCACCTGGCACGTGACCTGGTCCAGGGCCGCCGCGAGCATCGAGCGCCACGGCGTGATCCGGGTCCAGGACAGGTCGGTGTCGCCCGGCTCGTAGGCCTCGGCGCGGGCCGACAGCTCCCGCACCGGGTGCTCGGCCGCGTAGGTGTCGGTGACCCGGCGCTGGGCCAGCGCGCCCAGCGGGTCCTTCGCCGGGTCCAGCGGGGCGGCCACCGGCCACCACACGACGACCGGCGCGTCCGGCAGCAGCAGCGGCAGGACGACGGAGTCGGCGTGGTCGGCGACCTCGCCGTACAGTCGCAGCACCACCGTCTCGCCGGTGCCCGCCTCCACGCCCACCCGCACCTCGGCGTCCAGACGTGAGGACGTGCGGTCGCGGGGGCCGCGGGAGACCCGCTTGATGACCACCAGCGTGCGCGAGGGGTGCTCGCGCGAGGCGTCGTTGGCGGCCTTCAGGGCGTCGTAGGCGTTCTCCTCGTCGGTGACCAGGACGAGGGTGAGGACCATGCCGACGGCGGGGGTGCCGATGGCACGGCGGCCCTTGACGAGCGCCTTGTTGATCTCGCCGGCGGTGGTGTCGGTCAGGTCTATCTTCATGGCCTGCGCCAGCTCCGTCCGTCTCGTGCGAGCATCTCGTCCGCCTCGGCGGGCCCCCAGGTGCCGGACCTGTACTGCGCGGGCCTGCCGTGCTTGTCCCAGTACTCCTCGACCGGGTCGAGGATCTTCCAGGACAGCTCGACCTCCTCCGTGCGGGGGAAGAGGTTGGCGTCGCCGAGCAGCACGTCCAGGATGAGCCGCTCGTACGCCTCCGGGCTGGACTCCGTGAACGACTCGCCGTAGGCGAAGTCCATGGACACGTCCCGGATCTCCATCGAGGTGCCCGGCACCTTCGAGCCGAACCGGACCGTGATGCCCTCGTCGGGCTGGACGCGGATGACGATCGCGTTCGAGCCGAGCTCCTCCGTCGCCGTGTGGTCGAAGGGGGAGTGCGGGGCCCGCTGGAAGACCACCGCGATCTCGGTGACCCGGCGGCCCAGCCGCTTGCCGGTGCGCAGGTAGAACGGGACGCCCGCCCAGCGCCGGTTGTCGATGCCCAGCTTGACCGCGGCGAAGGTGTCGGTCTTCGACTGGGGGTCGATGCCGTCCTCTTCGAGGTAGCCGATGACCTTCTGGCCGCCCTGCCAGCCGGCCGCGTACTGCCCGCGCACGGTGCTGCGGCCCAGGTCCTTCTCCAGCCGTACGGCACCGAGGACCTTGGTCTTCTCCGCGGCCAGCGCGTCCGCGCCGAAGGAGGCGGGCTCCTCCATCGCGGTCAGCGCGAGCAGCTGGAGCAGGTGGTTCTGGATGACGTCGCGGGCGGCGCCGATGCCGTCGTAGTAGCCGGCCCGGCCGCCGATGCCGATGTCCTCGGCCATGGTGATCTGCACGTGGTCCACGAAGGACCGGTTCCAGATCGGCTCGAACATCGTGTTGGCGAAGCGCAGCGCCAGGATGTTCTGGACCGTCTCCTTGCCGAGGTAGTGGTCGATCCGGAACACCTGCTCCGGCTCGAACACCTCGTGGACGACCTTGTTCAGCTCCTCGGCCGACTTCAGGTCGTGCCCGAAGGGCTTCTCGATGACCGCGCGCCGCCAGGAACCGCCCGACTGGTCGGCCAGGCCGTGCTTCTTCAGCTGCTGGATGACCACGGGGAAGGAACGCGGCGGCACCGACAGGTAGAAGGCGAAGTTGCCGCCCGTGCCCTGGGCCTTGTCCAGTTCGCCGATGGTGGCGCGCAGCCGCTCGAAGGCCTCGTCGTCGTCGAAGGTGCCCTGGACGAACCGCATCCCCTGGATGAGCTGCTGCCAGACCTCCTCACGGAACGGGGTGCGCGAGTGCTCCTTGACCGCGTCGTGGACCACCTGGGCGAAGTCCTCGTGCTCCCAGTCGCGGCGGGCGAAGCCCACCAGCGAGAAGCCCGGCGGCAGCAGACCCCGGTTGGCGAGGTCGTACACCGCGGGCATCAGCTTCTTGCGGGACAGGTCGCCCGTGACGCCGAAGATGACCAGGCCCGACGGCCCCGCGATGCGCGGGAGCCGCCGGTCGGCCGGGTCGCGAAGCGGGTTCGCTCCGGAACCGGAAACGGGTGACAACTCAGCCCTCCGAAGGGGCAAGGCGCTCGAGCTCCGCCTGGGTCGACTTCAGCAGGTCGTTCCAGGACGCCTCGAACTTCTCGACGCCCTCCTCCTCCAGCACGCGCACGACGTCGTCGTAGGCGACGCCGAGCCGCTCCAGCGCGTCGAGGTCGGCACGGGCCTGCTCGTAGGTGCCGGAGACGGTGTCGCCGGTGATCTCGCCGTGGTCGTCGGTGGCCTCCAGCGTGGCCTCCGGCATGGTGTTGACCGTGTTCGGCGCGACCAGCTCGGTGACGTAGAGGGTGTCCGGGTAGGCCGGGTCCTTCACGCCGGTCGACGCCCACAGCGGACGCTGCTTGTTGGCGCCCGCGTTCTCCAGCGCGTTCCAGCGGTCGGAGGAGAAGACCTCCTCGTACGCCTGGTAGGCGAGGCGCGCGTTGGCGAGGGCGGCCTTGCCGCGCAGCCCCTTGGCCTCGTCGGTGCCGATCTCGTCCAGGCGCCGGTCGATCTCGGTGTCCACGCGGGACACGAAGAAGGACGCCACGGAGTGGATCTCGGACAGGTCCAGGCCGCGCTCCTTGGCCTTCTCCAGGCCGGAGAGGTAGGCGTCCATGACCGCGCGGTAGCGCTCCAGCGAGAAGATCAGCGTGACGTTGACGCTGATGCCGCGGCCGATCACCTCGCTGATGGCCGGGACGCCCGCCATGGTGGCGGGGATCTTGATGAGGGTGTTCGGGCGGTCGACCAGCCAGGCCAGCTGCTTGGCCTCGGCGACGGTCGCGTGCTCGTTGTGGGCCAGGCGCGGGTCGACCTCGATGGAGACCCGGCCGTCCTGGCCGTCGGTGGCGTCGAAGACCGGGCGCAGGATGTCGGCGGCGTCACGGACGTCCGCCGTCGTGATCATGCGGATGGCCTCTTCGACGGTGACCTTGCGGGCGGCGAGGTCCGACAGCTGCTGGTCGTAGCCGTCGCCCTGGGAGATCGCCTTCTGGAAGATCGTCGGGTTGGTGGTGACGCCGACGACGTGCTGCTGGTCGATCAGCTCGGCGAGGTTGCCGGACGTGATCCGCTTGCGCGACAGGTCGTCCAGCCAGATCGCGACGCCTTCCTCGGAGAGGCGCTTGAGTGCGTCTGTCATGGAATTACATCTCCTACGTGTCGTATGTGGGCGTCAGCGCTGTGCGGCGGCGAGGGATTCCCGCGCCTTGGCGGCCACGTTCTCGGCCGTGAACCCGAACTCCCGGAAGAGCACCTTCGCGTCGGCGGACGCGCCGAAGTGCTCCAGGGAGACGATGCGGCCGGCGTCCCCGACGTACTTGTGCCAGGTCAGCCCGACGCCCGCCTCCACGGCGACTCGGGCCTTCACGGACGGCGGCAGCACGGACTCCCGGTACCCCTGGTCCTGCTGCTCGAACCACTCCACCGACGGCATCGACACGACCCGGGTGGGAACGCCGTCGGCCTGGAGCCGCTCACGCGCCTCCACGGCCACATGGACCTCGGAACCGGTGGCGATCAGGATGACCTGCGCCTCGCCGCCGTCGGCCTCGAACAGGACGTAACCGCCGCGGGCGGCGTTCTCGTCGGGCTCGTAGGTGGGCACGCCCTGGCGGGTCAGCGCGAGGCCGTGCGGCTGGCCCTTGCCGAACTCCTTGGTCCAGCGGCGCATGATCTCGCGCCAGGCGATCGCGGTCTCGTTGGCGTCCGCCGGGCGGACGATGTTCAGGCCGGGGATCGCGCGCAGCGAGGCCAGGTGCTCCACCGGCTGGTGGGTCGGACCGTCCTCGCCCAGGCCGATGGAGTCGTGCGTCCACACGAACGTCACCGGCAGGTGCATGAGCGCCGACAGGCGCACCGCGTTGCGCATGTAGTCGGAGAACACCAGGAAGGTGCCGCCGTAGACGCGGGTGTTGCCGTGCAGGGTGATGCCGTTCAGCTCGGCGCCCATGGAGTGCTCGCGGATGCCGAAGTGGATCGTGCGGCCGTACGGGTCGGCCTCGGGCAGCGGGTTGCCCTCCGGCAGGAAGGAGCTGTCCTTGTCGATCGTGGTGTTGTTGGAGCCGGCGAGGTCGGCGGAGCCGCCCCACAGCTCGGGGATCACCGCGCCGAGCGCCTGGAGCACCTTGCCGGAGGCGGCGCGCGTCGCGACGGCCTTGCCGGGCTCGAAGACCGGGAGCTTCTCCTCCCAGCCGGTGGGCAGCTCGCCCTTGGCGATCCGGTCGAACTCGGCGGCGCGCTCGGCGTCGCCGTCCCGCCACTCCTGGAACGACTTCTCCCACTCGGCCTTGGCCTGCCGGCCCCGGTCGAGCGCCTCGCGGGTGTGGGCGAGCACCTCGTCGGCGACCTCGAAGGTCTTCTCCGGGTCGAAGCCGAGGACGCGCTTGGTGGCCGCGACCTCGTCCTCGCCGAGCGCCGAGCCGTGCGCGGCCTCGGTGTTCTGCGCGTGCGGGGCCGGCCAGGCGATGATGGAGCGCATCGCGATGAAGGACGGCCGGTCGGTCACCCGCTTGGCCTCCTGGATCGCGGCGAAGATCGCCTGCGGGTCCAGGTCGCCGTTCTCCTGGGGCGCGACCCGCTGGACGTGCCAGCCGTAGGCCTCGTACCGCTTCACGGTGTCCTCGGACACCGCCGTCTCGGTGTCGCCCTCGATCGAGATGTGGTTGTCGTCCCAGAGCAGGACGAGGTTGCCGAGCTTCTGGTGGCCGGCCATGGAGGACGCCTCGGCGGAGATGCCCTCCTGGAGGCAGCCGTCACCGGCGATGCAGAAGACGAAGTGGTCGAAGGGGGACTCGCCGGCGGGCGCCTGCGGGTCGAACAGGCCGCGCTCGTAGCGGGCGGCCATCGCCATGCCCACCGCGTTGGCGACGCCCTGGCCCAACGGACCGGTGGTGGTCTCCACGCCCCGGGTGTGCCCGTACTCGGGGTGGCCGGGAGTCTTGGAGCCCCACGTCCGGAACGACTTCAGGTCGTCCAGCTCCAGGCCGAAGCCGGCCAGGTAGAGCTGGGTGTAGAGGGTCAGGGACGAGTGGCCGGCGGACAGCACGAAGCGGTCGCGCCCGACCCACTCCGGGTCCGCCGGGTCGTGCCGCATCACCTTCTGGAAGAGCGTGTACGCGGCCGGGGCCAGGCTCATCGCCGTACCGGGATGGCCGTTGCCGACCTTCTGTACGGCGTCTGCGGCCAGGACGCGGGCGGTGTCGACGGCCCGCTGGTCCAGCTCGGTCCACTCGAGGTCTGTGGTGGTCGGCTTGGTGCTCACCCTGGGTCAGGGCTCCTCTCCACATGTCGGTCGCCGGTCGTCGGGGCATGCGCCCACCCGGCCGCCGGCGTGCTTGTCGCCCACCGGCCGCTGTCGAGCCTACCCCCGTGAGGACGTGCGTTTTTTCGAGTGTTTACAGACTGCCGGGAGTCGGTGCGATCCGCCTCCCGACTGGCCGGGAAGGCATGTGGCACATGAATACGGAGCCGCTCATCTGACTGCTCAATCGAGCCCCTGTACGCACGTCCGACCGTCCGCGCCGGCCGCCCCGTCAACACGACCCCACCCCCGCGAAGGACGGGGTATGGGCAACGTCTAAAGTGGCGTGGTACGCGCGAGCCCTCGACCCCGCTTCCCATGGGGCGGCTCGCTGGGATGTCTCTGTCAGGGGTGTGCGTGACGGCCGTCGAATCCCGTCCACCGGGTGTGCTCGGTGCGAGCCAGGGCCAGGTTCACCGGCCGTTCGGGGCCCGTGTCAAGGCGTTCGTGGCGCTGACCAAGCCACGGATCATCGAGCTGCTGCTCATCACCACCGTCCCGGTGATGTTCCTGGCCCAGCAGGGCGTGCCCGACCTGAAGCTGGTCCTGCTGACCTGCGTCGGCGGCTACCTCTCCGCGGGCGGCGCCAACGCGCTGAACATGTACATCGACCGGGACATCGACGCCCTGATGGACCGCACCTCCCAGCGGCCCCTGGTGACCGGCATGGTCGGTCCGCGCGAGTGCCTGGCCTTCGGCGTCACCCTCGCGGTCGTCTCCACCCTGCTCTTCGGCCTGACCGTCAACTGGCTGTCGGCCTGGCTCTCCCTCGGCGCGCTCCTCTTCTACGTCGTCGTCTACACGATGCTCCTCAAGCGGCGTACGTCCCAGAACATCGTGTGGGGCGGCATCGCGGGCTGCATGCCGGTCCTGATCGGCTGGTCGGCCGTGACGGACTCCCTCTCCTGGGCCCCGCTCATCCTCTTCCTGGTCATCTTCTTCTGGACGCCGCCGCACTACTGGCCGCTGTCCATGAAGGTCAAGGACGACTACGCGCGCGTGGGCGTCCCGATGCTCCCGGTCATCGCCTCCAACAAGGTCGTCGCCCGGCAGATCGTCCTCTACAGCTGGGTCATGGTCGCCGTGTCCCTGCTGCTCACCCCGCTCGGTTACACCGGCTGGTTCTACACGGCCGTCGCGCTGGCCGCGGGCGGCTGGTGGCTGTGGGAGGCGCACGCGCTCCAGAACCGGGCCCGGTCCGAGGTCACCGGCGGGAAGCTGAAGGAGATGCGGCTCTTCCACTGGTCGATCACCTACGTCTCGCTGCTGTTCGTGGCGGTCGCGGTGGACCCCTTCCTGCGCTGAGCCGGACCCCGCGGACGCCGACGGGAGGGGTGGGGGGGGGGGGGCCCCCCCCCCCCCCCCCCCCCCCCCCCCCCCCCCCCCGGGGGGTGCGCGCCGCCCCCGTCCCCACGGTGCGGCGCGGTCAGACCACCGTTCAGTCATCCCGTGAACGGCGGCCTGGGTTCAGGTGAGTCCGAGTGCGGGCAGCACGGCGGCCTCCACGAAACCGGCGAGGTAGTCGGAGTCGGCGTACTGGCCGCAGAGCACCGGCCGCACCCGCAGGACGCCGAACATCATGGCGGGCACGTACGCCAGGGCCGGGTTCTCCGCGGGGACCTCGCCCCGGGCCACGCCCCGGGCCAGCATCTCCTCCAGCGCGGCGATCTCGGGCAGCACCAGTGCCTCGCGCAGCGCCTGCGCCAGTTCCTGGTCAGCGGTCACCGCGTGCCCGAGGGCCTGGAGCAGCCGGGTGTCCTTGCCGGACCAGTCGCCCGCGGCCCGCGCGGCCTGGCGCAGGTCCTCGGCGAGCGAACCGGTGTCGATGCCGGCGAAACGCACCCGGCGGTTGGCGCGCAGCGCGGCCGCGACGAACTGCGGTTTGGTCTTCCACTGCCGGTAGAGCGTGGACTTGCTGCACCGGGTGCTGGCGGCGACGCCCTCCATGGTCACGGAGTCGTAGCCGCACTCGCGGATCTGTTCCAGCACGGCGTCGAAGAACTCCCGCTCACGCTCCGGCGTGATCTTGGAGCGGCGCGAGGCGACGACCGTCTCCGGTTCGTCCGCGGCCTGCGACGTCATGCGCTGCTTCCCCTCACTCGTGTTCGGCCCGTCCGGCGGGGCGACCCACCGCGGTCGGGCCGGTGACCGGCCCGTCTCCAGTGTGTCGCACCTCAATCGATACACCAGTGTACCGGTACCGAACCGTATCGGTACACTGGCGTATCGGTACGGCGACGTATCGATCGATTCCGGGTCCGGCAGGGACCTGACACCGGGACGCGCACGCACCACCACACGCACCACCGTCAGCGAAGGGGCCGGGGGATGAATGCCCGAACCGAGCCTGCGGGGGCGAAGGCGGAGCCGGACATCCCGGCACGCCCGCCCCTGATACGTGAGTTCCTGCTGGTCGCGGGACTCTTCCTGGTCTACAAGCTCGGCCGGCGGCTGGCCGTCGGCCACACCGCCGAAGCCTTCCGCAATGCCCGCCACGTGTGGCACCTGGAACGCGCCGCGCACCTCCCCCACGAGAACGACGTGCAGTCCGCGCTGCTGCACGGCCACACCCTCGTCCACCTGGCGAACACCTATTACGCGACCGTCCACTTCCCGGCCACGGTCGCGTTCCTCGTCTGGCTCTACGTGCGGCGGCCCGCGCACTACGTCTGGGCCCGCCGGGTCCTCGCCGCCGTCACCACGGCCGCCCTCGTGCTGCCGTTCACCTTCCCGCTGGCCCCGCCCCGGATGCTGACCGGCACCGGCCTGGTGGACACCGCGCGGATCTACGGGCCGTCCGTGTACGGACCGCCGTCCAGCGACCACCTCTCCAACCAGTTCGCGGCCATGCCCTCGCTGCACTTCGGCTGGGCGCTGATGGTGGCGGTCGGCCTGATCGCGGCCACGCGGTCCCGGTGGCGCGCGCTCTGGCTGCTGCACCCGGCGCTCACCCTGCTGGTGATCACCGGTACGGCGAACCACTACTGGCTGGACGCCCTCGTCGCCACGGCGATGCTCGCCCTGGCCCTCGCGGTGATCCACCCGCCGCGGCACACGGCCGTCGCGGCCGGGCACGGACCCGGCCGGCTCGCCACGCCGGAACCCGTCCTGGTGGGAGCGGCCCGATGAGCGCCGCCGCGACCCTGGCCCTGGCCCTGTCGCTCGTGTCGGCCGTCGCCTACGCGCTGGCCGCCGTCGCCCAGGAACGACTCGCCGCGCGCAGTGCGGGCACCGGCCTGCTGCGGCTGCTGGGCACCGGCGCCTGGTGGTCCGCGGTCGGCCTGAACGCCGTCGCCGCGCTGCTGCACGTCGTCGCCCTGAAGTACGGCCCGCTGACCGTCGTACAGCCCCTGGGCGCCCTCACCCTGGTCGCGGCGGTCCCCCTGGGCGCGCGGGCGGCCGGCCGGCGGGTCAGCGCGGTGGAGTGGCGCGGCACGGCACTGACCCTGCTCGGGCTCGGGGCCCTGCTCGTCGCCGCCTCCGGTCCGGCTCCGGACCGGGTGCTGTCGCTGACCGAGGCCCTGGCGGTCGCCGGTTCGACGGCCGCGGCCATCGGGCTGCTGTCACGCCCCGGCGCCCGGCCGGGCCTGCGGCACGCGACCGCGTCCGGCTTCGCCTCCGGTGTCGCCTCGGCGCTCACCCAGACGGTGACCGTGGCGGCCACCAAGCGGTCCGGGCCGGCGGTCGGCACCGAGGTGATCGTCGTGGCCGTGCTCGTCGCCGCGTTCGCGGTGGGCGGGCTGCTGCTGTCGCAGACGGCATACCGCGGCGGCCTCGGCGCCCCGCTGGCCGTCGTCACCCTCGCCAACCCGATGGCCGCCGCGGTGATCGGCCTCACCCTGCTGGGACAGGGCCTCAGGGGCGGCGCCGGCGGGGTGCTGCTGGCCCTGGCCGGTGCGGCGCTGGCCGCGTCGGGCGTGGTGCTGCTGACGCGGGCGACCCCCGCGGCCGTCCCCGCGCGGGAACCCGCACCGCTCGACGCACGGCCCGACGGGTGGCCCGACGGACGACCTGACGGGTGGCTCGACGGGCGGCCCGCGGCAAGGCCGGATCGGCGGCTCGACCCGCGGCTCGGCGGACTAGGCGGGCAGGCCGGGTACGCCGGTCATTCCGCTCACGCCGGCCACGCCGGTCACACCGTCGACGACGAGCACCCGGTGGCGGCGGTGCTGGCCCTGCGGCCCGCGACGGCGACGGCCGAGCCGGGGCTGCTGCCCCGGCAGCCGGAGCAGCCGGGACACCTCACGGCGCTGTGACCGCGTACGCCGACGGCGGCCGGTGCGCGCGGAGGGCATCCGCGTGGCACCGGCCGCCGTGGCCGCACCCGTTTCCCGCCCGGTCGGTCAGCCCCAGCCGCGCGAGTCCTGCTTGAGCGCGGTGTCCACCGTCAGCGCCGTGGCCACCACGAGGCTGACCAGCGGCTCGGGGAGCTGGTAGTGGATCTGGAGGACGTAGTTGTCCGCGGTCGTGAACAGCGTCTTGGCGAGGCCTTCCCAGGTCTTGGTGATCCGGGCGACCTCGTTGTCCGCGTGGTCGACGATCGCGAAGTTCCAGGCCCGCCAGTTCTCCGCCTTGATCGCGCCGACCTGCCGGCCGTCCGCCGTCATCGCGAAGTTGATCTTGCCGAAGACGTTCTTCTGGACGATCTCGCCGACCGGCGAGCCGTCCGGACGGGTCACGACGACCCGGGACTTGAAGATCTTGGCGGGGCGGGTCAGCAGTAGTTGCGGCACGCCGTGGGCGTCACGGATCTCCAGCCGGTGCGTCATGAACTGGTCGAGGCTGGAGACGAAGCGCAGGATCTTCTTCAGCACGCCCTGCCCGACCTGGGTGACCGACCCCAGCTGGTGGCCGTTCTGATCCATGACCTTGTACTCGTTGGTCAGCTCGATCAGCTTGGCCTTCTGGTTCACGACCAGGACGGGCTCGGTGAACAGGGTGCCGCCGCCGGGGCCGCCGGCCGTGACGCCGGCCTGCCGCTGCACCTTGCTGTCAGGCGTCTGCTGCTGGGGGAAGGCGCCCTGCGCGGCCGGGGCCTGCGGCGGCACCGGTGCCGCGGACTGCTGCACCGGGTTGGTGTGCTCGGTCCATTGCGCGCCGTCCCAGTAACGGAGCGTCCGGACCGCCCCGTGCGGATCCGGGTACCAGCCTGCCGGGGTGTTTGATTGCGTGGTCACCGGGGCACACTACCTTGCTCTGACCGGTACCTGACCAGTCCGCACGGAGCGGTGTTCACCGCCCGTTCACCGGGTGACCGATGGCCGGATCGCTGACGCCGGGCAGCCCGTTCTCCACGTGGCCGGCGAAACCGCGCACGAAGGCCGGGTCGGTGTCGCAGGTGACGGTCAGGTCGTACCAGCGCCTGCTCGCCGCCAGACCGACGGTCCTGAGCACGGTCGCGCCCGCCCGCACGGTCACCGGCACGGGAGCACCGCCGTAGCCGTCGGCCAGCGTCAGCTTCACGGTCCCCGAACCCTTGTTGGTGAACGTGAGCTGGACGTCGTCACCGGTGTGCCGGGCGGTGACCTCGGGCCCGGCCACCTTGTTGCGGCCCCGGAAGACGCGCTGGAAACCGTTGGGGCCGTGCACGGTCAGGTCGTAGGTGCCGCCGGAATAGGCGGAGTTCCAGGTGTCCGACAGGCTCTTGCCGGCCTCCGTGGTGTACGTCCAGGGCCCGTCGGCGCGGTTGCCGGACGTGACGAGGAAGACGGCGCCCGCCTGCGCCCCCGAGGCGAAGGTGAGCGTGAACCGGCCGGCCGCGGTGTCCGCGGAACCGTCCGTCACCGGCGCGTACCGCAGCGGGCGGGTGGGCCGGCCGCCGGGCTCCTGCCCGGGCAGGGCGGGGTGGGCGGGCGGCTTGGGGACGTAGTCCGGGTGGCGGGCGCCGTCCGGCGGCCGGTAGCCGGCCGTGGAGGGCAGCGCGACGGGTGCGGTGTCCTTGCGGGAGAAGTCGAAGGCGCTGGTCAGGTCGCCGCAGACGGCCCGCCGCCAGGGCGAGATGTTCGGCTCGCGCACACCGAAGCGGCGCTCGATGAACCGGATGACCGAGGTGTGGTCCAACGTCTCGGAACAGACGTAACCGCCCTTGCTCCAGGGGGAGACGACGAGCATCGGCACCCGCTGCCCCAGCCCGTAGGGGCCGGCGGCGTGCGTGGCGTCGCCCTTGAACAGGTCGGGTCCCGGGTCTACCGTCGACAGGCCCTGGGCGGCGGAGGCCGGCGGGTAGGGCGGGATGACGTGGTCGAAGAAGCCGTCGTTCTCGTCGTAGGTGATCAGCAGCGCCGTCCTGCCCCACACCTCCGGGTTGGAGGTGAGCGCGTCCAGGACCTGCGAGACGTACCAGGCGCCGTAGTTGGCGGGCCAGTTGGGGTGCTCGGTGAAGGCCTCCGGGGCGACGATCCAGGAGACCTGCGGCAGCCGGTCGCCCTGGACGTCCGCCTTGAGCCGGTCGAAGAAGCCCTCGCCCTTGCGGGCGTCGGTGCCGGTGCGGGCCTTGTCGTACAGCGGGTCGCCGGGCCGGGCGCTGCGGTACTGGTCGAAGTAGAGCAGCGAGTTGTCGCCGTAGTTGCCGCGGTAGGCGTCGTTGATCCAGCCCCAGGAGCCGGCCGCGTCCAGGCCGTCGCCGACGTCCTGGTAGATCTTCCACGAGACCCCGGCCCGTTCCAGGCGCTCGGGGTACGTCGTCCAGCTGTAGCCCGCCTCCTCGTTGCCGAGGACCGGGCCGCCGCCCTTGCCGTCGTTGCCGGTGTGGCCCGACCACAGGTAGTAGCGGTTGGGGTCGGTGGAGCCGATCAGCGAGCAGTGGTAGGCGTCGCAGATGGTGAAGGCGTCCGCGAGGGCGTAGTGGAACGGGATGTCGTCGCGGGTCAGGTACGCCATCGTGGTGGCGGACTTGGCGGGCACCCACTTGTCGTACTTACCGCCGTTGAACGCGGTGTGTCCGTCGTTCCAGCCGTGCGGGAGGTCCTGGATGAAGGCCAGGCCCAGATCGTCGGCGTCGGGGTGGAAGGGCAGGACGTCCTTGGTGCCGTCGGACTGCCGCCAGACGGACCTGCCGTTCTGGGTGACCGGACGGGGGTCGCCGAAGCCCCGGACTCCGCGCAGCGAGCCGAAGTAGTGGTCGAAGGAACGGTTCTCCTGCATCAGGACGACGATGTGCTCGACGTCGTCCACCGATCCGGTGCGGTAGTGGGCGGGCAGCGCCGCCGCCCGCTGGATGCTGCCGGACAGCGCCGTGAACGCCGTCGAGGCACCGGCCACTTGGAGGAAGCGCCGCCGGTTGACTTCGGGCATGGGTGAGGGTCCTCTCGTCCTGGCGTACGTCCGCACACCCGCCGACTGACGGAATGTGTGCGGAGCGAGTGTTCCAAGAGCAGCAAACGTCAGGGAAGGGTCCGGTGGCGCCCGCGTGAAAGTCGGCGGTACGGGCAGGGGCGGGACGGACGGGTGCGCCGTGCACGGTGTTTGCCGGTTCCGCTGACCTTCCGGCTGACGGCGCGTCACATCTTGGGTCCAGGGAGGAACGGGCGGCCTCGCGTTGCCCGGGGCAGGCACATGGGGGCCGGGGGCATGGGTTTACGGGTCTTCGTCAGTCACGGCGCGGGCAGGGACGCGTGCGTCAAGGACGCCCTGGAACGCCTGGTGCCCGAGCTGGAGGAGCGCGGTTACAGCGTCTTCGTGGACATGGACAGCCTGCGCAACGGCGACCGTTGGTCCGACGAGGTCTACTTCGAGCTGTACACGTGCGACGCGGCGATCGTCCTGCTGGGCCCCAAGACCGTGGAGGGCTCGGAGTGGGTGCGGCGCGAGAGCGACATCCTCATGTCGCGCTACCACATGCACAGCCTGCCGCACGTCCTGCCGGTCCTGCTGGGCGGGGTCACCTCCCGGGAGGCCAGGAAGCACGGGTTCGGCCCCCTGATGACCCTCCAGGCGAGCATCGAGGACAGGACCGCGCCGCTCGACCCGGTCCCCGGGCCGGACGCGGACCCCGGTCACCTCGTCGACTGGGCCCTGCGGGAGTTCGCGCACGTCGGGGACGTCCCGACCTGCGCCGACACCGCCGACTGGGCCCGGCGGATCGCCGCCTACCTCGACCGGGCGAGCAAGCGCAGCGCGTCCGCCGTCGTGAACGCCGCGCGGGCACTGCACATGGACGGCATCGAACTCGCCCAGCTCCGGGCGCGCGTCGGCTCCGACCTGCTGCTGGCCTTCCGCCTGATGACCGCCGCCGCGGAACAGGGCGCCCTGCTCGCCCAGGCGCTCGGTGAACTGAGGGCCATCCTCGACGGTTCCTCGATGAGGGGCCTGGCCGAGCAGCTGATGCCCGGCTGGGTGAACGCCGCCGCCGCGCGGTGCTTCCTCCCCGAGGTCCGCGAGAGCGGGGTCCGCGGCCGGACCGTCGTCTTCGCGGCTCACGAGGGCTGGATGGCGGAACACCACGTGCAGCGTGCGCTGTACGTCCGCCCGCACAGTTGGAGCGTGGGCGTGCTGGACGAGCAGGACGACCTCCCCGTCGACGAACGCCCCGTGGCGGAGACCCTCCTCGAAGCGTGCAGACAGCAGCTCTTCCAGGTCTTCAAGGTGCCGCCGGCCTGGGGGACGCCGGCCGACATGCACCCCACCGAAGGGGTGAGCGACTACCTCGTGGTCAGCCTGGCCGACTACCCGCTGGACGCGGTCGCCGAGGTTGCCCGCTCGCTGCGCGCGGACTTCCCGTGGCTCACCGTCGTCCTGCTGGCCCCGCCGGACCACGTGCCGCACCGCAAGGAACTGTACGAGGTCGACCTGTCGGACGCCATCCCGGTGGAGCCGGCCCCGAGCCGGGCGGAGCAGCTGGCGGCCTACAAGCTCAAGGCGTCCGTGGACGCCCTGCTGGCCATGTGCGGCTGACCCCGCCCCTGGCAGGAGGCACCTGCCGGTAGCGGCGGGGCGGACAGGTGACGGTCCGCCCCGCTGCCTCCTCCCGGCCGCCGGCCGATGACCCGGCACGCTCCGGGATCAAGGTGTCGTGTAGGCCTCCACCTCGCTGAACTGGCCGGCCGGCCAGGCGGTGTTGGCGGTGACCGTGAGGCGTAGGTGGCGCAGGCTGGTGCCGGTGGGCAGGGGGACGGTCACCGTGTTGCCGGTGGCCGGGTCGAAGCGGTAGGCGTGCGCCGCGGCCACGGTCGTGAAGGTTGAGCCGTCCGTGCTGCCGAGCACGGTGATCGTCTGGGTGCGGGCGCCCCACGCTGTGGACGGCGGGAGTTTCAGGACCAGTCGGCGTACGGCGTACGGGGCGCCGAGGTCGGTCGTCCAGGACTGGGGGAAGGCGTTGTTGGTGGACTCCCAGTACGTGTTCGCGTCGCCGTCGGCCGCCTTGCCGGGCGTGTAGACGTCCTGCGAGCCGGTGGCGGTGGCCGGGCGGCCCTTGGCGAGGTTCCGGTTCGGGTCGGGTTCGGGGTTGCCCTGGCCGGGCTGGGGCCAGGTGGAGCAGTCGGACCAGGTGGTGGACCAGCCGGAGTTGCCGCCGCCGTCGGTGAGGGTGAAGGCGCCGGAGTTCGCCGGGTAGGGGCAGTTGTAGACGCCGGCCGCCCCGACCTGGGTGGCGGTGACGTTCTTGAAGGTGGCCGTGCCCTGCGCCTCGGCCTGGACGACGACCGTGCCGGTGTTGCGGACCGTCGCGCCGGTCACGGCGACGTTGCGGACCGGGTAGCCCTGACCGCCGCCGGAGACGAACTCGAAGGCGCTGTAGGGGCTGTCGATGATCGTCGTACTGGTGATGTCGACGGTCGCGTTGATCGCGCTGTCGTAGGAGTCGACGCGCAGGGCGCCCATGGGGTGGTTCCAGTTGGGGTTCATGGCGCCGGTGCGCACCAGTGTGTTGCCGTCCACGGTGATCGTCCCGGCGAGCGGGCTGAACGGGTCCATGAACTTCTGGTTGGAGATCGCGATGCCGCTGCCGAGGGCGTTGGTGTCGGAGACCAGGTTGTCGCGCACGGTGATGTCGGTGCCGCCGTAGACGGCGATGCCGTTGGCGAGGTTGGGCTGGGAGATGGTGTTGTTCTCGAAGCTGGAGCCGGTGTCCGGGGAGTAGAGGGACCACATGGCGAGGGCGTCGTCGCCCTGGTCGCGCAGGAAGTTGTTGCGGACGCGGACGCCCCGGGCGTTGCCGTTGAGGTTGATGCCGTCGGCGGTGGTGTCGAGGATGCGGTTGTTCTCCACCACGAGGTTGTCGTTGTTGCCGGTCAGCCACAGGCCGACCTTCACGTGCTGGATCCACATGCCGGACACGGAGGAGCCCGGGCCCAGGGAGCCGTTGACGAAGTTGTCGGGGCTGGAGTCGACGCGTTCGGTGACCTCGCCGATGACCGCGAAGTCCTTGATGTGGACGTTCCCGGAGGAGGCGGTCTGGTCGATGAAGCGGGAGGTGTGCACGACGGAGTACCAGTCGCCGGCGCCCTGGAGCGTCACGTTCTGCACGCCGCTCAGGGAGGAGGTGAGGCGGTAGTCGCCCGGCGGGATCCACACCGTGCCGCCCTGGGCGGCTGCGATGGCGTCGCGGAACGCCTGGGTGGAGTCGGTGTTGCCGGTGGGGTCGGCGCCTTTGGAGACGACGGAGACCGAGCCGGCGGGCTGGGTGGCGGCGGGGGCGACCTGCTCGAAGTCGGCGACGTCGACGGTCACCTGGGTGCCGGCCGCTTCCACGGCGACCTTGTCGCCGGCCTGGACGTCCCGCCCGAGCAGCAGCCGGGCGTTGTCGAAGAAGTGGTGGGTGCGGGAGCCGGTGATCCAGCCGGTGTCGACGTAGGAGTACTTGGAGGTGACGGGGACGGTCCGGGCGAGGCGGGTGCCGTTGACGTACACGGCGAGCGTGCCGGACTGACCGTCGGGGACGTTGTAGGCGATGTTCAGCGCGTTGGACGCGCGGGGCGCGGTGAACTCCACCCGCTGGCCCGCCGCGAGGCGCACGGCCTGCCGGCCGGAGGCCTCCGAGGCGAGGGAGCCCTGGGTGAGGTCGGGGCCGACGCGGGTGCCGGTGGTGGTGGCCGACTCGGCTTCCACGGAGGTGAAGGGGAGGGTGGCGCCCGGCGCCGCGTGGGCGGCCGGGGCGAGGGTGACGAGCATGCCGGCGGCGAGGGCGACGGCGGCTCCGACGGCCGGCATGCGCCTGACGTGTCCGGCGGTACTGGGGTGCATGTGCTGATCCCTTCGTGGTGGGGGTGCGGGGATAGCGGGGTGCGTACGGGGCGGCTCAGGCGCGCAGCCAGGCCGCCGTGTCGGGTGGCAGCCGGCCGGCGCCGTCCAGCGGGCCGCTGGTCAGCAGCGGCCGGGAGTGCGGGGGGAGGACGGCGGGCGTGGGCGCGAGGTTCACCACGCACAGGGCTCCCCCCGGGCGGGAGAAGGCGAGGACGCCGTCGGGGGCGGGCAGCCAGGTCAGGGGACCGTCGCCGAACTCCGGGCGCAGGGCGACGGCCCGGCGGTAGAGGGTGAGCACGGAGTCCGGGTCGCGCCGCTGGCGGTCGACGGCGTACGAGGGCCAGTCGGCCGGCTGCGGCAGCCACGGCTCGGCGTGGGCGCCGAAACCCGCGTGCGGCAGGTCCTCGGCCCAGGGCAGGGGGACGCGGCAGCCGTCGCGGCCGGGGGCGGTGCCACCGGACCGGAAGTACATGGGGTCCTGGACCCGGTCGGCCGGGACGTCGGCCTCGGGCAGGCCCAGTTCCTCCCCCTGGTAGAGGTAGACCGAGCCGGGCAGCGCCAGTGAGAGCAGGGCCGCGGCGCGTGCCCTGCGGGTGCCGAGCGCCAGGTCGGTGGGCGTGGTGAAGGCCTTGGTGGCGAAGTCGAAGGCGGTGTCCTCGCGGCCGTAGCGGGTGACCGTCCTGGTGACGTCGTGGTTGCACAGCACCCAGGTGGCGGGGGCGCCGACGGGGGCGTGCTCGGCGAGGGTGGTGTCGATGGCGGCGCGCAGCCGTGCGGGGTCCCAGGGGCAGGTGAGGAAGGTGAAGTTGAAGGCGGTGTGGAGTTCGTCGGGGCGCAGGTAGCGGGCGAACCGTTCGGGGTCGGGGAGCCAGACCTCGCCGACGAAGACACCGCCGTACTCGTCGGCCACGCGCCGCCAGGAGCGGTAGACGGCGTGGAGTTCGTCGCGGTCGACGAAGGGGTGCGGTCGCGGTCCGGTGGCCAGGTCGGGCAGGCCGGGGTCCTTGGCGAGCAGGGCGGCGGAGTCGATGCGGACTCCGGCGACGCCCCGTTCGAACCAGAACCGCAGGATGTCCTCGTGTTCCCGGCGGACGGCCGGGTGGGCCCAGTTCAGGTCCGGCTGCTCGGGGGTGAACAGGTGCAGGTACCAGTCGCCGTCGGGCAGCCGGGTCCACACCGGTGCGGTGGAGCCGGCGAACTGCGACGGCCAGTCGTTCGGCGGGAGTTCGCCGTGCGCGCCGCGCCCCGGCCGGAAGTGGAACAGCTCCCGCTCGGGGCTGCCCGGGCCGGCGGCGAGTGCCGCCCGGAACCAGGGGTGGCGGTCGGAGACGTGGTTGGGCACGATGTCGACGATCGTGCGGATGCCGGCGTCGCGGGCCTCGGCGATGAGCTTCTCCGCCTCGGCGAGGGTGCCGAAGGCCGGGTCGATGGCGCGGTAGTCGGCGACGTCGTAGCCGCCGTCCTTCATGGGCGAGGGGTACCAGGGACTGAACCACAGGGCGTCCACGCCTAGTTCGGCGAGGTACGGCAGCCGGGAGCGGACGCCCGCGAGGTCTCCGGTGCCGTCGCCGTCACCGTCCGCGAAACTGCGGACGTACACCTGGTAGATGACGGCCGTGCGCCACCAGTCGGGGTCCTCGGGGGCATGGCGGGGCTGTCCCACGGAGCGTGCCTTTCGGTAGACGGGGCCGGGGAGGCGGTGTCGGGGTGCCGGTGTCAGCCCTTGGTGCTGCCCGCGCCGATCCCGGCGATGATGTGCCGCTGGAAGACGAGGAACAGCGCCACCATCGGGATGCTGGCGATCACCATCGCGGCGATGAGCACGGTGAGCTGGATGTTCTGGGAGAGCTGGACGAGTGCCACGCTGATCGGCTGTTTCCCGGTGTCGGAGAAGACCATCAGCGGCCAGAGGAAGTCCTGCCAGACGGCGACCAGCGCGAAGATGGACACCACGCCGAGGACGGGCCGGGACATGGGCAGGACGACCGACCACAGGATGCGCAGCCGGCCGGCGCCGTCGATCTCGGCGGCCTCCAGCACGTCGCGCGGTAGCTGGTCGAAGAACCTTTTGAGCAGGTAGAGGTTGAAGGCGTTGGCGACGGCCGGCAGCCAGATGGCGAGGGGGTCGTTGAGCAGGCTGGTGTGGATGAGCGGCAGGTCGGCGACGGTCAGGTACTTGGGGACGACCAGCGCCTGCGCGGGGACCATGAGGGTGGCGAGGATGCCGCCGAGGATCACCTTGCCGAAGGCCGGTCTCAGCCGGGACAGGGAGTAGGCGGCGGCCGTGCAGAACACCAGTTGGAAGGCCCAGGCGCCGGCGGCCTGGACGACGGTGTTGCCCAGGTGCCGCGGGAGTTCCATGAGGTCCCAGGCGTCGGTGTAGCCGCTGAGGCGCCAGTGCGGCGGCAGGAGTGCCGGCGGGGTGCGCGCCGCCTCGTCCGGTGACTTCATCGCGCCGGTCACCATCCAGTACACCGGGAAGAGGAAGGCGAACGCGAAGAGGACGACGACGGCCGTGAACACCGTCCAGTAGACGGCCTTGCCGCGCGGGCGGGCGAGGGTGGCCGGAGAGATCAGGGTGCGGGTGGCGGTGCTCACGCGTCCCCCTCGGTGCGGGTGAGGCGGAGGTAGAGCGCGGAGAAGGCGCCGAGCGCGAGCAGCAGCAGGACGCTGAGGGCGCATGCGCCGCCGAAGTCGTTGTAGAGGAAGGCGTACTTGTAGATGAGGTAGAGGACGGTGACGGTCGCGTTCTCCGGGCCGCCGCCCGTGATGACGAACGGCTCGGTGAACACCTGCATCGTGGCGATGATCTGGAGGAGCATCAGCATCAGGATGACGAACCGGGTCTGCGGGACGGTGACGTGCCGGACGCGCTGGAGGAGGTTCGCGCCGTCCAGTTCGGCGGCCTCGTACAGCTCGCCGGGGACGGACTGGAGGGCGGCGAGGTAGATGAGGACGGTGCCGCCCAGGTTGGCCCAGGTGGCGACGACGACCAGGGAGACGAGGGCGGTGTCGGTGCCGTTGGACCAGTTCGAGGTGGGCAGGTGCAGGAAGCGGAGGGTCTCGTTGGCGAGGCCGGTGCCGGGGTCGTAGAACCATTTCCACAGCAGGGCGCTGACCACGGGCGGGATCATCACCGGGAGGTAGACGACGACCCGGAAGAAGGCCTTGGCGTGCCGCAGTTCGTTCAGGACGAGGGCGAGCACGAAGGGGATCGCGAAGCCGATGAGCAGGGCGAGCGCGGTGAAGGTGAGGGTGTTGCGCCAGGCGGCGGTGAACTCCGGGTCGTGCAGGACGCGGGTGAAGTTGGCGGTGCCGGCCCACTCGGGCGGTGAGCCCGGGGTGTACTTCTGGAAGGCGATGACGACGGCGCGGATCGCCGGGTACCAGGAGAACAGGGCGAAGCAGAGGAGGCCGCCGAGGAGGAAGGCGTAGGCGCGGGCCTGGTCGGCGAGGCGGCGCCGGGCGCGGTCCCGGGTCGGGGGCGGTGCCGGGGCCGGGGGGACGGCGGCCGGTGCCGGGGGCCGCCGCTCGGCCGTCTTCGTCATGGCGGTCAGCTCCGGGCCAGGATGGAGTCGATCTTGTCCGACGCCTCGTGGAGGAGCTGGTCGATGTCGGCGTCCTTCTTGGTCAGGACGGCGGAGACGGCGGCGTCGAGGACCGAGTAGATCTGCTGGGCGTGCGGCGGCTCGATCCGCATCCGCAGCCGGGTGTTGCCGTCGAGGAAGGCCCGGTAGTTCTCCACCGGGACGTTGGCATCGGCCTTCTTGGCCCGCTGGTCGACGGCGTCGGCGGCGCCGGTGAACAGGCGGGGCTCGGGCAGGCCCACGGGTGCGTCGTGCTTTTTGGCGCGGGCGTAGTCGCCGAGGAAGCCCTTGCCGGGGGTGAGGAACATGGCGTCGAGCCACTTGAGGCCGGCGCGGATCTGGGCGGGCGTGTCGTGCTTGCTGAACATGTAGCCGTCGCCGCCGATGAGGGTGCCCCGGCCGCCCGGCATGGGGGCGAGGGCGAGGTCCTTGTAGTCGCCGCCCTTCTCCTTGACCAGGATCGGGATGTTGTCGGGGGCGGCGAGGTACATGCCGAGCCGGCCGGCGCCCATCAGTTGCTGCGCGTCGTTGATGACGAGGAGTTGTCTGCTGCCCATGGAGTCGTCGGTCCACCGCATGTCGTGCAGGGAGCGCAGGACGGCTCGGCCCTCGGGGCTGTCGACGGTGGCCTTCCCGTCCGCGTCGACCACGTCGCCGCCCCGCGAGTACAGCTCGGCGGTGAAGTGCCAGCCGCCCTGGTTCTGCGCGCTGTAGTCGGCGTACCCGACCGTGCCGTCGCCGAGGGCGGCGATCTTCTTCGCGTCGGCGCGGACCTCGTCCCAGGTGGCGGGGGGCCGGTCGGGGTCGAGGCCGGCCTTGCGGAACAGGGCGCGGTTGTAGATCAGTCCCATGGAGTAGCCGGTGCGCGGGACGCCGTAGACCTTGCCGTCGAAGGTGTAGATGTCGCGCAGTTGTTTCTGGAGGCTGCGGTAGTTCTTCAGTTCGCCGAGGTACGGCGTGATGTCGGCGGCCTGGCGGACGTCCACGACGTGCCGGGCGTCGGTGAAGTACGTGTAGAACACGTCCTCCATCTGGCCGCCGGCGAGCTTGGCGTCGAAGGTCTTCGGGTCCTGGCAGGGGAAGGCGTCGTGCGCGACGACGTCGATGTCCGGGTTCCGCTTCTCGAACGCGGCGACGTCCTCCTCGAAGAAGGCGCGGTCGACCTGGGCGCTCCTGGGCGGCTCGCAGTTGACGGTGATACGGGTCTTGCCGCTCGCCGAGCCGTCGTCGCCCGACCCGCAGGCGGCGGCTAGGGCGAGGGACGAGCAGACGCCGATCGCGACGACGGTACGGCGGAACCCGGTGCTTGTCATCGGTGGACCCCTCATGGCACGCGTGGCGGGAGCGGTGGGCGCCGCACACTCAAGCACCGTCCCGACCGGACCGCAAGATGTCGCGCAGAATTTGCAATTATTCGACAGGCAGCCGCGGCATCAGTCGCGGGGCGCCTGCCCGGTGGAGCCGCGCACCACCAGTTCCGGCTCGAACAACAGCTCCTCGGCGGGTACGGCGGTGCCGGCGATCCCCGCGTTCAACAGCTCCACGGCCGCGCGGCCCATGGCTTCGATGGGCTGGCGGACGGTGGTGAGCGGGGGCTCGGTGCAGTTCATGAACGCCGAGTCGTCGTAGCCGACGACGGAGACGCGGCCGGGGACGTCGAGGCCCTTGCGGCGGGCGGCGCGCACGGCGCCGAGGGCCAGGGGGTCGCTGGCGCAGATGAGGCCGGTGACGCCGCGGTCGATCAGCCGGGAGGCGGCCGCGTGTCCGCCCTCCAGGGAGAAGATGGCCCGGGCCACGAACTCCTCGGGCAGGTCGCCGGCGACCGCCCGGGCGGCGGCCAGTTTGCGGGCGGAAGGCACGTGGTCACGCGGGCCGAGCAGCAGGCCGATGCGCTCGTGGCCGAGGGAGGCCAGGTGGCGCCAGGCCTGCTCGACGGCCACGGTGTCGTCGCAGGAGACCGCCGGGAAGCCGAGGTGCTCGATGGCCGCGTTGACCAGGACGACCGGGATGTTGCGCTCCGCGAGCAGCCGGTAGTGGTCGTGCGGCGCGTCGGCCTGGGCGTAGAGACCGCCGGCGAAGACGACGCCGGAGACCTGCTGCTGGAGCAGCAGTTCGACGTAGTCCGCCTCCGAGACGCCGCCCTTGGTCTGCGTGCACAGCACCGGGGTGAGCCCCAGCTGGGCCAGCGCACCGCCGATGACCTCGGCGAACGCCGGGAAGATGGGGTTCTGGAGCTCGGGCAGGACCAGGCCGACGAGCCGGGCGCGTTCACCGCGCAGCTGGGTGGGGCGCTCGTAGCCGAGGACGTCGAGGGCCGTCAGCACCGCCTGCCGGGTGGCGTCGGAGACCCCGGGCTTGCCGTTGAGCACCCGGCTGACCGTGGCCTCGCTGACCCCGACCTTCTTCGCCACTTCCGCAAGTCGTCGCGTCATGCGCGCAAGCGTAGCGCAAGTCATGCAAACGACTTGCGTAGCGGATGCAGGAGGAGAGAGCGGGCCGTGCGGTCGGTTACAGGAGGGGGGCTGGTGTCGTTCGGGCGGCGGGGTCCGGGCGCCGATCGGGTGACCGGGTTCGCGTGCGCCGGCCGGTTGCCGTTCGGATGACCGGGTACCTGTTGTGCCGGCCCGGCGCCGCCGGCGACCTGAACGCCGGCGGTGCCGGGTCAGCTGTCGGGGGACGCGACGACCGTCAGATGTGTGCCCACGCCCCGGGCACGGCGCGGACGGCGCACCGGGGCCGGGGGCCGGCGGGGGTCGCGCAGGACCATCGACAGGCGCCGGTAGCCCAGCTCCCGCAGTTGCTCCGGCGCCTCCTCCACGATGCGGCACTCGGTGTGCCCGCGGCGCGGGTCGGGGTGGAGCAGCAGGCGCACGGCGCCGTCCAGGCGGCTCCCGGCCTCGCCGACGGCCCGGATCCAGTGCGGCAGCCCCTGCCGGTAGGCGGCCTCCATGATCGGGTCCTGGGCGATCTCCCGTCGGACCGCCTGGAGTTCGTGGTCGTGTCCGTACGTCTCCAGGGCGGCGCGGAACTGGGCGAGCATCGGCAGGCACCAGCCCGGCTCGTGCTCGCCGAGGACCTCGCCCGCGTCCGGGTGGAACAGGACGAAGCGGAGGAAGTTGTCGCCGGGCATGGCCGTCGGATGCGGGCGCACACCGCGAAAGAGTGTCTCGAACGCGTTGTTGGTCATGACCACGTTCCAGTGGCGGTCGACGACCAGGGACGGGCAGGACAGCTGTTCCAGCAGTGTTGCGTAATCCTGGAGGTACGCCTGGGTCTCGCAGGTGTCGGGGACGGGCCGCGGTGCCGGCCGCTGCCCTCCTGCCTGATGTGCCATCGGGAGGTCACCCCTCTTGCCTCTGCGGCCTTTCACGCGGCGTTGCGATCCTGCTGCCCAGCAGGGTTCGTGTCAACTATCGTGGCATTTCATGCCGGTTGACGGCTGAAATTCGCCACAGTTGTGGCGACACCTGGATGTGAGTTCGAGGCACCCGCTACTCTCCGGGAAGTTCACGGCGACCGCTCGTGAGAAGCACGGACGCATCTGAAGCCCTCGAGAGACGTAGGAGTTCTGTCGGTGACGGATGGCTACGAGGATCCGGGCGCCGCGGCGACCGCCCAGCTGCCGGCCGTCGTCGCCCGCGTCACCGCGCTCGCCGACCGGCTCGGTGTACCGCACACCGAGGTCTTCGACGTCGGGCGGCTCTCCGTCGCCTGCGGCGTGCCGGAGGCGGTGGTCAGGGCGCTGCTCAGCGGCCGGCCCGCGGGTGAACCGGACGTCCAGGCGCGCTTCCTCCAGCGCCTGAACCTGCTGCGCCGCACCCGGCTGAAGCCCGGCGGACGCCGGTACACCCAGCAGGAGATAGCCGACGGCGCGGGCATGTCCCGGCAGCAGGCCGGCGCGCTCATCAACGGTGACCGGCGGCCCACGATGGAGCACTGCGACGCCCTCCAGCGTTTCTTCCGGGTGCACGCGGGATTCCTCACCGCGGAGGATCCGGAGGCCCTGGCCGGCGCGTTGCAGCGCACCGAGCAGGAGCTGCTCCAGAAGCTGGCCGACCGGGAGCGGGCCGCGGCCCAGGACCCCGAGGACCCGCTGGAGCGGCTGCTCCAGGACCACGGCGTGCGCGGGATCGCCTGGCGTGCCGCGCAGTTGCCCACCGACCAGCACCGGGACAAGGTCGCGGAGTGGCTCGACATGCTGCTGGAGAGTGTCAAGCGCCCCGAGTCCTGAGCGGGACACGTCCGTGGCAGCCGGCACGGGGCACGTGCGCCCCGCGGGACGCCAGGCCCTCCGCACCCCGTGGCCGGCAAGTGACCTCTTCCACCGACCGGTTCAACACCGTGCGGTCCGGCCCCGGGAGACGGTGCGCCCGGTCTCGTCCGGGCGGCCCCGGGTCGCCCGCGCCGCCGGCGGTGCGGTTCCGCGTCCGCTGAGCGGGCGAACCCGGGCCGAGCCGAACGGCGTTGTCAGTGGTGGGCGGCAAGCTGGTTCCGTACGCGCCGCGGGGCGCGTGACCGTGACGCCTACTCGGGGAGAGCCGACCGATGCCCACCGCCGTACTGACCGACCGCGAGCGCACCGCCGTGCAGGCCTATCTGCGGCTGCTCCACACGGTGCGCGCCGCATTCGACGGGCCGTCGCGGGAGGACCGGCCCGCCGTCGTCCCGCCCACCGTGCTCGCCGAGGCGGAACGGGCACTGGCCCGGGCGGGCCTCACCGGCAACGAGGAGAGGTTCTTCCGGCTGCTGCGCGACTCGGGGCCGCGCGCCTGACCTCCCGGACGGCTCCCGGTCGAGTCCCGAACGGGCTCCCGGGACGCGACCGGGGCGACCGGGGCCGACTGGGGCCGGCCCGATCCACGCAGACGGGTGCGGGCGTGGGTGCGGCGTCGGGGTGGGCCGTAGGGCGGTGCTCAGGTGTGGGGGACGACCACGGACGTGGTGACCACCCCGTCGCGCACGGCCCAGCGTCCCTCGAAGACCCCCAGCCGCCGGCCGCCGACCACGGGGCCGGGCACGAGGAGTGTGGCGCTCAGAGTGCCGCACGCCTCGGCATCGGGGTCCGGGTGCAGCGTGATGTCGGCCTCGGAGAAGTCCAGCCACTTCCGGGTGAGGGGGAACCACGCCTTGTAGACGGACTCCTTGGCGCTGAACAGGACGCGGTCCCAGTGCACGGCGGGCCGCCGGCCCGAGAGCCGGTCGAGCCGCGCCACCTCCACGGGCAGGAAGACGGACGCGCCGACCCCGTCCGGGAGCGGGCCGTGCGGCTCGGCGTCGATGCCGAGGGAGGCGAGGTCGGTGGCGCGGACCAGGGCGGCGGCGCAGTAGCCGTCGCAGTGGGTCATGCTGCCGACCAGGCCGTCCGGCCAGCGCGGCGCGCCCCGCTCGCCGCTGAGGACGGGCTGCGGCGGCACGCCGAGCTTCTCCATGGCGCGCCGGGCGCAGCCCCGGACGGCGGCGAACTCACGGCGCCGCTTGTCCACGGCCCGCGCGACGAGCGCTTCCTCGGCCGGATGGAGCGGGGATTGCCACAGCGGGTCGTCAGCGTGCGCCTCCACGGCCACGACCGACTCCGGGAGCAGCTCCTCGATCACTCGCCTGGACCTCCATCGGCAGGACGCGGCGCAGCCTTCCCGGCGGATCCGGTCGCTTGCGCCATTCGCGGGGGTAGCCCACGGAGACCTCCATGAAGCGGACTCCGTCGTGCCAGGTGGTGCGGGGGATGTGCAGATGGCCGTAGACCATCGTGGCGACCCGGAACCGGCGGTGCCAGTCCGCGGTCAGCCGGGTGCCGCACCACATGGCGAACTCGGGGTGCCACAGCACCTGAGTGGGGTGCCGGTCCAGCGGGTAGTGGCCGGCCAGCACGGTCGGGAGGTCCTCGGGCAGTTCGGCCAGCCGGCGCTCGGTCTCGGCCACCCGCGCCCGGCACCAGGCCTCACGGCTCGGGTAGGGGTCGGGGTGCAGCAGGTACTCGTCGTTGCAGACGATGCCCGTGCTCTCCGCGTAGGCCAGTCCCTCCGCCTTGGTGGCGCAGCCGGCCGGCAGGAACGAGTAGTCGTACAGCAGGAACAGGGGGGCCACGACGACCGGGCCGCCGGCGCCGCGCCACACCGGGTAGGGGTCCTCGGGGGTCACCACGCCCAGCTCCCGGCACATCTCGACCAGGTGGTCGTAGCGGGCGGCGCCGCGCAGGGTGACCGGGTCGCTCGGGTGGGTCCACAGCTCGTGGTTGCCGGGCGCCCACAGGACCTTGCGGAAGCGTTTCGCGAGCGTGCCGAGTGCCCAGCGGATGTCGGCGACGGTCTCCGCGACGTCACCGGCCACGATGAGCCAGTCCTCGTCGCTCCCGGGGCGCATGGTGTCGACCAGTGCGCGGTTGTCCGGGTAACTGATGTGCAGGTCGCTGATGGCCAGCAGCTGTCCGGCCCCGGCCGTCGACTCCACCCCGCACGCCCCTTCCCGATCATCCGACAGGACCACAACAACACATGCGCGGGGCAACGGACAAGGGGCTCCCCGGCCGCGTGTCCCGGCGCGGCGGCGGACGGCCCGGATCCGTAACACGCGCGTTGCACGAGCGGGCAGGTGAAAGCCGTATGATCGCCCCGACACCGGCGCCCTTCCCTTCTCCCTTCGCGGGGCCGTTCGGTGACCCTTCCTCCTTCCTGCCCGGGCCCGGGCCGCTCCGCCGTGCCCGCACACCCCCGAAAGGCGGCCGGTATGCCCTCTCGCGTACGCGTCTGGCTCAACCGCACGTACGCGGAGAACGTGTTCTTCATGGATCAGCTCCGGCGCAATCCCAGCGACCGGGCGGTGGAGATCCACGCCACGCACGGCGACCCGGACTCCCCCGTGCTGGCCGCCGCCGACACCGCCGAGCTGGAGCCCGAGGGCCTGTCCCCGGCCGCGTACGTCGAGTACGCCCTCGACCAGTGCGCCCGGCGCGGCATCGACGTGTTCGTGCCCCGGCTGCACCAAGCGGCGCTCGTGGCCCATCGGGCCGAGTTCTCGGCGGTGGGTACGGCGTTGCTGGCGCCGACGCCCGAGGCGGTGGCGGTGTTCGAGGACAAGGCGACCGCATACGAGGCGGTCCGCTCGGTGGGCGTCCCGGTGCCGCCGTGGCGACGGGTCCGCACGGCCGACGAACTCCTTGTGGTCGTCAAAGAGTTGGAGTCGGGTGGGCACCAGGTGTGCTTCAAACCGGCCTCCGGTGCGGGCGGCGTCGGCTTCCGGGTGATCACCCGGGCCCCTCTCTCGCTGTCCGCCCTCGCCGGTTTCCCCGGCCCGCACGTGCGGCTCGACCTCGTGGTCGAGGCGCTGCGGCGGGCCGAGGAGCCCGTGGACTGGCTGGTGATGCCGCGTCTGGAGCAGCCGGAGGTGTCCGTCGACTGCCTGACCGGGCCGGACAACCGGCTGCGGCTCGCGGTGGGCCGCACCAAGAACGGCCGCCGCCGGGGCTTCACCCTGGACGAACGGTGGCTGGAACCGGCCCGTTTGATCGCCGAGGGCTTCGGGCTGCACTATCTGTCGAACATCCAGTTCCGCATGCTCGGCGACCGGCCGGTGCTGCTCGACGTCAACACGCGTCCCGCCGGGGGGCTGCACCAGCTGGCGCTGTGCGGGATCAACGCGCCCTGGGCCGCGGTGCGGCTGGCGCTGGGCGAGGACCCCGGGGTGATCGATCCGCCGTTCCTCGGCCAGGACTACACGGTCGTGTCCGGCCCGCGCCCGCTCGCACCCGTCTCGCTGCCCCGACAGCGGACGACGTCCACCGAGACGGTACTGCCCGCCGTACCGGCCCCCGGCCGGGCAGCGGAGGCGCTGCCGCTGTAGGCCGACGGACGCGTCACGGCACGTGCGCCGGGCGCGTCACCGACGCTCCGTGGGCCACGGCCCGGGGCGCGTGGGCTCAGCTGCGGGAGCCGCCGGCCGACGCGACCCGAACGCCCTCACGACCCTGCACCGGGAGACTCCCGGCACCAGAGCGGGAGGCCGAAACACTGCGGCCGGGTCGGGCGGACCGCCACAGCACCCGCACCCGGCCCGCCACCGGCGCCCCATGCGGCCACGAGCCCGGCGCGCAAGCCCAGGTGGGGCACGGAGCCGCCGGCGGACGCAACGCGGAAGCCCTCACCGCCCGGTACCGGGACGGGCGGCCCAGGCGCTGCCGCTGTAGGCCGACGGACGCGTCACGGCACGTGCGCCGGGCGCGTCACCGACGCTCCGTGGGCCACGGCCCGGGGCGCGTGGGCTCAGCTGCGGGAGCCGCCGGCCGACGTCACCCCAACCCCCTCGCCACCCCACCCCGGCAGGTGCCCGGCATCGGGGCGGGCGGACCAGGCGCTGCCGCTGGACTCGGGCGGACCCCCACAGCACCAGCACCCGCGCCCGGGCCCGTCACCCGCGCCCCATGCGGCCACGAGCCCCATGCGCAGGCTCAGGTGAGGTACGACAGGCCCGGATGGACGGCGGTGTAGCCCTCGACCAGTCGGCGCGCCACCGTGACGGAGTCGACCAGCGGATGCAGGGCGAACGCCTTCACGGCCAGGCTGCGGGAACCGGACTCGGCGGCGGCCAGCACCTCGCGTTCGACCGCCTTGACCGAGCAGACCAGTCCGGTGGCGTGACCGGGGAGCGGCGCCGCGGCCAGCGGGTGGGCGCCGTTGGCGTCGACCAGGCACGGGACCTCGACGACGGCGTCGGCGTCGAGCGCGGACAGGGTGGAGCGGTTGCGGACGTTGAGGATCAGGGTGGTGCGCTCGTCGCGGGCGACGGCCCGCATCAGGGCGAGGGCGACCTTCTCGTACCCGCCGGACAGGTCGTCCGCCTCGCGCTCGCCGGCACCGGCGCTCTCCCGGTTCTCCGCCATGTAGGTGGCCTCGCGCTCGGCGCGGGTGCGGTCCCAGGCGAGCAGGGCGGAGGTCCCGGGGTCGCCCGCCTCCGCGTAGAACCGGGCCTGCTGGTCGCGCAGGAACGCCCCGCGGGTGCGCTCGGCCTCCTGGTAGGCGAGGACGGTCTCCCGGTTGAAGTAGTAGTAGTGCAGGTACTCGTTGGGGACCGCGCCGAGCGAGCGCAGCCAGTCGGCGCCGAACAGCCGGCCCTCCTCGAAGGAGCCGAGCAGCTCGGGGTCGGCGAGCAGCCGCGGGAGTTGGTCGCGTCCGCCGACGCGCAGGCCGCGCACCCAGCCGAGGTGGTTGAGGCCGACGTAGTCGATGAAGGCCTCCCCCGGATCGGCGCCGAGGATGCGGGCGATGCGGCGACCGAGGGCCACCGGCGAGTCGCAGATGCCGATGACGCGGTCGCCGAGGTGGCGGGACATGGCCTCGGTGACCAGTCCGGCCGGGTTGGTGAAGTTGATGACCCAGGCGTCGGGGGCGAGGCGGGCCACGCGCCGGGCGATGTCCACGGCGACGGGGACGGTGCGCAGGCCGTAGGCGATGCCGCCCGCACCGACCGTCTCCTGTCCGAGCACGCCTTCCGCGAGCGCGACGCGTTCGTCGTCCGCCCGCCCGGCGAGGCCGCCGACACGGATGGCGGAGAAGACGAAGTCGGCGCCGCGCAGGGCGTCGTCCAGGTCGGTGGTGGCGGACACGCGGGGCGCGTCGGGGACACCGGCGGCCTGTTCCGCCAGCACCCGGGTCACCGCGTGCAGCCGGCGGTCGTCCAGGTCGTGGAGGGTGACCTCGGTGACCCGCCCCTCGGCGTGGTCGGTCAGCAGTGCCCCGTACACGAGGGGCACCCGGAACCCGCCGCCACCCAGAATCGTCAGCTTCACACCCGTCCCCTTCGCCCGCTTCCCGAGACCGCCTGACCGGGTCCGCGCGCGGCGCGGCCGTCCGGAGCGGCCGTCCCGCCGACCCTACTCGCCGTCCGGCGCCGTCCCGCACGTGCCGGCGCCGTCCGTCGTGCCCGATGTGCCCGCCGTGCCCGATGTGCCCGACGACCCGGGCCGCCCGGCCGAGGAGGACCCGCACCGCCTGCTCACACCGCGCCGCCGAAGAAGACCTGCACCTCCCGGATGCGGCCGTCCCGCACCGTGACGGCCTCGACGTTGCGGTACCGCCCGCCGGAGACCGGTTCGTACTCGTAGTGTACGAGGACCAGTTCCTCGTCCACGGCGACGAGGTGCAGGATCCGTTGCTCGGCGAACCGGTCGGCGGTGGGGAAGCAGCGGGCGAAGAACGCCGCCTTGTCGATGTGGTCGTCCTGGGGGCTGGTGAAGGTGAAGTCGTCGGCGTAGAGGGGCAGGGCCGCCGCGCGGTCCTGTGCCCGGTAGTGCCGGAAGGCCGCCTCTACGACGCCGGCCGGAGACCCGTTCATGCGCTGTCCTCGGTGGGAGGGTGACCGTACCCCGCCACGATAGG
Organism: Streptomyces sp. NPDC100445; assembly: GCF_044759735.1. Classification (NCBI taxonomy): domain Bacteria; kingdom Bacillati; phylum Actinomycetota; class Actinomycetes; order Kitasatosporales; family Streptomycetaceae; genus Streptomyces; species Streptomyces sp. NPDC100445. The sequence goes on along the minus strand of NZ_JBIVZV010000020.1, from coordinate 8,767 downwards.
CCGGTCACGGGTCCGGGACGGGCGGTGCCGCCGGGGTGTCCGCGCGGAACTTGCGGGACCGGCCACGGGGTCCCCGCCGGCCGGCCGACGGCCCCGCCGCAGCCTTCACACGGTGAACTCCCCTGCCGTTGAAGGCGTTTATCTGTTTCAACCCTTGACGACCGCCAGGGCGGGGAGCACATTGGCCGCACATCTGAGAGCGCTCTCAAGCACACCCGCGCGTCCACGCCGTACCCAGAGAGGCAACCGATGAGCGAAACCCCCGCAACACCGCCCCCGCACGGCGGGAGACCGCACGGCGGCAGATCCCACGACGGCAGACCCCTCGGAGGCCCGCGGCCGGTGACCACCGGCCGGCGACGGTCCGTCCGCAGGGCACTCGTGGCCGCGCTCGGCACGCTCGGCCTCACCCTGGCCGCGGTGGCCGCCGGCACCCTGCCCGCCGGCGCCTCCGCCCCCTCGCCGCCCTCCGGCTGGACCCAGGTCTTCGCGGACGACTTCAACGGCGCGGCGGGCTCCGGCGTCAACGGCGCCGACTGGCAGTACGACACCGGTACGTCGTATCCCGGCGGCGCGGCCAACTGGGGCACCGGCGAGGTCGAGACCATGACGTCCAGCACGAGCAACGTCGCGCTGGACGGCAACGGCAACCTGCTCATCACCCCGCGCCGGGACGCCTCGGGCCACTGGACGTCCGGCCGGATCGAGACCAACCGCACCGACTTCCGGCCCCCGGCCGGCGGCAAGCTGCGCGTGCAGGCCCGCATCCAGATGCCGAACGTCACCGGCGCCGCCGCCAAGGGCTACTGGCCGGCGTTCTGGATGCTGGGCGCGCCGTTCCGCGGCAACTTCTGGAACTGGCCCGGCATCGGTGAGCTGGACGTCATGGAGAACGTCCAGGGCCTGAACAACGACTGGGCCACGATGCACTGCGGGACCGGTTCGGGCGGCCCGTGCAACGAGACCACCGGCATCGGCGGCTCCACCCCCTGCGCCGGCACCACCTGCCAGGCGGGCTTCCACACGTACGCCATGGAGTGGGACCGCTCGACCAGCCCCGAGGAGATCCGCTTCTACCTGGACGGCGTCAACTTCCACACCGTCAGGGCGAACCAGGTCGACGCCACGACATGGGCGAACGCCACCGACCACGGCTACTTCCTCATCCTGAACGTGGCGATGGGCGGCGGCTTCCCGGGCGCCTTCGGCGGCGGACCGGACGGCGGGACCGAACCGGGCCACCCGATGGTCGTCGACTACGTGCAGGTCCTCCAGTCCACGGGCGGCGGAGGCGGCCCCACTCCCCCGCCGCCCGGCAACCGCGACGCCTACTCCCCCGTGCAGGGCGAGTCCTACGACAGCCAGTCGGGGGTCGTCACCGAGGCCACCACGGACACCGGCGGCGGGCAGGACATCGGCTCCCTGGCCAACGGTGACTGGGCGTTGTACAAGGGCGTCGACTTCGGTTCCTCGCCCGCGAGGCAGTTCGTCGCCCGGGTCGCGAGCGGCGCCGCGGGCGGGGTCAGCGGCCTGGTCGAGGTACGGCTCGACAACCGCGGCAACGCGCCCGTCGGGAGCTTCGCCGTGGGCAGCACCGGTGGCTGGCAGTCCTGGCGGACGGTGCCGGCCAACATCAGCGGGGTGACGGGCACCCACGACGTCTACCTGACCTTCACCAGTGGCCAGCCGGCCGACTTCGTGAACCTGAACTGGTTCGACTTCGGACACTGACGGCCACCGGGCGACCGGTCGAGCGAAGGGGCCCGCGGATCCTCCGCGGGCCCCTTCGGCGTGCCGGTCCGGTGCCGGTCCGGTGCTTGCGCTACCGCAGCTCCGCGCGGAAGGCGACCGGGGTCTGGCCGGTGTGCAGGTGGAAGAACTTGGAGAAGTTGGCCGCGTCGGGGAAGCCCACCGCCGCGCCGACGCGTCCGATCGGCAGGTCGGTGTGGGCGAGGAGGCGCCGGGCCTCCAGTACGACGCGTTTGTCGATGAATCCCTTCGGGGTCTCCCCGGTGGCCGCGCGGACGGCGCGGACCAGGGTGCGACGGGAGTAACCGAGCGCGTCGGCATAGGCGCTGACACTGTGCTGGGCGCCGAAGCCCTCCTCGACGGCGTCCCGGAAGCGGGTGAAGGCGCTGTCGGCCTGCTGCGGGCCGTCCTGTGCCGTGCCGGCGGCGAGGTGGCCCAGACGCAGCAGGAACGCGGTCAGGGTGTGCCGCAGCACGGCCGCGTGGAGGCCGAGCGGGAGCGTCGCGGTGTCCTCGTACTCGCGGCGCAGCTGGTCCAGGGCCGCCTGGAGCGCGCCGAGCTGGGCGGGGCCGGGGTGCAGCAGGGGCGGCAGGTCGTAGCGGTACAGGCCGGTGGCCTCGACGGTGGCGGGCGGCAGGAAGCCGGGTTGCATGGTCAGGACGGTTCCGCGGTACACGCATTCCCGGGAGAAGCGGTGGACCTGTCCGGGGCGTATCCACAGCAGGTCGCCGGCCGTCGCCTCGTACTCGGCGAAGTCGACCATGTGTCGTACGGGGCCGTCGGTGAAGAGCATGACCACGTGGAAGTCGATGCGGTGAACGCGGTGCAGGGGGGCGTCGGTGTGCCAGGTGCGGTCCTCGCCCATCGGTCCGATCTGGAGGCCGACGCCGCCGACGGCCAGGTCGGCCGGGAAGGGAAGGGTTCTGATTCCGTCGTCGTCGCTCGTCCCGCCGCCGCTGCCGGCATCGGCGGCGTGCTGTGTCCCGTCGGTCTTGTCGGTCATGCCCGTTTCGTGCCGTCCCTGTCGCGATCACTGTCCCAGATTCACCACAGGCTGACACACCCCGACCTTTCCCCGGAAAAGTCAGACTTTTAAGTTTGAACACGTCCGGCCAGCCAACCGCACTGAACGAGGATTTCTTGAAGATGACGACCCAGACTTCCGACGGCTTCGAGTGGACGGACCTCGACCGGCGCGCCGTGGACACCGCCCGTCTTCTGGCGGCCGACGCGGTCCAGAAGGTCGGCAACGGGCACCCGGGCACGGCGATGGCCCTGGCGCCCGCCGCGTACACGATCTTTCAGAAGGTGATGCGTCACGACCCGGCCGACCCCGAGTGGACCGGCCGCGACCGCTTCGTCCTCTCCCCCGGCCACACCTCGCTGACGCTCTACACGCAGCTCTTCCTCGCCGGGTACGAGCTGGAGCTGGACGACCTGAAGGCGTTCCGCACCCACGGTTCCCGGACGCCGGGCCACCCCGAGTACGGCCACACGGCGGGCGTGGAGACCACCACCGGACCGCTCGGCCAGGGCGCCGCGAACGCCGTCGGCATGGCGATGGCCGCCCGCTACGAGCGCGGCCTGTTCGACCCGGACGCCCCCGAGGGCACCTCCCCCTTCGACCACACCGTGTGGGCGATCGTCTCCGACGGCGACCTGGAGGAGGGCGTCTCCGGCGAGGCGTCGTCCCTCGCCGGCCACCAGCGCCTCGGCAACCTCGTCTTCCTCTACGACGACAACCACATCTCCATCGAGGGCGACACCGCGACCGCGTTCTCCGAGGACGTGCTCAAGCGGTACGAGGCCTACGGCTGGCACACCCAGCGCGTCGAGCCCGCCGCCGACGGCGACATCGACGTCCCCGCCCTGTACACGGCCCTGGAGGCCGCCCGGGCCGAGACCGGGCGGCCGTCGATCATCGCGATGCGCACGGTGATCGCCTGGCCCGCGCCGAACGCGCGGAACACCGAGGCCTCGCACGGCTCCGCCCTCGGCGAGGAGGAGATCGCCGCCACCAAGCGCCTCCTCGGCTTCGACCCGGAGAAGACCTTCCAGGTCGCCGACGAGGTCCTCGCCCACACCCGCCGCGCCCAGGACCGGGGTGCCGAGGCGCACGCGGCCTGGGACAAGCGGCTCGCCGAGTGGCGCGCGGCCGCCCCCGACCGGGCCGAGCTGTTCGACCGGGTCAGCAAGGGCGAGCTGCCCGCGGGCTGGGAGGACGCGCTGCCGGTGTTCGAGGAGGGCAGGCCGGTCGCCACCCGGGCCGCGTCCGGCAAGGTGCTCCAGGCGCTCGGCCCGGTCCTGCCCGAGCTGTGGGGCGGCTCGGCCGACCTCGCCGGCTCCAACAACACCACCATCGACAAGGACAGCTCCTTCCTGCCCGAGGGCAATCCGCTGCCCGGCGCCGACCCGTACGGCCGTACGGTCCACTTCGGGATCCGCGAGTTCTCCATGGCCGCCGCGATGAACGGCATCGCCCTGCACGGCAACACCCGCGTCTACGGCGGCACCTTCCTGGTCTTCTCGGACTACATGCGCAACGCCGTCCGGATGTCGGCGCTGATGCAGCTCCCGGTGACGTACGTGTGGACGCACGACTCCGTCGGTCTGGGCGAGGACGGTCCGACCCACCAGCCGGTCGAACACCTGGCCTCGCTGCGTGCCGTTCCGGGCCTGAACGTCGTCCGCCCGGCGGACGCCAACGAGACCGCGATCGCCTGGGCCGAGATCCTGAGGAGGCACGCCACGAACCCCGCCCCCCACGGGCTCGCGCTCACCCGCCAGGGCGTGCCGGTGTACGCGCCGAACGAGGACGCGGCCAAGGGCGGCTACGTGCTGCGCGAGTCCTCGACGGAGGTGCCGGAGGTGATCGTCATCGCGACGGGTTCCGAGGTGCGGCTGGCCGTGGCCGCGCGGGAGCGGCTGGAGGCCGAGGGGATCGGTACCCGTGTGGTGTCGATGCCGTCCGTGGAGTGGTTCGAGGAGCAGCCGCGCGCCTACCGCGAGCGGGTGCTGCCGCCGGCCGTGAAGGCCCGGGTCGCCGTCGAGGCCGGCATCGGTCTGACCTGGTACCGGTTCGTGGGCGACGCGGGCCGCATCGTCTCCCTGGAGCACTTCGGTGCCTCCGCGGACGCCGAGACCCTGTTCGCCGAGTTCGGCTTCACCCCCGAGAACGTCGCCGCTGCGGCCCGCGAGTCGCTCGCCGCCGCGCGCGCCTGATACCGACGCGAAAGAAAGATGATCACTGTGACCGAAGCAATCGCGACCCCGGGGGCGCTCAAGCTCCTCGCCGACGAGGGGGTGTCGGTCTGGCTGGACGACCTGTCCCGCGAGCGGCTCACCTCGGGGAGCCTCGCCGAGCTGGTGGCGAGCGGAAGCGCCGTCGGTGTCACCACCAACCCGTCGATCTTCCAGGCGGCCATAGGCTCCGGCAAGGGGTACGAGGAGCAGCTCGCCGACCTCGCCGTGCGCGGGGTGACGGTGGAGGAGGCGGTGCGCATGATGACGACCGCCGACGTGCGCGACGCCGCCGACGTCCTGGAACCCGTGTACACCGCCTCCGGCGGGCTGGACGGCCGGGTCTCCATCGAGGTCGACCCGCGGCTCGCCCACGACACCGCGGCGACCGTCGCCGAGGCCAGGCAGCTGGCCTGGCTGGTCGACCGGCCGGGCGTCATGGTCAAGATCCCGGCGACCCGGGCGGGGCTCCCGGCGATCACCGAGGTCGTCGGCCTCGGCATCAGCGTCAACGTGACCCTGATCTTCTCCCTGGAGCGCTACCGGGAGGTCATGGACGCCTACCTGGCGGGCCTGGAGAAGGCCCGCGAGCGCGGCGTCGACCTGTCGACGGTCCACTCGGTGGCGTCCTTCTTCGTCTCCCGCGTGGACAGCGAGATCGACAAGCGGCTGACCGCCCTCGGCACCGACGAGGCCCTCGCGCTCAAGGGCCGCGCGGCCCTCGCCAACGCCCGGCTGGCCTACGAGGCGTACGAGGAGGTCCTCGCCTCCGGACGCTGGCGCGCGCTCGCCGCCGACGGGGCGAACCGGCAGCGCCCGCTGTGGGCGTCCACCGGGGTGAAGGACCCCGCGTACAAGGACACCCTGTACGTGGACGAGCTGGTCGCGCCGGGCACCGTCAACACCATGCCGGAGGCCACGCTGCGTGCCGTCGCCGACCACGGCGTGATCACCGGTGACACGGTGACCGGCGGTTACGAGCGGGCCCGCGCCGACCTGGCCGCCCTGGAGCGGCTCGGTGTTTCCTACGACGAGGTCGTCCGGCAGCTGGAGGACGAGGGCGTCGCCAAGTTCGAGGCGGCCTGGCAGGACCTGCTGGATGCCGTCGCCGCGTCCCTGGAGAGCAAGGGAGTTGACGCCTGATGACCGAGAACGCACCCGCCGCCCAGGCACCCGAGGAGGTTCGCGTGCCGGTCGGCCCGGCCGCCGACTGGGTGAACCCGCTGCGGGACGCCGGTGACCGCCGGCTCCCCCGGATCGCCGGGCCGTCCGGCCTGGTCATCTTCGGGGTGACCGGTGACCTGTCCCGCAAGAAGCTCATGCCGGCCGTGTACGACCTGGCCAGCCGCGGTCTGCTGCCGCCGGGCTTCTCCCTCGTCGGGTTCGCCCGCCGTGACTGGGAGAACCAGGACTTCGCGCAGGTCGTGCACGACGCCGTGCGCGAGCACTCCCGCACCCCGTTCCGCGAGGAGGTGTGGCAGCAGCTCGCCGAGGGGATGCGGTTCATCCCCGGCGACTTCGACGACGACACCGCGTTCAAGCAGCTGAAGGACGCCGTCGAGGAGCTGGACGCCTCCCGTGGCACGGGCGGCAACTTCGCGTTCTACCTGTCGGTACCGCCGAAGTTCTTCCCCAAGGTCGTGCAGCAGCTGAAGAAGCACGGCCTGGCCAGTCCGCCGGAGGGTGCCTGGCGGCGCGCGGTCATCGAGAAGCCCTTCGGGCACGACCTGAAGTCGGCCGAGGAGTTGAACAAGGTCGTCCACGACGTGTTCGACCCGGAGCAGGTGTTCCGGATCGATCACTACCTCGGCAAGGAGACGGTCCAGAACATCCTGGCGCTGCGCTTCGCCAACCAGATGTACGAACCGGTCTGGAACCGCTCGTACGTCGACCACGTGCAGATCACCATGGCCGAGGACATCGGCATCGGCGGCCGGGCCGGCTACTACGACGGCATCGGCGCCGCCCGCGACGTCATCCAGAACCACCTGCTCCAGCTGATGGCGCTGACCGCCATGGAGGAGCCGATCGCCTTCGACGCGGAGGCGCTGCTCACCGAGAAGCTGAAGGTGCTGAAGTCGGTGCGCCTGCCGGAGGACCTCGGCCGGCACACCGTGCGCGGGCAGTACGCGACCGGCTGGCAGGGCGGCCAGAAGGTCGTCGGCTACCTGGAGGAGGACGGCATCGACCCCCAGTCGAAGACCGACACCTTCGCCGCGGTCAAGCTGGGCATCGACAACCGGCGCTGGGCGGGCGTCCCGTTCTACCTGCGCACCGGCAAGCGGCTGGGCCGCCGGGTCACCGAGATCGCGGTGGTCTTCAAGCGCGCCCCGCACTCCCCGTTCGACTCCACCGCCACCGAGGAACTGGGCTCGAACGCGATCGTCATCCGCGTCCAGCCGGACGAGGGCATGACCGTGCGCTTCGGTTCGAAGGTGCCGGGCACCTCGATGGAGATCCGGGACGTGTCCATGGACTTCGCCTACGGCGAGTCGTTCACGGAGTCGAGCCCGGAGGCGTACGAGCGGCTCATCCTGGACGTGCTGCTCGGCGACGCCAACCTCTTCCCCCGCCACCAGGAGGTGGAGGAGTCCTGGAAGATCCTCGACCCGATCGAGGAGTACTGGGCGGCGCACGGCAGGCCGGCGCAGTACGCGTCGGGCAGCTGGGGACCGAGGGAAGCCGACGAGATGCTCGCACGAGACGGACGGAGCTGGCGCAGGCCATGAAGATCGACCTGACCGACACCACGGCAAGTAAGATCAACAAGGCGCTGGTGCAGGGCCGCCGCGCCATCGGCACACCGGCCGTGGGCATGGTCCTGACGATGGTCATCGTCACGGACGAGGAGAACGCCTACGACTCCATCCGGGCCGCGGAGGAGGCCTCGCGCGAGCACCCCTCGCGCACCCTGGTCGTCATCAAGCGGCACGCCCGCACACTGCGCGACCGCACCCACTCCCGGCTGGACGCCGAGGTACGGGTCGGCTCCGAGGCCGGCACCGGCGAGACGGTCGTCCTGCGGACCTACGGCGACGTCTCCGACCACGCCGACTCCGTCGTCCTGCCGCTGCTGCTGCCGGACGCGCCGGTCGTCGTGTGGTGGCCGGTGGACGCCCCCGCCGCCCCCGCCGAGGACCCGCTGGGCGCGCTCGCCCAGCGCCGGATCACCGACCTGTACGCCGTCGAGCGGCCGCTGGAGGTCCTCCAGGCCCGGGTGCGCACCTACGCGCCCGGCGACACCGACCTCGCCTGGACCCGGCTCACGCCGTGGCGCTCGATGCTCGCCGCGGCCCTGGACCAGGCCCGGGTGAAGGTGACCTCCGCCGCCGTCGAGGCCGAGGAGGACAACCCCAGCGCCGAACTGCTGGCCCGCTGGCTGGAGGCCCGCCTGAAGGTGTCCGTTAACCGCGTGGTCAGTCCGGGCCCGGTCGTCACGGCCGTTCGGCTCGGCACCGACAACGGCGAGATCGTCATCGACCGTCCCGACGGGCCCCTCGCCACGCTGACCCTCCCGGGCCAGCCGCCGCGCAGCCTCGCCCTGAAGGTCCGCCCCACCTCCGAACTCATCGCCGAGGAGCTCCGCCGCCTCGACGCCGACGAGATGTACGCCATCGCCCTCCAGGGCGAGGCCGCCAAGGAGATCGCCTGACATGGCCGACTACCCCAACCTCACCGACCGCCCCGAGTGGGCGGCGCTGGCCGATCATCATGCTCGTGGGCGGTTGCGTCTGCGGGAGTTGTTCGAGGCCGATCCCGGTCGTGCGGAGCGGTACAC
>NZ_JBIVZV010000019.1:49281-143740 GCF_044759735.1 Streptomyces sp. NPDC100445 | reverse complement strand
CACGCGCTCCTGACACGACTCAGCACCGCCGGGCAATCCGCCCGACGGTGCTGCTGGAACGGCCGCCCACGGAACTCCCCCTAGGGGCGCGGGGACCTGCGCGCCCGGCCACGATGCACCCGCACCTGAAACCGGTGGGTGGGCCGCCTGCCGGGGTGCTGGTGAGACGGGCGTCCAGGGGACACCCCAGGGGGGCGGGGAACTGCGCGCCCGGCCACGACGCACCTGCACCCGAAACCGATGCGCAGCCCCCGTCGACGGCGCGCGGCTGGCGCTACGCCGCGTACCCGGCGCCGGCCGCCCCCGCGGGGAGCGAGGGGCCGACCCCGGCGACATCGCGCAACCGGAGCCGGTCCGTGTACGTGGCACTGTCGCGGACGACGGTGAGCTGGGCGTGGGTGACCAGCCCGGTGCACAGGTCGTCCTCGTCGCAGACCGGCAGGTACCCGATGCGGGCGCCGGCCATGACGGACAGGGCCACCTCGACGGTCATGTCACCCCACGCCTTCGGCCCGGGCGAACCCGTGGCGTCGGCCACCCCCGCGTGGAACGGTGTCGTGCTCACCGGGTGGAGCTGCGTCCGGACGGATGCCAACGGCAAGGGTGTCTCCTCGATGGGGTGGTGGGTGTCCTGCCGGCGGGATCGGCTAGGCGGCCGTCTCGGCGGAGGTGCGCCGCCGCGCGGGCCGGCGGACCGACTGCGAGGAGCGGCCGCGCCGGGAGCGGGACGCGGTGCCGCGCTGCGGACGCTCGGCGACCGGCGCGGTGATGACGACTGGCACACCGGAGGGTGCCTGCGCGCCGGTGATGCGGTTCAGCTCGGCCTCGCCGGGCCGCACCTGGGTGATGCGCGGAAGGATCCCGGCGTTCGACATCAGGTGCGTCATGCCGCGGCGCTGGTTGGGGGTGACCAGGGTGACGACGCTGCCGGACTCGCCCGCGCGGGCCGTACGGCCGCCGCGGTGGAGGTAGTCCTTGTGGTCCGTGGGCGGGTCGACGTTGACCACCAGGTCGAGGTTGTCGACGTGGATGCCGCGCGCGGCGACGTTCGTGGCGACCAGGACGGTGACGTGCCCGGTCTTGAACTGCGTCAGCGTCCGGGTGCGCTGCGGCTGCGACTTGCCGCCGTGCAGCGCGGCGGCGCGCACGCCGCTGTTGAGCAGGTCCTGGGTCAGCCGGTCCACCGCGTGCTTGGTGTCCAGGAACATGATCACGCGGCCGTCGCGGGCGGCGATCTGCGTCGTGGTGGCCTGCTTGTCGGCACTGTGGACGTGCAGCACGTGGTGCTCCATCGTCGTCACCGCGCCGGCCGACGGGTCGACCGAGTGCACGACCGGGTCGGTCAGGTAGCGGCGGACCAGCAGGTCGACGTTGCGGTCCAGGGTGGCGGAGAAGAGCATCCGCTGTCCCTCGGGGCGCACCTGGTCGAGCAGGGCGGTGACCTGCGGCATGAAGCCCATGTCGGTCATCTGGTCGGCCTCGTCCAGGACGGTGATGCCGACCTGGTTCAGCCGGCAGTCGCCGCGCTCGATGAGGTCCTTGAGCCGGCCGGGAGTGGCGACGACGACCTCGGCGCCGCCGCGCAGCGCGGCGGCCTGACGGCCGATCGACATGCCGCCGACGACCGTGGCCAGTCGCAGCCTGACCGAGCGGGCGTACGGGGTGAGCGCGTCGGTGACCTGCTGGGCCAGCTCGCGGGTGGGGACGAGGACCAGGGCCAGCGGCTGCCGGGGCTCGGCCCGCTGTCCGGCGGTCCGGGCCAGCAGGGCCAGTCCGAACGCCAGGGTCTTGCCGGACCCGGTGCGTCCACGGCCCAGGACGTCGCGGCCGGCGAGGGTGTTGGGCAGGGTGGCGGCCTGGATCGGGAACGGCACGCTCATCCCCTCGGCGCGCAGCGCGGCCAGCAGCTGCTCGGGCATGTCGAGGTCGGCGAACGCCTCGACGGCCGGCAGCGCCGGGGTCTGGGTGACGGGCAGGGCGAACTCACCCGGCGCGGAGGTGCGGCGGCTCGGGCCACTCGAGCGGCCCGGCTTGCCGGAGCGGCCCGAACCACCCCAGCGGGCGGCGCGGTCGGAGCCGCCGTTCGAACGGCTGCGGGAGCGGTCGGACGTACGTGTGCGGTTCATGCGGAACCTTCCTCGATGCGGCACGTGTCAAGGAATTACCGCGGAAGAGAGCCGCACGGAGAATCGCGAGAACGGGCCGGAATGAAAAACGACAGCGAAAAAGAATGCGGCAGCGAAAAAGGGCCGCGCTCGCTGGAATAAAAGTGACGCAGGGGTGTCGGGCCGGGATCGAAGCTCAGACGGAACACGTGTCCGGAGCGGCATCGGCACACCCACTGCGCGTGGGCCCGCGGTTCAGGGCCTGTCGCGTCGGACGGCCACCGGGAGCGGGGAAGGGCTGTGCCCGGATACTCCATGAGCTGGGGCCCGCACCCCAAGGTGCGGGCCCCAGCTCACGGTGCGCGTGTGTCAGGCGGGAACGATGTTCTCCGCCGTCGGGCCCTTCTGGCCCTGCGCGATGTCGAAGTTCACCTTCTGGCCTTCGAGCAGCTCACGGAAGCCCTGGGCGGCGATGTTCGAGTAGTGGGCGAAGACGTCGGGGCCGCCGCCGTCCTGCTCGATGAAGCCGAAGCCCTTTTCCGCGTTGAACCACTTCACGGTGCCAGATGCCATGTCAAATCTCCTTCGGGGCAGTGCCCGGAGCCCACACTGTGCGGGCTCCGCGTCGCCGCGATGATCGCCCCTCCGGAAAGCTTGGAGTTACTGGGAACCACAACTGCAACTGGAAACGACACTAGCACGGCGATGATGGTGCTGTCGGGTGACTAATCCCTCCCGGCCCGCCTGTTTGAGAAATTCTGATCTCGATTCGCGCCGAATTCTCGCTTCCCGGCTACAGATATTCGCCGACGCCGGACGCACGTCGGACGCACGAAAACGATCGAGGGCTGACCCGGTCTTCCGGATCAGCCCTCGATCTTCAGGGTGAGTGACGGGACTTGAACCCGCGACATCCTGGACCACAACCAGGTGCTCTGCCAGCTGAGCTACACCCACCATGACCGGCGGTGGAACTGTCGTTTCCCCGACCGGCCGAGAAGAAGTCTACAGGGTCCGAAGGGATGCTCGCGCACACGTTTTCGCGCGGACGCCCGCGCGGACCCGGGGCGGGACGCCGGGCGGCCGGCGGGCGGCTACCGGGCGGGCACGACGTGCCGGGCGGCGATCGTCTTCGCGGTGTCGGAGTCCGGGCCGGGCTGCGGGACGAAGACGGCCTCGCGGTAGTAGCGCAGCTCGGCGATCGACTCGCGGATGTCGGCGAGCGCCCGGTGGTTGCCGTTCTTCTCTGGGCTGTTGTAGTACGCCCGCGGGTACCAGCGGCGGGCCAGCTCCTTGATCGAGGAGACGTCGACGATGCGGTAGTGGAGGTAGCCCTCCAGGGCGGGCATGTCCCGCGCCAGGAAGCCGCGGTCGGTGCCGACGGAGTTGCCGCACAGCGGGGCCTTGCCGGGTTCCTTGACGTGTTCCCGGATGTAGGCGAGGACCTGCTCCTCGGCGTCGGCCAGCGTCGTGCCCCGCTCCAGCTCGTCGAGGAGCCCGGACGCGGTGTGCATCCGGCGCACCACCTCCGGCATCGTCTCCAGTGCCCGGGCCGGCGGCCGGACGACGATGTCCACCCCCTCGCCGAGTACGTTCAGCTCGGAGTCGGTGACGAGGGCGGCCACCTCGATGAGCGCGTCGTCGGACAGCGAGAGACCGGTCATCTCGCAGTCGATCCACACCATGCGATCGTTCATGCGACCACCCTAAAGCTGACGTCCGCGTTTGGATGCCCCGCGTCGGTGCGGGCGCCCGGCGAAGGCGCCCCGGAACACCCGGGATCGCCCCGGAACGCACCGGAACGGAAGAAGGGGGGCGGAGTCGCGCTCCGCCCCCCTTCTTCCCGCTTCCTCGCGCCGTCCGCTCAGCTGCCGCTGCGCGGGCCCGGGAGCAGGCCCACCGCGCCGGCCGCCGCCCGGCGGCTCTGCATCGGCACCCCGCCGTCCCGCTCCGAGTGGAGCAGGGCGGCCGCGGCGCCCATCGGTCCGGGACCGGACAGGCCGATCGGCGAACCGTGCTGGCCGGGCGCCGGCATCGCCGGCTCGGCCTCACCCGGCCGGTCGCCCTGCGGGCGGCGAGCCCGGTAGGCGGCACGGTAGGCGGCCGGGGACGAGCCGAGCTGGCGGCGGAAGTGCCCGCGCAGCGCGACCGGCGAGCGGAACCCGCACCGGCCCGCCACCTCGTCCACCGAGTAGTCCGACGTCTCCAGCAGCCGCTGCGCCTGGAGCACCCGCTGGGTGATCAGCCACTGGAGCGGGGCGCTCCCGGTGAGCGAGCGGAACCGGCGGTCGAACGTGCGGCGGCTCATGTAGGCGCGTGCCGCCAGCGTCTCCACGTCGAACTGCTCGTGGAGGTGTTCCAGCGCCCAGGCGACGACCTCGGCGAGCGGGTCGGCGCCGATCTCCTCGGGTAAAGACCTGTCGAGGTAGCGCTCCTGACCGCCGCTGCGGCGCGGCGGGACCACCAGGCGCCGGGCGAGCGCGCCGGCCGCCTCGTTGCCGTGGTCCGACCGCACGATGTGCAGGCACAGGTCGATGCCCGCCGCCGTGCCGGCCGACGTCAGGACGTCGCCGTCGTCGACGAACAGCTCCCGTGGGTCGACGTGCACGGACGGATAGCGTTTGGCCAGCGTCGGCGCGTACATCCAGTGGGTGGTCGCCGGGCGGCCGTCCAGCAGGCCGGCCGCCGCGAGCACGAACGCGCCCGTGCACAGGCCGACGATGCGGGCCCCCTCCTCGTGCGCCCGGCGCAACGCGTCGAGCGCGTCCTCCGGTGGCGGCGAGGTGATCGAGCGCCAGGCCGGTACGACGACCGTCCCGGCGCGTGAGATGGCCTCCAGCCCGTGTGGCGCGGTGAGTTCCAGGCCCCCTGTGGTCCGCAGCGGGCCTTCCTCACCGGCACACACCAGCAGGCGGTAGCGCGGTACTCCGGCGTCCTGGCGGTCGATCCCGAACACCGAAAGCGGTATGGAACTCTCGAAGATGGGACCGCCGCTGAACAGCAGCACCGCGACGATCTCCTTGCGTCGTCGCCCGGACAGTTTCCGGGCCGCGGCGTCCGGCGCGGCAGTGGAGTCGTGGCTCATCCTGCTAAGCCCCCCTCGGTGGTCGCGGCTCCTCGGTCGTGTCGCTCCTGCACGTTTCCCCTCGGTCCTGCACGAGTCCCCCGCCGTAAGACAGTCAAGATCGAATTTACTGGCTCCCGCGTGGACACGGTGACCAGTTACACACACGGCACATTGTCGACATGACAACTTGGCGTGAAGCATTCGATCACGAAGCGTTGCACTCGCGAGACGCACAGGGAAGTGCGCCTTGTCGCGGTGGCCAAACCGCGTAGGGTGCGCAGCGGCCCGTGGACCCTTTCCGTGCAGGTGGAACGGGGGTTGGGGGCGGCCGGGGACCCCCCTGGGTCGGTATCCAGAAGTTGGCTGAAAAGCAGCGCTCGAAGGTACGGAAACAGGTCAGTCGACCGGTGTCCGCTCCCGCGTGTGCCGTCCGCTCCTTTGCGCGCCGCAACGCCCGGCGCACCGCTCGGAGCGGCGCAGCAGCCACCGGCAGACGGACGTGACGGCCGCGAGGCCGAGCGCGGTGCCCGTGGCGCCGGCCGGCGAGGTGCCGTACCAGAGGAGCACCACGGGTACGAGCACGCAGCTGAAGGCTGCCCAGCGGATCACATCACTCACGGTGTCCGGCGTGGGTCCCGGGTCGCGAGGGGACCGGGGTGCGGGCATCTCGTACTCCCTGTGGCGGCGGTTCACCCCGGTTCAACGTCCGCGCGGCCGGACGGTCACCGGCCGTGCGGACGCGAACCCCGCGCAAACCGCCTGTACGGGGCAGCAACCATTGCGTTACGGGCGCGGCTCGTGCATGCTCCGGTGAACCCCCGCGGACGTCGGGGGCCGCTCACGGAGCGTGCGCGGGATCTGGGCTCAGCAGGCTTGCCGCCGTACCCTTGTGGGTAAGGGCTTGGGAAGATGTTTCCCGGACACAGCTCCGCCGCACCTCCGCCGCACACTGTCCCCCCATAAAGGATCACGACGCCGAGACAGTCATGGCCGGTCACGAATTCTTCGAACCCGCGGACCGCAAGCGGCCGGTCGCCGATCCCACGGCGGCCGATCCCCTGGCGGCGGCGGACTCACGCCCGTCCTGCGATCCCGCCTTCCGGCACGGAGTGGTCGTCGGCTTCGACGGCTCCGACTCCAGCGAGCGCGCTCTCGCCTACGCGATCGGCATGGCCCACCGCTCCCGTTCCGGTCTGATCATCGTGCATGTCGCCAACCGGCTGCCGACCACCGTGTGGGCCGGCTGCGAGCCGCCCGTCTTCGTCGACGTCCCGGACCACCGCACCGAGGTCCTCGGGCTGGAGCTGGCGTGCGCGGACTACCTGTCCGAGGTGCCCTGGATCCTGGTCGAGCGTGGCGGCGACATCTGCCACGAACTCGAGGAGGTGGGCCGGGAGTACGAGGCGGACGCGATCGTGGTCGGTTCCACCCACGGCATTGTCGGCCGGATCTTCGGCTCCGTCGCGGGGCGGCTCGCCAAGCGGGCCCGGCGGCCCGTGATCGTCATCCCCTGACCCCTCGTCCTCCCGGCGGCCTCACGCCCCGTCAACTCCCTTGCCGCGCCGGGAAACTACCGGTGGGTAGAGGTGGTTCGCGTCCCCGCGCAGGGCATATAGCGGTCACCGCACCACCACAACACGCGGGAGAGGCGCCGGTCACCGGCCCCTCCGTGGCGTGCCGCCGGCCGGGGGGTGACGGCCACCGGCCGATGGACCGCGGCACGGGAAGGACCCCCACGTGCCGGGTGGCACACGTGGGGGTCCGTTCCGCCGCCTACTCGACCGTGACCGACTTGGCGAGGTTCCGCGGCTTGTCGATGTCCCGGCCCAGGGCCTTGGCCGTGTGGTAGGCGAGGAGCTGGAGCGGGATGCCCATCAGGATCGGGTCCAGCTCGTCCTCGTTCTTCGGGACGATCACCGTCTGGTCGGCCTTCTCCTGGTGCCGGTGGGCCACCGCCAGGATGCGGCCCTCGCGGGCCTTGATCTCCTCCAGCGCCGCGCGGTTCTTCTCCAGCAGGTCGTCGTCGGGGACGATGGCGACCGTGGGCAGGGCCGGCTCGATCAGGGCCAGCGGGCCGTGCTTCAGCTCGGAGGCGGGGTAGGCCTCGGCGTGGATGTAGGAGACCTCCTTGAGCTTCAGGGAGGCCTCGCGGGCCACCGGGTAGCCCCGGACCCGGCCGATGAAGAGCATCGAGCGGGCGTCGGCGTACTCCTCCGCCAGCTTCTGGATCTCCTCCTCCCGCTCCAGCATCTCGGAGATCTGCGCCGGCAGCCTGCGCAGGCCCTCGATGATCCGCTTGCCGTCGCGGACGGACAGGTCGCGGGTGCGGCCGAGGTGCAGGGCGAGCAGCGCGAAGGCGACCGTGGTGTTGGTGAAGCACTTGGTGGAGACGACGCAGACCTCGGGGCCCGCGTGCACGTAGATGCCGCCGTCGGCCTCGCGGGCGATCGCCGAGCCGACCACGTTGACCACGCCGAGGACGCGCGCGCCCTTGCGCTTCAGCTCCTGCACGGCGGCGAGGACGTCGTACGTCTCACCGGACTGCGACACCGCCACGTACAGGGTGTCGGGGTCGACGACCGCGTTGCGGTAGCGGAACTCGGACGCCGGCTCGGCGTCGGCGGGGATGCGGGCCAGCTCCTCGATCATCTGGGCGCCGATCATGCCCGCGTGGTAGGAGGTGCCGCAGCCGAGGATCTTCACACGGCGGATCCGCCGGGCCTCGCGGGCGTCCAGGTTGAGGCCGCCGAGGTGCACGGTGGAGAACCGGTCGTCGATGCGGCCGCGCAGCACGCGGTCCACGGCGTCGGCCTGCTCGTGGATCTCCTTGTGCATGTACGTGTCGTGGCCGCCCATGTCGTACGACTCGGCCTCCCACTCCACGGTGGTGGGCTCGGCCGTGGTGCGGGTGCCCTCGGTGGTGTACGTGCGGAAGTCGTCGGCCTTGAGGGTGGCCATCTCGCCGTCGTCGAGGGTCACTATCTGCCGGGTGTGGGTGACCAGCGCGGCGATGTCCGAGGCGACGAACATCTCCTTCTCGCCGATGCCGAGGACGACGGGGGAGCCGTTGCGGGCCACCACGATGCGGTCCGGGAAGTCGGCGTGCAGCACGGCGATGCCGTACGTGCCCTCGATCAGGCGGACCGCCTGGCGGACCTTGTCCTCCAGCTTCTCGGCCGGGGAGCGGGCGATCAGGTGGGTGAGGACCTCGGTGTCGGTCTCGGAGAGGAACTCGACGCCGTCCGCCTCCAGCTTGCGGCGCAGGTCGGAGGCGTTGTCGATGATGCCGTTGTGGACGACGGCGACCTTCTGGTCGGCCGACATGTGCGGGTGGGCGTTCACGTCGGAGGGGGCGCCGTGGGTGGCCCAGCGGGTGTGGGCGATACCGGTGGTGCCCTTGAACCGCGCCGGGACCTTGACCTCCAGGTCGCGCACCCGGCCCTTGGCCTTGACCATCTTCAGGCCGGGCGTCTTCGGGGAGGTGACGACGATGCCCGCGGAGTCGTAGCCGCGGTACTCCAGGCGCTGCAAGCCCTCCAGGAGGAGGGGCGCCACGTCACGCTTCCCGATGTATCCGACAATTCCGCACATGTAAGAGGTATCCCTTGGATGTCGCTGGTCCGGTACGGCTGATTCTCAGCCGTAGACCATGCGGCGCAACTGCCTGAGCGTCAGCTCGGGCGGCGCGACCGCGCGGTATTTCAGGTCCGCCTCGATCCGGCCGAAGATCTCCGTGTTCACCAGGCCCTGGGCCTGGAGTTCACGGTGGCGGCGGCGGACGTACTCGGGGGTCGTCTCGTCGAAGAAGGCGAGGACGTCCTGGACCACGCGCAGCGCCTCGCCCCGGCTCAGGGGTGTGGACCGCGTCAGATGATCAACGAGTTCGTCGTGCACCCGGTAGATCCTGGAGTACCGGCGTCTCTTTCGCAAGAATCGTGCCCGATTCCGGGCAAGCGCCTGTTGGATCTCTTATGGTGCTCTGTTCGCGAGCTGTCCATCCTGCGTCTTGCGCATCGTTGCTCGGACAGACGAGTTTCAGACGCCATGGACATTCCTCGCATGGGCGTACCCGAGCAGCTGGCCGAGCGCATGAGCATGGCCGAGCAGCACGAGTACCTGCGTTCGCGCTTCTCGCGGCGTTCGATGATCAGAGGCGGCGCCGTCACGCTGGGCGCCGTCGCGGGCGGCGCCTTCGTGCCCGGCGCCACCGCACGGGCGGCCACGCCGACGGGGCACACCGCCCCGGCCACCCCCCGGGTCGACGGCGCGCTCGTCGCCCCCTTCGGCCGCCACCTCGCCTTCGGCAACGACCCGCGCACCCAGGTCACCGTCTCCTGGCAGGTCCCGGTCGCCGTCAAGAAGCCCTTCATCCGCATCGGCGCCCACCCCTGGGACCTCTCCCGCAGGATCGACGCCGAGGTCCGCACCCTGTACACCCCGGCCGGCGTCGGCGCGAGCGGCGACCACACGCAGTACTACCTGCACGCCGAGCTGTCCCACCTGCGCCCAGGCCGCACGTACTACTACGGCGTCGGCCACCAGGGCTTCGACCCGGCCCAGCCGCACCTGGCGGGCACCCTCGGCACCTTCACCACCGCCCCCGCGCACAAGGCGCCGTTCACCTTCACCGCCTTCGGCGACGAGGGCGTCGGCTACCACGGGCTCGCCAACAACGCCCTCCTCCTCGGCCAGAACCCGGCCTTCCACCTGCACGCCGGCGACATCGCCTACGCCGACCCGTCCGGCGGCGGCAAGACCACCGACACCGGGTTCGACGCGCGCACCTGGGACCAGTTCCTCGCCCAGACCGAGTCGGTCGCCAAGCAGGTCCCCTGGATGCCCGCCTTCGGCAACCACGACATGGAGGCCTGGTACTCGCCCAACGGCTACGGCGGCGAGGAGGCCCGCTGGAACCTCCCCGACAACGGCCCCGACAAGAAGAACCTGCCGGGCGTCTACTCCTTCGTCTACGGCAACACCGCCGTCATCTCCCTCGACGCCAACGACATCTCCTTCGAGATCCCGGCGAACTTGGGCATATCCGGCGGAACTCAGACCAAGTGGCTCGAAGGGCAGCTGAAGAAGTTCCGCGCCGCCCAGGACATCGACTTCGTCGTGGTCTTCTTCCACCACTGCGCCTACTGCACCTCCACCGCGCACGCCTCGGAGGGCGGGGTGCGCCAGGAGTGGGTACCGCTGTTCGAGAAGTACACCGTGGACCTCGTCATCAACGGCCACAACCACCAGTACGAGCGCACCGACGTCATCAAGGGCGGCAAGGTCACCAAGAAGCTCCCCATCGGCGGCACCGCCCACCCCGAGACCGAGGGCGTGGTCTACGTCACCGCCGGCGCGGCGGGCCGCAGCCTGTACGCCTTCACCGCCCCCGACTCCTACGAGGGCCACGAGCACGACACCGAGTCCGTCGCCTCGTTCGTCAACACCAAGGACGGCAAGGTCGACGAGACCGTCACCTGGTCCCGGGTGCGCTACCTCGACTACTCCTTCCTGCGCGTCGACGTCCAGCCCGCCCCGAAGGGCCGGCAGACCACCCTGAAGGTCTCCGGCATCGCGGAGACCGGAAACCGCATCGACCACTTCACGGTCTCCCGCAAGGCGAAGTAACCCGCCCGCGCCCTGCCCCGGACGGGCGTCCCGAGGGCGCTCGTCACCGGGCGGGTGCGCGCCGGGGCCGCCTGCCGCCGGGGGCCCTCCCGTCAGGGGGGTGCCTGTCCGCCGGGGCTGGTGGCCGCCCCGGCGGAAGTGCCTGTGGCGCCGAGGCGGGTGGCTGCCGCCCCGGGTGGGGGCGGGGTCGCCAGACCATACGGGGGGTCCGGCGTCGCCGGACCGGGAACCGCGTCGCCCACTTCACGGTCTCCCGCAAGGCGAAGTAGCACCACACGCCCGGCAGGCAGGCGCACCCCGACCTCTGGCCCCCGTTCCCGAGCCCGGCTGCCTGCCGGGACCGGTGGCCTCCCAGGGGCTTGTCCACCGGGGCTGCTGCCTCCCGGGTGGGTGGTTGCCGGGGCCGCCTGCCGCCGGGGAGCCTTCTCCGTCGGGGGTGACTGCCCGCCGGGACCGGTGGTTGTCGGGGCGGTCTTTCGGTTGGGGCCGCTTGCCCGTCCCGGGATGCCTGTGGCTGCCGCCCCGGGTTCGGCGGGGTCGGCAGACCATACGGGGGGTCCGGCGTCGCCGGGATCGGGGACCGCGTCGCCCACTTCACGGTCTCCCGCAGGGCCAAGTAGCACCACACGCCCGGCAGGCAGGCGAACCCCGACCTCTGGCCCCCGTTCCCGGGTCGCCTGCCCGCCGGGGCCGCCTGCCGCCGGGGGGCCTTGTCCGTCAGGGGGTGCTTGCCCGCCGGGATCGGCGACCGTCGGGGCCGCTTGCCCGTAGGGGGGTCAGCAAGTGCCCGCCGGGTCGGTGGGTGTCGGGGGCGGCCGCCGGCCAAGGACCCCTGTCCGTCAAGGGCCCTGGGCCCCTGCGGCGTCGAGGCCGGTGGTTGCCGCCCCGGGGGTGGGGCGGCAGGTCACGTCGACCGGGACCGGTGATCGCGTCGACCACTTCACGGTTCCCCGCGCGGCAACGCAGCGGCCCGTCCCGATGAGCCGCGAAGCCGCGCGGGCCGCCTCACTCCGTCCCGGACCTGGGGCCGCTCCTCCGCTCGGGAGCCCGCGGAGCCGCTCGGCGCCGGGGTCGTTCGCCCGGCCCGAGTCGGTGGCCGACCGGGTTGAGGCAACCCCGGCACGGACCCCGACCGACCGGCCGCGTCCGGTGCCGGTTCCCGTGACGGCCGACCACCGGGGCCGGGCCCGGTACGGCCCTGCCACCGCCGCCGTACCGACCACGCCCCCGGCGGACGGACCCCGGTGACCACCGGGTGCAACCCTTCGTCGGGTGGTGGTGTTTCCATGAGTGATGGATGAGAAGGCCGAGCGGCAGCTGACCGAGCTCCTGGCGGCGGACCTCGACGACGGCTTCACCGAGCTGGTCAGGGTCCACGGCAGGGCGGTGTACACGTTCCTGCTCCGGGTCTGCGGCTCGGCCACCGAGGCCGACGACCTGGGGCAGGACGCCTTCCTGCGCGCGTACACGGCCTTACAGGACTACGGCCCCGAGCGCCGGCGGGACCTCAGACCGCGTGCCTGGCTGCTCACCATCGCCGCCAACGTGTGGCGCAACCACCTGCGCACCTGTTCCCGCCGGCCCGCCCTGGCGGGGCTCCCCGTCGAGGACACCGCCGACACCTGGACCGACCGCAGTCCGGGTCCGGAGGAGCGGGCCGCGCTCGCCGAGGACCGGCGTCGGCTGGTCACGGCGCTGCTGGAACTGCCGGAGCACCACCGCACGCCCGTGGTGCTGCGTCATGTGGTGGGGCTGAGCTACACGGAGGTGGCCGAGGTGCAGCAGTGCGCGGTCGGGACGGCCAAGGCACAGGTGTCCCGGGGTCTGAGGAGTCTGCGCCGGCTGCTTGAGCCGGAGACAGCCGTGCTGGAGGAGGTGACGACTTGAGGAGTGACCGCGAGGTACCGCGCCCGGACGCGGACCGGTCCGGCCTGGCCGGGCTCGCCACGGAACCACCGGCGGACTTCGCCGTGCGCGTGCTGCGGCGCACCGGCGTCCCGCGCGACGTCTACGACACCTACGTCCGCCTCGACACCGCCGTCGGCGGGCTCTTCGTGGCGGCGAGCCCGGAGGCGGTGACCGGGGCCGCGCTGGACACGGGCGGACTGACCGCCACGGTCTTCGAGGAACTGCACCGCGCCCGGACCCGCCGTTCGGCGGTCCGGTCGGCCAGGCCGTTCCCGGGGGTGACCACCGCGCTGCGGACCGGCCGCGCCCGGCGGCTGCCCATCGACCTGTCGCCGCTCGACCCGGTGGACCGCGCCGTGCTGGAGGCGGTCCGCGCCGTTCCCGCCGGGCAGCTGCGCCCGGTCGGCTGGCTCGCCAGGGATGCCGCGGTGGCACGTGAACTCGTTCTCGGCGCGCTGGCCCGCAACCCGGCCGCGGTGCTGATCCCCTGCCACCGCGTGACGTACGACAACGGCACGCCCTGCGACGCCGGCCACCTCCCCGAGGTGGGGGACGCGCTGCGCGCCGCGGAGGGCATCGACCTGCTGCGGGTGGCGGAACTGCGCCGGCGCGGTGTGGTGTTCCTCGGCAGTGACACCACCCGTATCTACTGCCATCCCACCTGCGCCCACGCCCGCCGCATCACCCCGCCGCACCAGGTCCCGTTCCGTACCGCCCGGGAAGCGGGCCGGGCCGGGTACCGCGCGTGCAGGAGCTGCCGGCCGGTCGCGGTATGACGGCCACCCGAACCCGACGTCACGATCCCCACGGAGTTGTTGTGCGAACCAGTAACACCCCCGGCGACACCACGGCGGCGGTCGCGGTCCATCCCACGCCGCTGGGTCCGCTCGTGCTGGCGGCGACGGCCGACGCCCTCGTGCTGTGCGTCTACGGCACCCCAGAGACCGCCGTCGCCCGCCTCACCGGCGCCGGGATGGACGCCGTCGAGGAGGAGCACGCGGACGCGGCGCGGCGCGCGGTGCTGGCGGAGACCCGGACCCAGCTCGACGCCTACCTCAGCGGCGCCCGCCGTGACTTCACCGTGCCGGTGGACCTGCGGCTCGCCACCCCCTTCAGCCGGCTGACCGTGTCGGCGCTGGACGAGTTCGTGCCGTACGGACGCACCGCGACCTACGGGCAGCTGGCCGCCGCGCTCGACCGGCCGCGGGCCGCCCGCGCGGTCGGCACCGCGCTCGGCGCCAACCCGCTCTGCGTCGTGCTGCCGTGCCACCGCATCGTCGGTTCCACCGGCAGCCTGGCCGGGTACGCGGGCGGTCTGGCGGCCAAGCAGTTCCTGCTCGGCCTGGAGTCCTGGCACGACGGCCTGACCGCAGTCGAGGCCCCGGCGGCCCCGCCCACCGGCCTGACGGCCCCCTGACCGGTGGGCGTCGGGAGATCCCCCGTCACCGGCGCCCACCACCTCTTCCCCGCACGACCGTCCGCCCCCGGAGAGCTGAGCGCGTGAACGCCTACGACACCCCGTCCCTGCCCGGGCTCGCAGAGCCGGCGGCCACCGACTGGCCGGCCCCGGAGACCGGCGGACTGCCCGCCCTGCGCCGGCTGGACTGGCCCGCCCTGGCCGCCGAGCTGGACGCGGAGGGCGTCGCGCTCACCCCGCCCCTGCTCTCCCCGGACGAGTGCGCCCGGCTGCGCGGCATGTTCGACGAAGCGGAGCTGTTCCGCAGCACGGTGACGATGGCGAGGCACCGGTTCGGCGAGGGCTCGTACCGCTACTTCGCCCACCCGCTGCCCGAACCGGTGGCCGCGCTGCGCCGGGAGCTGTACCCGCCGCTGGCCCGCATCGCCAACACCTGGGCCGCCCGGCTCGGCGAGCCGGAGTTCCCCGGCCGGCACGAGGAACTCGTCGCGGCCTGCGCCGCCGAGGGCCAGCACCGGCCGACCCCCTTGCTGCTGCGCTACGGGCAGGGCGGCTACAACTGCCTGCACCAGGACGTCTACGGCGACCTGACGTTCCCGCTCCAGGTGGCGGTGCTGCTGGACCGGCCCGACGAGGACTTCACCGGCGGCGAGAGCGTGTTCGTGGAGCAGCGGCCGCGCGCGCAGTCCCGGCCCCTGGTGCGGCGTCCGACGCAGGGGCAGGGGCTGATCTTCGCCGTGCACCACCGTCCGGTGCGCTCGGCGCGCGGCTGGAGCCGGGTCATGCTGCGGCACGGGGTGAGCGCCGTCACCGGCGGACAGCGCCACGTGCTGGGCGTGATCTTCCACGACGCCCGCTGAGGCCCCGCCCGGCGAGACCGTGTACGACCGCCGCACCGGCCCGGTTCTGCCGCCTGGCTCCAGTGAACCGGCAGTCTCCGCAACGCCGCTGGTCAGCGCCTCGTCATGTGCCCCTGGAACTGCCGCTCCGGCTCAAGTGCCGCTGGAGAAGCGCAACAACACCGTTACGTACGGTCGCTGTGCGACGGCAGGGAGCTTTCGGGACCTGCCTCGTACCACTGTCGATCCGGCGAGTCACCGTAAGGAGCAGTGGCACACATGCAGCACGTACAAGAGGCACGGGACACCCCGGCGGAGCGGGACGCCCGGCCGGAGAAGGGGACGCCGTCCAACGGCTCCTCCTACCGGCTGGGCGCGGCTCTGCTCCAGTCGCTCGCGCAGGAGATGAGCGCCCTCGCCGAGCAGGCGTCCGCGCTGTTGAGTACGCCCCCCGAGAAGCTGTCCCTGGACGCGGACGTCTTCGCGCAGATCGCCCGCAGGAACGTTCCACGCTGGCACTTCGCCATGCTCAACGACACCGGGCGCAACGATGCCCTGGTGGCCGCGCTGGAGCGGGGCATCCCGGCGGGGGCGACCGTGCTGGACATCGGCTCCGGCAGCGGACTGCTCGCCATGGCCGCGGCCCGCGCCGGTGCCGGCAAGGTGATCACGTGCGAGATGAACCCGCTGCTGGCGGAGATCGCCCGCAACGTCATCGACGCGCACGGCCTGTCCGACGTGATCACGGTGTTCGGCAAGCCGTCCACGGAGCTGGACGCCGAGCGCGACCTCGGCGGCCGGGTGGACGTCCTCGTCTCTGAGATCGTCGACTGCGGCCTCATCGGGGAGGGCCTGCTGCCCTCGGTGCGCCATGCCCGCGAGCACCTGCTGGCGCCGGACGGCATCATGCTGCCGTCGGCGGCCCGGCTGCACGGCAGGCTGGTCAGCAGTGAAGCGGTGCTGAAGCTCAACCAGGTCACCACGGCCGGCGGTTTCGACGTCTCGCTGATGAACACGGTCGCCACCCGCGGCCACTTCCCGGTACGGCTGGACACCTGGCCCCACCGGTACCTGTCCGAGACGGCACCGGTGCTGGACTTCGACCTGGCGCGCGACGCCCTGGAACCCGGCGAACGCACCCTCACGCTGCCCGCCACCGCCGACGGCGAGGCACAGGCCCTGGCGGTCTGGTTCGAGCTGGACATGGGCAACGGCGTCATCCTGTCCAACCCGCCGGACAACCCCGCCTCGCACTGGATGCAGGGCTGGGTGCCGCTGGAGAAGCCCGTACCGACGAAGGCCGGCGAGACGGTCTCCCTCCGGCTGCGCTGGAGCGACTTCACCCTCCGCGTGAGCCTCTGACACGGCCTCGGCCGGCGCCCGCGCGGCACCGGCGGCCGGACCTCATTCGATCAGGACCAGGGAGCAAGCGATGAGTCACGTCCCCGCGCACGTACCGTTCCAGCTGAGCGGCGCGGAGCTGCGCGACGCGGTGGTGCAGTACGCCACCGCCCCGATCTACCACGACAACATGGACTGGCTGAACCACGACAATCCGTACCGCCGGCAGCTCAGGCCGCAGGTCCTGCCGCATCTGGACTACGACAAGATACCGGGCCGCGAGAACATACTGGACTACTCCAGCCTGGCCGTGCAGCGCCTGCTGACCTCGATCTACGAGGCCGACCTCGTCTTCTTCCCGAAGGCCGGGCTGAAGGGCAAGGAGGAGGACTTCCGCGCCTTCTACAGCCCCGCCAACCGCGCCCTCGGCGAGCGGATCCGGCCGGCACTGGAGCGCTACGCCTTCGGGTTCCTCGACGACGAGGTGGAGACGTCCGGCAACTGGACCGCCGAGAGCCTCGACGCCTACCTGGACTCCCTCGACACCAGCGGCGGCCAGGAGCGCTCCCCGGCCGAGAAGGCCATCGCCGACTCCTCCGACCCGCAGCGGGCGGCCCGGATGTGGCTGGTGCAGTTCGCGCCGGACTTCCTCTCCGAGGCCTCGCCGATGATGCGCAACGTCCTCGGTTACTACGGCCCGGCCCAGTCCGAGTGGTTCAAGGTCGTCATCGACGAGTACGGCTACGGCGTCCACGACACCAAGCACAGCACCCTGTTCGAACGCACCCTGGAGTCGGTCGGCCTCGAGTCGGACCTGCACCGGTACTGGCAGTACTACCTCAACAGCAGCCTGCTGCTGAACAATTACTTCCACTACCTCGGCAAGAACCACGAGCTGTTCTTCCGTTACGTCGGGGCGCTCTACTACACGGAGTCCTCGCTGGTCGACTTCTGCCGCCGCGCCGACGAGCTGCTGCGCGAGGTCTTCGGCGACTCGGTGGACACCACGTACTTCACCGAGCACGTCCACATCGACCAGCACCACGGCCGGATGGCCCGCGAGAAGATCATCAAGCCGTTGGTGGAGGCCCACGGCGAGGGCATCATCCCGGAGATCGTGCGGGGCATCGAGGAGTACCGGGTGCTCCTGGACGTCTCCGACTCCGACTTCTCCCAGCAGATCGCCTGGATGGACGACCAGCCGGAGCTGAAGAAGCTGCACGACCCGGTCTTCGAGGGCCTGAAGCAGGGCAAGGTCGACGCGCCGGTGGCGCACATCGTCGAGCCCCGCGGCGAACTGTCCAACACGCACTGCCACGACGGCGACGAGCTGTGCCACATCGTCTCCGGCACCATGCGCTTCGAGAGCGGACTGGGCTCCTCGCTCACGCTGGAGGCCGGCGAGGGCGTGGTCATCCGGCGCAACCGACTGCACGGCGCCAACATCGAGTCGGACGAGTGCGTCTACGAGATCCACTCGGTGGGGGACTACCGCAAGTGCCTGTCGTGACCTTCTCCGCCACCGGGCGGGACAACTGCGTCGTCGTCGCCGGGACACCGTACGTCTACGCGACGGTCGGCGGCCGGGGCTTCGTGATGCGGGCCCAGTGCCCGCACCGCGGCGGCCCCCTGCACCTGGCCGACGTCGCCGAGGACGGTGTCCGGCTCGTCTGCCCGTGGCACGAGCGGAAGACCTCCGTGTCCCGGATGCGCGGGGAGATCCCCGCTGTCCGGACCGGCGGGCGGGTCACCGCGGTCTTCCCGGACCGCCCGCCCGCCCGGGGCTGGCCCGCCGACCCGTCGGCCTGCGGCGGCGTGAGCCTGGAGCACCGGCCGCTGGCCCCCGCGCTCACGCGTGGGCGCGTGGCGGCCGGCTGACCGCCGGCGACTGCAACGACCCGGGACCGGCCGGTGTTCTACAGACGGCCGGTACGCGCGCGCCGGAGGCCGGCAGGGCCCCCGGCGCGCGTGCCGGACCACGAACGACCAATGCGAGGAGAGCGGAACATGGGCAGGGACGGTGGCAAACCGTTGCTGCTGCTGATCGGCAGCAGCGCCCGGCGGAGCCGGGAATTCATCCTTCGGTCGGTGAGCCGGCGCTACGCGCTCTGGCTGCTCCAGCCGTCCCAGGTGACCTGGGAGGAGCCCTACGTCGTCGGCGGCACCCAGGTCGACAACACCCGCCCCGAACTCCTCGTCGAGGCCGCCCGCCAGGTGGCCGCCGAGCACGAGGTGGCCGGCGTCTTCTGCTACGACGAGGGCCTGGTCACCCCGGCGGCCCACGTGGCGCGGGCGCTCGGACTGCCCGGCAACTCCCCGGAGACGGTCATCGCCTGCCGGGACAAGAACGCCACCCGTACCGCGCTGGAGCGGGCCGGGGTCGCCCAGCCCGCCTCCATCGGCGTCCGCTCCCTGGAGGAGGCCCGGCAGGCGGCCGAGAAGATCGGCTTCCCGGTCGTCCTCAAGCCCCGCGGCCTGGCCGGCGGCATGGGCGTGCGCAGGGCCGACGGACCCGAGGACGTGGAGAGCGCCTACCGGGCGGCGTCCGGCGCCTCCTACCCGGGCGTTCCCGTCTTCGAGGTGTCGGTGCTCGTCGAGGAGTACGTCGACGGCCCCGAGATCAGCGTCGACGCCGTCTTCTTCGAGGGCGAGGGCACCCCGCTGGCGGTGGCCCGCAAGAAGGTGGGGCTCGCGCCCTTCTTCGAGGAGACCGGCCACGAGGTCGACGCCGCCGACCCGCTGCTGACCGACCCGGAGCTGCTCCGGGCGCTGCGGGACAGCCACGCCGCGCTGGGCTTCCGCACCGGCGTCAGCCACACCGAGTTCCGTCTCACCGCCGACGGTCCGCGCCTGATGGAGGTCAACGCCCGCCTCGGCGGCGACATGATCCCCTTCCTCGGCGAGCTGGCCACCGGCGTCGACGTCGCGCTGGCCGCGGCCGACGTCGCGGCCGGCCGGCGCCCGGAGACCACGGCGACCCGGCGGCGCGCCGCGGCGATCGCCTTCCTGTACCCCGAGCACGACACCGAGATCGAGTCGGTGACCGTGCACGAGGACCGGTTCACGCCCGAGGTGCACAGCGCGGACGTGATGGCCGACCCGGGTGCCGTGCTGCGGCTGCCGCCGCGCGGCTACATCTCCCGCTACGCCCGCGTCATCACCCTCGCGGACTCGGTGGAACAGGCCCGGGCGGCGCTGCTGCGGGCCCCCGAGATCGTCGAACTCACGGGCCGCCCGGTGGAGGAGTCCCCCTGATGAGCCCCGGAAAGACCCCGACCGAGCCCGGTGCGGCCGGCCGGCCGTCGATCGTGCAGACCCTGCGCGGCATCCCGGGCCCCATCTGGCTCGTACTCGTCGGCATGCTGGTCAACCGGCTCGGCAACTTCCTCCAGATCTACCTGGTCCTCTACCTCACCGCGAAGGGCTTCTCCGCGACCGAGGCGGGCCTGGCGCTCGGTGCCTACGGCGTCGGCTCGGTCGTCGGCGTGCTGGTGGGCGGCACCGCGTCCGACCGCATCGGCTACGCCTGGACCATCGTCGGCTCCATGGCGCTCGCCGGGCTCGGCACGCTGAGCCTGCCCCACCTGGACAGCCTGCCCCTGATCATCGCGGTGGCCGCGGTCATCGGACTCCTCGCGCAGATGTACCGGCCGGCCTCCTCGGCGCTGCTGGTGGAGCGCACCCCCGACGACCACCACGTGATGGTGTTCGCCGTCTACCGGATGGCGTTCAACCTGGGCACCACGGTCGGCCCGCTGCTCGGCGCGCTGCTGATCAGCCACTCGTACGACCTGATCTTCTACCTGGAGGCGACGGCCCAGCTGGTCTTCGCCGCCTTCGCCCTGGTCCTGGCGCGCTCCGGGGGCGGGGCCCGGCCGGCCGGACACGACGCGGACGGCCCCAGCCGGTCGTACGCCGCCGTGCTGCGGGACACCCGGTACACGGTGTTCCTGCTGGCGCTGTTCCTCAACGCCGTCGTCTACATCCAGCACACCTCCGCACTGCCGCTCCAGATCAAGGCCGACGGGCACGGGGTGACGTTCTACTCCAGCCTGCTGTCGCTGAACGCCATCATGGTCATCTCCCTGGAGCTGCTGTTCACCAAGTACGTGCAGCACCTGCCCGGCAGGGTCGCGGTGGCCCTGGGCGTCGGCCTGGTCGGCGTCGGCATGAACCTGTACGTGGCCGGCCCCAGCATGGCCATGTACGTCGTGGCGACCGTGGTGTGGACGTCCGGCGAGATGATCGGCACCCCGACCGCCTCGGCGTGGCCCGGCAAGGTCGCCCCCGAGCACCTGCGGGGCCGCTACATCGCCGCGGCCGCCTTCCCCATGCAGATCGGCTACGCGATCGGCCCGGTCCTCGGTGTCGCCGCCTGGCAGGCGTCCTCGTCCTCGGTGTGGTGGCTGTCCGGGCTGCTGACCGTGGGCGCCGTGGCCGCCGTCCTCTTCGGCATGGGCGAACGGCCCGCGGACGCCGACCCCGGCGCCACCGCCCCGGCCGACGGCACCGCCCCCGCCGACGACCCGGCCGGGCGGACCGGACCGGTCGCCGCCGACACCCCCTGACCCGCCCGCGTCCCACCCCGTCCCACCCCTCAGAACGTGCCGTGCGTTCCGGCACCCTGAACCCCGGAAGTGAGCGAGCTGCGCATGGCGTACGCAGATGGCATCGAGAAGTTCGTGGAGACCGTGAACGGCGCGCTGCCGCCCGACTTCTACACCTACCCCGTCGACCGGCAGCGCGCCCTGTACGACGGGCTGACCGAGGTCCTCCCCATCCCCGTCCCCGACGGTGTCCGGCACCGGGACGAGACCGTCGTCCACGAGGGCCGCACCGCCCGGATCCGCATATACGAGCCGGCCGAACGCGCCGGCGACGCCGTGCTCTTCTACATCCGCGGCGGCGGCTTCGTCATCGGCTCGCTGCACAGCCACCACAGCCTGGTCGCCGAACTGGCCGACCGCACCGGCCTGGTGACCGTGGCGCTGGACTTCGGCATGGCACCGGAGAACCCCTTCCCCGGCCCGCTGGAGGACTGCTACGCCGGCCTCCGCGGCACCCTCGCCGACCTGCCCGGGCTCGGACTGGACGGCCTCGACCCGGACTCCGCGGTCATCTGCGGCGAGAGCTCCGGGGCGAACATGGCCGTGGTGCTGTCGATGATCGCCCGCGACCGCGGCGGCCCCCGGCTGCGCGGCCAGGCGGTCATCAGCCCGGTCCTGGACTTCACCCGCTGGCGGCACGGCGGCGAGGACGCCCCGTTGCTCTCCGGCGGCGAGATGGAGTTCTACACCGCCTGCTACTGCCCGGACCCGGAACAGGCCACCGACCCCTACGTGTCGCCGCTGCTCGGCGCCTCCTTCCACGACCTGCCGCCGGCCTACGTCGTCGGCTGCGAGATGGACTCGCTGTGCGTGGACGCGGAGAAGTACACCGCGCTGCTCCGGGAGAACGGCACGCCCGTGACCTTCGTACGCGAGGAGGGCATGGTGCACGCCCCGGTGCGTGCCCGGCGGGTCAGCGAGCCCGCGGCCGACTTCTTCGCCCGGTACTGCGCCGCCGTCTCCGCCCTGGCGGCGAAGGAGAGCCCCGATGGCCGGCACTGACCCGCTGACCGCGCCGGGGGACGGCCCCTGCGTGATCGTCGACCCGTACTCCTCGGGCGCCCTGTTCGCGCAGGCGCTGCGCGAACAGGGCGTCCCGGTCGCGGCGGTGGTGAGCAGCCCGCAGCCGCCCGAGGCGTTCGCCTCCTCCTACCGGCCGCAGGACTTCCCCGACGTCATCGTGTACGACGGAGCCACCGGCGATCTGGACGACGTCGTGCGGCGGGTGCTGGCACTGGAGCCGCGCTGCGTCATCGCCGGCTGCGAGTCCGGCGTCGAACTGGCCGAGCGGCTCGCCCCCCGGGTGCTGCCCGGACTGAGCAACGTGCCCGAACTGGCCGAGGCCCGCCGCGACAAGAGCCGCATGGCCGACGCCGTACGGGCGGCCGGGCTGCCGGTCATCCCGCAGCTGTGCACCTCCGACGTCGAGGAGGCGGCGGCCTGGCTGGAACGCGAGGGACTGGCCGGCGCCGACCTCGTCATCAAGCCGCCGAAGAGCGCCAGCACGGACGGCGTCGTCAAGGTGCCGGGCGGCACCGACTGGCGGGCCGTGTTCGAGCGGCAGCTCGGCCGGGTCAACCAGTTCGGCGAGGTCGACGACCGGCTGTTGGTGCAGAAGTTCGTCACCGGCACCGAGTACGTGGTGGACACCTTCAGCCACGACGGCAAGCACTCCCTCGTCGACGTCTGCGCCTACGGCAAGGTCGACAACGGCCCGCACATGGCCGTCTACGACACCATGCGGTGGCTGCCGCCGGACGACCCCGCCGTGGCGGTCCTGGGCGAGTACGTCTCCGGTGTGCTGGACGCGGTGGGTGTCCGCTTCGGCTCCGCCCACGTCGAGGTGATGGGCACCGCCGACGGGCCCGTCCTGATCGAGCTGGGCGCCCGCCCGCACGGCGGCGGCCAGCCGCGGTTCAACCGCAACGCCACCGGCGACAGCCAGATCGACCGGACGGTGCGCTGGCTGACCGGCGGCGAACTGCCGCAGAGCTACGAACTTCTCACCCACCAGATGTGCGTCTTCCACATGGCCCGCCGTTCCGGGACGGTGCGCGACACCGCCGTCCTGGACGAGATCCGGACACTGGCGAGCCACCACTTCTCGGTGCAGAACCTGTCCGACGGGGACCACGTGCCCGTCACCCGGGACCTCGTGGACAGCCTCAACTTCGGGTTCGTCATCCTCGCCCACCCGGACGAGGAGCAGATCGCACGGGATTACCGGACGATCCGCGACCTGGAACAGCGGTTGGTCATCGGAGAGTCGTGATCGACGCGCTCGCGTTCCTGGCCAGTTCCCTGGTGGTGATCATGGCGCCGGGTCCCGACCTGGCCCTGATCACCCGCCTGGTGCTGGCGGGCTCGCCGCGCACGGCGGCGCCCGCCGCGTTCGGGATGATGGCGGCGGGCGCCGCTCAGGCGGCGCTGGGCGCCCTGGGGCTGGCCGCGCTGCTCGCCGCGCGGCCCGACCTGTTCACCGCCTTCCGCTGGGCGGGCGCCGCCGTCCTGCTCGTCTGGGCCTACCGGGCCCTGCGCGCCGCCCTGCGCCCGCCGGGGCCCGCGGCCCCCGACGGCGGGGAGCCGACAGCGCCGGCCGAGCCCCCGCACGGCAGGCGCCGGGCCTTCGCCCTCGGCCTGCTGTGCACCGGCTCCAACCCGAAGGTCGGCATCTTCCTGATGGCGTTCCTGCCGCAGTTCGTGCCGGCCGGGATGGACCCGACCGCCGGGGTGGTGATCCTGGCCTGCTGCTACCTCGCCCTGGTCCTCGCATGGCTGCTGACCTGGATGCGGCTGGTGCACCGGCTCGCCCGGCACCTGACCTCCGCGTCGGCCCAGCGCCTGACCAACGGGCTCACCGCCGCCGTCTTCGGCGTGTTCGCGGTGCGCCTGGCCCTCGGCGGATGACCGCTCCCCGCCGGACCGCGGCCGGTCGGCGCCGGGCGGCGCCGGTCCGCTCAGACCGTCCGGAAACGTTCCTCCTCCTGGTCGAGCAGCGCCTGCGCGTACCGCAGCAGCGGGGCGGACATGCTGAACCGGCCGGGCGCGTGCTCACGCAGCAGACTGGCGTCCACCAGGCGGTACAGGGTCCACCTGGTCTCCGCCGGCGTCATGCCGGCCGCGTCGGCCAGGGAGTACGCGGTGATGCTGTTGCCCTCGGTCCCGCCGAGCTGCCGGAAGACCCGGCGCTCCGCCTCCGGGAGCGCCGTGTAGGACAGCTCGAAGGCCGTCTGGACGGACAGCAGCAGGTCCCCGGGGAGGGGCGGCCGCCGGAAGATCCCGGCGTCCTGGAGCTCCACGTAGTACTGGGCGATGCTCAGGC
This sequence comes from Streptomyces sp. NPDC100445, assembly GCF_044759735.1. NCBI lineage: Bacteria > Bacillati > Actinomycetota > Actinomycetes > Kitasatosporales > Streptomycetaceae > Streptomyces > Streptomyces sp. NPDC100445. The sequence goes on along the minus strand of NZ_JBIVZV010000019.1, from coordinate 119,509 downwards.
CGCGGTGCTGCGCGAGGCGCGTGGCGAGGATCCTCAGCATCAGCGGCAGCCCGCCGCAGTACCGGCCCACGGCCATCGCGGCCAGCGCCTCCGCCCCGACCCGTTCCGGACCCAGCAGCCGGCCGAGCAGTGCCAGCACGTCCTCGTCGTCGAGCGCGTCCACGAAGACCCGCCGGACGCCGTCCCTGGCCACCAGGCCGGGCAGCTGGTTGCGGCTGGTGACGAGCACGGCGCAGCCGGCGTCGCCGGGGATCAGGGGCCGTATCTGGTCCTCGTCGCGGGCGTTGTCCAGGACCACCAGCACCCGTCTGCCGGACAGCCGGGTGCGGAACAGGTTGGCCGCCTCGTCCAGCGTGTCCGGGATGCCGTCGTCCGGGACGCCGAGGGCGCGCAGGAACGAGGCCAGCGCCTCCAGGGCGTCCAGCGGGCCCCGGCGCGCGTGGCCGTGCAGGTCGATGTAGAGCTGTCCGTCCGGGAAGCGGTCCAGGGCCCGGTGCGCCCAGCGCAGCGCCAGTGCCGTCTTGCCCACGCCGGGCGGTCCGGTGATCAGCGCGGCCGGCACCTGCCCGTCCCGTTCGCCGGCGGCGAGGAAGAGCTGGTCCAGCTCCCGGAGCTGGTCGGCGCGGCCGACGAAGTGCCGGGTCCTGGCCGGCAGTTGCGACGGCCTGGCCTCCGGCGGCGGGTGCGGGGCCGCCGGCCCGGTGTGCGGCGGGGCGTCCGCCGGCTGCCGGGTCAGCAGCCCGTTCCTGGGCCAGGTCAGCTCCTGCTGGAGGACCCGCAGCTGGGCCTGGCGCATCTCCGGCCCGGGCTGGAGGCCGAGTTCGCTGTCCAGGCGCTGGGTGACGTCGGAGAACACCCGCAGCGCCTCGTACTGTTCGCCGCAGCTGGCCAGGGCCAGCATGAGCCGTGCCTGGAGCCCCTCGTGCAGCGGTTCCTCGGCGGCGGCGGCCCGCAGCGCCGGCACCACCTGCTCGGGCTGCCGGAAACGCAGGGCGAGGTCCGCGTACAGCAGGAGGTTCTCGATGCGCAGGCGGACCGCGGCGGTGGCCGCCGGGTGCAGGGCGAGCAGGGGCTCGTCCGCCAGGATGGGGCCGCGCCAGCAGTGGTGGGCGAGCGAGGCGAACTCGTACGCGGCCCTGGTCTCCCCGGCGGCGTGGGCCTGCCGGGCCTTCTCCGCCAGGCCCCGGAACCGGGTCAGGTCGACCTGGTCGCGACCCAGGGACAGCGCGTAGCCGGTCGGGGTGCGGACCAGGCAGGAGGGGGTCTGGGCGGCGGGGCCGGGCTCCGGGGAGCGCAGCAGACCGCGCGCCTGGCTCACGTAGGTGTGGATGAGGTTCTGGTAGGAGCGCGGCTGCTCCTTCGGCCAGAGGGTGCTGCCTATTTCGTCCAGTCCGGCCGGCTGGGGATGGCAGAGCGCCAGCAGCGACAATAAGCGCCGCAGTTTGAATGCGCGCACCTCACTGACGACACCGTCGCGTTCGATGGTCAGGGCGCCGAGAATACCGATGCGCAGGCCCGCTCTGTCCTGATCCGCGGGTTTCCGCATATGGGTCATGGAACGCCGCAGATCGCCGACGTCCAGTCCGAGGACGGCCGCCAGGCTGCGCAGGGTCCGCTCCTGGGGCTGTTCCACCCGGCCGCTCTCGATGTCCCGCACGGTGCGCACGCCGACCCCGGCCAACTCCGCGAACTGACGCTGCGTCAGGCCCGTGCGCTGCCGGAAGAGGCGGATCCGGGTGGCGAAGGGGAGCGGCTCTGCCGGATGGAGGCGATGGCTCGTGGCCGTTCCGGCGCTTCGAAGGTTCGACATGGTCCCCCCGCCGCCGAGTGATGACTCGGCTCGTGATCAGAATGTCCCCGGGTGATCTCGGCTTTTTGATCTCTGATCCCCGGCACCGCTCGATCGGGAATGATCGTAGATCGAGTGGCTGGATACCGCAATTGACACTCTGGTGAACGGTTCGGAGCCCCGTAAAAGTCCCCGCGGGCGCGGCGGCATTCAGGTCACGTATTCTTGTCCGAAAAGGAAGTTGACGGGCACCCCGGGGACCGTACTCCGGGATGCCCGTCCGTCGGCCGGCCCTCAGTGGCCCGCGAGGGGGTTCTTCAGGGAGCCGGCCAGCTGGAGCGCGCCGGAGGGGTCGGCGAGGTCCACCATCTGCCGGTTGTCGCGCAGCTGGAGCCGGTTGAGACAGGACAGCGGGAACTCGGCCGCGAAGATGTCGTACTGGCCGAACTTGTCCGCCAGCCCGGGATTGGCGTCCCTGTACTCGCGGGTCACCTCGGCGACCGTCCGCCAGAAACCGTCCTCCGTCAGGATGCCCTCGTCGGCCAGGACGGCGGCGAGGAAGCGGAAGAAGCAGTCGAAGACGTCCGTGAAGATCGACAGCAGTTTCATGTCGTCCGGCACGTCGACGCGGATGCGCCGCACCTCCGGCGGGAGGGCCGCGTCCGGGTCCATGACGGCGATCTCCTCGGCGATGTCCTTGTAGATCGCGCGCCGCACGACACCGTCCTCGAGCACCAGGACGGTGTTCTCGCCGTGCGGCATGAACACCAGGTCGTAGGCGTAGAAGCAGTGCAGCAGCGGGGTGTAGTAGGCCCGCAGGTAGTGCCGCAGCCAGGCGGTGGGCTCCAGGCCGGAGCGCTCGATCAGCGCGCCGGCGAAGGAGGCGCCCCGGTGGTCGACGTGCAGCAGCGAGGCCATCGTGGCGAGGGACTCGCCGTCCCGCAGCGAGGGCACCGGGCTCTCCCGCCACAGCGCGGCCAGCATCTTGCGGTAGGGCGAGTGCCGGTCGGTGGCCCGCTCGTACTCCAGGTGCCGGTAGCCGACGGCCGCCCGCTCCCGGATGATCGTCAGCCCCGTGGACCTCAGCACCGGGTCGTCCGCGATCAGCCGGGCCAGCCAGTCGTTGATGGCCGGGGTCGCCTCCATGTAGGCGGCCGACAGGCCCCGCATGAAGCCCATGTTCAGCACCGACAGGGCGGTCTTCACATAGTGCTTGCGCGGGTCGCTCGCGTTGAAGAATGTCCGGATCGACTGCTGCGCCAGGTACTCGTCGTCGCCCTCGCCGAGGCAGACCAGGTGACCGCGGGCCACCTCGGCGGCGAAGGTGACGCTGAGCTTGTTCCACCACTGCCAGGGGTGGACCGGGATGAACAGGTAGTCGGCGGGGTCGAGGCCGCGGCCGGTGAGGACGGCGTGGAAGCGGCGCACCGCCGGCTCGCCCAGCTCATCGCGCAGGAACGACTCGTAGGCGATCCCGGTGCCCGCCGTGAACGCGGCCCGCGAGCGGTGCGCGGCCAGCCAAACCAGCCGGACCGGACCGGCCGTCTCCGGGGCGTACGCCAGGTACTCGTGGATGCCGAACCCGAGCCGTCCGTTGTTCGCGACGAAGCAGGGGTGACCCTCGGTCATCCCGCTCTCGACGGCCTGGAACCCGCCGCTCGCCAGCTCGGCGGAGGTCACCGGCGGTTTGGCCAGTTTGTAGCAGGTGCTGGAGAGGGTGGAGGAGATCTCCTCCAGGTAGACCGGCAGGATCTCGTCACTGAGGCCCAGGGAGCCGCGGAACTCCAGGAAGAAGTCGAGGGCGTCCGGCGGCAGGGGGGCGCCGTCGCGGTGCCGGGTGACGGAGCCGGCGTCGACCTGCCAGTGGTCCAGGGCCCGCCGTACGGCGGTGAACCGGTAGGTGGTGAGCCCGTCGTCGCTGCGGACGGTGTAGGCGTCGCCGTCGGGTTCGGGCGTGAGCAGCCGCTCGTGCGCGAACTCGGCGAGCGCCTTGCGGACCAGCAGCCGGTTGGCGGTCTCCCAGCGTTCGGGGGAGAGGTGGTTCACGGCGTCGGTGAGGTTCATGCGGCCACCGCCCGCTCGAACGCCTCGCGGGTGCAGAAGCTCAGCAGGGCCGTCTTCTCCGGCTTCCGTATCTCCCGCTCGGGGACGAAGCCGACGGCCTCGTTCAGGGCGTGCACGGCCGTGTTGCGGACGTCCGGCTCGACGACGACGCGTGCCACCGCCGGGTCGGCGAACAGGCGGGCCAGCACGGCGGTGATGACGGACCGGGTGAACCCGTGCACCGGCGTGTCGGTCGCCGGCACCAGGAAGTGCATGCCGACGTCGCCGGGCCGGGCCTCGTAGAGTCCGGTCAGCTCCCGGTGCGCGGGGTCGTACCACTCCATGAGGAAGGCGGGGACGCCGTCGTGCAGCCCGAGCAGGGCGTGATGGTGTTCGTCCGCCGCGATCTCCGCGTAGGCGCGCTCGACGTCCGCCGGGCGGGCGTCCCGCATCATCCAGAAGACCGCCTTGGGGTGGGTGACCCAGGAGTGCAGCAGTTCCGCGTCGTTCGGGGGGTCGACGGGACGGAAGGTGAAGGTCATACGGCGAACTCCTGGAAGGCGATGGTCTTCTCGACCGGGTAGTACTCCGTGCCGAGCAGCTCACGGATGATGTACGCGTTCCGGTACGCGCCCATGCCCAGGTCGGGGCTGGTGATGCTGTGCGTGTGGACGCCGGCGTTCTGGAGGAAGACGCCCCGGCCGGTGTGGTCGATGCTGTAGTTGCGGGCGATGTCGAAGTTGCCCCGGCTGTCGTAGCGCAGCCGGTCGCGGACGGGCCGCAGGAACCCCGGTTCGGCGTACCGGTAGCCGGTGGCCAGGATCAGGCCCTCGCTGGTCAGCTCGAAGTCCTTCTCCTGCTCCACCTGGCGCAGCCCGAGGACGTACGTGCCGTTCTCGTACCGGGCGCTGGTCAGCGCGGAGTTGGTGAGCAGCCGGGTGGGGACCGGGCCGCCGAGGCTCTTGCGGTAGAGCAGGTCGAAGATCTCGTCGACCAGGTCGCCGTCGATGCCCTTGAACAGACCCTTGTGGGCGTCGGTGAGGCGGTAGCGGGTGGCCTCGGGCAGGGCGTGGAAGTAGTCGACGTACTCCGGGCTGGTCATCTCCAGCGTGAGCTTGGTGTATTCGAGCGGGAAGAAGCGGGGCGAGCGGGTGACCCAGTTCAGCCGGTAGCCGTGCACGTCGATCTCGCCGAGCAGGTCCTGGTAGATCTCGGCCGCCGACTGGCCGCTGCCGACCAGCGTGATGGACCTCTTGCGCTGGAGTTCCGCCTTGTGGTGCAGGTAGCGCGAGTTGTGGATGAAGTCGCCGCCCAGGTCCCGGCAGGCGTCCGGGATGTGCGGCGGGGTGCCGGTGCCGAGGACCAGGTGCCGGGCGCGGTAGGTGTCGCCGGCCTCGGTGCGCACGGCGTACGTCCCGTCCTCGTCCTCGTACGTCACCTCGGTGACCGTCGTGCCGAAGCGGACGCTGCTCAGCCGGTTCGCCGCCCAGCGGCAGTAGTCGTCGTACTCGACGCGCAGCGGGTAGAAGTTCTCGCGGATGTAGAACGAGTAGAGCCGGCCCTTCTCCTTCAGGTAGTTGAGGAAGGAGAAGGGCGAGGTCGGGTCGGCCAGGGTGACCAGATCGGACATGAACGGGGTCTGGAGGTGGGCGCCGTCCAGGAACATGCCGGCGTGCCACTCGAAGTCGGGCTTGGACTCCAGGAAGACGCCGTCCAGCGCGGCGATCGGCTCGGTGAGACAGGCGAGGCCGAGGTTGAAGGGACCGAGCCCGATCGCCACGAAGTCGTGGGTGCGGCGGGCTTCAGGACGCGCGGTCAAGAGACTCTCCCAGGTACTGCTCGGCGTGGCCGGCGATCAGGTCGAGGACGGCGGAGATGTCGGCCACCGTGGTCTCGGGGTTGAGCAGGGTGAACTTCAGGTAGTGGCGGCCGCCCACCTCGGTGCCCGCGACCACGGCGTCACCGGAGGCGAACAGGGCCTTGCGGGCGTACAGGTTGGCCCGGTCGGTGGTGGCCGGGTCGGTGATGCCGGCCGGGACGTAGCGGAAGACGAGGGTGGACAGGGTGGGTTCGACGACGACCTCGTAGCGCGGGTCGGCGGCGAGCAGCCGGTGGCCCTCCCGCGCCAGGTCGCAGACCTCGTCGAAGAGCTGTCCGATGCCGTCGGCGCCCATGGTGCGCAGGGTGAGCCACAGCTTCAGGGCGTCGAAGCGACGGGTGGTCTGGAGCGATTTGTCGACCTGGTTGGGGATACGTTCCTGCACCATGCGGAGCGGGTTGAGGTACTCCGCGTGGTAGGTGGCGTGCCGCAGGGTGGCCGCGTCCCGCACCAGCAGCGCCGAGGAACTCACCGGCTGGAAGAAGGACTTGTGGAAGTCGACGGTGACCGAGTCGGCGTGCTCGATGCCGGCGAGCCGGTCCCGATACCTCAGCGAGGCGAGCAGCCCGCAGCCGTAGGCGGCGTCCACGTGCAGCCAGACGCCGTACTGGGCGCACAGCCCGGCGATCTCCGGCAGCGGGTCGATGGAGCCGAAGTCGGTGGTGCCGGCGGTGGCGACGACGGCCATGGGGACCAGGCCGTCCCTCGCGCAGCGTTCCAGCTCGCGCGCGAGCGCCACGGTCCGCATGCGCTTGTCGTGGTCGACGGGGATCGTGACGACGGCGTCCGGACCGAGGCCGAGGAGTTTGGCGGACTTGCGGACGCTGAAGTGGCTCGCCTCGGAGGCGAGGACGCGCAGTCTCGCCGGGTCGTCCGTCTTGGCCTCCTCGCGGGCCAGCAGCAGCGCCTGGAGGTTGGACTGGGTGCCGCCGGAGGTGAACACGCCGTCGGCGGCCGGGCCGAGGCCGGCACGGTCGGCCGTCCAGTCGACGAGCCTGCGCTCGATGAGGGTGCCGCCGGCCGACTGGTCCCAGGTGTCCAGGGAGGAGTTGACCGCGGCGAGCACGGCCTCGCCGAGCACCGCCGGGATGACGACGGGGCAGTTCAGGTGGGCGAGGTAGCGGGGGTGGTGGAAGTAGACCGCGTCCCTCAGGTAGACGTCCTCCAGTTCGTCCAGGGCGGCGGAGGTGTCACCGAGGGGGCGGTCCAGGTCGATCGCGTCGACGCGGGGCGCGAGCGCGTCCACGGTGACGCCGGTGAACGGACGTTCGGTGGTGGCGAGTTTGGCCGCCACCCGCTCGACTCCTTCGGTCACGGAGCGGCGGTAGTGCTCCGCGGTGAGGCCATTGAGCAGGTGCGAGCGCATGCGGGGGTCCTCCGAGGGGACGGTCCGTCGGGATCAACTTAGGTTAGCCTAACCTAAATTCTTCCTCCTGGGGTGCACCTCCGCGGCGTCCGCCGTGCGGGGTCAGCCGGCGGTGCGGAGCTGCTCCTCCGTCATCCCGCGCCGCCAGTACCCGACGAAGGTGACGCGCCGCCGGTCCACCCCGCACTCGGCGACGAAGTACCGCCGCACCGCCTTGACCTGGCCGGACTCGCCGGCGAGCCAGACGTACGGCCGCTCGGCGTCCGTGAGTCCGGCGGCCCGCACCGCGTCGACGACCGTGGTGGTGGCGGGCGTGCCCGGGCGGCCGGTGGCGCCGCGCCGCACCAGCCAGGTGATCTCCGCGTCGGCGCGCGTGCGCACGTCCTGGGCGTCCCCGGCGTGCGGGACCTCCAGCCAGGCCCGCACGCGGCTGCCGGCGGGCAGGGACTCGAGGATCGCGGTCGCCGCGGGCACGGCGGTCTCGTCCCCGCACAGCACGACGAGGTCGGTGTCGGCGGGCGGACGGAAGCGGATCGCGCGGTTGTCCGCCAGAGCCGGGCCGAGCAGCAGCACCCGGTCCCCGGCGGCGGCGCGCGAGGCCCAGCGCGAGGCCGGCCCGGCGGGGGTCGCCGCACCCGGTCCGACGCCGTGCAGCGCGAAGTCGATGTCGATCTCGGCCGTCTGCCCGAGCGCGTCCCGCCGCAGGGCCCGCAGCGTGTACGAGCGCATCACCGCCCGGACGTCGTCGGGGAGTTCGCGCCAGCCCTGCCACCAGTTGTCGCCCAGCTCCAACGGCACGACCGGCTCGGCCTGGCCCGGGTGCGGCAGGAACAGCGACAGGGACTGGTCCCGGCCGTGCGAGTGGAAGGCGTCGAGGTCCGGCCCGGCGAAGGTCACCCGGACCAGGGACGGGCCGAGCCGCCCCGTCCGTACGACCTGGAGGGCGAAGAAACGGAACGGGGCGGCCACGGCCGTGGTCATGGGGGCTCCTGTCGGAGATGCGGGGGGAGGTGGCGCGCCGGGCAGGCGTCAGGCGACCTTCCGGGCCTTCTCCAGCGCCTCGGCCAGCCCGGTGAGCAGCGGCACGCACTTGTCGTAGGAGAGGATCGGCTCCGGGGAGCGGGAGATGACCTGGCCGGCCTTGACCGCGGGGAGCTTCTTCCAGGTGGCCTTGGTGACGTCGGCCGGCTGGATGGCCGAGGTGCGGTCGTCCATCATGATGATGTCGGCGCGGTACTTGTCGACGTTCTCCCAGCTCAGCGACTCGTACCAGCCGCCGCCCTTGGCCTTGGCGCTCGCCGGCGGCTCCACGAAGTTCACTCCGAGGGACTTGAAGTACTCCAGGTCGACGGAGAGGTCGGTACCGGAGACGTAGAAGAGCTGGTCGCTCGCGCTGGCGGCCATCACCCTGATGCCGGGCTTGGCCCTGGCGGCGGCGCGCAGCCGGGCGGCGGCGTCCTCGAACCGCTTCTTCGCGGCGGTGATCCGGGCGGCCTTCAGGTCCGCGCCCAGCGATCCGGCCAGCTCCCACATCCGCCGGAGCGGCTCGGTGAGGCGGCGGTCGTAGACGGAGATGCCGACGCCGGGCGCCAGTTGGGCGATCTTCTTCTTCGACTCGTCGGGGACGTACCACAGGGTGCCGGCGTCGTCGAACATCGTGCTGATGAGCACGTCCGGCGCCAGGGCGGCGTACTTCTCGATGCTGAACTGGCCCCAGGCGTTGCCGAGGACGGTCACCTTGCTGACGTCCATGTCGCCGGCCTGGACGTCGGGCTTGCCGTCGCTGGTCGTCGTCGGGCCGAAGACGCCCTTGACCTGGACGCCGTAGTCGTACAGCGCGGCGGCGACGCCGGTGAAGGCGACGATGTTCGCCGGGACCTCGTCCAGCTTCACGGTCGTGCCGCGGTCGTCCTTGAAGGACCAGGGGCCCGACCCGCCGGCCGCCTCGCCCTTGCCGGAGCCGGTGTCCTTCCCCTTGTCGTCCCCGCAGGCGGCGAGCGCGGCACCGAGTCCAAGGGCGCCGCCCGCGGCGAGCAGGCCGCGGCGAGTGAGGTGGGTGGCACGGGCATGGGGCATGGGTATGACTGCTTTCGAACGGGGCGGGGCGCCCGCCGGACAAGTTCGAAGTTAGGTTAGCCTAACCTCGGTCGATGTCCAGCGGGCGGTGGTCCAGCACCCCGGCCGCGCTACCGCCCGCGCCGTGGCCGCAGTTGACCCGGCGGCGGGCCCCCCTCAGCCCACCAGGCCCAGTTCGCGGGCGATCAGCATGCGCTGGACCTCGCTCGTGCCCTCGCCGATCTCCAGGATCTTGGAGTCGCGCCACATGCGGGCCACCGGGTACTCGTTCATGAAGCCGTAGCCGCCGTGGATCTGGGTGGCGTCCCGGGCGTTGTCCACGGCGACCGTGGAGGAGTGCAGCTTGGCCAGCGCCGCCTCCTTCTTGAACGGCTCGCCCGCCACCAGCCGCGAGGCCGCGTCCCGCCAGGCCAGCCGGGCGGTGTACGCCTTCATCTCCATGTCCGCGATCTTGAACTGGATCGCCTGGTTGGCGCCGATCGGCCGGCCGAAGGCGTGCCGCTCCCCGGCGTACTTCACCGACTCGTCGACACAGCCCTGCGCCAGCCCGGTCGCGAGCGCCGCGATCGCGATGCGGCCCTCGTCCAGGATGCGCAGGAACTGGGCGTAGCCGCGGCCCTCCTCGCCGAGCAGGTTGGCGGCCGGCACCCGGACGTCCTGGAAGGACAGCTCGCGGGTGTCGGAGGCGTTCCAACCGACCTTCGAGTACGGCGCCGCCACCGTGAAACCGGGCGTGCCCGCGGGGACGATGATCGACGAGATCCGCGGCCGGCCGTCCGGCTTGCGGCCGGTGACCGCGGTGACCGTCACCAGGCCGGTGATGTCCGTGCCCGAGTTGGTGATGAAGCACTTCGTGCCGTTGATGACCCACTCGTCCGTGTCCGCGTCCAGCCGGGCCGTCGTACGGGTCGCCCCGGCGTCACTGCCGCCGTCCGGCTCGGTCAGCCCGAACGCGCCCAGGATCTCGCCCGCGCACAGCCGGGGCAGCCACTCGCGCTTCTGCTCCTCGGTGCCGTACAGGTGCAGCGGCATCGCACCCAGCGACACCCCCGCCTCCAGGGTGATGGCCACCGACGAGTCGACGCGGGCCAGTTCCTCCAGGGCGATGCCGAGCGCGAGGTAGTCGCCGCCCATGCCGCCGTACTCCTCCGGGAAGGGCAGCCCGAACAGGCCCATGCGGCCCATCTCGCGGACGATCTCGTAGGGGAACTCGTGCCGCTCGTAGAAGTCGCCGATCTTCGGCGCCACCACGTCGTGCGCGAACTGCTCCACCGTGCGGCGCAGTTCCTCCAGCTCGGGGCTGAGACGGTGGTCCATGCTGATCACTGGTCCTTGTGGGAGAGAGCGCGGACGGTACGGGACGGGCTGGGCCGGCCCAGCTGTTCGGCCATCCACACGCTGGTGGCGGTGAGACGGCCCAGATCGACGCCGGTGTCGATGCCGAGCCCGTGCAGCATCCAGACGAGGTCCTCGGTGGCGAGGTTGCCGGTGGCGGACCTGGCGTACGGGCAGCCGCCGAGGCCGCCCGCGGAGGCGTCGACCGTGGTGACGCCGTGGCGCAGGGCGGCCAGGGTGTTGGCGAGCGCCTGGCCGTACGTGTCGTGGAAGTGCACACCGAGCGCGGACGTGGGCACGCCCCGCTCGTTCAGCAGGGCGAGCAGGGCCCCGACCTGGCCCGGGGTGGCCACCCCGATGGTGTCGCCGAGGCTCAGCTCGTCACAGCCCATGTCCCTGAGGGCCGTGCAGACCCGGGCCACCCGGTGCGCCGGCACCGCGCCCTCCCAGGGGTCGCCGAAGCACATGGACACGTAACCGCGCACGTGCGCGCCGGCGTCCTTCGCCTCGCGCACCACCGGCTCGAATTCGGCCAGCGACTCGTCCACGGTGCGGTTGAGGTTGGCCTTGGCGAAGGACTCCGTGGCGCTGGCGAACACCGCGACCCGGCGGGCACCGAGCGCCAGCGCGCGCTCCAGGCCGCGCCGGTTGGGCACCAGGACGGGCAGGTCAACCCCGGGCAGGCCGCTCACCCGCGGGTACAGCTCCTCGGCGTCCGCGAGCTGGGGCACCCACTTGGGGTGCACGAAGCTCGTCGCCTCGATCGTCGTCAAGCCCGCGCCGGCCAGCCGGTCGATGAACTCCGCCTTGACGGCCGTCGGTACGGCCGTCTTCTCGTTCTGGAGGCCGTCGCGCGCGCCGACCTCGTGGATGCGCACCCGGGTGGGCAGCTCCGGGTCCGCGACGACCATGGGCAGGGGCTCGGCGGTCACCGTGCCACCTCCGCTTCCTCGTCCTTCGGCGCGATGACGGCCAGCACCTGGTCCATGGCGACCGTCGCGCCGGGGGAGACGTCCAGCTCGGCGACCGTGCCGGCGTGCGGGGCGGAGATGACGTGCTCCATCTTCATCGCCTCGACGACCAGCAGGCTCTGACCGGCGCTCACCTCGTCGCCGACGGCCACCTTGACCACGGTCACCGTGCCGGGCATGGGCGCGGTCAGCGAGTCGGCGCCCGCGTGTCCGGCGCGGGTCAGGGAGGCGGCCACCGGGTCGTGGTCGCGCACGTGCCAGGCGTCGCCGTCCCGGCCGATCCAGTCACCGGCCCGGCGGAAGGTGTGCCGGACGCCGTCCAGGGTGACGGTCACCCGGTCCCCGGCGACGGTGTGGGTGCCGCGCGGGGTGTGGGTCACCGGGTCGGCCACCCGCAGCGGGAACGCGGCCGGTCTCGGGGTGCCGCCGAGCCGCCAGCCGCTCGGCACGGAGAACGGGTCCACCCAGCCCCCCGCGCGCGGCCGGAGCGCCTCCAGGCGGACGGCGGCCGCCGCCTCGTACACCTCCTCCGGGACGTCCGTGGACACCAGGTCGTCCACGACCCGTTCCACCAGGCCGGTGTCCAGCTCACCGGCGACGACCGCCGGGTGGGCCAGCAGTCGGCGCAGGAACCCCGCGTTGGTCTGCACGCCCAGCGTGACCGTCTCCGCGAGGGCCGCGCGGAGCCTGCGCAGCGCCGTCTCGCGGTCGGGGCCGTAGGCGATCACCTTGGACAGCATCGGGTCGTACAGGCTGCCCACCTCGGTGCCCTCGCTGAGCCCGGAGTCGGTGCGGACGCCGTCGCCGCCGGGCTCGTCCAGCAGCAGCACCGTGCCGCCGGAGGGCAGGAAGCCGCGCGCGGGGTCCTCCGCGCAGATGCGGGCCTCCACCGCGTGCCCGGTCAGCCGCACGTCCTGCTGCGCGAAGCCCAGCCGCTCACCGGCCGCCACTCGCAGCTGCCACTCCACCAGGTCCAGCCCGGTGACGAGTTCGGTGACCGGGTGCTCCACCTGGAGGCGGGTGTTCATCTCCATGAAGTAGTACGAGTCCGGGTCCGAGCCGGGGACGATGAACTCCACCGTGCCCGCGCCCCGGTACCCGCACGAGCGGGCCGCCTGCACGGCCGCCTCGCCCATCGCGGACCGGGTCCGCTCGTCGAGGAGCACGCTGGGCGCCTCCTCGATGATCTTCTGGTGGCGCCGCTGGAGGGAGCACTCCCGCTCGCCGAGGTGGACCACGTTGCCGTGGCCGTCGGCCAGCACCTGGATCTCGATGTGCCGGGGCCGGTCGACCCAGCGCTCCACCAGCAGGGTGTCGTCCCCGAAGGAGGCGCGGGCCTCGCGGCGGGCGGCGGCGATCTCCTCGGCCAGCGCGGCCACGTCCCGCACCAGGCGCATGCCCTTGCCGCCGCCACCGGCCGACGGCTTGAGCAGCACGGGGGCGCCGATCTCGCGGGCGGCGGCGGCCAGTTCGGCGTCGGACAGCCCGCTGCCGCTCGACCCGGGCACCACCGGCACCCCGGCGGCCCGCACCGTCTCCTTGGCGCGGATCTTGTCGCCCATGAGGGCGATCGCGTCGGCGGGCGGGCCGATGAAGACCAGGCCCGCCTCCTCGCAGGCCCGGGCGAAGCCCGCGTTCTCCGCGAGGAAGCCGTAGCCCGGGTGGACGGCCTGGGCGCCGGTGCGGGCGGCGGCCTCCAGCAGCCGCTCCACCGACAGGTAGCTCTCCGCGGCCGGCGCCGGGCCGATCCGCACCGCCGTGTCGGCCTCCCGCACGTGGCGCGCGTCGGCGTCCGCGTCGGAGAAGACCGCCACCGAGCGCACGCCCAGCGAGCGCAGCGTACGGATCACGCGTACGGCGATCTCGCCCCGGTTGGCGACCAGCACTGTGTCGAACACGGTTCCCCTCCTCACATCCGGAAGACGCCGAACTGGGGATCTCCCAGCGGCGCGTTGGCGCAGGCCGTCAGGGCGAGCCCGAGGACCTGACGGGTGTCCAGCGGGTCGATGACACCGTCGTCCCAGAGCCGGGCGGTGGCGTAGTAGGCGTTGCCCTGGCGCTCGTACTGCGCGCGGATCGGCGCCCGGAAGGACTCCTCGTCCTCGGCGGCCCAGTCCTCACCGCGCGCCGCCAGCTGGTCGCGCTTGACGGTGGCGAGGACGCTGGCGGCCTGCTCGCCGCCCATGACGGAGATCTTGGCGTTGGGCCACATCCACAGGAAGCGGGGGGAGTAGGCCCGGCCGCACATCGAGTAGTTGCCCGCGCCGTACGAGCCGCCGACGACCACGGTCAGCTTCGGCACGCGCGTGCAGGCCACCGCCGTCACCATCTTGGCGCCGTGCTTGGCGATGCCGCCCGCCTCGTAGTCCTTGCCGACCATGAAGCCGGAGATGTTCTGGAGGAAGACCAGCGGGATGCCGCGCTGGTCGCACAGTTCGATGAAGTGGGCGCCCTTCTGGGCGGACTCGGAGAACAGGATGCCGTTGTTGGCGACGATCCCCACCGGGTGGCCGTGGATCCGGGCGAAGCCGGTGACCAGGGTCTGCCCGAACTCGCTCTTGAACTCGGCGAACCGGGAGCCGTCGACCACCCGCGCGATGATCTCGCGGACGTCGTAGGGGGTGCGGGAGTCGACCGGGACGGCGCCGTAGAGGCCGTACGGGTCCACCTTCGGCTCGGCGGCGGCCGTCACCTCCCAGGGCGGCGACTGCCCGGCGGGCAGGGTGGCGACGATGTTCCGGACGATGCGGAGGGCGTGCGCGTCGTCCTCGGCGAGGTGGTCGGTGACGCCGGAGACACGGGAGTGCACCTCGCCGCCGCCCAGTTCCTCGGCCGTCACGACCTCGCCGGTGGCCGCCTTCACCAGCGGCGGGCCGCCCAGGAAGATCGTGCCCTGGCCGCGGACGATGACCGCCTCGTCGCTCATCGCCGGGACGTACGCGCCGCCGGCGGTGCAGGAGCCGAGGACGGCCGCGATCTGCGGGATACCCGCGCCCGACATCCGCGCCTGGTTGTAGAAGATCCGCCCGAAGTGGTCCCGGTCGGGGAAGACCTCGTCCTGCATCGGCAGGAAGGCGCCGCCGGAGTCGACCAGGTAGACGCAGGGCAGCCGGTTGTCGAGGGCCACCTCCTGGGCGCGCAGGTGCTTCTTCACCGTCATCGGGTAGTACGTGCCGCCCTTGACCGTGGCGTCGTTGGCCACGATCACGCACGCCCGGCCGGCGACCCGGCCGATGCCGGCGATCACGCCGGCCGCCGGGGCCTGCCCGTCGTAGAGCCCGTCGGCCGCCAGCGGGGCCAGCTCCAGGAAGGGCGAGCCCGGGTCGAGCAGCGTGTCCACCCGGTCCCTGGGCAGCAGCTTGCCGCGCGCGGTGTGCCGCGCCCGTGCCTTCTCGCCGCCGCCGAGCGCCGCCGCGGCCAGCTTGGCGCGCAGCTCCTCCACCAGCGCCCGGTGGCCCTCCTCGTTGGCCCGCCAGGCCTCCGACGCGGGGTCGGCCGCGCTCCGAAGCTCCGGTGCCTCCTGCATCCTGCGGTTCCCCTCACCCGGTGGTCGAACCTGTTAATGAGCGTTAACCATTTCCTTCAGGTTAACGACCGCTAACGTCGCTGTCTAGAATTGACGGCATGGTCACCAGAACCGACGCCTCGACCCGCCGGGAGCAGATCCTCAAGGAGGCCGCGCGGCTCTTCGCCGAGCGTGGCTTCCACGGTGTCGGGGTCGACGAGATAGGCGCCGCCGTCGGCATCAGCGGACCCGGCCTCTACCGGCACTTCCCGGGCAAGGACGCGATGCTCGCCGAGCTGCTCGTCGGCATCAGCGGCCAGCTGCTGACCGGCGCCAGGCGGCGGCTGGCGGAGGCCGACGGGGTGCCCGCGAGCCGGGTCCTCGACTCGCTCGTCGAGGGCCACATCGACTTCGCCCTGGACGACCGCCCGCTGATCACCCTGCACGACCGCGAGCTGGACCGGCTGCGCGACAGCGACCGCAAGCTGGTGCGCCAGCTCCAGCGGCAGTACGTGGAGCTGTGGGTCCAGGTGGTCCGCGAGGCCCATCCGGGGCTGACCGAGCCGTCCGCCCGCTCGGCCGTCCACTCGGTCTTCGGCCTGCTCAACTCCACCCCGCACCTGGGCCGCGCGGGCACGCTGCCCGGCCGGGGCGCGACGGCGGCCCTGCTGCACCGCATGGCGCGGGGGGCGTTCGCCGCGGCGGGCGGGGAGTGACCGGGCCCGCGTGACCGGCGCGCCGGCGGCCGCGTGACGAGCATTACGGCCGAACCCCTGGACGAGGTTTCCTACCGGCCGGTACGGTTGAGTGAGCAAGCGCTTAGCCATCGGGTGGTGACCCAGCCGGGGACGCCCGAGGCGAGCAGCCAGGTACGCGAGAGCGGCGCCGGACCAGGCGCGAAGAAGGGCGGTGGCGGCGTGCGCCGTACGGTGTTCAACGAGGATCACGAGGCGTTCCGGGAGACCCTTCGTGCCTTCATCGAGGCCGAGGTCGTCCCGGTGTACGACGAGTGGTTCGCCGCCGGCCAGGCGCCGCGCGACTTCTACCACAAGCTCGGCGAGCTGGGCATCTTCGGCATCAACGTGCCCGAGGAGTTCGGCGGCGCGGGTCTGGACAGCCACAAGTTCGAGGCCGTCCTCTACGAGGAGACCGCGCGCGCGGGCGTCCAGTTCGGCGGCTCCGGCGTGCACGTGCTGCTCGCCCTGCCCTACATCAAGATGCTCGCCACCGACGAGCAGAAGAAGCGCTACCTGCCGAAGTTCGTCACCGGCGAGGAGATGTGGGCCATCGCGATGACGGAGCCGGGCACCGGTTCCGACCTCGCGGGCATGAAGTCCACCGCCAAGCTCTCCGAGGACGGCACGCACTACGTCCTCAACGGCGCCAAGACCTTCATCACCGGCGGCGTGCACGCCGACCGGGTGATCGTCTGCGCCCGTACCGCCGCGCCCACCGCGGAGGACCGCCGCCACGGCATCTCCCTGTTCGCCGTGGACACCAAGTCCGAGGGCTACTCCGTCGGCCGCAAGCTCGACAAGCTCGGCCTGAAGACCTCCGACACCGCCGAGCTGGCCTTCGTCGACGTGAAGGTGCCGGTCGAGGACCTCCTCGGCGAGGAGAACAAGGGCTTCTACTACCTCGGCCACAACCTGGCCTCCGAGCGCTGGGGCATCGCCTTCGGCGCCTACGCCCAGGCCAAGGCCGCCGTCCGGTTCGCCAAGCAGTACGTGCAGGAGCGCACCGTCTTCGGCAAGCCGGTCGCCCACTTCCAGAACACCAAGTTCGAGCTGGCCGCCTGCCAGGCCGAGGTCGACGCCGCCGAGGCCGTCGCCGACCGCGCCACGGAGGCCCTGGACGCCGGGGAGCTGACCCCCGCCGAGGCCGCCTCCGCCAAGCTGTTCTGCACCGAGGTCGCCCACCGCGTGATCGACCGCTGCCTCCAGCTGCACGGCGGCTACGGCTACATGAACGAGTACCCGATCGCCCGCCTGTACGCGGACAACCGGGTCAACCGCATCTACGGCGGCACCAGCGAGATCATGAAGACGATCATCGCGAAGGACATGGGTCTGTAAGGTCCCGGCGCCCGCCGGCCCGTACGACCGAATCCCATGAGTCAGGCACTCCAGGACCTCCTCGATCTGCTCGACCTCGAGCAGATCGAGGAGGACATCTTCCGCGGCCGGTCCCGCTCCGCCGTAGTCCCTCGGGTCTTCGGCGGGCAGGTCGCGGCCCAGGCGTTGGTCGCCGCCGGGCGCACGGTCCCCGCCGACCGGCCCGCCCACTCCCTGCACGCGTACTTCCTGCGCCCCGGCGATCCCGGCGCGCCCATCGTCTACACCGTGGACCGCATCCGCGACGGCCGGTCCTTCACCACCCGCCGGGTGGTCGCCGTCCAGCACGGCAAGCCGATCTTCCACCTGTCGGCCTCCTTCCAGGTGCACGAGGACGGCCTGGAGCACCAGGCGGCCATGCCGCCCGCGCCCGACCCGGCGACCCTGCCCACCTCCCAGGAGCGGCTGCGCCGCTACGACCACCTCGCGCCCGAGGTGGTGGAGCGCTTCCTGGAGGCCCGCGAGGCGATCGACCTCAGATACGTGGACGAGCCGCCGTACGGCAGGTACGGCGAACCGCGCGACCCGCACTCCCAGGTGTGGTTCCGCACCAACGGCAAGCTGGGCGACGACCCGCTCCTGCACGTCGTGCTCGCCACCTACGTCTCCGACATGACCCTGCTCGACTCCGTGCTGCTCGCGCACGGCCGCGGCGGCTGGGCCGTCGGCGACGTCGTCGGGGCGTCCCTGGACCACGCGATGTGGTTCCACCGGCCCTTCCGCGCCGACGAGTGGCTGCTGTACGACCAGGAGTCGCCGTCCGCCCACGGCGGCCGCGGCCTCGGCCAGGCCCGCATCCACACCCAGGACGGGCGGCTCGCCGTCACGGTCATCCAGGAGGGCGTCGTCCGCGTCCCGCGCTGAGCAGGCCCGGGCCGCACACGGCGAGGCGGGCGGGAACCCCGGTCCGGGGAACCCGCCCGTCCCCTTGTGTCGTGGGGGACTGGCACGACTCCGCGGCGGGGACCGCCGGTCCGCACACCGGATGACGCGACATATGTTGCCCAAGGTGACGTACGACGCATGCGGGACTAGGCTCTATGAGTGAAAGCCGCAGTGAACGGCATGCTCGGCCGGCGAGGTGTGGGTGCGTCCCGTACCTCAGCCGCGGCACCCGAAGGCGCCACGACGCACGGGTGGGCGCAGGCGCCGGCGAAGCGTCGTGCCGCTCATGACGCAGCGGTGACATCCGAAGACCGCGCCGCCACTTCCCCTTCGTCATGACGGCGCCGGCCATCCACCTCGTGACGCTCCCCGCGGGGAGCCGCGAGAGACGATGGGAACGGAAGGTATCTCCTATGCGATCACTACGCACGAGGCGTCTCGTCGCGACGTCGGCGGCCGGTCTGCTGCTGGCCGGCGGAGCCGCAATCGCCGGGGCGGGCACCGCGTCGGCGTCGTCGGACCACCACGACAGTGGCAGCTACAGCCGTCACTTCGACAACGACAACCGGGGCCACGACAACTGGGGCAACAACAACTGGGGCCACAACAACTGGGGCCACAACAACCGGGACCACGACAACAACTGGTGGAACAACGACGACTACGGCGGTCGGCGTCACCACAACGACAATGACGACTACGGCTATGGCTACGGCTACGGCCACGGCGACCATGACAACGGCTACGGCGGTGACCACGGCAACGGCTACGGCGGTGACCACGGCGATGGCGGTCATGGCAACGGCTACGGCGGTGACCACGGCAATGGCGGTCACGGCAACCGCTGACTGACCCTGTCCGACCCGCGCGGCGTGCGGCTTCCGGTTCTCGGCCGGACCGCACGCCGCGGCACGTCGGCACATGAGCACCTCAGGCCTGAAGTCCCGCCTGGGTCAGCAGATAAGCCGTCATCGGGTCGTAGTGGCGGGGGCTGACCACGTGGTCGTCCAGCGGTACGGCGACCTGGAGCGTCCCCTCGGCCTCGGCGAGGAACAGCGCCGGGTCGTTGCAGTCGGCGTACCCGACGGCGTCCAGCCCGCGCTGTGCCGCGAACCCGGCCCAGCCGTGGTCGGCGACCACCAGGTCCGGCATCGCGCGCCCCTCCCGGTCGAGTCCGGTGAGGATCGCCCGCATCGGCTCCCCGGAGTGCGTGTGCCACAGCGTCGCCCCGTGCTCCAGCACCGCCACGTCGGCGAACTGCATGACGTATCCCTCGTCCGTCCGCAGCCCCTCCGGGATGACGACGATCTCGCAGCCGGCGGCCCGCAGCGCGGCGGCGGTGGCCCGGTGCACGTCCAGCAGGCCGCCCGGGTGCCCGGTCGCGAACAACACCCGCTGGCGCCCCTCGGCAGCCTTGCGCAGCCGCCCCGCCATGCGCTCCAGCGCGTCCACGGTCAGCTCGGGGTCGATGGTGTCCTGCCCGTACCGGTACTCCGGGTCGTCGTTGACGCCCACCCGCTCGGCCATCACCGCGAGCACGTCCTGCTCGTCCGTCCAGCGGTCGCCCAGCTCCAGACCGAACCAGAAACCGCGGACGCCGTTGGCGAGCTGGCGGTAGTGGGAGAGGTTGTTCTCACGGGGCGTGGCGACGTCCCCCGCGATACGGGTCCTCACCAGGTGGTCGACGAGCTGGGCGCGGCTGGGTGTCCCGGATATCGGCATGGCTCCCATTGTGGGGCAGCACCCCGCGCCCGTCCTCGCGTATCGCCCGCTGGGACGGGCGTCACGCCGCCGCGTCCGTCACTCCCGGCGCAGCGCGAACCACAGTTCCATCCGTACGTCCGGGTCGTCCAGGTCGGCCGCCAGCAGGGCCGCGCAGCGGGCGATCCGCTGCCGCACGGTGTTGCGGTGCACGCCCAGCGCCACCGCCGTACGGTCCCAACTGCCGTGCAGCGACAGCCAGCCGCGCAGGGTCTCGGCGAGCGCCGGCTGCCCGGCGAGCGGTGCGAGCAGCGTCCGGGCGTGCGCCCGCGCCTGGTCCGGGGGCACCAGATCGGTCAGGGCCGGGCGGGCGCCGTGCCGGACCAGGCGGGCCCGGGTGGCGCGGGCCCGGGCCAGGGCGTGCGCGGCCTGGGTGTCCGCGGCCGGCCAGTCGCCCGGGGGCACGGCGGCGCTGACCCCGAGCGTCCAGCCGGGCTGCGGCCGCGGTTCCCGGCCGGCCGGCACCAGGACGCGGACGACGTCCGGGCCGGCGTCGACCAACGGGGACCCGAGGGCGGCGCCGAGGGCGGAGGCGGAGACGGCGTCGTGCGGGCAGCCGCGTTCCGGCCCGGGCGGGGTCCGCGGGTCCGGGCGGGCGTGCACGACCAGCCATTCGCCGGCACCCAGCAGTGGCGCCACCTCCTCGGGCGGGGCGCCCAGCAGCAGCCGTACCAGCGCGGCGGACCGGGCGGCGCCGGTGCCGCTGCGGTGCTCACCGGTCAGCAGGGACAGCAGGACGGCGGCCACGGAGGCGATGGTGTGGTCGCCGGGCTCCCGGCGGGGCGTGGCCACCCCGAGCACGAACCCCTCACCGGAGCCGAGGGGGTAGACGGCGAGGTGGGCGGCGCCGAGGGTGCCGGTGGCGGAGGCGGGCAGCGGCCCGGGTGCACCGCCCGGCGTGCCGCCCGCCGGCGGTCTGACCACGCCGGTCAGTTCCGCCAGGGCCTCGGGCACGCCCCGCGCCGGCTCGCGGCCCGCCGCCGCGATCGCGGCGGCGTCGGGACCGTACAGAACGGCGTGCCCGCCCAGCCGCTGGGCCAGCCGGCGCAGCACCGACGGCACCGGGTCGGGACGCGAGGCAGCGGCGGCGAGGCTCTGCTGGGCCTCCGTGACCCGGCGCAGCTCGGCCAGCCGCGCCTGCGCCATCAGCTGCCACACCGCGCGGGCCACACCGGAGAAGGTGGTCTGCGGCGGGACCTCCAGCAGCGGAAGGCCGTGCCGGTCGCAGGCCGCCGCCAGGGCGCGGGGCACCGTGTCGTGCACCGGAGCCACGCCGAAGCCGAGGGCCGCGCCGCCCGCGGCCACGATCCGGGAGACGTAGGCGTCGAAGTACGCCTCCCGGTCCGCCGCCTCCGGGATGTGCACCCCGGCGGTCAGCAGCAGCTCGCCGCCCAGCAGGTAGGGGTACGGGTCGGCCATCTCCGAGGTGTGCGCCCAGTGGACGGCGGTGCCCGGGTCCGCGGGGCCCGCGATCTGCCGCAGGCCGAGGTCCTCCCGGGCCAGCAGGGCGGCGAGCGGCACGGGTGGGGTCGGCGGGACCGCCGGGGTGGTCGTCTCCGGCATGGTGTGCGTTTCCTCCATTCCGCTCCGCCCCTGTGGAGGAAACGTACTCTTCGCAGCCGCGTCCCGGCCACCTAGGGTCGACGGGGAACGGCAGCTCACCCCCTCGGGGCGCACCCCTTACGAACTCGCGTCCGAACCTGGCCCGGCTCACCAGTAGAGTCGTGGGAAAGCAGTACATGCGTGACGAAGCGCAGGAAAGAAGGCATTCGACCATGAGCAGCAACGAGACGCCCCGCGGCCCCGTGGACTCCTCCCGCGTCCCGCGCTACGCCGGCCCCGCCACCTTCGCCCGGCTGCCCCGCCTCGACGAGGTCGGCACCGCCGACGTCGCCGTCGTGGGCGTGCCGTTCGACTCCGGCGTCTCGTACCGGCCGGGCGCCCGCTTCGGCGGCAACGCCATCCGCGAGGCGTCCCGGCTGCTGCGCCCGTACAACCCGGCGCAGGACGCCTCCCCGTTCGCCCTCGCCCAGGTCGCGGACGGCGGTGACATCGCCGTCAACCCGTTCAACATCAACGAGGCCGTGGAGACCGTCGAGGCCGCCGCGGACGAGCTGCTCGGCACCGGCGCCCGCCTGATGACCCTCGGGGGCGACCACACCATCGCCCTGCCGCTGCTCCGCTCGGTCGCGAAGAAGCACGGCCCGGTCGCCCTGCTCCACTTCGACGCCCACCTCGACACGTGGGACACCTACTTCGGCGCCGAGTACACCCACGGCACCCCCTTCCGCCGCGCCGTCGAGGAGGGCATCCTCGACACCGAGGCCCTGTCCCACGTCGGCACCCGCGGCCCGCTCTACGGCAAGCAGGACCTCACCGACGACGAGAAGATGGGCTTCGGCATCGTCACCTCCGCCGACGTCTACCGCCGCGGCGCCGACGAGATCGCCGACCAGCTCCGCCAGCGCATCGGCGACCGCCCGCTGTACATCTCCATCGACATCGACTGCCTCGACCCGGCCCACGCGCCCGGCACCGGCACCCCGGAGGCGGGCGGCATGACCTCCCGCGAGCTGCTGGAGATCCTGCGCGGCCTGGCCTCCTGCAACCTGGTCTCGGCGGACGTCGTCGAGGTGGCGCCGGCGTACGACCACGCCGAGATCACCTCGGTCGCCGCCTCCCACACGGCGTACGAACTCACCACCATCATGAGCCGCCAGATCGCGGCGGCCCGGAAGGACGCGGCGGCCAAGTGACCCACGACCACGACCAGGTGCTCCGCCCGACGCCCGCCCAGACGCGGGCCGCGCTGGACCCGCCCGCCGGCCGCATCGGCGGGGACCTGGTCGTGGAGACGCTGGCCGGGCTCGGCGCGACCACCGTGTTCGGCCTGCCCGGCCAGCACGCCCTCGGCATGTTCGACGCGTTGGGCCGCTCCCGGCTCCACTACGTCGGCCTGCGGATGGAGAACAACGCGGGTTTCGCGGCGGACGCCTACGGCAGGATCACCGGCGAGGCGGCCCCGCTGCTGCTGTCGACCGGCCCGGGCGCCCTGACCTCGCTCGCCGCCCTCCAGGAGGCGGCCGCCGCCTCCGCCCCCGTCCTGGCGATCAGCAGCCAGATCCCGACGGCGGGCCTGGGCGGCGGCCGGCACGGTTACCTCCACGAACTCCCCGACCAGGCGGCCTCGTTCCGGGGTGTCGTCAAGTCGGTCCACACCGTCCGCACCCAGTCCCAGATCCCCTCCGCCGTCGCGGCGGCCTGGAAGTCGGCGCTCACGGTCCCGCACGGACCGGTGTGGGTGGAGATCCCGCAGGACGTGCTGCTCGCGGAGACGTCCCTGCCCGTGGTGACGGCGATGGACGCGACCCCCGAGGACCTCGCCCCGCGCCCCGAACTGACGGCGGTGGCCGCCGACCTGCTGTCGCACGCGGAGCGCCCGGTGATCGTCGCGGGCGGCGGGGTCGTACGGTCCGACGCGTCGGGCAAGCTGCGCCTGCTGGCCGAGAAGCTGGACGCGCCCGTGGTGACGACGTTCGGCGGCAAGGGCGCCTTCCCCTGGGAGCACCCGCTGTCCCTGCGCTCCTGGCTGGAGGACCGGCACACCACGGACTTCCTGGAGGACGCGGACGTGCTCCTCGTGGTCGGCTCCGGCCTCGGTGAACTCTCCTCGAACTACCACACGTTCAGGCCCCGCGGCCGAGTCATCCAGATCGAGGCGGACGCCGGCAAACTGGAGTCCAACCACCCGGCCCTGGGCATCCACGCCGACGCCCGCCCGGCCCTCCAGGCCCTGCTGGAGACGGTGCGGGAGCGGACGGACCCGTCGGCGCCGGGCCGGGTGCGGGACCTCCTCACGAGGGTCGCGGACCGTATCGCATCCCAGGAACTCACCCTGGAACAGGACGTGCTGGCCGCCGTCCGCGCCGCCCTGCCCGCCGACTCCCCGTCCTTCTGGGACATGACCGTCCTGGCCTACTGGGCCTGGTCCGCCTTCGACGCCCAGGGCCCCAACACCATGCACTCGGCCCAGGGTGCCGGCGGCCTCGGGTACGCCTTCCCGGCGGCGCTCGGCGCGGCGACCGCCGACCCGACCCGCCCGGTCCTGGCGGTGTCCGGCGACGGCGGCGCCCTGTACTCCGTCGCGGAACTGGCCACGGCCCGCCAGCACGACCTCCCGGTCACCTGGCTGATCGTCGACGACGGCGGCTACGGCATCCTGCGCGAGTACATGACGCAGGCCTTCGGCCGGACGACGGCGACGGACCTGACCGGCCCGGACTTCGTGACCCTCGCCGAGTCCTTCGGCGTCCCGGCCGTCCGCACGACCCCGGAAACCCTGGAGCGGGACCTGACGAAGGCCTTGGCGGCCCCCGGCCCGTCGGTGGTCGTACTCCCGGCGGTACTGAGGATGTTCGCCCCGACGCATCTGGGCTGACCGGCACCCGGCAACAGCAGCTCGGCCCGGACCGCCTGACCGATGCCGTGCCGACGCGGGCAGCAGCCCCAGCGCACGGCCAGGGCGCCGATGACGGCGAGGCCACGACCGTGCTCGTCGTCGTCAGCCGCCGTTCTCGCCGGCGGGCGGGTGCGGTCGGTGTCGGCGACCTCCACGCGGAGCCGACCAGTTCCGAGAGCAACAGCTCAGCGATGTCGGTGACTTCGCCGTCGATCTTCCACTCGGTCAGTGGGGTGCGCGGGAGGGCGCGGGCGCGTCGGGCGCTGCGCGGGCCGTGGGTATCCACCAGTTGGCCTCGGACATGCCGGAACCTTCGGGCGGTGGGCAGGCGTTGCCGTCCGACACGGGGCCCGGTGCCTACGGAGAACGACCTCATGGCTGAACACGGCGTCGCCCGGATGACGGCACGGAAGGCGCTGGGGGTTTCTCCAGGCGGAGGGCATCGCCGAGGCGCGCGAGGGGGCCGGGGTGTTCGCCCGGGATTTCAGGCCCGTGCGGCGCAGGGGGATCGAGCGGCTCGCCCGCGCGCAGTGGGGTGAGGGACGATCCGTCTGGTCCGCCGACATCGGGGACCGGGAGCTGGTGGTCGACTCGGTCGAGGTGACGGAGGAGCCGGCGCCGGCCGCCGTGGCTGCCGTGCTGGGACTCGGTGACGACGCGTCGGCCTGCGTGCGTCGGCGCCGCTTCGTGCTCGACGGTAAGCCGGTGCTCCTGTCCACGTCCTACCTCCCGGCTGCCCTCGTCGCCGGCACGCCGGTCATCCGGCCGGAGACGGGGCCGGGAGGCACGTACGCCAGGCTGGCCGAGCTGGGGCACGGCCCTGTCCGCTTCCGGGAGGAGATCCGGTCCCGGATGCCGGCGCGGGACGAGGCTGAGCGGCTGGCGCTGACCGTGGGAGTGCCCGTCGTACTGATCGCGCGGACCGCCTTCGACTCCGAAGGGCTGGCCGTCGAGGTCGACGAGATGGTGCTGGACTCGTCCGCCCACGTGCTGGAGTACGACTTCGAAGCCTGAGGCGCGGACGACCTCGGCTCCCTTCGGCAGGCCGGCCCCGTGTCGCCGGACCTTCGAACATCCGCCCCCAGAACTGGTGTACAACCGTCCGCCCCGCCGGTGAGTCTTCCTCGACAGCGCATGGGTGCGCTCGACGGCGTCGTGAAGGACGCCTGTTCGATGTTCGAGGGGGACTTTTTCCATGACTTACCGGATATCCGGCCGGGCCGGTGTGGTCGCGGCCGCCGCCGGTGCCGCGCTGCTGGTGTCGGCCGTCACCGCCGCCACCCCGGCCGCCGCCGCCACGCCCGCCGTCACCTGCACGTCCGCCAAGGCGGGGCTGGCCGACAAGCTGAAGAAGGACATCACGGCCGCGGTGGCGAACCGCAAGGGCACCGTCGCCGTGGGCCTGTACGAGCGCGGCACCAAGACCACCTGCACGCTGCGCGCCACCAGTGCCTACGACTCGGCCAGCAGCGTCAAGGTCACCGTGCTGGCCGCGCTGCTGTGGGACGCCAAGAAGCACAACCGGTACCTGACGACCACGGAGCAGTCGCTCGCCAAGGCGATGATCACGAAGTCGGACAACACCGCGACCAGCAAGCTGTGGAAGCAGCTCGGCACGACGAAGATCAAGGGCTTCCTGACTGCCGCCGGGATGACCAAGACCGTCCCGGGGTCGGGCGGATACTGGGGTCTGACCCAGGAGAACGTCACCGACGAGCAGAAGCTGCTCAAGCTGGTCACCGCCAAGAACAGCGTGCTGAGCGACAACTCCCGCTCCTACATCCTGAAGCTGATGGGCCAGGTCGTCTCCTCGCAGCGCTGGGGCACTCCCGCCGGTGCGCCGTCGTCCGTGGCCGTGCACGTCAAGAACGGCTGGCTCCAGCGCTCCACGCACGGTTGGCGGGTGCACAGCCTGGGCACCTTCAACGGCGCCGGCCACGACTACATGATCACCGTACTGACGCAGGACGACAGCACGATGGACTACGGCGTCACCACCATCCAGAACGTGTCCAGGGCCATCCACAAGGACCTGGTCCCGGCCACCTCCGGTGTCACCCGCTACACCCCGACCGGCCGGCCGAGCGAGGCGTTCGTCGCCGTACCGCCGCAGGGCTGAGGCACGGCCCGCCGGCCCCGGGAGGGTCGGCGGGCCGGGCCGGGCCGGGGCCTAGCCGGCCGGTACGGTCAGCGCCACCGTGTCGCCGCCCGTCACGGCGAACGTGCCGGACCTGCCGGCGGCGACCGTGTCGGCGTGGACGACCGCGCCCGCCGGGGTCCGCTCGGTCAGGGTCAGCGCCCGGTCGGTGAGGTTGGTGACCGCGAACTGGGTGGCTCCGGCCTGGACGCCGTCCGCCTGCTCGGTCATGCCCGGCAGGAACACGAAGGTCTGAAGCGTCACCAGGTTGCCCGTGCTGCCCTTCTGGACGATCAGCACGTCCCCGGTGGCCGCCGCCGCCGGGGTCTGCGCGGCCGCGACGGCGCCGAGCCCCGCCAGCAGTGCGAGGACGGCTCCCGTCACGGCGCGACGTCTGCCTCGTGTGGTCCCCATCGTCTTCCCCTCCCTGATCGTGCCGCGCCCCGGAGCGGGGCGGCGGCCGTGGCGCCGAGCCTCGCGGTGCCGGTGGCGGTGGGGGAAGAGGTACGGCGGGGGCGCACGAGTGCACGCGGGCGCGCCGGATGGCCGGAACTGGCCGCCCGAGCGGCGGTGTCGCCCTTGTTCGTCCGGTTCGCCGACGGGCTCCCGTCCCGATGCCCGGCCCCCCGCGTCGCCGAACTGCCGTGCCTGCGAACATGCGTGCAGCCGTCGGCGCGTGTCGCGGCCGGCGCTACGACCGCAGGACGCCCAGAACGACGTTCAAGGGGGAAAGCTCTTCATGACCCACCGGATATCCGGCCGAGCCGGGGCGCTCGCGACCGCCCTCGGTGCCACGCTGCTCGCCGGCACCACCGCCCTCCCGGCCGCGGCGGCGCCGACGCCCGCCGTCAGCTGCTCCTCCGCGAAGGCGGGGCTGGCCGACAAGCTGACCAAGGACATCACGACCGCCCTGGCCGGCCGCGAGGGCACCGTCGCCGTCGGGCTGTACGACCGTGCCACGGACACCACCTGCACGCTGAACGCCGGCACGGCCTTCGACTCGGCCAGCAGTGTCAAGGTGACCGTGCTGGCCGCGCTGCTGTGGGACGCCAAGAAGCAGAACCGGTACCTGACCGACACCGAGTCCACGCTCGCCACCGCGATGATCACCGAGTCGGACAACGACGCGACGAGCAAGCTGTGGAAGCAACTGGGCGTGGCGAAGATCCAGGGCTTCCTGACCGCCGCCGGGATGACGAAGACCGTGCCGGGCGCGGACGGTTACTGGGGGCTGACCCAGGAGAACCTGACGGACGAGCAGAAGCTGCTCAAGCTGGTCACCGCCAGGAACAGCGTGCTGAGCGACAACTCCCGTGCCTACGTCCTGAAGTTGATGGGTCAGGTCGTCGCGGACCAGCGCTGGGGCACCCCGGCCGGTGCGCCGTCGTCGGTCTCCGTGCACGTCAAGAACGGCTGGCTGGAGCGCTCCACGCACGGCTGGCGGGTGCACAGCCTGGGCACCTTCAACGGCGCCGGCCACGACTACATGATCACCGTGCTGACGCAGGACGACAGCACGATGGACTACGGCGTCGCCACCATCCAGAACGTGTCCCGGGCCATCCACAAGGACCTGGTCCCGGCCGCCCCCGGTGTCACCCGCTACACCCCGACCGGCCGGCCGAGCGAGGCGTTCGTCGCCGTACCGCCTCGGGGCTGATCCGGGGCCGCGGTTTCACGGGGCGGTCTCCCGCCGGACACCGATCCGGCCTACGGTGACCGGCATGCGCCCGAGAACCTTACTCACCAGCCTGACCGCCGCACTGGCGGTGGCCGCCTGCCTCTCCGGCGGGCCGGCCGCCGCCGGCACACCGTCCGGCCACGCCTGTTCACCGCGTGTCCAGCTCGACCGCTTCTCCGACGCGCTCGACAAGACGACGTACGACGGCACCTTCGTCGGCAACCTCTCCGCCCTCGCCGTGGACCGGGACGGTTCGCTCGCGGCGCTGGAGGACCGCTCGGTCCTGCTCCGCCTGGACGCCCGCACCCTGCGGCCCGAGTCGGCCGTCCACCTCGCCGACGAGACGGGCGCCGACCTCGACTCCGAGGGCCTGGTGGTCGACCGCGACGGCACCCGGCTGATCACCTCCGAGACCGAGCCGTCCGTGCGCCGCTACACCCGCGACGGGCGGATCCTCGACCGGCTCCCGGTGCCGCCCTCCCTGCGCACCGCCCCGGCCGGCCGCGCCACCGCCAACCAGACCTTCGAGGGCCTGACGCTGCTGCCCGGCGGCCGCACCCTGGTGGCCTCCATGGAGTCCGCGCTGTCCGGCGACGCCGCCGGCACCGTCCGCTTCCAGACCTGGCGGCGCGCCGCGGACGGCCGGTTCCGGCTCGCCGCCCAGTACGCCTACCGCACCGACGCCGGCCTGGGCGTCCCCGAGGTCCAGGCGATCCCCGGCGGGCGCCTCCTCGTCCTGGAACGCGGCTTCACCCCCGGCGTGGGCAACACTGTCCGCCTCTACCTGGCCGACCCGCGCCACGCCACGGACACCCGCAGCGTCGAGCACCTGACCGGGCAGGACGGTGTCCGCCCGGCCGCCAAGACGCTGCTGGCCGACATCGCCGACTGCCCGTCCCTGGGCGCGACGGCCCGGCAGCCGCAGCCCAACCCGCTGCTCGACAACATCGAGGGCATGACGGTCACCGGCCGGGACCGCGCGGGCCGCCTGCGGGTCCTGCTGGTCAGCGACGACAACCAGAACGCCGCCCAGACCACCCGCCTGTACTTCCTGCGGGTGCGCACGACCTGACCCGGGAGCCGCCCGGCGGTCAGGACCCGTCCCGGCCGTCGCCCGTGCCGGGCTCCGGCTCGTCCAGGAGGCCGCTCTGGGCGGTCAGATAGGCGAGCTGGGCCCGGCTCTTGCTGCCGAGCAGGTCGGACACCTTCTTCAGGTGGGTGGCCACGCTGCGGGTGCTCATGCCGAGCCGGCCGGCGATGGCGGCGTCCGTGTAGCCGTCGACCATGAGGCGCAGCACCCGCAGCCGGGTCTCGTCGGTGAGCAGTCGGGGGCGCTGCTGGTCCTGCCCGTAGACGATCGGGTCGCCCCGCTCCCAGGCGTGCTCGAAGACCGAGACGAGGAAGTGCACCAGTCCGGGGTCGGTGACCCGCAGGGCGTGGTCGCGGTGTTCCTTCTCCATGTCGGGGATGAACGCCACTTCGCGGTCGTAGATGAGTAAACGGTCGAAGACCTCGTCCACGGTGCGCACCTGCACACCGACGGCGGTGACGGCCTTGATGTAGTCGAGCGTCGGGCCGTGGGCCCGCACCGTGTGCTGGTAGAGCCGGCGTTGGAGCACGCCCCTGCGCTGGGCCTCGAGGGCGAGCGGCAGGGACCGGACGAGCATGTGCTCGGGTCTGCCGCCGCCGGGGTGCGCGGTCAGCACCTCGCGGACGGCGGACCGGGCGGCCTCGTCCACCGCCGCGGTGATCAGCGATTCTCCGGTGAGCCGCTGCACCACGTCGGCGTCGTTGCGGCGCAGGTCCCGGTAGACGCCCTCCACCTGTGACATCGTCGTACGGACGGCCGTCAGGGCCCGCTGGTGGTCGAGGATGCCCTGTTCCAGGGGCCGGGTCAGGGCGGCGGTGGCCACCTCGGGCGGCACGGGGACCAGCGTCCGCTCGTCACCCACCGCGGGCGTCAGCAGGCCGAGCGTGAGCAGACACTCCGGGACGCGCTCCCGCGCGGCCCTCCCGGACCGTACGGCGCTCCGGTAGAACTCCGCGCCCTCCGGGCAGAGCTCTGTTTGGCCGCCACCCTCACCTATGTCCGTTTTGCTGCACACGACGCCCCCTTCGCACTTCTGCAATGCATGATCATGAGGCCTGGTATCGCTTCCGGCAACTTCCCCGGCGCGGCATTCTTTCTGTGCAGGGCGGCGATCACTTGAATGGCCGCCCGCACGTATCCAGGGGGGACTGGAAATGAAGCGCTCTCAGTTGGTCCGCAGATTCACAGGCGCCGTCGCGGTGTTCACCGCGGCCCTCGCATTCTCCGCCGGCCTTCTCGGTGCCGGCCGCGACGCCGGAACGGCGGCCGCCGGCGCGGTCACGCACATGAGCGACGACAGCTGGGGATGAGCGACGGCGACGTCGGCTGACGTCACGTCATATCCGCTCAGCGGACGACCGATTGTCAGCGCGTGCCGGCCGGGGGGCCGACCGGCGTGCGCGACGGTCGTAAGAAATACGTAGGAAAACGCCGTACGGCCATGTCCGCATGTCGAAATTGTGAGGAGACAACGAATGAGCCTTGCTGTAATGGCCCCGAAGTGCCTCGTGTGCGATACCGAATTCCAGGTCCAGGAGGACTGGGAGAAGGGTGAGATCACCGAGTGCGCCGCCTGCGGGCAGGAACACGAGGTGGTCGAGAAGTCCGGTGCCGTGGTACGCCTCGACCTCGCTCCCGAGGTGGAAGAGGACTGGGGCGAGTGACGGTCGCCGACCAGGTCCTGCTCTCGGTCACGATGCTGCGTCCCGAGGAGAAACTCCTCCTCGGGGCGCTGCGCGCCCAGGGGCTCGCGGCCCGTCCGCTGCTCCTGGAGGACCTCTCCGCGGTCGTGGCGGGGGAGGCCGGCCCGGCCGCCCTCGCCCTGATCAGGAACCTCTCCCACCGCGAGGCGATCAGCGTCTCGCGCCGGCTGGAACACGCCGGCGTCACCACCCTGAACCGGGCGGCGGCCATCGAGACCTGCAACGACAAGGGCCTCCAGGCCCTGCTGTTCGCCCGGCACGGCATCCCCCACCCCGCCACCCGGCACGCCTTCAGCTACGACCAGGTCCGCGCACGCGTCACCGAGCTGGGCCTGCCCGCCGTCGTCAAGCCGGTCAGCGGCTCGTGGGGACGCGGGGTCACCAAGATGGCCAACGCCGAGTGCGTCGAGGCGTGGGCCGGCGGCCGGGAGTCCGCGGACGCCTCGGGCAAGCTGTTCCCCGTCGTCGTCCAGGAGTACGTCGACAAGCCGGGCCACGACCTGCGGGTGGTGGTCGTCGGGCGCAGCCCCGTGGTGGCGATCCAGCGCGTCTCGGACGACTGGCGCACCAACACCCACCTGGGCGCCGAGGTCCGGCGCACCGAGGTCACCCCCGAGATCGAGAAGCTCTGCGGGCAGGTCGTCGACGTCCTCGGCCCCGGCTTCTACGGCGTGGACCTGGTCGAGGACCGGGCCACCGGGAACCTGCTCGTCCTCGAGGTCAACGCCAATCCCGAGTTCGCCCGCTCCTCCGCCCGGCACGGCGTGGACGTCGCCGGCCTGCTCGCCGCGTACGTCGCGGAACAGCTCGCCGCCGCGGCCCTGTGACCCGGACCGGCCCGCACAAGACCGGAGAAGAACCGACACCCATGGAACTGTTCGACACCGCCACGGTGCTCACCCGCGTCCTCACCTCGGGCGTGGTCATGAGCATCGAGAAGAGCGACCGGGAACTGCCCGGTCTGGAACGGCTGCTGACCAAGCGGACCGGGCGCGCCAGGGCCGTCCTCCTCAACAGCCGCACCGGCGCCCTGCACGCCGCCCTGGCCGGTCAGGGCATCGGGCACGGCGGCACCGCCGTCGTCCCCGACATCGACGACGCCGGCCGGGCGTTCCTCGCCTGGCTCGGCGTCACCGTCACGGCCGACGGCGGCCCGGTGACGTACGACCACGTGTCCCTCGGCCCGGACAACGCCGACCGCCTGCCCGAGCTGGCCGCCGGCGCCACCGCCCCCGCGCTGGTGGTGGACCTCACCGGGCTCGGTTTCGGGCCGGCCGCCGCCGTGCTCACCGACGACGAGCTGATCTGGGCCCGCGCCGAACGGCTGAAGATCTTCGGCGCCCACGACCTGCGGACCATGTGGACGCAGGAGGAGGCCGACCTCTCCCTGGTCCCCGGCGTCCAGTTCAACTACCGGCTCAGCCCGCTCGTGGCCGCCTGCGCGCGGATGGCCCTGACCCAGGCGGCCCGACCCGCCGCCTCCGGAGCCCACTGATGATCACCGATTTTCCCGCGGCCCCGCTGCCGCTTCCCGACGCCGCCGCCGTCGAGGAGGAACTCGCCGCCCTCGGCGGGGACGAGATGATCCCCAAGGCGCTGCGCCGCACGCTCTTCCCGGTCATCACCAAGGAAGACGTCTTCGGTCTGATGCTCGCCCAGCGGCAGGCCCCGGAGAAGGTCGTCGCCGACTTCGCCGAGGCCTACCGGGCGTACGTCGGCGCCGCCCACGCCCTGCCCACCGCCAGCGGCACCTCCAGCCTGCACATGGCCCTGGTGGGCGCGGGCGTCCGGCCCGGCGACGAGGTGATCGTCCCGGCGTTCACCTTCATCGCCACCGCCCAGGCCGTCGTCGCCGCCCACGCCGTCCCGGTCTTCGTCGACATCGACCCGGTCACCTACTGCATGGACCCCGCGGCGGCGGCCGCCGCGGTCACCGACCGCACCCGCGCCCTGATGCCGGTGCACGTCCACGGCCTGCCCGCCGACGTGCCGGCCCTGCGCGCCCTCGCGGACCGCCACGGCATCGCCCTGGTGGAGGACGCCTCGCACGCCCACTCCGCGAGGATCGGCGACCGGGTCGCCGGCTCCCTCGGCGACGCGGCGGGCCAGAGCCTGATGGCCGACAAGAACTTCCCGCTCGGCGGCGAGGGCGGCATCGCCTTCTTCGCCACCGGGGAGGCGTACGAGCGCGCCACCGCCTACCTGGAGCGGCACGGCATCGACTACGGCATGTCCTGGGTCGCCGCCGCCTTCGGCAGCAGCCAGCTGCGCCGCCTGCCGTACTACGACCGGATCCGCGCCCGCAACGCCGCCCTGCTCGGCGAGGCCCTGGACGGCACCGGCCTGTTCGCGGCGCCGCACGTGCCCGACGGCCACGTCCACGCCTACAACATGTACCGGATCACCCTGCGCCCCGAGGCGGTCGGACTGGACGACCTGCCGGTGTTCGCGGTGAAGGAGGCGGCGCACGAACTGCTCGTCGCCGAGGGCGTGCCGGCCCGCGAGTGGCAGAACACCCCGATCCCGTGCCACCTGCCCTTCCGGCACCGGGACGGCTTCGGCGGGGGCTATCCGTTCACGCTCAACCCGGCCGCCGTGCGCGATCACCGCCCGCAGGACTTCCCCGTCACGCTGGGCATGCTCGACTCCACCCTGGTGCTCTGCCGCGAGCTGCGCTCCCCGGTCGAGTACGAGCGCATCCTGCGCTACGCCGACGCCTTCCGGAAGGTGGCCCGCCGGCCCGACGCGATCCGCAAGCTCGTCGAGACGCGCGCGTACCGGCGCCCGTACGAGAAGGCGGCCCGCCTTGGCTGACACGGCCCCGCACCAGACGATCCGCGTCGCCGTCATCGGCGCCAGCGGCTACACCGGCGGCGAGGTGATCCGCCTGCTGCTCGAACACCCCCACGTCGAGCTGGCGTTCCTGTCGGCAGAGCGCGCCGCGGGCGCCGCCGTCGGCAGCGTCCACCCCTGGCTGCGCAACCACCCGCGGGCGGCCGGCCTCACCTTCCGCCCGCTCGCCGAACTGGCGGAGGTCGACCCCGTCGACATCGCCTTCGGCTGCCTGCCGACCGGCACCCTGCCCGAGCGGCTGCCGCTGATCGCCGGGCACGCGAAGCGGGTGCTGAACCTCGGCGGCGACTTCCGGCTGCGGGACACCGGCGACATCCGCCGGCACTACCCGGCCACCGCCGTCCACCCGCCGCTGGAGGACTTCGCCTACTACGTCCCCGAGCTGAGCCCCGCCGTCCCCGAGGGCCGCTTCGTCAACCTGCCCGGGTGCATGGCCGTCACCACGGTCTACGCCCTGTACCCGCTGTTCGCCCAGGACGAGCCGCTGGTCACCGACCGGGTCGTCGTCGACGCCAAGACCGGCTCCACCGGCGGCGGACGCGGCGGCGGCGAACCCCCGGCGGAACGCACCGGCAACTTCCGCGTGCACAAGCTGCACGGCCACCGGCACGGCCCGGAGATCCGGCAGGCCCTCGCCGACTTCACCGGCACCGCCGTCGACCTGCGCTTCTCCACGCACAGTCTCGACGTGGCCCGCGGCATCATGATCACCGCCTACAGCGAGCTGCGCGACGGGGTGACCGCGCTGGACGTCAAGCGCGCCTACGCCAAGGCGTACGTCGGCAGGCCGTTCGTCCGGGTGCGTCCGGCGCCCAAGGCACCGCAGGACTTCCCGATGCTCAAGGCCGTCGTCGGCTCGAACGTCGCCGAGGTCGCCATCGCCGTCCGGGACGGCCAGTGCGTCACCGTGGCCGCCCTCGACAACCTGATCAAGGGTGCCGCCGGGCAGGCCGTGCAGGCCATGAACCTGATCTCCGGCTTCCCCGAGGCGGCCGGGCTGCCCACCACGGCGGTGTCGCCATGACCCGCCCCCTCTACGTCGTCAAGGCGGGCAGCGCCACCCTCGACCGCGGCACCGTGCTGAAGGAGATCGCGGACCTGGTGGCCCGCGGTGCCCGGGTGCTGCTGATCGCCGGCGGCGCCACCGGCATCGAACGGCACTACACCGCCATCGGCCGCCCGATGCCCCGGCTGCGGCTCGCGAACGGTGACGAGGTGCGCTACTGCCCGCCCGAGGAGATGGCCCACCTGGTCGACGCCTACGAGCGGGTCACCCTGCCCGCCGTCGAGCAGGGCCTCAGGCAGCTCGGACTGGACGCCTTCACGGCCGTCGCCTCCCGCGGCCGGCTGGTCACCGGCCGGGCCAACCGCCCGCTGAAGGTCCGCACCGCCGAGGGCCGGTCCGTCGTGGTCCGCGACCACCGGGCGGGCCTGCCCACCGAGGCGGACACCGCCCGGCTGACGGCCCTGCTGGAGGCGTACGACGTCGTCTGCCTGTCCCCGCCGGTCGCCGACGCGGCGGGCGGCGCCCCGCTCAACGTCGACGCCGACGTGCTGGCCGCCGTCCTCGCCCTCGCCCTGGACGCCGACCACCTGCGCCTGGTCACCGGCACCGCCGGGCTGCTCACCGACCCGGCCGACCCGGCCTCGACGCTGTCCGACGCCTATCCCGGCGACGCGGCGCGCTACGCCGGGGGCAGGATGCGGCAGAAGGTCCGGGCCGCCGAGATCGCCCTGGAGGGCGGCAGCGCGGACGTGGCCATCACCGGCCCGCACGTCATGGGCGACCTCGCCGGCTGGACCCGTTTCTGGCGCACCCGGCAGCCCACCGCCGACCTCACCCTGCTCACCCGGGTCGTCGGTGTCCCGTCGGTCTCGGGCGACGAGGGCGAACTCGCCGCCTACCTCGCCGAATGGTGCCGGGAGCGCGGCATGGAGGCCCACGTCGACGCGGTCGGCAACCTGGTCGCCGCCCGCGGCCGCGGCCCCCGCCGGCTGCTGCTCCTCGGCCACCTCGACACCGTCCCGCACCGGTGGCCCGCCGCCTGGCGCGGACAGGAGCTGTGGGGGCGGGGCAGCGTCGACGCCAAGGCCAGCCTCGCCGCGTTCCTGGAGGTTCTCGCGCACGCCGACATCCCCGAGGACGGCCGGCTCGTCGTGGTCGGCGCGGTCGAGGAGGAGATCTCCTCCTCCAAGGGCGCCTTCCACGCCCGTGACCACTACCCGGCGGACGCGGTCGTCATCGGCGAGCCCAGTGGCGCGCACAAGCTGACCCTCGGCTACTTCGGGCTGTTCAAGCTGAGGGTGACGGCCGCCGTGACCACCGGTCACTCGGCCGGCATGGACGCGGTGTCCGCGCCGGACCGCCTCATCGACGCCTTGGCCGCCATCCGGGCCGACGTCCTGGCCGCCGCGCCGGACGCGCTCAGCGCCGTCATCGAGGTCGGCAGCGAGACAGGCCGGCAGCGGAGCCGGGGCACCGGCGTCCTCAACTTCCGTGTCCCGCCCGGCGCCGACCTGGACGCGCTGCGGGCCGCCGCGCTCGCCCACACCGGCGACGACGTCACCGTCGAGGTGCTGCGGGCCACGCCCGGCTACGCCGGCGGTCGCTCCGGGCCGCTGGTGAAGGTCTTCACCCGGGCCTTCGCCGACGCCGGCATCCGGCCCCGGTTCGTGGTGAAGAAGGGCACCTCCGACATGAACACCCTGGCCACGACCTGGCACGACGTGCCGATGGTGGCGTACGGGCCGGGCGACTCCGCCCTGGACCACACCGACGAGGAGCGCATCGGCGCCATGGAGTACCGCACCGCCCGCTCACTGCTCGCCGACGCGGTCAACCGGTGGTTCTCGCTGCCCGAGGGGAGCCGTCGATGACCGCCGTGACCGAGCGGCCCGTCACCTCCCGGGCCGATCTCGCCACCCTCGCCGAACGCGCCGTGGCGGCCCGCCGGCTCGTCGTCGACATGGCGGCGGGTCCGCGCGGCTGCCACCTCGGCGGCAGCCTGTCCGTGCTGGACATCCTCCTCGTGGCCCTGGACCGGGCCGCCGCCGGCGACGGCACGGAGGTCGTGCTCAGCAAGGGCCACGCCGCCGCCGGACTGTACGCGGCGCTGCACGTCAGCGGCGTCCTGCCGGACGACCCGGCGCCGCGCTACGGCCGGGCCGGCGAGCCCTACACCGGGCACCCCGGGCCCGGGGTGCCGGGCGTCCGGTTCCCGACCGGCAGCCTCGGCCACGGCGTGCCCTACGCCGCCGGCTGGGCACTGGCCCGGCGGATCGGCGGGCAGGGCGGCCTCGGCATCGCCGTGGCCGGCGACGGCGAGCTCCAGGAGGGCCTGGTCTGGGAGACCTGCCAGGTCGCCGCCGCGCAGCGGCTGGGCAACCTGGTCCTCGTCGTGGACGTCAACGGCGGCCAGAACGACGGCCTGGTGGCGGACATCTCGCCGCTGCCCCGGCTCGCCGAGCGGTTCGCCGCCTTCGGGTTCGACGTGGCCGAGGTCGACGGGCACGACCACGCGGCACTGACCGAGGTCCTCGCCGGCGACCGCCGGGCCGAGCACCGGCCGCTGGCCGTCCTCGCCCGGACCGTCAAGGGCAAGGGCGTGCCGGCCGTGGAGGGCCGGGCGGGCTCCCACTACGTGACCATCGACGCCGCCCGCGCCGCCAAGTGGAAGCGAGCCATCCGATGACCGCCGTGACCGACGCCCCCGCCCCGCTCCCCGGCCGGGACGCCTACCGCGACGAGCTGACCCGGCTCGCCGTCGACGATCCCGCGATCCTCTGCCTGGAGGCGGACCTGGGCGGCAAGGGCCACCCGTTCCAGGCGGCCCACCCCGGCCGTTTCTTCAACCTCGGGATCGCCGAGGGCGCCATGGTCGACATGGCGGCGGGCCTCGCCGCGGGCGGCTACCGCCCGTTCGTCAGCACCTTCGCGCCGTTCGCCGCGCTGCGCGCCGCCGAGAGCCTGAAGCTGACCCTCGGCTACCTGAACGCCGGGGTCACCGTGGTGGCGCCGTACGCGGGTGTCTCCGGCGCCTGGTTCGGCACCACCCACCACTGCCTGGAGGACCTCGCGGTGCTGCGCGCCATCCCGGGCGTCACCGTCGCCGCGCCCCACGGCGAGGCCGAGATGCGCGCGGTGGTCCGGGCCGCGGCCCGCTCCGGGCGCCCGCACTACATCCGCACCGGGCGCAACGCCCGCTACGCCTCCCTCCCGCTGCCCGCCGGAGCGGAACTCCCGGACGTGAACTGGGAGTCCACGGCCGGACCGGACGCCGTCTGCCTGGTGTCGGTGGGCGAGGAGGGCACCCGCCTGGCCGTCGAGGCCAGGACCCGGACACCGGGCACCGCGCACGCGCACCTGGTGTACGCCGACCACGAGCACCTCACCCGTTCCGCGGCGGAACTGGCGCGCCGGCACCGCCGGTTCGTCGTCGTCGAGGAACACCGCGGCCAGGGCGGCGTCGCCGAGGCGCTGGCCCTGCTGCTGCCCCGCTGCGAGGTCACCTCCGTCGCCGCGGACCGCCGCTGGCCCTCGCACGGCGGCGACCACCCCGAGGTCATGGCCGCCGTCGGCCTCGACCTGGCCGCCGTCCTGGACGCGCTGACCCGCGCCGCCGCCCCCCACGCCACCCACCACCCAAGGAGCCTGGCATGCACATCCTGATGATCGAATGCAACCCCAACGGCATCGCCGGCATCGCCAACGCCCTGGAGCTGGGCCACGACGTCACGCTCGTCTCGGTCGACCCCGGCTTCTACCTCGGCGCCTCCCCGCTGGCCGAGGCCGCCTACGCGCACCCCAACTGCCACGTGGTCCACAGCGAGGAGGCGTTCTCCATCGAGGAGCTGACGGCGCTGGCCCGCCGGCTGCACGCGGAGAACCCGGTCCACGGGGTGACCACGTACAGCGAGTACCACACCGTCCACACCGCGGCCGTCGCCGAGGCGCTCG
Organism: Streptomyces sp. NPDC100445; assembly: GCF_044759735.1. Lineage (NCBI taxonomy): Bacteria > Bacillati > Actinomycetota > Actinomycetes > Kitasatosporales > Streptomycetaceae > Streptomyces > Streptomyces sp. NPDC100445. The sequence continues at coordinate 80,905 of NZ_JBIVZV010000019.1, read as the reverse complement.
GCCTGCCCGGCATGAGCGTCGACGGCGCCCGCAACGCCCGTCACAAGCACCTCACCCGCCTCACCCTGGACGGCACCGGCATCCGCCAGCCGCGCTTCGCGCACGTCGCCGACGCCGACGACCCGGCGGCCGTCGAGGCCGCCGTCCGCGAGATCGGCTTCCCCTGCGTGGTCAAGCCGTCCGACGGCACCGCCAGCCTGCACGTGCTGCACCTGAAGGACGAGGAGGACCTGCGCGGCTACCTCGCCGAGCTGCGGGACGTCGCCGACTACGGGCGCGGCGTGACGCGCATCCCGGACGTGCTGATCGAGGAGTTCGTCACCGGCGAGCTGATCTCGGTGGAGTCCTGTGTGCTGGGCGGCGGCGAGATCGTCAACCTCGGCCTGACCGATCGGCCGCTGAGCGGCTTCCCCCACTTCATCGAGATGGGCGCCACCTACTTCACCGGGCACCCCCTCCAGGACGAGCTGTTCGCCATGACCACCCGCGTCCTGGCCGGACTCGGCGTGGACTTCGGCTTCATCCACACCGAGTACCTGCTCGGCCCGGACGGCCCGGTGCTGTGCGAGGTCAACGGCCGCCTCATCGGCGGGATCGTGCCGACCCTGATGCAGCTCAGCTCCGGTGTCGACCCCTACCTGGAGGTCATCCGGCAGGCCCTGGGCGAGCGCCCCGAGCTGCCCTTCCCCGGCGACACCACGGCCGGCGGCCACTGGTTCGGCGCCCCGGTCGCCGGCACGGTCGAGCGGATCGGATTCGACGCGCTGACCGCCCTGCCCGGCTACCACCACGCCCTCGCCTACAAGAAGCCCGGCACCGCCGTCACCCGGCTGTCCCGCTCCAACTTCGACTGGATCGGGCACGTCATCTTCACCGGAGCCGACCGCACCGAGGTCAACAAGCGCTGCGAGGAGGCCCTGGACCTGATCGACCTCGGGATGCGGGTCGAGGTGGCCCGGTGAGCGGGCGGGCACTCACCGGCGTCGCCGTCCCCGGCCTCGACCCCGACGCCGTCTTCGACGTCACGGTCGAGGACGGCGTCCTCGCCCGGATCGAGCCCACCGGCCCCCGCCGCGGCGGGGAGCCGGAGCTGTGGCCCGGCCTGACCGAGACCCACGCCCACGTCTCGCTGCCCGCCAACTGGGACGACACCGCCGACGATCCGCGGATCGTGGCCTTGCAGTACCTCTACCACGGGGTGACCCACGTGGTGGACATGTTCGGCTTCCCCCTGGTCGCCGACGCCTGGCGGGAGGGGGCCGCCGCCTCGCCGTGGCCGTACCCGGAGATCGTCCACTGCGGGTACGCGGTCACCGCGCTGACCGACACCGCCGGACGCACCGGACACGGCGTCGAGTTCCCGGCGCCGGTGTACATGATCGGCGTCGAGGCCGACCTGGAGCAGGCGCTGCGGGCCAACGCCGCGCGCGGCGGCACCTTCCTCAAGGTGATGTTCACCGACGGCACCGAACAGCCGGGCAGCCCGGTGAAGTTCTCCCGGCTGTCGGAGGAGGTGCTGCGGTTCACCGCCCGGACGGCGGCCGAGCGCGGCATCCCCGCGGTCATCGACTGCAACACCCTCCAGGAGACCCGCTGGGCCTACGCGTGCGGCTTCCGGCTCTTCGCCCACACCGTGCGCGACCGCACCCTGGGCGCGGCCGAACGGGCGGAGCTGGCGGGCGCCCGGTTCGTCTCCACGCTGGCCGGTCTGCGCCCGATGGTCATGACGGGCGAGGAGTTCCTCGCCGAGTACGGCAGGGAGAGCTTCGCGCTCACCCAGGATCCGGCCAACCTGGACTTCGTCCGGGGCATCGAGAAGCCGTACGGCATCGGGTTCGGCTGCCAGGAGAGCCGTACCGCCGCCCTGGCCGACATGCGCCGCAACGCGCTCGCCGCCCTGCGCGACGGCAGCCTGCTGGTCGGCACCGACTCCGGCAACACCGGCGCCTTCCACGGTTACTCGCTGCTCAGCGAACTCGCCCTCCTGCGCGGCGACGACCCCGCGCTCGACGGGGCGCTACGCCACCACGCCACCTTCGGCGGCCGCCGTTACTTCGACGAGCTGCGCGGCGGGGCCTCCCCGGCCGGGCCGCTCGCCCCCGGCGCCGACGCCACCTACAACCTCCACGCCCCCGGCGCGCCCCTGACCGCGCTGCCGCTGGCCACCGTCGTCCGCGGTGTGCCGGTGGACCGCCCCGCCCTCGCGCGCGCCATCGCGGGCCTGCGCGCCACCGCACCGAACGGAAAGGCCACGCCGTGACCACTGAACGCAGGCGGGCGTTGATCGGCATCAACGCCGGCATCTTCCTCGCCCACATCGGCAACTACATCTGGTTCCCCCTCTTCGTCGCCTCCCTCGGGGACACCGACAGCGGCCTGTGGGCCGGTGTGGTGATGTGCATGACCTATGTGGGACGCCTCCTCGCCACCTTCTTCTACGAGGGTGTCGCCGCCCGCGTCGGCATCCGCGGCGCCGTGTTCGCCGGCACCGCCCTGGAGGCGACGGCCCTGTTCCTGATGGGCTTCGGCAGCGGCGTGGTCGCCTACAGCGTGCTCGCGCTGTTCATCGGCTTCGGCTCCGGCACCGCCTTCCCCGGCCTGAAGAACGTCCTCGTGTCCTACCCGGACGACGAGCGGCCCAAGGCGCTGTCGACGTTCCAGATGGCCGCGCAGGTCGGCCTGCTCGGCGGCGCGCTGCTCGGCGGCGCGCTGGCCGGGGTCGACCTGCGCGTCCTGTTCTCCGTGGTGTTCGCGATCTTCATCGGCTTCTGCCTCGCCTCCTCGGCGTTCATCCCGCGTGACGGGTTCCGGCCCCCGGCCGGCACCGCGGCGGCCGCGGCCGAACGTCCCCCGCTGTTCAGCACGGCGGTGTTCAAGGGCATCGAGGTGCGCGGCGCCACCCGCTACTTCCTGCTGTCGGCCGTGTTCTGGTTCCTGTCGATCGGCTTCATCGTCGGCATCCCGCTGCACATGGAGACCTACGTGCCCGGCTGGGCGCCCTCCGCGCCGTTCTGGGTCACCGGCCTGACCGTGCTCGTGCTCCAGTACCCGCTGTTCAAGACCCTCATCAAGCGGCTGAACCCCGGCACGGTCATGGCGATCGGCCTGACCGGCATGACCCTGGCCTTCCTGGCCTTCGGTGCCGGGCGCGGCGCCGGCTGGGTGTTCGCCGGCTGCCTGACCGTCGTGCTCGGTGACATCCTGTTCGTGCCGTCGTTCGACATGTGGGTCGCCCACAAGGTCCCCGAGGACCGGCTCGCCAAGGCCATGGGCGCCATGCACTTCTTCCGCAGCGCCGGGAACATGGCCGGCTCGTTGCTCGCAGGCGTCCTGTTCGACCTGTCCCGCTCGCTCGGCGTGCCCGGCGCGAACTGGTACGTCGCCGCCGTGGTGGCGGCCGGCTGCGCGCTGGTGTGCCTGGCCGACCGGGAGCCCGCCGGCGGCCGGGACGTCCCCGCCGCGCCGGACCCGCTGGAGGCGGTGGCGGCGGATGCCTGACGTCTGCGTCGTCGGCGGCACCCGGTTCGTGGGCAAGCTGCTGGTGCGGCGGCTGCTGGACGCGGGGCACCGGGTCACGGTGGTCAACCGCGGCCGTACCCCCGACCCCTTCGGGGACGCGGTGCGGCGGCTGCGCGCCGACGTGAACAGCCCCGGCGCGCTGACCGCCGCCGTCGCCGGGGAGCGGTTCGACGCCGTCGTGCACCAGATGTGCTACACGCCCCTGGCCGCCGCCGAGACCTGCGCGGCCTTCGCCGGCCGCGCCGGGAAGATCGTGCTGACCAGCAGCATGGAGGTGTACAACGCGGACACCTTCCGCTGGCGGCCGCCCGCCCCGCCCATGAGTGCCTTCGCCCGCGAGGAGGAGCTGGACCCGGCGCGCTACGCCTACGACACCGCGCTGCCCTGGGCCGACCCCGCCTACCTGGACGCCAACTACGGCGAGGGCAAGCGGCAGGCCGAGGCCGTGCTCGTGGACCGGGCGCGGGTGCCGGTGGTGCTGGCCCGGGTGGCGCACGTGCTGGCCGCCGAGGACGACTTCACCGGCCGGTTCCGCTTCCACGTGGACCGCATCCGGGAGGGGCGGCCCGTCGTGGCCCACGCCCGCCCCGGCCGTACCTCCCTGGCCCTCGCCGGGGAGGTGGCCGCCTTCCTCGCCTCCGCGGCCGTCTCCGGTGTCACCGGCGCGGTCAACGTGGCCTCGCCCGATCCCGTCGACGTCCACGACGTGTGCCGTGCGGTGGAGGCGGTCACCGGGCGCACGGCCCGGGTGGTGGAGAAGGCGGACGCGGCCGGTGACCCGGACCTGTCCCCGTTCTCCTGCCCGGCCGACTTCGGCATGGCGACCGGCCGCGCGGCGGCGCTGGGCCACCGGTTCACGCCGGCCGCCGAGTGGCTGCCCGAGCTGGCCCGGACCGTGGCGGAGCGGTCCGGCGCCGGCGCCACCGGGGGGCGCTGATGTTCGACCTGGTGGTGATCGTGCGGGTCCGCGAGGCCGGCGACATACCGGCGGTCGCCGGCGCGCTGGCCCGGATGCGCCCGCTGTGCCTGGCCGAGGCCGGCTGCGTCGCCTGGGAGGCGTACGCGTCCCAGGCGGACCCGGCCCGGTTCGTGCTGGTGGAGCGGTGGGCGGACCGCGCCCACTGGGAGGCGCACGGCTCCGGCGAGGCCATCCGGGAGATCTACGTCCCGGAGCTGCTGCCGCGCGTCGAACGCGAGGTGCACCCCGTCCGTCCGGTGCCCCCGATTGTTGCGGAGGGATGAAATCCGCATCCGCCGGCGTTGCAGCCTTGCGGTAGATCAGGTCCGACGGAAGGCACCGGTGTGGCACCGCGACGGGGATGGGCACGAAGGCTGGCGGGCTATGCCTGGCGGTATCCGAAGGACGTCGTCCTGGCCCTCGGCTCCTCCCTCGCCGGCATGGCCGTCATGGCCCTCGTCCCGCTGGTCACCAAGGTCATCATCGACGACGTGATCGGCGACCACACCCGGGACATGGCCCCCTGGGCCGGCGCCCTGGTCGGCGCGGCCGTGCTCGTGTACGCCCTCACCTACGTGCGCCGCTTCTACGGCGGCCGGCTCGCCCTGGACGTCCAGCACGACCTGCGCACCGAGATGTACGCCACGATCACCCGGCTGGACGGCCGCCGCCAGGACGAGCTGTCCACCGGGCAGGTCGTCGGCCGCGCCACCAGCGACCTCCAGCTGATCCAGGGCCTGCTCTTCATGCTCCCGATGACCATCGGGAACGTCCTGCTCTTCCTGATGTCCCTGGTGATCATGGCGTGGCTGTCGCTGCCGCTGACCCTGATCGCCCTGGCCGTCGCCCCGGCCCTCGGCTGGATCGCCCGGCGCAGCCGCAGCAGGCTGCACCCGGCCACCTGGTACGCGCAGGCGCAGGCAGCCGCGGTGGCGGGCGTCGTCGACGGCTCGGTGAGCGGCGTGCGGGTCGTGAAGGGTTTCGGGCAGGAGGAGCAGGAGACCGGCAAGCTGCGCGAGGTCGGCCGGCGGCTGTTCGCCGGACGGCTGCGCACCATCCGCCTGAACAGCAGGTACACCCCCGCGCTCCAGGCCGTCCCGGCGCTCGGCCAGGTCGCCATGCTGGCCCTCGGCGGCTGGCTCGCCGTGCGCGGCCACATCACGCTCGGCACGTTCGTCGCCTTCTCCACCTACCTCGCCCAGCTCGTCGGCCCGGTCCGCATGCTCGCGATGGTCCTCACGGTCGGCCAGCAGGCCCGCGCCGGCACCGAGCGCGTCCTGGAGCTGATCGACACCGAGCCCGGCATGAAGGACGGCACCCGGACGCTGCCCGCCGACGCGCCGGCCGCCGTCGAGTTCGACGACGTGTCCTTCGCGTACGGCACCGGAGCGCCCGTCCTGAAGGGGCTCAGCTTCGAGATACGCCCCGGCGAGACCCTGGCCGTCGTCGGCTCCTCCGGCTCCGGCAAGTCCACCCTCTCCCTGCTCCTGCCGCGGTTCTACGACGTCACCCACGGCGCGGTCCTGATCGGCGGCCACGACGTCCGCGAGCTGACCCTGGACTCGCTGCGGGCCGCGATCGGCCTGGTCCCGGAGGATTCGTTCCTCTTCTCCGACACGGTCCGGAACAACATCGCGTACGGCCGTCCGGACGCCACCCGGGAGGAGGTCGAGGCCGCCGCCCGCGCCGCCCAGGCGGATCGTTTCATCGCCGAGCTGCCCGACGGCTACGAGACGACCGTCGGCGAGCACGGCCTCACCCTCTCCGGCGGCCAGCGCCAGCGCGTCGCCCTCGCCCGCGCCCTGCTCAGCGACCCCCGCCTGCTCGTCCTCGACGACGCCACCTCCGCCGTCGACGCCCGCGTGGAGCACGAGATCCACGAGGCGCTGGCGCAGGTGATGGAGGGCCGGACCACCCTGCTGATCGCCCACCGCCGCTCCACCCTCAACCTCGCCGACCGCATCGCCGTCCTCGACGGCGGCCGGCTCGCCGACCTCGGCACCCACGAGGAGCTCCAGCGGCGCTCGGCGCTCTACCGCCGCCTGCTCACCGACCCCGACGAGCTGGGCCAGGTCTCCCCGGGCCACGCCGTGCCGGCCGGGCCGCGCGAGGACACCTCCGTCCGCGACGAGCTGGACGCCGAGTTCGACGCCGAGCGGGGCGTCACCCCCCGGCTGTGGACCGGCGACCGGGCGCCCCGCGACCACGCCCTGTCCGGCACCCCGGCCACCCCTGAGCTCATCGCCCAGGTCGAGGCGCTGCCCCCGGCCACCGACACCCCCGACATCGACGAGGGCCGCGCCGTCCTGCCCGAGGACTCCTACGGGCTGCGCCGCCTGCTGCGCGGTTTCCGGCTGCCGCTGCTGGCCAGCCTGCTGCTGGTCGCCGTGGACGCGGGCGCGGGCCTGCTGCTTCCGGTGCTGATCCGGCACGGCATCGACTCGGGCGTGACGAAGGCGGCGCTCGGCGCGGTCTGGTCGGCGGCCCTGCTCGGCCTGCTGACGGTGCTCGTCCAGTGGTTCGCGCAGACCGGCGAGATCCGGATGACCGGCCGCACCGGCGAGCGGGTGCTGTACACCCTGCGGCTGAAGATCTTCGCGCAGCTCCAGCGGCTCGGCCTGGACTACTACGAGCGCGAGCTGACCGGCCGGATCATGACCCGGATGACGACCGACGTGGACGCCCTGTCGACGTTCCTCCAGACCGGCCTGGTGACCGCGTTCGTCTCGGTCGTCACCTTCTTCGGCATCATGGTCGCCCTGCTGGTCCTCGACGTGCGCCTCGCCCTGGTCGTCTTCGCGACCCTGCCCCCGCTGCTCGTGGCCACCTTCTTCTTCCGCCGGGCGAGCGTGAAGGCGTACGAACTGGCCCGCGAGCGTGTCTCGACGGTCAACGCCGACCTCCAGGAGACCGTGGCCGGGCTGCGGATCGTGCAGGCCTTCCGGCGGGAGCGGGACGGCGCCCGCCGGTTCGCCGCGCGCAGCGACGACTACCGGCGCGCCCGCGTCCGCGGCCAGCGGCTGATCTCCGTCTACTTCCCGTTCGTGCAGCTGCTGTCCTCCGTCGCCGCGGCGGCCGTGCTGATCGCGGGCGCCGGCCGGATCGAGGAGGCAACCCTCACCACCGGAGCCCTGGTCGCCTACCTGCTCTACATCGACCTGTTCTTCACCCCCGTCCAGCAGCTGTCCCAGGTCTTCGACGGCTACCAGCAGGCCACGGTCTCCCTCGGCCGCATCCAGGAACTGCTGCGCGAGCCGACGTCCACCGAGGCCGCCGGCGAGCCGCTGGAGGTGCTGTCGCTGCGCGGCGAGATCGTCTTCGAGGGCGTCCACTTCGCGTACGGCGACGACGAGGAGGCGCTGTCCGGCATCGACCTGCGCATCCCGGCCGGGCAGACCGTCGCGTTCGTCGGCGAGACCGGTGCCGGCAAGTCGACCGTGGTCAAGCTGGTCGCGCGGTTCTACGACCCGACCGCCGGCCGGGTCACGGCCGACGGCACGGACCTGCGCGACCTGGATCTGACCTCGTACCGGCACCGGCTGGGCGTCGTCCCGCAGGAGGCCTACCTCTTCCCGGGCACCGTCCGCGACGCCATCGCCTACGGCCGGCCCGGCGCCACCGACGCCGAGGTGGAGGCCGCGGCCCGCGCGGTCGGCGCCCACGAGATGATCGCCACCCTGGAGGGCGGTTACCTGCACGAGGTGGCCGAACGCGGCCGGAACCTCTCCGCGGGCCAGCGCCAGCTGATCGCCCTGGCCCGCGCCGAACTGGTCGACCCCGACGTCCTGCTCCTGGACGAGGCCACGGCCGCCCTCGACCTGGCCACCGAGGCGCAGGTCAACCGCGCCACCGACCGCGTCGCCGGCCGCCGTACCACCCTGGTCGTCGCCCACCGCCTGACCACCGCGGCCCGCGCCGACCGGGTGGTGGTGATGGACCGCGGCCGGGTCGCCGAGGACGGCACCCACGAGGAGCTGCTGGCCCGCGGAGGCCGGTACGCCGAGCTGTGGCGGACCTTCGTCGGCCGGTCGGAGCCGGAGGAGCCGGTCGGCGTGGCGCGCTGAGCCCCGGCCACGCGTCCCGCTGACGGTCGTGCAACCATCCAGCACACCTGTGCGTCCGTACATCAGTACGGAGGCGGGAGTGTGAACCGCGGTACGGGGAGGACGACGAGTGGAAAGTGGTGCGATACGCCGGCGACTGGCGTCCGGCGCGGCCTTGCTGGCCGTGTCGGCGGCGCTCACCCTCTCGGTGACGGGGGCCGCGCAGGCGGCCTCGGCCACCGGTGGCTGCGCCGGGCACGAGGTGCGGACCCTGCCGTTCCGGACCGGCGTCACCCACATCTACCGGGGGGACGGCTACGTCTGCGCCGTCACCGTCCCCAGACGCACCGGCTCCCCCCGGACGATGTCGGTCAGCGTGCAGGCGCGCGGCAACCTGCCGGTCGTCGACCGGGGCCGCTACCGCGAGCACGCCGGTCCGGTGACCGTGCACGCCGGCCACCGCTGCGTCCGGATCAAGGGCTCGGTGGACCGGTACACCATCAGCTCCGGCTGGATCCTGTGCTGACCGCCTCGCCGGCCGCCTGAGCCGGCCGGCGCAAGCCCCTCTGGTGCGACCGCAGTTGCTGGGATAGCTTCCGGCGCACAGCTGTCTCACAGGGGAGAGTACGCATGCGCAAGGCGCTCAGATGGCTGCTGGCGCTCACGGTGCTCCTGGGCACCCTGAGCACAGCGGCCGGGGCGGCCACCGCCGCCGAGCCCGTGCCCACCGACATCAAGGACCGGCTGCTGTCGATACCCGGCATGAGCCTGGTCCAGGAGAAGCCGTACCCCGGCTACCGCTACTTCGTCCTGGAGTACACCCAGCCGGTCGACCACCGCCACCCGGACCGGGGCACCTTCCAACAGCGGATCACCGTCCTGCACCGGGACACCAGCCGTCCCACGGTCTTCTACACCAGCGGCTACAACGTCTCCACGACCCCCTCGCGCCGCGAGCCCACCCAGATCGTCGACGGCAACCAGGTCTCGCTGGAGTACCGCTTCTTCACGCCGTCCCGGCCCGAGCCGGCCGACTGGTCCAAGCTCGACATCTGGCAGGCGGCGAGCGACCAGCACCGCCTGTACCAGGCGCTCAAGCCGGTCTACTCCGCCAACTGGCTGGCCACGGGCGGCTCCAAGGGTGGCATGACGGCCACCTACTACGAGCGGTTCTACCCGCGCGACATGGACGGCGTCGTGGCGTACGTCGCCCCGAACGACGTGGTGAACGACGAGGACTCGGCGTACGACCGCTTCTTCGCCCACGTCGGCACCGAGGAGTGCCGGGACCGGCTGGACGCCGTCCAGCGGGAGGCGCTGGTGCGCCGCGAGCCGCTGGAGCGCCGGTACGCCCGGTACGCCGCCGACCACGGCTACACCTTCACCACCATCGGCAGCCTGGACCGGGCGTACGAGGCCGTCGTCCTGGACTACGTGTGGGGCTTCTGGCAGTACAGCCTGCTGAAGGACTGCGCCACCGTCCCCGCCGACGCGGCCACCGCGAGCGACGACGCGATCTGGGACTCCGTCGACACCATCTCCGGGTTCTCCGCCTACACCGACCAGGGCCTCGAGACGTACACGCCGTACTACTACCAGGCGGGCACCCAGCTCGGCGCGCCGACCATCCACTTCCCGTACCTCGGCAAGCACCTGGTCCGCTACGGCTACCAGCCGCCGCGCAACCTCGTGCCCCGTTCGATCCCGATGCGCTTCCGGCCGCGGGCGATGCGCGACGTGGACACCTGGGTCCGGCACCACGCCACGCACATGCTCTTCGTCTACGGCGAGAACGACCCCTGGGGCGCGGAGCGGTTCCGGCTCGGCAGGGGCGCCCGCGACGCGTACGTCCTCACCGCGCCCGGCCTGAACCACGGCGCGAACGTGGCCGGCCTCGTCCCCGCCGAGAAGGAGCTGGCCACCGCCCGCGTCCTGGACTGGGCGGGCCTCCCGCCGGCCGCCGTGGACCGGGCCAGGCCGCTCGCCCGGTACGACGCCCGGCTCGACGCCCGGGACCCGGAGCGCGAGCCCGCGCCGCGGCTGTGAGCGGCCCCGCCGTCAGTACGTCAGCCCGTGCCCGACCGGGTACAGCACCCGGGCCGGGTCGTCGGCCCGCTGCACGGGCACCGGCAGCCTCCCGCGCGGTGCCACCCGGCCGGCGATGACCCGTGCGGCGGCGCGCAGTTCGACGTCCGTCCAGCAGTACGTGGCCAGGCAGGCCCGGACGGACGGGAACTGCGCGACGTCGTACGGGTTGCGGACCGCCACCACGGCCACCGGCCGCCCGGTCGCCAGCAGCCGGTCCACCAGGGTGCGCTGGGCGCTGGACGCCGTCACGTTGTAGGTGCACACCACCACGGCGTCCGCGTCCCGCGCGGCCGTGACCGCCGCGGTGACGGTGTCGGCGGAGGGCGTGGTGCCGGTGGACAGGGCCGTCGCGGCGAAGCCCAGCCCGGTCAGGGCGGTCGCCAGGACGCCGGTGGGCGGGCCGGTGGTCCCGGTCGGGGAGGCCGGGTCGGCGCCGACGACCAGCACGCGGTGCTCCCGGCGCCGGTCGAACGGCAGGGTGCCGCCCTCGTTGACCAGCAGCGTGGTGGTGCGCTCGGCGATGCGGTCGGCGGCGGCGAGGTGCGCGCGGGTGCCCACCGTGCGGCCGACACCGGCCGGGTCGGCGTAGGGGTTCTCGAACAGCCCGAGCCGGGCCTTCAGGCGCAGGATGCGCAGGATCGATTCGTCCAGGCGGGCCTCGGTCAGCTCGCCGCCGCGCACGGCCGCCAGCACCGCGTGCCACGCCACGTCCAGCGACGGCGGGTTGAGCAGCTGGTCGACGCCGGCCTTCAGCGCGAGCACCGGCACCCGGTCGTCGCCGTACTTGGTGCGCACGCCCTCCATGCCCAGCGAGTCGGTGATCACCACGCCGTCGTAACCGAGTTCGCCGCGCAGGATGCCGGTGACGATCGGCCGGGACAGCGTCGCCGGGTCCCCGGAGTCGTCCAGGGCCGGGAACTGGATGTGCGCGGTCATGACCGAGTCGATGCCCGCCCGGACCGCGGCCCGGAACGGCACCGCGTCCAGCCGCTCCCACAGCTCCCGGCTGTGCGTGATGACCGGGAAGCCGTAGTGGCTGTCGACGGCCGTGTCCCCGTGGCCCGGGAAGTGCTTGGCGGTCGCCGCGACCCCGGCCGCCTGATAACCGCTCACCTCGGCGGCGACCAGGGCGGCCACCGCCTCCGGGTCGGCGCCGAAGGAACGCACGCCGATGACCGGGTTGGCCGGGTTGACGTTCACGTCGGCGTCGGGGGAGTAGTCCTGGTTGACGCCCATCGCGCGCAGCTCGGCGCCGGAGATCCGGCCGAGCGCCCGGGCGTCGGCGCGGGAGCCGCCCGCGCCGACCGCCATCGCGCCCGGGAACAGGGTGGCCGGGGCGCCGATCCGGCAGACCGCGCCGTGCTCCTGGTCGGTGGCGATGAGCGCCGGCACTCCGCGCGGCTGCGCCAGACAGGCCCGCTGGATGCCGTCGGACAGGTCCGCGATCTGGTGCGGGTCACGGGTGTTGTGGGCCCAGGTGAAGTAGATGATGCCGCCGACGCGGTAGGCGGCGATCAGCTCGGCGGCGGTGCGGACGCCGATCTCCTGGAGGTTGGCGTCGACGTCGGCCTTGTCGGGGGCGGTGGCGGAGTGGCCGTAGACCCGCATCACGAACAGCTGGCCGACCTTCTCCTCAAGCGTCATCCGGGAGATCAGGGCACGCAGCCGGCGGTCGCTCACGGCGGCGGGGGCGGCGTCCCGGGCGGCCGCCGGGAGGGTGCGGCCCGCGGTGAGACCGGCGGTGACTCCCGCGGTGGCGGCGAGGACGGCGCGTCTGGACGGCCGTGCGCCGCCGCTTCCGGTGCTTCCCGTGCTTCCCGTGCTGATGTCGTGCACGTGCGCTCCCTCCGAAGGAGAACCGCTGAAGGAAACTTCCGAGGAGTCAGCAATATCCGGGAAGTTTCTTTCCGTCAAGGGACTGCACAGTAACCACGGCGGGGCCGTCGCCGCCGCATTCCGGCGGGCGCGTCCAGCTCCTGGACATCACGTGACCCGGCCCCGGGCGAGCCGTCATCATGCGGCCATGCCCGCAGTCGACATCCCCGGTTCCAAGTCCATCACCGCACGCGCGCTCTTCCTCGCCGCGGCCGCCGACGGCGTCAGCACACTGGTCCGGCCGCTGCGCTCCGACGACACCGAGGGCTTCTCCGAAGGCCTGACCCGGCTCGGCTACCGCGTCGGACGCACCCCCGACAGCTGGCAGATCGACGGCCGCCCGCAGGGACCGGCGCGCGCCGAGGCCGACGTCTTCTGCCGCGACGGCGCCACCACCGCCCGTTTCCTGCCGGTCCTGGCCGCCGCCGGACACGGCACCTACCGCTTCGACGCCTCCCCGCAGATGCGCCGCCGCCCCCTCGGCCCGCTCACCCGCGCCCTGCGCGACCTCGGCGTCGACGTACGGCACGAGGGCGCCGAGGGCCACCACCCGCTCACCGTGCACGCGGCCGGCGTGGAGGGCGGCGAGGTCGCGTTGGACGCCGGGCAGTCCTCGCAGTACCTCACCGCGCTGCTCCTGCTGGGCCCGCTGACCCGCACCGGCCTGCGCATCCGGGTGACCGACCTGGTGTCCGCGCCGTACGTGGAGATCACCCTCGCGATGATGCGGGCGTTCGGCGCCGACATCGTCCGGGACGGCACGGTGTACGACGTCGGGCCCGGCGGCTATCGGGCCACCACCTACGCCGTCGAACCCGACGCCTCCACCGCGAGCTACTTCTTCGCCGCGGCGGCCGTCACCCCGGGACGCGAGATCACCGTGCCCGGCCTCGGCACGGACGCGCTCCAGGGGGACCTGCGCTTCGTGGAGGTGCTGCGCCGGATGGGCGCCGACGTGCGGGTGGCGAAGGGAAGCACGACCGTCCGCGGCACGGGGGAGCTGCGCGGGATCACGGTGAACATGCGGGACATCTCCGACACCATGCCGACGCTGGCCGCCGTCGCGCCGTTCGCGTCGGGACCGGTCCGCATCGAGGACGTCGCCAACACCCGGGTGAAGGAGTGCGACCGCCTGGAGGCCTGCGCGGACAACCTGCGGCGGCTCGGTATCGGTGTGACGACCGGGCCCGGCCACATCGAGATCCGGCCCGGCACGCCCGCGTCCGGCGTCCGGATCAGGTCCTTCGGCGACCACCGCGTCGTCATGTCGTTCGCCGTGACCGCCCTGCGCACCCCGGGCCTGACGTTCGACGACCCCGGCTGCGTGCGCAAGACGTTCCCCGGCTTCCACGACGCGTTCGCGGCGCTGCCCGCCGCCGGCTGAGCCCCGCCCTACACCGCCTCGCCGAGCAGCCGGGTCAGGTGGTCGCGGCCCGCGTCGAGCAGACCGGCGAGCGGGGCTGCCTCCTCGTACCAGCGCTTCTCGTACTCCCAGCACAGCCAGCCGTCCCAGCCCTGCCGGGCGAGGACGTCCAGGCACTCGGTGAGCGGCAGCACGCCCGCGCCGAGCGGCAGCGGGGCGGTGTCCTCGGCCGAGGCGACGTCCTTCACCTGCACGTACCCCAGGTGCGGGGCGAGTGCCGCGTAGGTCTCGGCCGGCTCCTCACCGCCCAGCCAGGTGTGCAGCACGTCCCACACCGCGCCCACCTGCCGGTGCCCGACCGGCCCGAGGATCCGGATCGCGTCGGCCCCGGTGGGGTGCGAGTCGTGGGTCTCCAGCAGGATGCGGACGCCGAGCGCGGCGGCGTCCTCCGCGGCGGTGCCGAGCCGCCGGGCGGCGACCGCGTCGGCCTCCTCGGCGGGCTGCTCCGGGTCGGCGCCGGGCAGGACGCGGACGTAGGGCGCGCCGAGGTCGTGGGCCAGGTGCAGCAGCCCGCGGATCTCCTCCAGCACGGGCCCGTCGTCGCCGGGCGCGGCCACGCGGGCGTACCCGGCGATGCCCAGCACCTCGATCCCGGCGTCCCGGAACAGGGCCGCCACCTCGGCGCGGGCAGCCGGGGAGAGACCCGGGTGGACCGGTTCCTCCGGATGGGCGCGCAGTTCGACCCCGTGGTAGCCGTGGGCGCCCGCGAGCGCCAGGACTTCGGGGACGGGCAGACCGGGGACACCGAGAGTGGAGAACGCCAGCTTCATGGTCACGGAACGTACCCCCCAGCCCCCCGGCTCATGCTTCACGCCACCGTTCGGGGCGGCCCGGACCGCCGCCACGGGCGTGTCCTGACCCCGTCCGGCCGCGCCCCGTGAAGGGACCGCGCCGCCGGTGACGGCCCGGCGACGGGCCGGTGGCATCCCCGGCGCGCCGGTCACGACTTGGCCAAGTGCCGGGGTGCCTGTTGTTCCCGTGTTCACCCACGCCCCCTGCCGCGGCGGACCGCCCCAGTCGCGCAGTGGCCAGCGGTCCACTCCGTGAGAGCGCTCAAGAAGGGCCATTCATGGCCGAGTTGACGCGACGCGGACTCCTGGGATCGGCCGCCGGCACGCTGGGCGGCGCCGCGGCCCTCTCCCTCCTCCCGCCGAGCGTGCAGAAGGCGGTCGCCGCCGGGCCGCCCCGGCAGCACAGCTCCCTGCGCGACATCGAACACGTCGTCCTGCTCATGCAGGAGAACCGGTCCTTCGACCACTACTTCGGCACGCTCTCCGGGGTGCGCGGCTTCGCCGACCCGGAGGCCCTGACGCTCGACGACGGCCGCAGCGTCTTCTAGGCCCGACCCCCAGAACCCGAGGGGCTACCTGCTGCCCTTCCACCTTGATACCCACACCTCCAGCGCCCAGGCCATCCCGTCCACCAGCCACGCCTGGTCGGTGCAGCACGAGGCGTGGAACGGCGGCCGGATGGACCGCTGGCTGCCGGCCCACCGCAAGGCGGACGGCGCCGACGGGCCGTACGTCATGGGCTACTACACGCGCGAGGACATCCCGTTCCGGTTCGCGCTCGCCGAGACCTTCACCGTCTGCGACCACTACTTCTGCTCGGTGTTCGGCCCCACCTGGCCCAACCGCCTGATGTGGACGACCGGTTCCGTCGACCCGGGCGGCACCCTGGGCGGCCCCGTCATCAGCAACAAGGCCCCGCGGCCGTACCGCTGGACGACGTACGCGGAGCGCCTCCAGGCGGCCGGGGTCAGCTGGGAGGTGTACCAGCAGGACGACGACCACGGCTTATGCCGACCAGCCACCAGTCGGAGCACCCCGACTACCTGCCCGCCGCCGGCGCCGACTTCGTCGCCTCCAAGATCGAGGCGATCGCCGCCGACCCGAAGGTGTGGCGCAAGACGGCGTTCATCCTCGACTACGACGAGAACGACGGCCTGTTCGACCACGTGCCGCCGCCCACGCCCCCCGCCGGGACGAAGGACGAGTTCATCGGCGGCCTCCCGGTCGGCGCCGGCTTCCGGGTCCCCGCGATCATCGTCTCGCCCTGGACCGTCGGCGGCTGGGTCGCCACGGAGACCTTCGACCACACCTCCGCCCTCCAGTTCCTGGAGCGCTTCACGGGCGTCGCCGAGCCCAACGTCAGCGACTGGCGGCGCGCCACCTTCGGCGACCTCACCAGCGCCTTCCCCTTCTCCCACGCCCGCCCGCGCCCGCCCCGCCTGCCGGCCGACACGGCCGAGCAGTTGGAGCGGGCGAAGGACGAGGTGGCCACGCTGCCCAAGCCGGTGCTGCCCGGCGCCGACCAGACCTTCCCGCGCCAGGAACACGGCCGCCGGCCCCAGGTGTGAGGCCCGGGGGCCGCGGCTCAGTCCCGCGGCCCCCGCACCGGCCGCAACACGTTGACCTGGGCGCCGGTCTTCGCGGTGACCGACGACACCAGCTCCCAGGTCCGCAGCGCCCCGTCCGCCGGGAAGACCGACTTGCCGCCGCCGAGCATCACCGGCATGACCACGAGCTGGAGCTCGTCCACCAGATCGGCCTGGACCAGCGCCCGCACCAGCGTCGGACTGCCCATCATCGCCACGTCACCGCCGTCGGCGGCCCGCAGCTCCCGCACCTGGTCCAGCGCCCGCGCACCCGGCACGCGCACGGTGTTCTCCCAGGTCAGCTCCTCGTCGCCGAGGGTGTCCGAGACGACGTACTTGCGCAGGGAGTTCAGCCGGTCGGCGAAGGGGTCCCCGGCCCGCTCCGGCCAGGCGGCGGCCATCGTCAGATAGGTCCGCCGCCCGTACAGCAGCGCCTCGGCCTTCTCCAGGCCCGCGGCGAAGGTCCCGCCGAGCACCTCCGGGTCGAAGAACGGGTGCGACCAGCCGCCGTGCGCGAACCCCCCGTCGGTGTCCTCCTGCGGCCCGCCGGGGGCCTGCACGACCCCGTCCAGGCTGATGAACTCGGTGACGACGATACGCATGGGATGCTCCCGTTCCTGTTCTCCGGTCGGTACATGGGTGCAGACCGGCCCTGCCCCCGAAACTCATCGTCGCGCGGGCCGCCGTCACCGGCGACGCCACCGCGGCGCGTGCCGCTCACGTCGTCCGGGGCACCCCCGTCGACCCCCGGACCATCAGTTCGCCCCGTACCGAGGCGATCCCGCCGGGCGGGGGTTCCTCGCGGCCCGTGGCGATACGGCCCGCCCGGGCGCCCGCCTCGGCGAGCGGGAGGCGGACCGTGGTCAGGGAGGGCAGCGTGTCGACGCTGAACGGCAGGTCGTCGAAGCCGGCGACCGAGACGTCCCCGGGGATGCGCAGGCCCGACTCGCGCAGGGCGGCGCACGCGCCGAGGGCGACGGAGTCGTTCGCGGCCACGACGGCAGTCAGGGACGGGTCGCGGCGCAGCAGCTCCAGCGTGGCCTCGTACCCGGACCGGCGGTCGTAGCGGCCGTGCACCGTCCACCGCGGGTCGTCCTCGATGCCGGCCGCCGCGAGGGCCGCGCGGTGGCCCTCCAGACGGTGCCGGGTGGTGGTGCGCTCGGCGGGGCCGGCGATGTAGCCGAGCCGGCGGTGGCCCAGGCCGACGAGGTGGTCGGTGAGCGCGCGGGCGCCGCCCCGGTTGTCGAAGGTCAGCGCGACGGTCCGGGTGTCGGGTGCCGGCGGGCGCCCGCAGAGCACCACCCGGGTCCCGGCGTCCGCCAGCTTGCGCAGTTTCGCCGCGACCGCCGCGGCGTGCGGCGCCTTCTCCACGGCGCCGCCGGTCAGCACGACGGCCGCGGCGCGCTGGCGCTGGAGCAGGGTGAGGTAGGTGAGTTCGCGTTCCGGGGAGCCGCCCGTGTTGCAGACGACGGCGAGCCGCTCGCCGCCGGCCCGCCCGCCGGGTCCGCCGATCTCGGCCTGGATCGCGCCGGCCATGATCCCGAAGAAGGGGTCGGCGATGTCGTTGACGAGGATGCCGACGAGGTCGGAGGTGGCGGCGGCGAGCGCGCTGGCGGGGCCGTTGAGGACGTAGTCCAGCTCGTCCACGGCTCGCAGCACCCGCTCGCGCGTGGAGGCGGCCACCGGGTAGTTGCCGTTCAGCACGCGCGACACCGTCGCTGGGGAGACCTGGGCGCGGGCCGCCACGTCCGCCAGGGTCACCGTCATCGTCGTCCTCCGGTCGCGCATGTCGTCGTACGCCCTCGTAGACATCCAGCCGGATGTCCTGGTTCCGAGCAGACCCTAAGGCCCAGCGCACCGTTTGTTCGCCTCCTCGAACAACTCGAAGCGGACACGGTCTTGTACGGACCCCGCCCAGGGAGCTAGCTTCGCTGTGTAGAAAGCGCTTGCTGGGCGGGTGGGCAGGCGTTCGCCGAACTGGACGGGGCGTACGACGCCCACGGAGGGGACCGACGTGACACGCAAGACGGTGCGTATCGCCATGAACGGCGTCACCGGACGCATGGGTTACCGCCAGCACCTCGTCCGGTCGATCCTCGCCCTGCGCGAACAGGGCGGCCTCGACCTCGGCGACGGCACCGTGCTCTGGCCCGAGCCCGTCCTGGTCGGCCGCCGCGAGCACGCCCTGCGGGAGATCGCCGACCGGCACGGCCTCACCGAGGTCTCCACCGACGTCGACGCCGTCCTCGCCGACCCCTCCGTCGACCTCTACTTCGACGCCCAGGTCACCTCCGCCCGCGAGGAGGCCCTCGGGAAGGCGATCACCGCGGGCAAGCACGTCTACACCGAGAAGCCCACCGCCACCGGCCTGGACGGCGCCCTCGCCCTCGCCCGCCTCGCCCACGCCCGGGGCGTCCGGCACGGCGTCGTCCAGGACAAGATCTTCCTGCCGGGCCTGCGGAAACTGAAGCGGCTCGTCGACGGCGGCTTCTTCGGCCGGATCCTCTCCGTGCGCGGCGAGTTCGGCTACTGGGTCTTCGAGGGCGACTGGCAGCCCGCCCAGCGCCCCTCCTGGAACTACCGCGCCGAGGACGGCGGCGGCATCGTCGTCGACATGTTCCCGCACTGGGAGTACGTCCTGCACGAGCTGTTCGGCCGCGTGCGGTCCGTCCAGGCCCTCGCCACCACCCACATCCCGCAGCGCTGGGACGAACGGGGCAAGCCGTACGACGCCACCGCCGACGACGCCGCCTACGGCGTCTTCGAGCTGGAGGGCGGCGCCGTCGCCCAGATCAACTCCTCCTGGGCGGTCCGCGTCCACCGCGACGAACTGGTCGAGTTCCAGGTCGACGGCACCGAGGGCTCGGCCGTGGCCGGCCTGCGCACCTGCCGCGCGCAGCACCGCGGCGCCACCCCCAAACCCGTCTGGGACCCGGACGTCCCCACCACCGAGGCCTTCCGCGACCAGTGGCAGGAGGTCCCCGACAACACCGTGTTCGACAACGGCTTCAAAGCCCAGTGGGAGCTGTTCCTCCGGCACGTCTACGCCGACGCCCCCTACCGCTGGGACCTGCTGGCCGGCGCCCGCGGCGTCCAGCTCGCCGAACTGGGCCTGAGGTCGTCCGCCGAGGGCCGCCGCATCGAGGTACCGGAGATCTCCCTGTGACCATCCGCCTCCCCGGCGCCCAGGGCCGCCCCCGGGCCTACGAGCCGCGCGCCGAGCCCCTCGCCGTCACCCCCGGCACCCCCTTCACCTCCCGTACGGTCTTCTCCGCGGCCCACGTCGTCGCCGACCCGTACGCGGACGTCTCGCCCGGCGCGCCCGCCGCCGTCGACTGGGACGCCACCCTCGCCTTCCGCCGCCACCTGTGGTCCCACGGCCTCGGTGTCGCCGAGGCCATGGACACCGCCCAGCGCGGCATGGGCCTGGACTGGGCGGGCGCGGCCGAGCTGATCCGCCGGTCGGCGGCGGAGGCGAAGGCGGTCGGCGGCCGCATCGCCTGCGGTGCCGGCACCGACCAGATCACCGGCGGCACCCTCGCCGGCGTCCGCGCGGCGTACGAGGAACAGCTCGCCGTCGTCGAGGACGCGGGCGCCCGGGCCGTCCTCATGGCGTCCAGGGCACTGGCCGCGACCGCCACCGGCCCCGAGGACTACCTGGAGGTCTACGGCCACCTGCTGCGCCAGGCCACCGAACCCGTCGTCCTGCACTGGCTGGGCCCGATGTTCGACCCGGCACTGGAGGGCTACTGGGGCACGACGGACCTCGACGCGGCCACCGACACCTTCCTGGCGGTGATCGCGGCCCACCCCGACAAGGTCGACGGCGTCAAGGTGTCCCTGCTCGACGCGGCACGCGAGACCGACCTCAGGCGCAGGCTGCCGCGGGGGGTGCGCTGCTACACCGGCGACGACTTCCACTACCCCGAGCTGATCGCGGGCGACGACCTGGGCTTCAGCCACGCCCTGCTGGGCGTCTTCGACCCGCTGGGCCCGCTGGCGGCGCGGGCGCTCCGGGTCCTGGACACCGGGGACGTGGCCGGCTTCCGCGCCCTGCTCGACCCCACGGTCGCCCTCTCCCGGCACCTGTTCGAACCCCCCACCCGCTTCTACAAGACGGGCGTCGTCCTCCTGGCCTGGCTCGCCGGCCACCAGTCCCACTTCACCATGGTCGGCGGCCTCCAGTCGGCCCGCTCCCTCCCGCACCTGGCCCGCGCCTACGAACTCGCCGACCGACTCGGCCTGTTCCCCGACCCGGACCTCGCCGAGGAACGCATGAAGACCCTCCTCTCCCTCTACGGGGTGGACCAATGAGCACGACGCACGCCCCGGCGCGCCTCTCGATCAACCAGATGACCGTGAAGCAGCTTTCCCTCCCCGAACTCGCCGCCGCCTGCGCGGAGTCGGGCATCACCCAGGTGGGCCTGTGGCGCGAACCCGTCCAGGCGTACGGCGTCGAGGCGGCGGCCCGGCTGGTGCGCGACGCCGGCCTGACGGTGACCACCCTGTGCCGGGGCGGCTTCCTCACCGCGACCGATCCGACGGCCCGCGCGACGGCCCTGGCCGACAACCGCCGGGCGGTGGAGGAGGCCGCCACCCTCGGCACCGACACCCTGGTGCTGGTCTGCGGCGGACTGCCGCCGGGCTCCCGGGACCTGCCCGGCGCCCGGGAGCGGATCGCCGACGCCCTGGCGGTCCTCGGCCCGTACGCCGAGGACCACGGGGTGCGGCTCGCCATCGAGCCCCTGCACCCGATGTACGCCGCCGACCGCTGTGTCGTCTCCACCCTCGCCCAGGCCCTCGACCTCGCCGAACGCTTCCCCGCGCACCAGGTCGGCGTCACCGTGGACACGTACCACGTGTGGTGGGACGACCAGGCCCCCGCGCAGATCGCCCGCGCGGGCGCGGCGGGCCGCATCCACGCCTTCCAGCTCGCCGACTGGACCACCCCGCTCCCCGAGGGCGTCCTCGACGGCCGGGGCCAGCTCGGTGACGGCGCGATCGACCTGCGCGCATGGCTGCGCCACGTGGACGCCGCCGGCTACACCGGCCCCGTCGAGGTCGAACTCTTCAACGACGGCCTGTGGGCCCGGGACGGCCGGGAGGTACTGGCGGAGACGGCGGCCCGGTTCGCCACCCACGTCGGCTGAGACCCGGGACGCGCCAGACGTCAGGCCTGGAACCGACCTCGCTTCACGGCGGTCACGAAGCACGCCCAGCCGTCCGGGGAGAAGAGCAGGGCGGGACCGGCGGGCCCCGCCTTGCTGTCGCGGACGGGCACGGTGGCATGACCACGGGCGACTTCGAGGCACTCCCCTTGGTCGCCGCCGCTGTGGCTCGACTTGTACCACCCGGTGAGCGTGGCCGAGTCGACGACGGTGTCCTCACTGCTGACCATGTGCGTGTTCCTCCGCTGCTGCCCTGACCAGGGCCAGTGACTCCCGCTGCGACGAAGCGTCGCTCAGGGCCAGAGCGTAGGCCGTCTGGCCGGCGGTCACCAGGGCCGGATCGTCCAGCAGGTTCCCCGTCACGAAGCCCTCGACGTAGGCCACCGGCGCCGAGTCCTCGAAGGCCATCAGCGTGAGCAGGCTCTGCAAGAGGGCGTGCGCGCCGACCTCGTACGGCAGGACGTGCAGGCGCAACTGCCCCGCCTCGGCCATGTCGGCGATGCGCCGGAGCTGTTCCGCCATGACCTGCGGTCCGCCGACACGGCGTCGGAGGACGCCCTCGTCCAGCAGCGTCCAGACGACGGGCCGTGCGGGTCCGTCCAGAACGCGGCGGCGGTTCGTTCGGATGACGATGAACTCGTCAAGTTCCGCGGCCGTGTAGTTCGGCCTGTAGGCGCGGAAGAGGGCGCTCGCGTAGTCGTCGGTCTGCAAGATCCCCGGAACCAGCGTGAGGGCGAACTGCTGGATGATCGAGGCCTGTCGCTCCAGTTCGGCAACGACCGCGAAGTGGTCGGTGTACTTCGTCTCCAGATCCTCCAGCCACCGGGCGAAGAACCCGTCCGTCCCCAGTGCCTGGTCGATCCGTCGGGCGTCGTCGGGCTTGGGCAGGCGTCTGCCCGCCTCGTAGTGACTGATCAGCGTGGGTGAGCAGACCACCTGGTCGCCCAGTTTCTCCTGCGTGAGCCGGGCCGCCGTCCGGCGCAGCCGCAACTCCTCCCCGTACTTCTCGCGCGGCGTACGCGGCCTGTGGTCCTCGCTCATGCGGCCAACTCCCTTGTTGACGGGCGCGATGTCAACTCCCCGCCCCTGGCAGCGTAGCCACCGCCGACCCCACGCTGTGAGCGATTGGCGACAGAACGCAGTCGTCACAGGTGAGAAGGCAGGCGTCATGACGCATTTCCTGGCCCGGCTGGTGGAGCCGCTGTTGCGGTCGCTGCTGCCCGCCCGCGGGCGACGGCGCCGCGGGCCGACCGCACCGCCCCCGGGCGGTTACGCGTACCCGTACTCGTGCCGGTACGTCGGCGGCCCCACCGCGTACCGCAGGGGTGAGGCCCCGTTGCGCGGCGAGGACAGCCCGCTGGTCCGCCCCTACCTCGATCACGCGGAGACCTACGCATGAACGACCCGATGCCCGACCCCTCGGCGAGCGGGCGCCTGCTTCCCTGGACCGGCGCGGAGGGCAAGCCCTGCTACCTCCTGGGCGACGGCACCGGGTACGTCTCCCGGCTCGCGGACCGGACCGAGAGCGTGCAGCTCGGCATGGCGGGCGCCCTGCTGGAACACGCGGCCGCACTCCTCGCCGAGCACCGGCTGACCGGGGAGGAGCTGCGCTACCTGGCCCGGCGGCTCAGCGAGTCCCTGCGTGACGTCAAGCGCGTCGCGGAGAGCAGGGGCGCGCGCCTGGGCCCGGCGGACTGAACGGCGCGGTCCGGAGGGAGCCCCTTCAGAAGAACACCCCGCACCGCAGCAGCACGTTGGCGTACGGCCGGGCCTCCCCGGTGCGGACGATCAGCCGGGCGTCCGCCGACAGTTCCTTCAGCCGTTCGTGCGGGACCAGGGTGAGGCCGCCGGGGAAGCGCGACTCCAGCAGCCGCGTCACCGCCGGGTTGGCCGCCTCCGTCTCGCGGGCCGCCGTCGCGCCCTCCACCACCAGCTCGGCCAGCAGGCCGTCCAGCACCTCGGCGAACGAGGGCACGCCGGCGCGGAAGGCGAGGTCCACCACCCGGGGGCCGTCCGGGATCGGCAGGCCCGCGTCGCAGACCAGCACCCCGTGCCCGTGCCCCAGCTCGGCGAGGGCCCCGGACAGCCCGCGGTTGAGGATGCCCGCCTTCTTCACAGCGCCTCGACCTCCGCCGCCGTGGGGTACGACTCCTGCGCGCCCCGCCGGGTCACGGCCGCCGCGCCGACCCGGGCCGCGTAGGCAGCCGCCTCGGCCAGGTCGGCCCCGGTGCCGAGCCGCCAGGCCAGGGCCGCGGTGAAGGCGTCGCCCGCGCCGGTGGTGTCCACGGCGTCCACCCGTACCGACGGCACCCGTGTCACCCCGGAGCGGTCGCACACCAGCGCCCCGTCCGCGCCCAGCGTCACCACCACCGAGCGCGGGCCCTTGGCCAGCAGCAGCCGCGCCCAGTCCGCGGGGTCCTCGCTCACGCAGGCGTCCCCGAGGACCACCCGCGCCTCGTGCTCGTTGACGATCAGCGGGTCGCAGGCCGCGAGTACCTCCGTGGGCAGCGCGCGCGGGGGAGAGGGGTTCAGGACGAAACGGCTGCCGGGAGCGAGGTCGCGCACCACCTCCACGACCGTCTCCAGCGGGATCTCCAGCTGCGCCGACACCACCCGTGACGCGTGGAAGAGGCTGGTGGCCGCCCGGACGTCCGCCGGCGTGAGCCGGGAGTTCGCGCCGGGCGACACCACGATGCTGTTGTCCCCGGACGGGTCGACGGTGATGAGCGCGACGCCGGTCGGCGCGCCGCCCACCAGGACACCCACCGTGTCGGCCCCGGCGGTGCGCAGGGAGTCGAGCAGCAGCCGGCCGTGCGCGTCGTCACCGACCCGGGCCAGCAGGGCGGTGGCGGCGCCGAGCCGGGCGGCGGCGACCGCCTGGTTGGCGCCCTTGCCGCCCGGGTGGACGCTCAGGTCGCCGCCGAGCACCGTCTCGCCGGCGGCCGGCCGCCGCTCGACACCGATCACCAGGTCGGCGTTGGCCGATCCCACGACCAGGAGGTCGTAGTCGTACATCTGTGGACTCCCCTGAGAGATGACTCCGGGCGGACGGCGGTACCGGACGCGCTGTCCGGTACCGCCGTCCGCCCCCGACGTCTTGTCAGCCGCCGAAGCCGGCCACGTTGTCCTTGGTGACCACCTTCACCGGCACCTTCACCATCGGCCGGACCTTCTTGCCCTGGACCGCCCGGAGCGCGTTGTCCACGGCGGTCCGGCCCAGCTGGGCGGGCTGCTGGGCGACCGACGCGTACAGCGTGCCGTCCTTGACCGCGGTCAGCCCGTCCGGGGTGCCGTCGAAGCCGACGACCTGCACGGACCGGCCGGCCCTGGAGCCGAGCGCCCTGATCGCGCCGAGGGCCATCTCGTCGTTGGCGGCGACGACGCCCTGCACGTCGGGGTGGGCCTGGAGCAGGTTGGACATCACGTCCAGGCCCTTGGTGCGGTCGAAGTCGGCGGGCTGCTGGGCCAGCACCCGGATGCCGGGGTAGGCCTTGAGCCCGTTGGCGAAGCCCTGCGCGCGCTCCCGGGCCGCGGAGGTGCCCGCCTGGCCCTGGAGGATCACGATCCGGCCCTTGCCGCCGAGCTTCTCGGCGATCGTCTTCGCGGCCAGCTCGCCGCCGGCGACGTTGTCGGAGGCCACCAGGGCGTCGACGGACGCCTTGTTGACGCCCCGGTCGACGGCGATCACCGGGATGCCCGCGCGGCCGGCGGCCTTCACCGAGTTGCCGGCGGCGTCGGAGTCCACCGGGTTGACGATGACCGCCCCCAGCCGGGAACTGGTGAAGTTCTGCACCTGGTTGGCCTGTTGGGAGGCGTCGTTCTGGGCGTCGGTGACGGTGAGGTCGATGCCCAGCTTCTTCGCCTCGGCCTGGGCGCCCGTCCGGATCTGCACGAAGAAGGGGTTGTTGAGCGTCGACAGCGACAGGCCCATCCTGGGCGCCGTCGAGGGCGAGGAGCCGCCGTGCAGGAAGGAGGTCGCGCCGACCACCGCCACCGTCACCACGGCCGCGAGCCCGTACGTCGCCGCCTGCCTGCCCTTCGGCCCGCCCGTGCCGGCCGCCACCGGGGTCGCCCCGGCCTTGCGGCGCACGGTGTCCAGCAGCACCGCCAGCGCGATGACGACACCGATCACCACCTGTTGCCAGAACGCCGACACCGACAGCAGGTTCAGGCCGTTGCGCAGCACCGCGAGGATCAGCGCGCCGATCAGCGTGCCGGACGCCTTGCCGGTGCCGCCCGCCAGGGAGGCGCCGCCGATGACGACGGCGGCGATGGCGTCCAGTTCGTAGCCGTCGGCGGCCTGCGGCTGCGCCGAGGACAGCCGGGAGGCCAGGACGACACCGGCGACCGCGGCGAACACTCCCGACAGGGCGTAGATGGCGAGCTTCTGCCGCCGCACCCGCAGCCCCGACAGCCGCGCGGCCTCCTCGTTGCCGCCGATCGCGTACATCGACCGGCCGATGTAGGTCCGCCCGAGCACCAGCGCGGCGATCAGCCCCATCACCACCATGACCAGTACCGGCACCGGCAGCCAGCCGCCGAGCGTGTCGCCGAGGTGGGACACCGAGCCGGGGAAGGGGATGGGGGAGCCCTGCGAGATCACCAGGGCGAGACCGCGGCCCACCGACAGCATGGCCAGCGTCGCGATGAACGGCGGCAGCTTGCCGTAGGCGATGAGGAAACCGTTCACCAGTCCGGCGACGACACCGGTGGCGACGGCGAGGACGACGGCGAGCACCACCGGTACGCCGTGTTGCGTCGCGCTCCACGCCAGCACGGTCGCCGACAGCGCGGCGACCGAGCCGACGGAGAGGTCGATGCCCGCCGAGACGATCACGAAGGTGACACCGAAGGCGAGGATCGCCGTCACGGCCGCCTGGACACCGATGTTCAGCAGGTTGTCCGTCGTCAGGAAGTCGCCGGACAGCGCCGACAGGGCGACGACCAGGACGATGAGCGCGGTCAGGGCGCCGTTGTCGAGGAGCAGCCGGCGCAGGCCGCCCGGGGCGTCACCCGCGCCCGTCGTGCTTCTGAGCGTGTCAGTGGCCACGGGTGGCCTCCTTCTGGGTCTCGGTGTTCGGGGTGGTGACGGGCCCGGGACCGGCGGCCCCGGTCCCGGTGGCGGGGGAGGAGACGGCGAGCGCCATGACGGCGTCCTGCGTGGCCTCACCGGCCGCGAGTTCACCGGCGATCCGGCCCTGGGCCATGACCAGCACCCGGTCGCTCATGCCGAGCACCTCCGGCAGATCGCTGGAGATCATCAGGACGGCGGCCCCGGCGGCCGTCAGTTCGTTGATCAGCTGGTAGATCTCGACCTTCGCGCCGACGTCGATGCCGCGGGTCGGCTCGTCGAGGATCAGCACCCGGGTGTCGGCCAGCAGCCACTTGCCGATGACGACCTTCTGCTGGTTGCCGCCGGACAGGGTGCGCACCTGCTGACCGAGCCCGGCCATGCGCACGCCCAGCTGTCCGGCGATCCGCCCGGCCGCCGCGCGCTGCGCCCCCCGGTCCACCAGTCCGGCGCGGGTCGCTGAGCGCAGCGTCACCAGCCCGAGGTTCTCCTCCACGGAGGCGTCCAGCACCAGCCCCTGGCCCTTGCGGTCCTCCGGCACCAGCCCGATCCCGGCCGCCATCGCCGCGTTCACGTCGTGCCGCCTGAGCCGGCCGCCCGACACCCGGACCGCCCCGTGGTCGTACGGATCGGCGCCGAACACGGCCCGCGCCACCTCCGTCCGCCCGGCGCCCACGAGTCCGGCGATGCCGACGACCTCACCGGCGCGCACCTCGAAGCTCACGTCGTGGAAGACGCCGTCCCGGGTGAGTTGCTCGACCGACAGCAGCGGGGCGCCCCGCTCGGGCCGCTCCCGCGGGTACTGCTGCTCGATGGACCGCCCCACCATCAGCCGTACGAGTTCGTCCTCGGGCGTCGAGGCGGGCACCTGCCCGACGCTCCTGCCGTCCCGGATCACGGTGACCCGGTCCCCGAGGGCGGCGATCTCCTCCAGGTGGTGGGTGATGAAGACGATGCCGACGCCGTCCGCGCGCAGCGAGCGCACGATGGCGAACAGCTTCTCCACCTCCTCGGAGGTGAGTACGGCGGTCGGCTCGTCCATGACCAGGACCCGCGCCTCGACGCTGAGCGCCTTGGCGATCTCCACCATCTGGAGCCGGGCGACCCCGAGGTCCCGCACGCGCGCCCGGGGCGGGACGTCGACGCCCACCCGCTCCAGCAGTTCGGCCGCCTCCGCCTCCATCCGCTTGCGGTCGATCATCCCGAAGCGGCGCGGCTGCCGTCCCAGGAAGATGTTCTCCGCGACGGTCAGGTCGGGCACCAGGTTGAACTCCTGGTAGATGGTGGCGATCCCGAGCCGCTCGGCGTCCTGGGCGCCCTGGATGCGCACCTCCCGGCCGCCGACGTGGATCCGTCCCGCGTCGGGCGTGTAGGCACCGGAGAGCGTCTTGATGAGGGTGCTCTTGCCGGCGCCGTTCTCACCGAGCAGCACGTGGACCTCGCCCCGGCGCAGGTCGAAGTCGACGCCGTCGAGCGCGACCACGCCGGGGAAGGTCTTGCGTATGCCCTCGATGCGCAGCAACTCGTCCGGGTCGCTCACGGCGTGCTCCTTCGCACTGGGGAGGGGACTGGGGAAGAGGAAGGGACTGGGGTAGAGGAGGGGGCGGGGGACCGCGGGGGCCGGGCCGGCGCGCCGCACGAGCGGCGCACGACGAGCCGGGCGGGCAGGGTGACGGAGCGCGGGGCGCGCCCCTCGATCCGGTCGGCCAGCGCGCGCACGGCGGCACGCCCCAGCTCGCCGGTCGGCTGCGCGATCGCGGTCACCGGCGGATCGGTGTGCACGAACCACGGGATGTCGTCGAACGCGGCCAGCGCGATGTCGTCCGGCACGCGCAGCCCGCGCGCGCGGACGGCGTCCAGCGCGCCGAGCGCCATCAGGTTGTCGGCGGCGAACACCACCTCCGGCGGCCGGGGGAGGTCCAGGAACCCCTCGGTCACCCGCCGCCCGCTCTCCGCCTGGAAGTCGCCCTGACCGATGTAGGCGTCCGGGAGCGGGACGCCGTACTCGGCGAGGGCCGCCCGGAAGGCCTCGACGCGCTCACTGCCGGTCGTGGTGGCCGCCGGACCCGCGATGATCGCGAGTCGGCGGTGCCCGAGCCCGTACAGGTGCGCCACGAGATCGCGTACGGCCGTCCGCCCGTCGGCCCGCACGACCGGCACGTCCACGCCCGGGATCCAGCGGTCGACGAAGACCATCGGGGTCCCGGCGCGCACGGCGTCCAGCATCAGCGGCGAGCCGCCGTCGGTCGGCGACACGAGCAGGCCGTCGATGCGCCGGTCCAGCAGGTTGCGCACGTGGTGGTCCTGGAGGTCGGGCCGCTCGTCGGCGTTGCCGATGATCACGCTGTAGCCGAGGGCGCGGGCCTCCTCCTCGACGGACCGGGCCAGCTCGGTGAAGTACGGGTTCAGTACGTCGCTGATCACCAGCCCGAGGGTGTGGGTCTGGTCGGTCCGCAGGGACCGGGCGACGGCGTTGGGCCGGTAGCCGAGGGCGTCGACGGCGGCCAGCACCCGCGCCCGTGCGTCGGCGCTGACCGACGGATGCGCGTTCAGCACCCGCGACACCGTGGCCACGGAGACCCCGGCCGCGGCGGCGACGTCCTTGATGCTCGCCATGAGCCGCCTCCACCTCCTTGTGGAATCGTTTACACGACTGCTCCGGGGAGCATTGGAATCGATTACACGACGGGACGGCAAGGGGCCCGGGTCGGCCGAGACCCAATCGTGACCCGTCCCGCTCCGGACCCCGGAGCGTCACCGGCGCAGCGGTACCGGGCGGCCCGCGGAGTCCCGCACACTGGTCGTGGCCGACGGCCGGAGAACCGTCACAGGGGTAGGCCCGTCCCCCGTGGGTACGCGTGCTCGGCGTCCTCCCGGTCCTCCCGGTGAGGACGCCCGCCCCGACACGCGACGAAGCAATGGGAGAAGACATGCGGCTCCGCCAGCCGGCCCTGGCACTGTCCCGGTGCTCCGCGGAAGTGCTGGCCGGGCGGTACCGCCTGGACACGGTCATCGGCTCCGGTGGCGCGGGCGACGTCCACCGGGGTCTCGACCTGCGCCTGAAACGGCCGGTCGCGGTCAAGGTCTTCCGCGCCGACGCCGACCTCGACATGGAGGACCGCCTCGACAACGAGGCGGTGATCCTGGCCCGGCTGCACCACCCCGGCCTGGTCACCGTCTACGACGCCGGCCGGCACAACGGCCGCCCCTACCTGGTCATGCAGCTGATCGAGGGCCCCACGCTGAAGGGCCGCATCGCCGCCGGACCCCTGGCCCCCGACGAGACCGCCGCGCTCGGCGCCGGCCTCGCCCGGGCCCTGTCCCACGCGCACGAGGCGGGGGTCGTCCACCGCGACGTGAAACCCTCGAACATCATCCTGGACGCCGACGGACACCCCCACCTGACCGACTTCGGCATCTCCCGGCTGCTCGACTCCACCACCCGCACCGCCACCGGCACCCTCATCGGCACCGCCGCCTACCTCTCCCCCGAGCAGGTGCTCGGCCGGTCCGTCGGCCCGCCCGCCGACGTCTACGCCCTCGGACTGGTCCTCCTCGAATGCGTCACCGGCAGGCTCGAGTACGACGGAGGCCCCCTGGAGGCCGCCATCGCCCGCCTCCACCGCAGCCCCGAACTGCCCGACCGCCTGCCGGACGAATTCGCCGCGCTGCTCCGCGACATGACCGCGATGGAGGCACCCGACCGGCCCACGGCGGACGACTGCGCCAGGACACTGGCCGCGCTCGCCGGCACGGCCGGGTCACGGCCGGTGCCGCCCCCGGCCGACGTCACGAGCATGGTCCCCCGGGAGGCACCGGCAGCATCCGACCGCACGCACCCGCACGCGCCGTTCGTCGGGAGCGCGTCCGGCGGCGCGTCCGGGCGGAGAACCGTGCCCGCGCGGGGGCGGATCGCGGTCGCAGGTGGCGCGGCCGCGCTCGCCGCCGTCATGGCCGCCGCGTTCACCGTCTCCGACGGCTCCACCCACCGGGGAGGCGGCCCCGCGACGACCCGGGCCGCCGGCACCCCTGCCACGGACACCGGGCACCCGGACACTTCCCCCGCCCGGGACGAGCCCGGCCCCACGACTCCGACGTCCCCCACCGGCGACGCCTCCCCCGTACGGCTCCGCTCCGCCGCGCTCGAGCGCACCGGGAGCCCCACGCCGACGCCGACCCACGAGCGGACCGCCACCCCGACCGGGCCCCGTTCACCGATCCCGCCGTCACACACCACCGCGGGTGGCCCGCCGGTCACGAAGACGGCGCGAACCCCCGGCGAACACCTCGGCGGGCCCGGCAAGCCCGATAAGCCCGGCAAGGCGGAGAAGGCGCAGGAGAAGGCCCAGGAGAAGGCGGAGAAGAAGGCTGAGAAGGAGGCCGGGAAGAAGGCGGGGAAGAAGGCGGGGAAGAAGGCGGGGAAGAGGAAGAAGAAGTAACGCCCCTCACCGCTCGGCGAACAACTCCCCCGCGTCGGTGGCTCGTACGGCGCGCTGGGCCCAGACCTTGAGCTGGTCGAGGTCCGTGCAGGAGTTCACCCGTTCGCGGACGGGGTGGGGTACCGGGATGTCGCGCCATTCGAGGGTGGACCGCCTGCCGACGTTCGGTGATGCTCCCCAATTCCCGGCCGAGCTCCCCCCCTCTTCCCGGCCCTGCTCCCGTCCTTCCTCGCGCACCTGTTCGGCCAGCGGGTGGCGCCAGAAGTACTGGATTGCCATTGTCGGAGCCTCCGCGTCGGCGCGTTCGGAGGGCCGTGGCCGGACTGAGTCACGGCCCGACTGCCCTTCACTCTCCGTTGAACAGCTCCGCCACGTCGGTGGCTTCCCACGCACGATCGATCCAGGTCTCAAGCTGGTCAAGGTCCGTGCAGGCGTTCACTCGCTCGCGGACAGGGCCGGGTGCTGGGATGCCGCGCTTTTCGAGAATGCGGAAAATCATCTGCTGCCTGCTCTCGATGCGCCCCTCTTCCCGGCCCTGCTCCCGTCCTTCCTCGCGCACCTGTTCGGCCGGGTGGCGCCAGAAGTACTGGATTGCCATTGTCGGAGCCTCCGCGTCGGCGCGTTCGGAGGGCCGTGGCCGGACTGAGTCACGGCCCGACTGCC
>NZ_JBIVZV010000019.1:0-49183 GCF_044759735.1 Streptomyces sp. NPDC100445 | reverse complement strand
CCCTTCACTCTCCGTTGAACAGCTCCGCCATGTCGGTGGCTTCCCACGCACGATCGATCCAGGTCTCAAGCTGGTCAAGGTCCGTGCAGGCGTTCACTCGCTCGCGGACAGGGTCGGGTGCTGGGATGCCGCGCTTTTCGAGAATGCGGAAAATCATCTGCTGCCTGCTCTCGATGCGCCCCTCTTCCCGGCCTTGTTCCAACCCTTCCTCCCGTCCTTCCTCGCGCACCTGTTCGGCCAGCGGGTGGCGCCAGAAGTACTGGATTGCCGTCATCAGGTCCCTCCACATCTGCTTCGCCTGGGCGTCGGCCAGGCAGGAGTCGACGAACTGCACGAAGACCGCGGCACTGTCGGGGTCGATGGTCCGCAGGGCGGATGCCAGTGATTCCAGTATGGCGGGCGCCTGCGGGCCACGCCCGTGTGTCATCGCCGATAGCACCGCGAGGGGTACGTCCCGTTCGGCCTGCCGTTCGTCGGTGATCAGGGGCACGTTGTCCGGGCCGATGACCAGGGGACGCACCGTCAGCGAGTGCCAGTCCCGGAAGCCCAGCCGGATCGGCCGGGACGCCCACCGCGCGGTGTTGCTGCTCTGGGTGATGACGATGAGCACGGGCTCACAGCGGTATTTCTCGTACAAGTACGACAGGTAGTACGGCCAGCTGCCCCGCTTGCGGTCGTCCACCTTCCCCTGGGACTCGACCACGAGGAGGTACGTCCCCTCGTCGGTCTCCGCCCGGAGCAGGGTGTCCACCCGGCGTTCGACCGGTTCGATCTCCGTCAGGTCCACGTTCAGCGCGGCGATCTCCCTCGGTTCGGGAAACGGCACGTGCAGCACCCGCTGTAATGCCCGAGTCAGCAGCGTCGGATCCTTCTGGAAGATCCGGTGCAGTGCCTCGTGCGACGAGCCGACCATCAGCTCTCCTTTCCGTACGACGTGATCAACGAGCTAGGCGGCCACAAGTTCGCACCACACGTATTTGCCCCGGTCCCCGAACCGGGCCGACGGCTGCCACCCCCAGTACTGCGCGCAGGCCGCCATCAGTCCCAGCCCACGGCCGTCCTCCAGGTCCACGGTCTGGTCCATCGCCCGGGGCGGAGGTGGGGGCGCGGGGTCCGTGTCCCACGCCCCGATCCACACCAGGCCACCCGGCGACCGGCGGACCCGCAGCGCGGCCGGCCCCTTGGTGTGCCGTACGGCGTTCGACACCAGCTCCGCCGCCAGGAGTTCGGCCGTGTCCACCAGGCCGGTGAGCCCGTGGGTCGTCAGGATCAGGCGCAGGGTGCGGCGGCAGACGGAGACGGCTCTGAGGTCGTTCGGGATGTAGAGGGTGTAGTCCCAGGTGTCGTTCTCGGGCATGCGTCATCCACTTCGGTGAGGTGAGGGGTTCTCGCACGCGGTGGCATGTCGCAGCCGCCCTGGCGGGACGGCGCGTCGCACTTCCGCTGTGTGTGCGTTGCGTCACCGACCGTAGGGCTAATTGTTTAAACTGTGCAAGCCGATCGCGTAATGTGACGCCGAACGAGTAGCGCGGGCAGCCGCGTTGGGAGGAGTCGGCGATGGCGTTGAGGAGCGAGCCGACAGCCCGCCAGCTGCGGCTGGCGGTCGAGCTGCGCAGGCTTCGCGAGGCGGCGGGTCTCACGGCCCGGGAGGCGGCCGGACTCCTTGGCGTGACCGCGCCGGTCATCAGCCAGATCGAGTCCGGCATCGCCGGTGTCAGTGAGCAGCGGCTGCGTCGTCTCGCATCCCACTACGACTGCACGGACACGGAGTTCATCGACTCCCTGGTCGTCATGGCCACCGGGCGTACGCGTGGCTGGTGGGAGGAGTACCGGGGTCAGTTGCCCACGGCGTTCCTGGACCTGGCCGAACTGGAGCATCACGCCGGGTTCCTCAGGGAGGTCGCGCTGCTCTTCGTTCCGGGCCTCTTGCAGACCGAGGAGTACGCGCGCGCCGTCTTCTCGGCCCGCGTGCCGGAACTGACGCCCGAGGAACTGGAGTTGCGCATTGAGCACCGCATGAGACGCCAGCAGGCCGCCTTCCCCTACGAAGCGGTGATCCATGAGGCGGCGCTGCGCATCCGGGTCAGCGACCGTGCGACTTCGAAGGCCCAACTGGGCCGCCTCCTGGAACTCTCCGACGCGGACCGCATCACCGTACGGGTCATCCCCTTCGACATCGACGGTTTCGCGAGGGCTTCGAGCGCCATGACCTACGCGGGCGGTCCGCTGCCCCGGCTGGACACAGTGGTGCGGGACGCGCCCCATGGCTCGGTCTTCGTCGATTCGGAGGCGCAACTCGCCGCCTATCGAACGCGCTTCCGTAAGGTGGAGGCCGTGTCGCTGGAACCCGACCGGTCGCGCGACTTCCTGCACGTGCTGGCGAAGGAGCTGTGAGGCATTCCATGACCCCCCCTGTGAACTGGCGGAAGTCGTCCTACTCCGGCGAGGGTGACGGCAACGCCTGCGTCGAGATAGCGAGCTCCCCCACCCACACAGCCGTCCGCGACTCCAAGGCCCCCGCCCGGGCCACCCTCACCTTCCCCGCCGCCGCCTTCGTCACCTTCCTCGAAGGGCTGAAGGGGCACCCGGACGTCCGCCCGCTCTCCTGAACTCTCAGAGGCCGGCGGTGACCGGGGGACGTCCACGGGCGGGCACGGTGACAGTGGGCCGCTGTCAGAGCGCACCGGTACCGTCGGATCATGTCCAACCAGGCGGGGAACCCCACGGGTGAGCGGCGTCTCGCAGTGCTCGACGGCGTGCTGGAGCGAGTCACGTACGCCAACGAGGAGAACGGCTACACGGTCGCCCGGGTCGACACCGGCAGAGGCGCCGGGGAGTTGCTCACCGTGGTCGGCGCGCTGCTCGGGGCCCAGGTGGGGGAGTCCCTGCGGATGGAGGGTCGCTGGGGGTCGCACCCGCAGTACGGCAAGCAGTTCCACGTGGAGAACTACACGACCGTGCTGCCCGCCACCGTGCAGGGCATCCGGCGCTACCTGGGGTCCGGGCTGGTCAAGGGGATCGGGCCGGTGTTCGCCGACCGGATCACCCAGCACTTCGGGGTGGACACGCTGCGGGTCATCGAGGAGGAGCCGAAGCGCCTGATCGAGGTGCCGGGGCTGGGGCCCAAGCGGACCGCGAAGATCGCCGACGCCTGGGAGGAGCAGAAGGCGATCAAGGAGGTCATGCTCTTCCTCCAGACCGTGGAGGTGTCCACCTCGATCGCCGTGCGGATCTACAAGAAGTACGGCGACGCGTCGATCTCCGTGGTGAAGGAGCACCCCTACCGGCTGGCCTCCGACGTGTGGGGCATCGGCTTCCTCACCGCCGACAAGATCGCCCAGTCGGTCGGCATCCCGCACGACAGCCCGGAGCGGGTCAAGGCCGGCCTCCAGTACGCGCTGTCGCAGTCCGCCGACCAGGGGCACTGCTTCCTGCCGGAGGAGCGGCTGATCGCCGACGCCGTCAAGCTCCTCCAGGTCGACACGGGGCTGGTCATCGAGTGCCTCGCGGAGCTGGGCCGGGCGCCGGAGGACGGCGCCGACCCCGGGGTCGTACGCGAGCGGGTGCCCGGGCCGGACGGCGACCCGGAGCCCGTCAGCGCCGTCTACCTGGTGCCGTTCCACCGGGCCGAGCTGTCCCTGGCCGGGCAGTTGCTGCGGCTGCTGCGGACGGACGAGGACCGGATGCCGGCGTTCCGGGACGTCGAGTGGGACAAGGCCCTGGGCTGGCTGGCGTCGCGCACCGGCACCGACCTGGCGCCCGAGCAGGAGGCCGCCGTCCGGCTGGCGCTGACCGAGAAGGTGGCGGTGCTGACCGGCGGGCCGGGCTGCGGCAAGTCCTTCACCGTCCGCTCCATCGTGGAACTGGCCCGGGCCAAGCGCGCCAAGGTGCTGTTGGCCGCCCCGACCGGCCGGGCCGCCAAGCGGCTGGCCGAGCTGACCGGCGCCGAGGCCTCGACCGTGCACCGGCTGCTGGAGCTGAGGCCGGGCGGTGACGCGGCCTACGACCGGGACCGGCCGCTCGACGCCGACCTGGTCGTCGTGGACGAGGCGTCGATGCTGGACCTGCTGCTCGCCAACAAGCTGGTGAAGGCCGTGCCGCCGGGCGCGCACCTGCTCTTCGTCGGCGACGTGGACCAGCTGCCCAGCGTGGGCGCCGGGGAGGTCCTGCGCGACCTGCTCGCCGACGGCGGTCCGGTCCCGGCCGTCCGGCTCACCCGGGTCTTCCGGCAGGCGCAGCAGTCGGGCGTGGTCACCAACGCGCACCGGATCAACGCCGGGCAGCAGCCGCTCACCGACGGGCTGAAGGACTTCTTCCTCTTCGTGGAGGACGACACCGAGGAGGCCGGCCGGCTCACCGTGGACGTGGCGGCGCGGCGCATCCCGGCCAAATTCGGCCTCGACCCGCGCCGGGACGTGCAGGTGCTCGCGCCGATGCACCGGGGACCGGCCGGCGCGGGCGCGCTGAACGGGCTGTTGCAGCAGGCCATCACGCCGGGCCGGCCGGACCTCGCCGAGAAACGGTTCGGCGGCCGGGTCTTCCGTGTCGGCGACAAGGTCACCCAGGTCCGCAACAATTACGAGAAGGGGAAGAACGGCGTCTTCAACGGCACCGTCGGCGTCGTCACCTCCCTCGACCCGGTCGATCAGCGCCTGACGGTGCTGACGGACGAGGACGAGGAGGTGCCGTA
This sequence comes from Streptomyces sp. NPDC100445, assembly GCF_044759735.1. Taxonomy (NCBI): domain Bacteria; kingdom Bacillati; phylum Actinomycetota; class Actinomycetes; order Kitasatosporales; family Streptomycetaceae; genus Streptomyces; species Streptomyces sp. NPDC100445. The sequence goes on along the minus strand of NZ_JBIVZV010000019.1, from coordinate 44,493 downwards.
CGACTTCGACGAACTGGACGAGCTGGCCCACGCGTACGCGGTGACCATCCACCGCTCGCAGGGGAGTGAATATCCCGCCGTGGTGATTCCGGTCACCACCGGGGCATGGATGATGCTCCAGCGCAATCTCCTCTACACGGCGGTCACCCGGGCGAAACGGCTCGTCGTCCTCGTCGGTTCACGCCGGGCAATCGCCCAGGCGGTGCGCACGGTGTCGGCCGGACGGCGCTGCACGGCCCTGGACCACCGGCTCCTCGGCAAAAATGATCGATCAAATGAGTCATGAAGGTCACAGAGCACTTCCGGTTGCCCCTCGGAGGGGGCAGGATGAGCAGGTTGACGGCACTGAGTGCCGCCAATAGGCCCAATGGTCGACCCCGAGTGCACTCTCCTGAGCCAAATGGGGGATGGTAGAGACAGTCAGGGCACCTCGAAGATGAGGCACTACGTCGGTGAGGGAAGACGTGAGCGACAACTCTGTAGTACTGCGGTACGGCGACGGCGAATACACCTACCCGGTGGTCGGCAGCACCGTCGGCGACAAGGGCTTCGACATCGGGAAGCTCCGCGCCCAGACCGGTCTGGTGACTCTGGACAGCGGTTACGGCAACACGGCCGCCTATAAATCCGCCATCACCTACCTCGACGGCGAGGCGGGCATCCTCCGCTACCGCGGCTACCCCATCGAGCAGCTGGCCGAGCGCTCCACCTTCCTCGAGGTGGCGTACCTGCTGATCAACGGCGAGCTGCCCACCGTCGACGAACTGACCACGTTCAAGAACGACATCACGCGGCACACCCTGCTGCACGAGGACGTCAAGAACTTCTACAAGGGCTTCCCGCGAGACGCCCACCCGATGGCGATGCTGTCCTCGGTCGTCTCGGCGCTGTCCACCTTCTACCAGGACAGCCACAACCCGTTCGACGAGAAGCAGCGCGACCTCTCCACGATCCGGCTGCTCGCGAAGCTCCCGACGATCGCGGCGTACGCGTACAAGAAGTCGATCGGCCACCCGTTCGTCTACCCGCGCAACGACCTCGGCTACGTCGAGAACTTCCTGCGGATGACGTTCTCGGTGCCGGCGGACGACTACGAGCTGGACCCGGTCGTGGTGTCCGCGCTGGACAAGCTGCTCATCCTGCACGCCGACCACGAGCAGAACTGTTCGACCTCGACGGTCCGCCTCGTCGGCTCCTCGCAGGCCAACATGTTCGCCTCGATCTCGGCGGGCATCAGCGCCCTGTGGGGTCCGCTGCACGGCGGCGCCAACCAGTCGGTGCTGGAGATGCTCGAGGGCATCCGCGACTCCGGCTCCGACGTCGACACCTTCATCCGCAAGGTGAAGAACAAGGAGGACGGCGTCCGCCTGATGGGCTTCGGCCACCGGGTCTACAAGAACTTCGACCCGCGCGCCCGCATCATCAAGGCCGCCGCCCACGACGTGCTCTCCGCGCTGGGCAAGGACGACGAGCTGCTCGACATCGCCCTGAAGCTGGAGGAGCACGCGCTGTCCGACGACTACTTCGTCGAGCGCAAGCTCTACCCGAACGTCGACTTCTACACCGGTCTGATCTACCGGGCCATGGGCTTCCCGACCGAGATGTTCACGGTCCTGTTCGCCCTCGGCCGCCTGCCGGGCTGGATCGCCCAGTGGACCGAGATGATCAAGGAGCCGGGTTCCCGCATCGGCCGCCCGCGCCAGATCTACACGGGCGTCGTCGAGCGCGACTTCGTGCCGGTCGAGGAGCGCTGAACCGACCGGGTGACGGGGCCTGCCGCACCGGCGGGCCCCGCGTCACCGGCGTGCGAGAACAGCCGTAGACAGACGGAAGGCGCCCCAGGACGCCGGTCCCCCCACGGGCCGACGACCAGGGCGCCTTCCCATGTCCCGGTGCGGATTCCCCCCACGGGATCCGGCCGGGCGCTCGGAGAGGACAGCGCCTGAATCGCTGTCTTCGAGCAGGACGAGCACAGCCCGTCCTGCTCCGGTGATGCGGTGCGGTCTGCCGGGACAACGCACGCTGGGAGGGCCGCTCAAAGCTCCCCGGTGTGCGTGCCCCGGCAACGCATCTCTGGGAAAGTCCCCCAAGACATTCCCAGATGCCGGTCAGCGCCCCCCAAGACGCTGGTCCGACATCGCCAACTTAGACCTTCGAAGCCCTTCGAGGGTTACGTTCGCATCACTGTGATGTGCGTCTCTTGCATATGTCCTTTAGGTACGCAAGAGCCCCGATACGTCGATCGGGTCCCAAGCGTAAGGAAGATGCGCGAGCCTTGTGAAGAGCTTATGTGAGGTGCGCGCCGGACTCCAGGGGGTGGCCCGATTCGGTCCGGGCAATCGGCGCGGTCCCGGCGCCCCGGTTCACCGGAAGGCCCGCAGCCGCAGGCTGTTGGTGACCACGAACACCGAGGAGAAGGCCATCGCCGCCCCCGCGATCATCGGGTTGAGCAGCCCCGCGGCGGCCAGCGGCAGCGCGGCGACGTTGTAGCCGAAGGCCCACACCAGGTTGCCCTTGATGGTGGTCAGCGTCCTGCGGGAGAGCCGGATCGCGTCGGCGGCCACTCGCAGGTCCCCGCGCACCAGCGTCAGGTCGCCGGCCTCGATGGCCGCGTCGGTGCCGGTGCCCATGGCGAGGCCCAAGTCGGCGGTGGCGAGCGCCGCCGCGTCGTTCACGCCGTCACCGACCATCGCCACCGAGCGGCCCTCGCGCTGGAGCCGCCGGACGACCTCCACCTTCTCCTCCGGCAGCACCTCGGCGTGGACGTCCGCGGCGTCGATGCCGACGGCCCGGGCGACCGCCTCGGCGACCGTCCGGTTGTCGCCGGTGAGCAGCACCGGCGTGAGGCCCAGCCCGCGCAGCGCGCGGACCGCCTCCGCGCTGGTCTCCTTGACCGTGTCGGCCACCGCGAGGACCCCGCGGGCCCGTCCGTCCCAGCCGGCCACGACGGCCGTACGGCCCTCCCGCTCGGCCTCGCTCGCCGCGCGTGCCAGCTCCTCGGGCAGCTCGTCGTAGAGGCGTCCGACGGCCACCTCGTGGCCGTCCACGCGCCCGCGTACGCCCCGGCCGGGCACGTTCTCGAAGTGCTCGGCCGCCGGGAGCGCGCCGGCGCGTTCCTCGGCGCCGGCGGCGATCGCGCGCGCGACGGGGTGCTCGGAGGCGTGCTCCAGGGCGCCCGCGAGCCGCAGCAACTCCTTCTCGTCCTCGCCGTCGGCGACGTACACCGTCTGGAGGCTCATCCGGCCCGTGGTGACCGTGCCGGTCTTGTCGAGGACCACCGTGTCGACGCGGCGCGTGGACTCCAGCACCTCCGGGCCCTTGATCAGGATGCCGAGCTGGGCGCCGCGGCCGGTGCCGACCATCAGCGCGGTCGGGGTGGCCAGGCCCAGTGCGCACGGGCAGGCGATGATCAGCACGGCGACGGCCGCCGTGAACGCGGCCACCGGGTCCCCGGTGACGCCGAACCACGTGCCGAACGTGCCGAGCGCGATCAGGATGACCACGGGCACGAAGACGGCGGAGACCCGGTCGGCGAGCCGCTGCACCTCCGCCTTGCCGTTCTGCGCGTCCGCCACCAGCTTCGCCATCCGGGCGAGCCGGGTGTCCGCGCCGACCCGGGTGGCCTCGACGACCAGCCGTCCGCCCGCGTTGACCGTGGCGCCGGTGACCCGGTCGCCGGGGCCGACGTCCACCGGCACGGACTCGCCGGTCAGCATGGACGCGTCCACCGCGGAGACGCCCTCCGTGACCGTGCCGTCGGTGGCGATCTTCTCGCCGGGCCGTACGACGAACCGGTCGCCGACGGCCAGCGAGGACACCGCCACCCGCACCTCGCGGCCGTCCCGCAGGACCGCCACGTCCTTGGCACCCAGCTCCATCAGGGCCCGCAGGGCGGCGCCCGCGCGCCGCTTGGAGCGGGCCTCCAGGTAGCGGCCGAGCAGGATCAGCGCGACGACCCCGGCGGCGACCTCCAGATAGATGGTGGAGGCGCCGTCCGTGCGGGAGACGGTGAGGCGGAACGCGTCGTGCATGCCCGGCATGCCCGCGTCGCCGAGGAACAGGGCCCACAGCGACCAGCCGAACGCGGCCAGCGTGCCGACCGAGACGAGGGTGTCCATGGTGGCGGCGCCGTGCCGGGCGTTGGTCCACGCGGCGCGGTGGAACGGGGCGCCGCCCCAGACGACCACGGGCGCGGCGAGCGTCAGCGAGAGCCACTGCCAGTTGTCGAACTGGAGCGCCGGGACCATCGCCAGCAGGACCACGGGGGCCGCGAGCAGGGCGGAGACGAGCAGCCGGTGCCGCAGCGCGCCGAGTTCGGGGTCCCGGCCGGACGGCTCCGGCCCGGCCCCGTCCTCGGGCGCGGGGTCCGGCGGCGGGGGTTCCTCGGCGGTGTAGCCGGTCCGCTCGACCGTGGCGATCAGGTCGGCGACCTCGACGCCGTCGGCGTAGGCGACCCGGGCCCGCTCGGTGGCGAGGTTGACGGTGGCGCTGACGCCCTCCATCCGGTTGAGCTTCTTCTCCACCCGGGCGGCACAGGAGGCGCAGGTCATACCGCCGATGAGCAGCTCGACCTCGTGGGCGGCGCCGTCGGTTATGGCTGTCTGCGCGGTGGTGCTGGTCATGTCCGGACTCCAGACATCGGACCGGGGCCGTACGGATCCGGTATCAGCCGGTCGGCGCGGCCCGGTCGGGGAACGGAGGGTCTGTCTCAGGCCTTGCCGGCCAGCTCGAAGCCGGCCTCGTCCACGGCGGCGCGCACGGCCGCCTCGTCCAGCGGGGCCTCCGAGACGACGGTCACCTCGCCCGTCGACGCGACGGCCCGCACCGAGGTCACGCCGGGGATCTCGGAGATCTCACCGGAGACGGAGCCCTCGCAGTGGCCACAGCTCATGCCGGTCACCTTGTAGACGGCGGTGACGGAGCCGGGGGTGTCGGTCTGGGCGGTCATGTCATTGCTCCTCGTCGGGGCGGATGGGGCCGATGGGGCTCCGGGGAACCTCCACACTCATCAGGTTATACCCCTAGGGGGTATTTCACCAAGAGGTGTCCCGGCGCGCCGGGAGCGTCGCCCGGCCGGCGCGTCCGGGTACCCCGCGTGCGCCGTCCGCCCCTGACGGAGGGAGCGGGATCAGCCGCGGCCGCGGTTGCCGGGGCGGGAGGCGACCCAGGCGCGGACCGTGTCGGCGTACCAGTACGGTTTGCCGCCCTCGACGTGGTCGGGCGGGGGCAGCAGCCCGTGCTTGCGGTAGGACCGCACGGTGTCCGGCTGGACCCGGATGTGCGCCGCGATCTCCTTGTAGGACCAGAGCCTTCGGTCGGTCATGAGCCGTACCTCCCCGCGCGCGCCGCGGCGGCGGCCGGTACGGCCGCCGGGGGGACCGGGCGCTGCGCTGGCGATCACCAAGCCTGTGCCCGGTGAACGACGCAGAGTTACCGGGCGGACACCCTTGTCGTCCGGGTGTGACCGAGAGCCCGCGTATACGTGACATGTGTGACAGGAAGAGGGTGTTTGTGACACAGCCGCCACACAGGGCAGAGAGGGGAGAGGTCCGGGGGAGCAGCCCCTCGACAACCCGTCCGAATGTCCGGACAAAAGATTGACAGCGCTCGGCGTGCCGGACTAGAAAGCCGGGAAGAGCCACGACGGAGGGATGCCGATGGCCTACGACCTGATCACCATGGGGCGGATCGGAGTGGACCTCTACCCGCTCCAGACCGGTGTCCCGCTCGCCCGGGCGTCGTCGTTCGGCAAGTTCCTCGGCGGCTCGGCGGCGAACGTCGCGGTCGCCGCCGCCCGGCTCGGCCGGCACACCGCCGTGATCACCCGCACCGGCGACGACCCGTTCGGCGCCTACCTCCACGAGGCACTGCGCGGCTTCGGCGTCGACGACCGCTGGGTCACCCCCGTCCCCGGCCTGCCGACCCCGGTGACCTTCTGCGAGGTCTTCCCGCCGGACGACTTCCCGCTCTACTTCTACCGGCAGCCCAAGGCCCCCGACCTGGAGATCGACGCCCACGAGCTGGACCTGGACGCGATCCGCGGCGCCCGGATCTTCTGGGTCACCGGCACCGGCCTGAGCGACGAACCGAGCCGTACCGCCACCCTCGCGGCCCTCGCCCACCGGGCCGGGTCGGGAACCACCGTCCTCGACCTCGACTGGCGCCCGATGTTCTGGCCCGACCCCGCCGCCGCCCGCCCCTTCTACGCCGAGGCACTGCGCCACGCCACGGTCGCCGTCGGCAACGTGGACGAGGTGGAGATCGCCACCGGGGAGCGCGAACCGCACGCCGCCGCCCGCGCCCTGCTGGCCACCGGCGTCGAGCTGGCCGTCGTCAAGCGGGGACCCGAGGGCGTCCTCGCCGTCCGCGGCGACGGAGAGAGGGTGGAGGTCCCGCCGCTGCCCGTCACCGTCCTGAACGGACTCGGCGCCGGGGACGCCTTCGGCGGCTCCCTCTGCCACGGCCTGCTCGCCGGCTGGAGTCTGGAGACGGTCATGCGGCACGCCAACGCGGCCGGTGCGATCGTCGCCTCCCGGCTGGAGTGTTCCTCCGCGATGCCCGGCGCCGACGAGGTGGCCGCCGCCCTGGAGGCGGGAGCGGTGCGGTGAGGGCGGGCCGGGTCACGGGCACGCACCCCCACGGCGGCGACGGGGTCCGCCCCCGCCGGGTGGACGTCTCCGAACTGACCCACGTCCGCGCCCGCCACCCCGAGGCCGTCACCGAGGCCGCCGCCCGGAGGGCCCGCCGCCCGCTGCTGAACGCCGAGGGCCGGCTGATGATCGTCGCCGCCGACCACCCGGCCCGCGGCGCCCTCGGCGTCGGCGACCGGGGCCTGGCCATGGCCAACCGCGCCGACCTGCTCGAACGCCTCTGCCTCGCGCTGTCCCGGCCCGGCGTCGACGGCGTCCTCGCCACCGCCGACGTCCTGGACGACCTGCTGCTGCTCGGCGCCCTGGAGAACAAGGTCGTCATCGGCTCGATGAACCGCGGCGGTCTCCAGGGAGCCGCCTTCGAACTGGACGACCGGTTCACCGGCCACCGCCCCGAGGACATCGAGCGCCGCGGCTTCGACGCCGGCAAGGTCCTGCTCCGCGTCGACTACACCGACCCCGGCTCCGTGATCACCCTGGAGTCCACCGCCCGCGCCGTCGACGCCATGGCCGCCCGCCGCCTCCCGGTGTTCGTGGAACCGTTCATCTGCCGCCGCACCCCCGGCGGCGGCCTGGTCGACGACCTGACGGCCGAGGCGGTCACCCGGTCCATCGCCATCGCCTCGGGCCTCGGCGGCACCTCCGCCTACACCTGGCTGAAGGTGCCGGTCACCGACGACCCCGCCGACATGGCCCGGGTGATGGAGACCTCCACGCTGCCCGCCGTACTGCTCGGCGGGGACGCCGGGGACGCGCCCGGGGACCGGCGCGCCGCCCACGACAGGTGGCGCGCCGCCCTGCGCCTGCCCACCGTGCGCGGGCTGGTCGCCGGCCGCCCGCTGCTGTACCCGGCGGACGGCGACGTGGCCGCCGCCGTGGACGCCGCCGTAGGACTGCTGTGAGGGCCGCATGACCAGGACCGACCTCCACCTGCCCAGGGGTACCGCCGCGAACGCCGGGTACGCCCTCGACATCGGCCCGCAGCGGGCCGGGTGGACGTACAGCGCGCTGCGCGTCGTGGAGCTGACACCGGGTGGTACGCGGACGTTCACCACCGGGGACAGCGAATGGATCGTGCTTCCGCTGGAAGGCGGATGTACCGTACGAATCGAGCAGGAAGAGTTCCAACTCCTGGGTCGGGAAAGCGTGTTCGCGGACGTCTCCGATTTCGCGTACGCCCCCCGGGACACCCGGGTCCAGATCGCCTCCGGCGCGGGAGGCCGCTTCGCCCTGGCAGGAGCGAAGTGCGAGCGACGACTCCCCGCCCGCTACGGCCCCGCGCCGGAGGTACCCGTCGAGGACCGCGGCAGCGGCGGGTGCGCCCGCCGGGTGCGCAACTTCGCCTCGGCCGACGCCTTCGACTGCGACAGGCTGATCGCCGTGGAGGTGGTCACCCCGGGCGGCAACTGGTCCTCGTACCCGCCGCACAAGCACGACGAGCACCGGCCCGGCGAGGAGTGCGAGCTGGAGGAGATCTACTACTTCGAGATCGACGGCCCCGGCGGCCTCGGCTACCAGCGGGTGTCCCCCTCCCGGCCGGGCGGCTCCGACCTGCTCGCCGAGGTCCGCTCCGGCGACGCCGTCCTCGTCCCCGACGGCTGGCACGGCCCCTCGATCGCCCAGCCCGGGCACGACCTGTACTACCTGAACGTCATGGCCGGCCCGGGCGCCACCCGCGAGTGGCGGATCCGCTTCCACCCGGACCACACCGACACCACGAGGGGATACCGATGACGACGCGGCTGACCGTCGCCCAGGCACTCGTCCGCTTCCTCGCCGCCCAGTACACCGAGCGGGACGGCGAGCGGCGGCGGCTGATCGGCGCCACCTGGGGCATCTTCGGCCACGGCAACGTCGCCGGGATCGGCCAGGCGCTGCTCGAACACGCCGACGTCATGCCGTACCACCAGGGCCGCAACGAGCAGTCCATGGTGCACGCGGCCGTCGGCTACGCCCGCCAGTCCGACCGCCTGTCCACGCACGCCGTGACGACCTCCATCGGCCCCGGCGCGACCAACCTCGTCACCGGCGCCGCCCTGGCCACCGTCAACCACCTGCCGGTGCTGCTCCTGCCCGGTGACGTCTTCGCCGCCCGCCCGGCCGACCCGGTGCTCCAGCAGCTGGAGGTGCCGTACGCGGGCGACCTGTCGGTCAACGACACCCTGCGCCCTGTCTCCCGGTACTTCGACCGCGTCACCCGGCCCGAGGCCCTGATCCCGGCGGCCCTCCAGGCCGTGCGGGTCCTCACCGACCCGGTCGAGACCGGCGCGGTCACCCTCGCCCTGCCGCAGGACGTGCAGGCCGAGGCCCACGACTGGCCGGAGGAGTTCTTCGCCGAGCGGGTGTGGACCGTACGCCGGCCGGGCGCGGACCCGGCCGAGCTGGCGGCCGCGGTCCGGGCGGTCCGGCAGGCGCGCCGCCCGCTGGTCGTCGCGGGCGGCGGGGTGCGCCACAGCCGCGCCGAGGAGGCCCTCGCCCGGTTCGCCTCGGCCACCGGCGTCCCCGTCGCCTCCACCCAGGCCGGCAAGGGCTCGCTGCGCCACGACCACCCGCAGGACGTCGGCGGGATCGGGCACACCGGCACCGCGACCGCCGACGAGCTGGCCCGCACCGCCGACCTGGTGATCGGTGTCGGCACCCGGTACACCGACTTCACCACCGCCTCCGGCACCCTCTTCGCCCGCCCGGACGTCCGCTTCCTCAACCTGAACATCGCGCCCCGCGACGGCCACAAGCTCGCCGGTCTCCCGCTGGTCGCCGACGCCCGCAGCGGGCTCACCGGTCTGACCGAGGCGCTGGCGGCGCACGGGTACACGGCCGACGGCTCCTACGTCAGCGGGTACACCGCGGACAAGGAACGCTGGGAGCGCCGCGTCGACGCCTGTTTCGCGGCCGGCGACGACGGCGCGCGTCCGACCCAGCCGCAGGTCCTCGGCGCCCTGGACGCGCTCGTGGACGGGTCGGACGTCATCGTCAACGCGGCCGGCTCGCTCCCCGGCGACCTGCACAGGCTGTGGCGGGCACGCTCGCGCGACCAGTACCACGTCGAGTACGGCTACTCCTGCATGGGCTACGAGATCCCGGCCGCGCTCGGCGTGAAGCTCGCCGCGCCGGAGCGCAACGTGTGGGCGCTGGTCGGCGACGGCACCTACCTGATGATGCCGACGGAACTGGTGACCGCCGTGCAGGAGGGCGTCGCCATCAAAGTGGTGCTGGTGCAGAACCACGGGTACGCCTCGATCGGCGGCCTGTCGGAGTCGGTGGGCGGCGAACGGTTCGGCACCGCCTACCGCTTCCCGGCCGGGCCGGACGGGCGGCCGGGCGCCCCGCTCCCCGTCGACCTCGCCGCCAACGCGGCCAGCCTGGGCATGCGGGTGCTGCGCGCCGCGACGGTGGCGGAGCTGCGCGAGGCACTCGCCGAGGCCCGGGCCGCCACCACTCCCACATGTGTCTACGTGGAGACCGAAACGTCCGACACTGTGTCGGGCGCGCCCGGGGCGCAGGCCTGGTGGGATGTTCCTGTGGCCGAGACCGCGACCCGACCGTCGGCGGTCCGGGCACGCGAGCTGTACGAACGGCACGTCTCCACCCGACGCCGCCATCTGTAGAAGGAGTTTCTGGGCATGACGAAGATCGTCAACCACTGGATCGGCGGAAAGACCGTCGAGGGCGCGTCGGGCACGTACGGGCCGGTCACCGACCCGGCGACCGGCGCGGTCACCACCAACGTCGCCTTCGCCTCGGCGGGGGAGGTGGACGCGGCCGTCGCGGCGGCCAAGGACGCCTTCGCGACCTGGGGCCGGTCCTCGCTGGCCCAGCGGACCACCATCCTGTTCCGGTTCCGCGCGCTGCTGGACGCCCACCGCGACGAGATCGCCGAACTGATCACCGCCGAGCACGGCAAGGTGCACTCCGACGCGCTCGGCGAGGTCGCGCGCGGCCTGGAGATCGTCGACCTGGCGTGCGGGATCAACGTCCAGCTGAAGGGCGAGCTGTCCACCGAGGTCGCCGGCCGGGTCGACGTGGCCTCGATCCGCCAGCCGCTCGGTGTCGTCGCGGGCATCACCCCGTTCAACTTCCCCGCGATGGTCCCGATGTGGATGTTCCCGCTCGCCATCGCCACCGGCAACACCTTCGTGCTCAAGCCGTCCGAGAAGGACCCGTCGGCCGCCGTCCGGATCGCCGAGCTGCTGGCCGAGGCGGGCCTGCCCGACGGCGTGTTCAACGTCGTCCACGGCGACAAGGTGGCCGTCGACCGTCTCCTGGAGCACCCGGACGTCAAGGCCGTCTCCTTCGTCGGCTCGACCCCCATCGCCCGCCACATCCACACCACCGCCTCCGCCCACGGCAAGCGGGTGCAGGCGCTCGGCGGCGCCAAGAACCACATGCTGGTCCTGCCCGACGCCGACCTGGACGCGGCGGCCGACGCGGCGGTCTCGGCCGCGTACGGCTCGGCCGGCGAGCGCTGCATGGCCATCTCGGCCGTCGTCGCCGTGGGCGCGATCGGGGACGCGCTGGTGGAGAAGATCCGCGAGCGCGCCGAGAAGATCAAGATCGGCCCGGGCAGCGACCCGGCGTCCGAGATGGGCCCGCTGATCACCCGCGCCCACCGCGACAAGGTGGCCTCGTACGTCACCGGCGCCGCCGCCGAGGGCGCGGAGGTCGTGCTCGACGGCACCGGGTACACCGTCGAGGGCTACGAGGACGGTCACTGGATCGGCGTCTCGCTGCTCGACAAGGTGCCGGCCGCCGCGAAGGCCTACCAGGACGAGATCTTCGGCCCGGTGCTGTGCGTGCTGCGCGCCGAGACCTACGAGGAGGGCCTGGCGCTCATCAACGCCTCGCCGTTCGGCAACGGCACCGCGATCTTCACCCGGGACGGCGGCGCCGCCCGCCGCTTCCAGCTGGAGGTGGAGGCCGGCATGGTCGGCGTGAACGTGCCGATCCCGGTCCCCGTGGGCTACCACTCCTTCGGCGGCTGGAAGGACTCGCTCTTCGGCGACCACCACATCTACGGCAACGACGGCACGCACTTCTACACCCGCGGCAAGGTCGTCACCACCCGCTGGCCCGACCCGGCCGACGCCCCGGCCGGCGTGGACCTGGGCTTCCCGCGCAACCACTGAGCCCGCCCCAGCCCGCCCGATCGGCCGTCCGCAATGCGGACGGCCGACATTTTTTTGCCACACTCGCTGCGGTTCCCGTTCTGGCCGGACGAAACGGATGGTGAAGGGATTTCGCGGCGCTCACCTAAGAAAGCAAGGTCCAAATCCGTTGTGACTTGTTGGATGGACCTATGGGGCGTCACGGCCTGGGAAAACGATGCGGTGCCTGATCTTCCGCGAGTGCGGATTCCGCAGGTAAACGGCCATTGACGTGGCGGTTTTCGTCGGGGTTCTCTATGCAACGCCGGGAGCGGACGAAATGAACGTACGACGATCCGCCGGAGGCGATAGCGCTCCCGACCCCAGCCACAGCCGCTCACGTCGATCGGAACCGCCGCATGACCGACACGCTCCAGAAGTCCGTGGTCGACACCGCGACAGCCCCACCCCAGCTGAAGCGTTCCATCGGTGTCGTGGGCGGCACCCTGCTGACGCTCTCCTGCGTCACCCCCGCCTCCACGCTCTTCGTCGTCGTGCCCGACCTGTTCGGCTCACTCGGCACCGCCACCGCCCTCACGATCGGCATCGGCTCCCTCCTCTGTATCGCCGTCGCGTTCTGTTACTCCGAGCTGGGCACCCTCATCCCCAGCGCGGGCGGCGAGTACGCCATGGTCTCCACGATGGCCGGGCGCCTCGCGGGCTGGCTCGTCTTCGTGCTCTCCCTGCTGGTCGTCATGATCGTGCCGCCCGTCATCGCGATGGGCACCGCCGACTACCTGGCCCCCCTGGTCCACCTCGACCCGGCACTGACCGGCGCCGGCGTCATGCTGCTCGCCACCCTCGCCGGCCTGCTCGACCTGCGCGCCAACGCCTGGATCACCGGCATCTTCCTGGTCCTGGAGGTCATCGCCGCCGGAGTCGTCGCCGTCCTCGGCTTCTCGCACAGCCACCGCGGCCTGAGCAGCCTGACCTCCATGCAGATCGCCGGCTCCGGTGGCCACACCGACACCGTGACCGCCATGCTGGTCGTCTCCGGGCTCGCCATCGCCCTCTTCGTCACCCAGGGCTTCTCGACCGCCGTCTACCTCTCCGAGGAACTGGAGAACCCGCGCCGCAACGTCGCCCGGACCGTCATGGCGACCCTCGCCATCTCCACCGTGGTCATCCTGGTGCCGGTCGCCGCCATCACCATGGGCGCCGGCGACCTCCGGGAGCTCACCGGCGGCGACATCAGCGCCATGGTCACCGCCTGGTCCAACTCCGCCGTCGGCACCTTCGTCAGCCTCTGCGTGGCCCTCGCCATCATCAACGCGGGCATCGTCATGGTCATCCAGAACTCCCGCGTGCTGTTCGCCTCCGCCCGCGACAAGGCCTGGCCCGGCCCGGTCAACAACGTCTTCGCCAAGCTCGGCCGCTTCGGCTCCCCGTGGGTGGCCACGCTCGCGGTCGGCGTCCCCGGCGCGCTGCTCTGCTTCGTCAACCTCGACACCCTGTACGGCGTCACCGGCGTCTCCGTGACCGGCATGTACCTGCTCGTCGCGGTCGCCGCCCTGCTCGCCCGCCGCGGCGCCCACAAGCACACGACCGCCTGGCGGATGCCGCTGTGGCCCGCGGTGCCGGTCCTGCTGATCGCCGTCCTCGCCTACATCCTCACCCAGCAGGAGACGACCTACCTGCTCTGGACCGGCGGCATCACCGCCGTCGCCACCCTCTACTGGGCGCTCTACCTGCGCCCCCGCCGCGAGACCCGCTGGCTGGTCTCCATCCCCCAGGACACCCGGCCGGCCGAGGACGCGCCGGTCGCCGGGACCACGCCGGCCACCGAGAGCGCCCAGCTCACCACCGGCGCACCGCTGCCCGGCGCGGCGCAGGCCTGAGTCAGCACCCCCACGTCACCACGGCGCACCCCGACGTCGCCCTCGCCCCCCGCACCGCGGTACGGGGCGAGGGCGACGTCGTCCCGGTTCCGGATGCGCCTCCTCGTACCGCGGGTGAAGTACGCCGGGACGGCCCCGTACGACCCGGGGAGGGCACGCGGTTCAGCCCGCCGGCTGCGGCGGTTGTCGGTGGCGGCCCGTACCGTTGGTGCATGGATCTTCGACCCTCCCGGCTGCGGGCGCTGTCGCGGGGGCCGCGCCGGCTCCTCGCCGCCGTGGCCGCCGTCGCGATGCTCGCCGGCGCCGGGACGTGGACGGCGGCCGTCGCCTCCGACGGCACCCGGGCCGTGCACCGCACCGACCGGGTCATGGCGGTCGACGGCGTGCGCCTGGACACCTCGTTCTTCACCCCGGCCGGCGCCGGCCGGCACCCCGCCGTCCTGCTCGCACACGGCTTCGGTGGCACCAAGGACGACATGCGCCGGCAGGCCGAGGACCTCACCCGCGACGGGTACGCGGTGCTGACCTGGTCCGCGCGCGGCTTCGGCCGGTCCACCGGCCGGATCGGGCTGAACGACCCCCGGGCCGAGGTCGCCGACGTCTCCCGCCTCGTCGACTGGCTCGCCCGCCAGCCACAGGTGCGGCTCGACGGGCCCGGCGACCCGCGCGTCGGCGTCGCCGGCGGCTCCTACGGCGGCGCGGTCGCACTGCTCGCCGCCGCGTACGACCACCGGGTCGACGCCATCGCCCCGGCCATCACCTACTGGAACCTCGCGGACGCCCTGTTCCCCGGCGGGGTGTTCAAGAAGCTGTGGGCCGGCATCTTCGTGAACACCGGCGGCGGCTGCGCCAGGTTCCAGCCCGCGCTGTGCCGGATGTACGACCGGGTCGCCGAGTCCGGCACCCCGGACCCGGCCGCCCGCGCCCTGCTGGAGGCACGCTCGCCGTCCGCCGTCGGCACCCGCGTCAAGGTGCCCACCCTGCTGGTGCAGGGACAGACGGACTCCCTGTTCACCCTCGGCCAGGCCGACGCGGCCGCCCGGGCGATCCGGGCGAACGGCGCCCCCGTCGACGTCGACTGGATCGCCGGCGGACACGACGGCGGCGACATGGAGACCGGCCGCGTCGAGACCCGCGTGCGGGCGTGGTTCGACCGCTACCTGAAGGGCGACCGGAGCGTCGGCACCGGCCCGGCCTTCCGCGTCACCCGCACCGGGGGCGTCGACTCCACCGACGGCACCGCCCAGCTGCGCGGCGCCAGCGCCGACACCTACCCCGGCCTGCGCGACCACCCGCGCACCCTCCCCCTCACCGGCGGCACCCAGCACGTCGACAACCCGGCCGGCGGCAGCCCGCCCGGCGTCTCCGCCCTGCCCGGCCTCGGCGGCTCCGGCGGCCTCGCCCAGCTGTCCGCCCTCGGCGTCGGCGTCTCCCTGGACTTCCCCGGCCAGTACGCGCGCTTCGACTCCGCGCCGCTCACCCGCGACCTGCGGATCACCGGCACCCCGACCGCCACCGTGCGCGTCACCTCCACCCGCGAGGACGCCGTCCTGTTCGGCAAGGTCTACGACGTCGCGCCCGACGGCACCGGACAGGTGCTGCCCGCCCAGCTCGTCACCCCCCTCCGGGTGACCGGAGCCAGGACCGGCAAGGACGTCACCGTCACTCTCCCGGCCATCGACCACGAGGTGCGCGCCGGCCACCGCCTCCGCCTGGTCCTCGCCTCCACCGACCTCGGCTACGCCTCGCCCGCCGCCCCGGCCGGCTACACCGTCGCCCTGAAGGGCGGCCTGAGCGTCCCGACGGCCCCCGCCGTCACCACGGCGGCGGCCGCCCTGCCCGCCTGGGTGTGGTGGCTGCCCGTGGCCGGCGCGGTCACCGCGCTCGCCCTGCTGCTCACCGCCCGCCGCCGCACCGCGGCCCCCGCCCCCGACCCCGCGCTGGCCGACGTCCCGCTCGTCATCAGCGGCCTGCACAAGCGGTACGCAGGCTCCGCCGACCGGTACGCGGTGCGCGAGCTGTCCTTCCGCGTCGAACGTGGCCAGGTGCTCGGCCTGCTCGGACCCAACGGCGCCGGCAAGACCACCACCCTGCGGATGCTGATGGGCCTGATCGCGCCCGACGACGGCGAGATCCGGGTGTTCGGCCACGCCGTCCGGCCCGGCGCCACGGTGCTCTCCCGGGTCGGCGCGTTCGTGGAGGGCGCCGGCTTCCTGCCGCACCTGTCCGGGCGGGACAACCTGGAGCTGTACTGGCGGGCCACCGGCCGCCCGCCCGAGGACGCCCACCTGGAGGAGGCCCTGGAGATCGCCGGCCTCGGCGACGCGCTCGCCCGCGCGGTGCGCACCTACTCCCAGGGCATGCGCCAGCGGCTCGCCATCGCCCAGGCCATGCTCGGCCTGCCCGACCTGCTCATCCTGGACGAGCCCACCAACGGCCTCGACCCGCCCCAGATCCGCGAGATGCGCGAGGTGATGATCCGCTACGCCGCCGCCGGCCGCACCGTGATCGTCTCCAGCCACCTCCTCTCCGAGGTCGAACAGTCCTGCACCCACCTGGTGGTCATGGACCGCGGGCGGCTCGTGCAGGCCGGCCCGGTCCGCGAGATCACCGGCTCCGGCGACACGCTGCTCGTCGGCACCGCCACGCCCGTGGAGGAACCGGTGGTGGGCAAGGTCGCCGCGCTGCCCGGCGTCGCCTCCGCCGTGCGCGCCGACGACGGACTCCTGGTCCGCCTCGGACCGGACGGCACGGCCGAGCGGCTGGTCGCGGAGCTGGTCCGGCTGGAGGTGCCGGTCGTCTCCGTCGGCCCGCACCGCCGCCTGGAGGACGCCTTCCTCACCCTGATCGGAGGTGCCGCATGAGCACGCTCACCGAGGTCGCCCCCGGCTACCGGGCGGACCGCACCCTGCCGCTGCGCGTGGAACTGGTCCGCCAGCTCACCCGCCGACGCACGCTGGTCATGGGCGCGCTCCTGGCCGTCCTGCCCCTCGTGCTGCTGATCGCCTTCGCCGTCGGCGGCGACCCGGGCGCCCGCAACGGCCAGGTCACCCTGATGGACACGGCGACCGCGTCCGGCGCCAACTTCGCCGCCGTCAACCTCTTCGTGTCGGCGGGCTTCCTGCTGGTCGTCCCGGTCGCCCTGTTCTGCGGGGACACGGTCGCCTCGGAGGCCAACTGGTCCTCCCTGCGCTACCTGCTCGCCGCGCCGGTGCCCCGCGCCCGGCTGCTGTGGTCCAAGCTGGTCGTGGCGCTCGGGCTGAGCCTCGCCGCCATGCTGCTGCTGCCGCTCGTCGCCCTGGCGGCCGGCACGGCGGCCTACGGCTGGGGCCCGCTGGAGATCCCCACGGGCGGCGCGCTGGACACGAGTACGGCGGCCCAGCGGCTGGTGGTCGCCGTGGCGTACATCTTCGTCTCCCAGCTGGTCACCGCCGGGCTCGCGTTCTGGCTGTCCACGCGGACCGACGCCCCGCTCGGCGCGGTCGGCGGCGCGGTCGGCCTGACCATCGTCGGGAACGTCCTGGACGCCGTCACCGCCCTCGGCCACTGGCGGGACTTCCTGCCCGCGCACTGGCAGTTCGCCTGGGCCGACGCCGTCCAGCCGCGCCCCGAGTGGTCCGGGATGATCCAGGGCGCCGCGGTGTCGGTGGCGTACGCGCTCGTGCTGTTCGCCCTCGCCTTCCGGGGCTTCTCCCGCAAGGACATCGTCTCCTAGCCCGGCCCGGTGCCCTGTCCCGACATGACGGAGCGGGCCGCCGAGACACTCGGCGGCCCGCTCCGGTCGGCGCGATCGACTACCGGCCGGCCTCGGAGTTCTGCGACAGGATCGACACGTCCTCCAGCACGTGCGCCAGCGCGCCGTCGCGCTTGACGTTCGAGGAGTTCTCCGTGCACTGCTGCTGCATGTGGTCCGACAGGATCGGCAGGTCCTGCACGTTGACACCGATCAGGGCGCCGACGCCGATCGGGATGTCGTTCACGGCGATGCACGGCTTGTTGAAGGAGCCCTGGATCAGCGCGATCTGCGGGCTCATGTTCCCGTACGTGGCCGAGTTGCCGTAGCTCTGCCAGCCCGCGTTGCCGTTCGCCACGGTCGGACCGTCGTCGTTCCCGATCGCCAGCGCCTGGGGGGCCGCGGCGGCGGAAGCGCCCAAGGCGGAAGCGGCGACGGCCGCGGTGGCAACAATCTTCCTGATCACTGGCCAGTCCTTTCAGAGGAAACCCCGTCCACCGGAGCGCTCTGGTCAACTCCGGAGGACCCCTGTGGTTTCTCCCGTTCACCCCGTCGGCGGATGGGTGAGCTGGTGTTGTGTTTGTCCGATTGGCGGCTTCGCGTCACCTGCGAGGCGTTTGCGCTCCAACCGGGTGAATCAGCGGAACCATTCCCGGCAGGCCCGGTTGATGTCGCCGTAGGGCATGCGTCGCTACGAGGAAAGGAACGCGAAGTGCTCAAGAAGGCAATGGTCGCCGCTGCGACCGCCGCTTCTGTCGTGGGAATGGCGGTGGCGGCCGCGCCGCAGGCGCTTGCCATCGGCAACGACGACGGACCGACCATCGCGAATGGTAACGGCGCCGTCTCGTCGTTCGGCAATTCGGCGACGAAGGGCAACATGAGCCCGCAGCTCTCGCTGGTGCAGGGTTCGCTCAACAAGCCGTGTGTCGGCATCCAGGACGTCGACGTCGCCGTCGACGCGCTCATCGGTGTCACGGTCCAGGACATCCCGATCCTGTCCGACCACCTTCAGCAGCAGTGCTCCGACAACTCCACCAACGCCAAGCGCGACGGTGCGCTCTCGCACATCCTGGAGGACCTGTCGGTTCTCTCGGCCAACGGCGAAGGCTGAGCCGATCTTGGCCGGCCCGGGCCGTCCGCTGCGTCGTCCGCGGGCGGCCCGGGCCTTTTTCCACGGAATCCGGACGAGGGGAAACGTGTGAGGCAGCGGTGCGATCGAGTGATTGTCGCCCGGTCCGCGTTCCGCGATCTCCCATTGCGTCTATCCCTCGTTCCGTGCCGCGACCTTCCGCGTCGTGCGCACACGGTTCTGGCCGTCACTGGGGTATGACCCCGAAGAAGGGAATTTTCATGAAGAAGAGCGTTGCTGTCGTCACGGGCGCCATCCTGGCCCTGGGCCTGGCCGGACCCGCCTTCGCCGACGCCGGAGCCGAGGGCGCCGCCGTCAACTCCCCGGGCGTGCTGTCCGGCAACGTCGTCCAGGTCCCGATCCACGTGCCGATCAACGTCTGCGGCAACACGATCGACGTCATCGGTCTGCTGAACCCGGCGTTCGGCAACGTCTGCGTCAACGACTGACGGAGCAGCACCACACACCCAGTCCCGGATGTGTCTGGCCGGCCTCGGACCGTCGAGCCTTCGACTCGTCGGTGCGAGGCCGGCCTTCCACTTCCACGAGCAGGAAGACCACGAGATTGCGACACACTCTCAGCAAGGGCATGGCCGTGGCCGCCGCCGCGACCGGCATGCTGTCCTTGTACGCCGGTTCCGCGCTCGCCGACTCCGACGCGCACGGCGCAGCCATGGGTTCGCCCGGGGTGCTGTCCGGCAACAGCGTCCAGGCCCCGGTGAACGTGCCGGTCAACGTCTGCGGCAACTCCGTCGACGTGGCGGCCGCGCTGAACCCGGCGTTCGGCAACTCCTGTGTCAACGACCACGGCCCGGTGCGGCACACCGACGGCCCGACCCGTGACACGCACGGCGGCTCCCACGACACCGACTCCCACGACTCCGGACCCCGCGACACGGGTCCCCGTGACTCCGGCGGTTACGGGGACTCCGGCAGCCACGGCGCGTCCGACGACTCCGGCAGCCAGGCCGGCTCCGGCGGCTACGGCGACTCCGACGACCACGGGGACTCCGGCGGTTACGGCAGCTCCGACGAGTCCGGTGACACCGGGGGCTACGGCGACCAGCCCATCCCCGGCGACGACCACACCCAGCCCCCGTACGGCGGCGACGAGACGCCCCCGTCCGGCGACCACAGCACGCCGCCCGCCGGTGGCGAGCACCACCCCGCCCAGCCGCCCGCCCTCGCGCAGACCGGTGGCCACGCCGGCACTGTGATCGGGGGCTCGGCCGCCAGTGCCGCGCTGATCGCGGCCGGGACCGTCCTGTACCGGCGAGGCAGGGCCGCCTCGCGTCGGTAGCGCGCCGGGTGCCGGACCGAACCCCCGGCACCCCGCTCGCCACATCTCGGGAATCCGGCCGCCGCCGCGTGCGGGGCGACGGACGGGCCGCGCGGGCCGCCGCCCACCGCCGGCGGCCCGTGTCTCAGCGGCTGCCCGCCCTCTCGTCGCCGACCGGAGCGTGCGGCAGGTCGGGGGCACCCACCGGCGGGGCCGGGCGGGGCCGCGACGGTGGCACCGGTGGCTGCGGCCGTCTCGCGCGCAGGGGCATCCGTCCGGCGAGCCGGCCCGTGACGTGCCGGGCCCACAGCGCCCACATCGCGCGGCCCGGTGCCCGGTCGTCCGACGCGTACCAGGCCAGCTCACGGCCCCGCGGCGCCGGGCGCAGCGCGGTCAGCGGCGCGTAGTTCTCCACCACGAACTCCCGCCCCGGCAGCGGCACTCCGGCCGGCAGTGGACGGTGCGTCAGGTCCAGGTGCAGGGCCCGTACGACGTCCAGGCCGGCACTGTCGGTGAACAGCCGGAACTGGGCGCCGGGACGCGGGTTGAAGTCCAGCAGGTGGGGGCGGCCGGTGCGGCCGCAGCGGCGGAAGTCCAGGTCGAGGATGCCCCGGTAGCCCAGCTCGCCGGTGAGGCGTTCGGCCAGCGCCCGCACCTCCGGGTCCGGTGTCCACCGGCCGGCCGCGGTCAGCCCCGCCCCGCGCGGCCAGGCCAGCTGCTTGCGGCCGGACCCGCCGGCGCGCAGGACACCGGCGCGGTCGGCGTACCCGTGGAAGAACCAGTCGAGGCCCGGGCCGGGCCGCAGGAACGCCTGCAACAGCAGGGGGCTCCCGGCCTCCCCGGTGCGCGCGTACAGCTCCCGCGCCTCCCGTGCCGAGCGCAGCAGCACCGTCGAGCGCAGTCCGCTGCCCGCCGGCACCAGCCAGGGCCTGCTCCATTTGGCCACCACCGGCAGACCCAGCCGCCGGGTGGCTGCCGCCGCCTCCCCGGCGCTGTCCGGGACCAGGGTCACCGGGTGCGGGACACCGCTCGCGGCGCACATGCCGGCCAGTTGCGCCTTGTCCGCCACCCGCCCCGGCAGCGTCTCGGGCTGCCGCGGCAGGAGGTAGGCCGGCGCCAGCTCCTCGCGCAGCAGCCCGGCCGCGACGGCGCCGGCGTCGTCCATCGGGATCAGCACGGCCGGGCGGCCGACCCGGGCCGCGACCCGGTGCAGCGCGGCGGCGATGTCACCGGTGGACGCCCCGGGCGCCGGCGGCGGGTGCAGCCGCCTGACGAAGCGCGACACGTGGACCGGACTCGGCGTGGAGTCGGCGACGACGTGCACCTCCACCCCGGCCCTGCCCAGTGAGCGCACGGCGCCCAGGGTGCCGTGGTGGAAGGGGTTCCGGTCGATCCGCAGCAGCACCGCGGGGACCCGGATGTCCAGTGGCGACACGGGCGTTCCTTTTTTCTCTGGATTCGGTGACTTCTCTGTTCCGTTGCTCCGTGCGGGGGGTCGGGCCACCTGAAAGCCCCAGCCACGCTGGCGGAACGCGTACGGATATGACTGTGTGTCAATAACAGGAAACGGACGGCGGAGACGCGGTCGAGCGGAGAGAGGGGCAGGCATGGCTCCACAGCAGCGACGGGACCGCTCCCGGCGGCTGACCGTGGTCACGGCGGTCGCCGCGTCGGTCGCCCTGGTGGCCGGACCCGTGTCCGCGGCGGGGGCGACGCGGGCCGCCGGCCCACCGACGCCCACCCCGGCGACCCGGGGCCCCATCACCCCGGCGGTACCCGCACCGGCGTCCCCCAGCCCCGCCACCCCGGCGGTACCCGCGCCCGCGTCCCCGAGTCCCGCCGTACCGGCGGCCCCGCCGTTCGGGGCCTTCCTGGACTCCGGGGCCCGCGGGGTCGCCCGGATGGCCGAGCTGAGCCACTGGCTCGGCGGGACCGAGCTGAAGGTCGCCCACACCTATCTGCCCGGCGGGCTCTGGCGGGACATCGAGGGCCCGCCCGGCTTCCTGGACGTCTGGGCGCACTGGCGGCGCGAGAAGCCCGACCGCACCCTCGTCCTCAACGTGCCCATGCAGGAGCGCAACGAGGAGCACGTCCCCGACTCCGAGGTGCGGCGCCTGCTGGCGCAGGGCACGGCCGGCGCGTTCGACGGTCACTTCAGGGCCCTGGCCGAACGGCTGGTGCGGCTCGGGGTGCCGGACACGGTCGTCGTCCTCGGCTGGGAGATGAACGGCACCACGTACACCCACCGCTGCGGACCGGACCCCGCGGCCTGGAAGACGTACTGGAGGAGGATCGTCACCACCATGCGCGCGGTGCCGGGCCAGCGGTTCCGGTTCGACTTCACACCGAGCCGCGGCCGGGACGCCGTGCCCTGGACGGCCTGCTACCCGGGGGACGACACGGTCGACATCATCGGCATGGACTCCTACGACCAGCCCAGCGGGCTCTCCTTCGACGAGCAGGTGAAGGAGCCCTTCGGTCTCCAGCAGCACGTGGACTTCGCCAAGTCCCACGGCAAGCCGATCTCCTATCCGGAATGGGGCCTGTTCCGCAACGGCGACAACGCCGAGTACATGCGGCGCATGCTCGCCTGGATCGACGTGCACCGGCCGCTGTACAACACGCTGACCGACTACTGCCCGCACGGCGTGTGGCAGTGCCCGGACAACCCCCGGTCGACGAACGTCTACCGCACGGCCCTGTACGGCCGCACCGAACAGCCCGCCCCGGCACCCACGACCCCCGCACCGACCCCGACCCCGACGCCGACCCCGAGCACCGCACCGACCCCCACCCCGACGCCCGTCACCAGGCCCCCGGCCCACTGCTCGCCGCTGGACCTCGGCGACTGGGTCGAGTACTGGCTCGGCGGCAAGCTCTGCCTCCGCCTCGACTGGTGGTCGCGCAGCCGCTAGCCCTCGCCGCGCTCCCGCCACCGGTGCAGCACCTCCCTGCCCCGCCGCCGCGCGGCCGCGTCACCCAGCGCGGCCGTCAGCAGCGGGGCGGTGCGCCGCCGCGCCATCAACAGGCGCCGGCTGACGACCTGCTCGGGCCGCCAGTGGTGCTTGTACGGCTCATCGCCCCGCAGCAGGCTCAGCGTGCCGCGCCCGCCCCCGGCCGTGTGCTCCGCGCAGGCGTCCAGCAGCATCACCGCCACGTCCGCCTTCCGCTCCCGCAGCCCCGGATGCGCGCCGTACAGGTAGCCGCCGGCCAGACCGCGCGAGAGCAGCGTCAGGTCGACCGCCACCACGTCCTCGCCGATCCGGAACTCGGTGACCACCGCGTCCCCCGCGCGCGCCATCGGCCCCACCGCGCGCACCAGATGCTCCCGGAACCGGGGCTGGAGGTGCTCCGACGTCACCTTGCGCCCCTGCCACTGCAACCGGTGCAGCTCCAGCAGCCGCACCAGCGCCGCCTCCACCTCCTCCGGGCCCACCGCCCGCCGCCACACCCCCAGCGTGTCCAGCCGACGCAGCTTCGCCCGCACCCGCTGCGCCTTGTTCGACGGCAGCCGGGCCACCAACGCGTCCATGGGCACGGCCGGCAGCTCCAGGCAGACCGAGTCGGGGACCGTGCGGCGCGGCCCGCGCCAGCGGTCGTAGACCCGCTCCACCGCGCTCCCCGGCCGCACCTCGCGGAAGTCGACGAGCGCCGTGCGCGCCGCGTCCGCCAGCGCCTCGGTGAGCGCCCCGGCCACCCGCCCGTCCCCGTCCCCGTCGTCCAGCAGCACGTCCGCGTAGTCGGAGATCGCCCCGCCCAGCGGCACCAGCGCCGGCAGCGGCCGGCGGACCAGCATCAGCGGCGCGACGGCCACCGGTTCACCGCCGGCGCGCACCACCAGCACCCGCAGCCGGCCCCGGACGCCGTACGACAGCCACCACGAATGCAGCCAGGCGTGGCTCTGGAACGGGGTCGCGGCGGCGCACCGCCGGTACAGCCGCCCCCAGGCCGGCGCCAGGGCGGCGAACGCGGCCTCGTCGGTGACGACCTCCGCGGTCAGGGCGGCGGGCGCGGTGCGCGCCGGGTACGTCGCGGTCACAGCTGGCCGTGCGCGTCGGCGGCGACGGCCGGGCCGGGCACCGAGGCCGGCCGCACCGCCTCGTCCTCCGGCCCGCGCCTGGGCCGGACCAGCAGCGCCAGCGCGCCGAGCAGGCCGCCCGCGCTCGCCCCGACCAGCCCGGTCACCCCGGCGGACGCCGAGTCCGGCTCGGTCGGCCGCACCGCCCGGGAGAACTGGAGGAGACCGACGTGCGTGCCGGCCTTCGCGGCGTCGGCGTGCCGGACGAGGGCCCGGGCGACCGCGTTGGCCATGTCGGTGGCCCGGGACGGGCGGGCGGACACGGCGGAGACGGCCACCATCGGGGCGTCCGGCGAGGTCGCGGTGCGCACGTCGTCGCGCAGGGTCCGCACCGGCACCCCGGCCTCCACCTGCGCGTCGCCGAGCACCGCCAGCTGGGTCGCCACCCGCCCGTAGGCCTGGGCGAAGCCTTGCGCGGTGGCGGTGTCGGCCCGCTCGGTGGGCACGGCGATGACATAGCTGGTCGCCGTGTACTGCGGTGTCCGCAGCACGCCGTACCCGCCGCCCAGCAGCCCGCCCGCGAGGACGCCGGCCGCCACCAGCGACCAGGGCGGCAGCGCTCGCACGCGCAGCGGACGGGGGGTGCGGTGGTGCCGGGTGTGGTTCTCGCTCATGAGGGGCTGACTCCCTGGGCAGGACGGGACTTCGGGACCGTGCGGGCGAGCGCCGCCGCGTAGACGTCCATGAGCCGGGCGGCGCTGCGGGTGATGCAGTAGTGGCGGGCCGCCTCCGGCGCGGTGCGCGGTCGGGGCCCGGCGGCCCGGACCCCGGCGAGCGCGCGGGCGTAGGCGGCGGCGTCGCAGGGGACGCGCAGCGCGTCCGGGGCGGCGTCCGGCGGCAGGTCCTCCAGCGCCGGGCAGGAGGTGTAGCGCACCGGCAGCCCGGCGGCGAGCGCCTCCACGACCGCCAGGCCGAACGCCTCCTCGGGGGAGGGGGCGGCGAGCACGTCCATCGCGGAGGCCAGCTCTGGCATGCCGGGCCCGCACGACCCGTCGGGCAGGTACGGCCGCTCACCGGCGAACACCACCCGGCCGGCGACGCCCGCCGCCCGCGCCGTCTCCCGCAGCGCGGACTCCTCCGGTCCGCCGCCGACCAGCAGCAGCCGGCAGTCGTCCGGCAGCGCGGCGAGGGCGCGGACCACGACGTCGAAGCGTTTGCCGGGGACCAGCCGGCCGATGCCGCCGACGACGAACGCGTCCTCGGGCAGGCCCAGCCGCTCCCGGGTGTCCCGGCGCGCCACCGGGTCGTGGGCGAACCGCGCCAGGTCGATCCCGTTCGGCACGACCGCGATCCGCTGCCCGGGCACGCCCCAGCGGGTCAGCCGGGCCGCCACGGTGGGCGACACGGCGACGGTCGACCGGCCCAGCCGCTCGCCCAGCAGATACAGCGAGCGCACCCCGGGGGTCAGCGGCCGGCCCTCCATCTGCGACTCGCCGAGGGAGTGTTCGGTGGCGACGACCGCCCGCACCCCGGCCAGCCGGGCGGCGATCCGCCCGTACAGACAGGCCCGGTACAGGTGGGTGTGCACGAGGTCGTACCGGCCGCGCCGGACGAGCCGGGCCAGCCGGGGCAGCGCGCCCAGGTCGCGGTTGCCGGCCATGCCCAGGTGCGTCACCCGCACCCCGTCGGCCGCCAGCCCGTCGGCCACCGCCCCGGGGGCGGTCAGCGTCACCACGTCGCACTCGACGGGCAGATGGCGCAGCAGCAGCCGCAGTTGCTGCTCGGCGCCGCCCACCCCGAGCCCGGTGATGATGTGCAGCGCCCTCACCGCAGTCCCTCCACCGGCCGCCGGCGCAACCGGTGCAGCCGGTACTTCAGGAACAGGCGCACGGCGGTGTCGTTCTGCCCGACGTGCACGCGCGGCAGGACGTGCGGGCCGTTCAGCCCGCCCGGGTCGATGGCGCAGGCGTAGCCGTAACCGGACCGCCGCACCGCGTCCACGGCCCGCCGGTCGACCGTGCCGTACGGGTAGCAGAACCCGTGCACCGGGGCGCCGGTCAGCTCCTCCAGCAGGGCCCTGCTGCCCGCCGTCTCCGCCGCCAGCAGGGCGTCGTCGGCCCGGGTCAGATCGACGTGGGTGAGACCGTGCGAGCCGATCTCCACGCCCGCGGCGGCGGCCCGCCGGACGCCGTCGGCGCCCAGCAGCGGCTTGCGCGGGCCCAGCGGATCCCAGGCGTTGTCACCGCCGAGCCGGCCGGGCAGCACGAACAGGGTCGCCGTGCACTCCCGGCGCGCCAGCACGGGCAGCGCGTGGGTGACGAAGTCGGCGTACCCGTCGTCGAAGGTGAGGGCCACCAGGTCCCGCCCCCCGCCCCGGGCCCGCGCGGCGAGCAGCTCGCCCACGGACACCCCGCGCAGCCCCTGCCCGCGCAGCCAGCCGAGCTGCCGGTCCAGTCGCTCCGGCGTGACGGTGATGCGGTACGGGTCGTCGGTACAGTCACCGACCGAGTGGTACATGGCGATCCACGGGACCGGGCCGGTGCCGGCGGCGGCCGGGGCCGCCGCGCGGAGGGACTCAGCGGAAGACGGCATGGGCGAGCCTCACGGTGTGGGTGCGTACGGAACGAAGAGCGGAGACCGGACCCCGGACGTCCGGTCCGAGGCCGAGCAGGACCGACACGACGGCCACCGTGGCTCCGCCGGCGGCGAGCCCGGTGAGCGGTGCCGGGCACAGGCCCGCCGCGACGGCGCCGGCCGCGGCGGCCGCCCCCGCCGCGCACAGCGGCCGGCCCAGCCCGCGCAGCACGGCCCCGGTGCGGATGGGCACACCGCGGCGGCGCACACCGGCCAGCAGCAGGACGGCGCTGAGCGTGATGCCGGTGGCGTTGGCCGCGGCGATCCCGGTCACCCCCCAGGGGCCGAGCGTCCACACGCCGACACCGGAGGTGACCGCGATCCCGGCGGCCATCGCGGCCAGCGGGTACCAGGTGACGCGGCCCGCCGAGAAGTAGGAGCGGACCAGGACACCGGTCAGGGTCTGGCCGAGCAGCCCCAGCGCGTAGACGCGCATCACCGCGGCGGTCGCCGCCGTGTCCCCGGCCGTGAACGCGCCCCGCTGGAACAGCAGCCCGATCAGCTGCGGCGCGCAGGCCACCACCGCGGCGGTGCCCAGCAGCACCAGGCGGGCGGCCAGCGCCAGGTCCCGCTCCACCCGGTCCCGGGCCCGCTCGGTGTCCCCGTCCGCCAGCGCCCGCGCCACCACCGGGAACGTCACCGTGCACAGCATCATCGACAGCGTCATCGGGATCTGCGCGACCTTCTGCGCGTAGTTCAGGTGGCTGATGGCCCCCGCCGGCAGACCCGAGGCGAGGAACCGCTCGATCAGCACCTGCGACTGCCGGCACAGCGCGAACAGCAGCACGGTCGCCAGCAGCCGCACGTCCATCGGCTGTGTGGCGGCCACCGCCCCGGCGTCCGGCCGCCCCGCACGCCGGCGCAGCTCCCGCACCAGCGACGGCAACTGCACCAGCACCATCAGGCAGCCGCCCGCCGCCACCCCGAACGCCGCCGAACGCACACCCCAGCGGGTGCCGAGCGCGTACATCGCCGTGACGATGCCGACGTTGTACGCGATGTAGATCGCCGCCGGCGCCAGGAACCGGCGGTGGGCCCGCAGCACCGCGCTGGAGTACCCGGCCAGACCGAAGCTCAGCACACAGGTCGCGGTGAGCCGGGTGCAGTCCACGGCGAGCCCCGGATCGGGCAGCCCCGGCGCGAGCACCCCGACGAACTGCGGCGCGGTCAGCGCGAGCAGCGCCCCGACCGCCGCGAACGACAGCGTCAGCCGGGGCAGGGTCCCCGCCACCAACGCCCGTACCGGATCCCCGGGGGCGCCCTGGGCACGGCGGGCCAGCGCCCGGCTGAACGCCGGGATCAGCGCGAACGCCAGCCCGTCCTCGATCAGCAGCGTCGCCGCGAACTCCGGCACGGTCCACGCCACCAGGAAGGCGTCCGTGTCCCGCCCAGCCCCGAACAACCGGGCCAACGACTGGTCCCGCACCAGCCCGAGCAACGCCGCCGCGATGGACAACGACGCGGTGACGATCGTCGCCCTGGCGAGGAACCTCCGGGTGGGGTGGGGGAGTTCGGGGAGCGGAGAGCCGATCGGCCCGGGGGACACCGACGGGGGTGGGGGTGGGGGGAGGACGGGGAGAGCGGTGGGGCTCGCGCCCGTGGCGGGGTCTGTTGGCGCGGTGATGGAGGTCGTGTCCGTGCCTGGGTGGGCCGGGTTGGCGTCCGTCACGGGGTGCGCCGGGAAGGGGGCCGTGCCCGTGGTGGGGTGGCTCGGGAGAGGGGCCGGGCTCACGTTCGTGGTGGGGTGCGCCGGCGGGGTGGCCCGGACCATGTCCATGGCGGGGCTCGCCGGGTCCGCCGCCGGGGTCGGGTCCGCCGGGACGGGGGCCGGGTCCACGGTGGGAACGGTGGCCGGCCCTGTCGCCGTGCCCCGACCCGCGAGCCGGGGCGTCGGGTCGGCTCCCGGTGCGGGCCGGGCCGGGTCGGGCACGGCCGACCGCGCCGTCGGCAGGGTGGCCCTGCCACCGCCGGGCTCCCGCGCGGGCGCCGTCCCGGTCCCGGGTCCCGCCGTGGAACCGGCCGCGGCGCCGGGAGCGGCCGTGAACCGCCGCCACGTACCGTTCCTCGGCCAGGTCCCGCCCCGGGCACGCCCCGTCGGCGCCGGTGCGACCTCGTGACCCCGCCTCTCCGCGGGCTCCTGAGCCGGCCGGACCTCCGTCCCGGCTGCTCGTACCTCCGCCGTGCCCGCGCTCGGGCCGGCCCCCGGTCGGGAGGCCCGACTCATCGTCGGCTCCGGTGCCTGCCCCGAGGTCTCCGCTCCGGTCGCTCGGTCGGACACGGCTCGGGTGCCCTGGCTCGGCGTCGGCTGCTGGGTCCACCCGGGGGTCTCCGCTCCGGCCCCCGGGGTCGCCCGGGCGTCCTGGCCGGTACCCGGCCTCTGGGGCGGGCGGTGCGGGTCGGGGGGGCCGCCCGTCGTGGGGGTCGTCATCCCAGGGCCGCCTCACCGGTCACGGTTCCCCGTCCGGCCGGTACGGCGATGTGCCCGTCGGCGCCGATCCGGTCGGCGCCGATCAGCGCCCACCAGGCGACCAGGCCGAAGCACACCGCCGTCAGCACGGTCGACGGGCCGCCGATGTCGGCGTACGCGAAGTCCACGAGCTGCCACACCAGCAGCCCGCAGGCGACGAGCGCGCAATCCAGCACCCGGCCCCCCGCCGCGCGGGTCCGCCACAGGCCGCGCAGGGCGCACACCAGCAGGGCGAGCCAGCCGCCCGCCAGGCAGACCAGCCCGATCAGCCCCTGTTCGCCGAGGACCAGCAGGTACATGTTGTGCGGGGACAGCAGCGGCTGCCGGCGGTAGGCGGCGCCCGCGCCCTCGGTGTCGCTGCCGGAGGACAGCGCGAGCGAGGCGTACCCGTCGCGGTACTCGGGGAACCCCTTCAGGCCGACGCCGGTCAGCGGGCGCTCGCGCCACATCGCACCGGCCGCCGCCCACATCGTGTACCGGTCGGTGACCGACTGGTCGGGCGCGTCGGCGACCTGGCCGATGCTGTCGATCCGCTCCTGGAGCATGGCCGTGCCCGTGCCGAACCCGCCGACCAGCACCACGCCGAGGGCCAGCACGGCCGCCCCGACCCGCAGCGCCCGGCGGAGCCCGGACAGCACCAGCTGGAGGGTGAGCGTGACCACGGTGGCGATCCAGGCACCCCGGCTGAAGGACAGGGCGAGGGGAACGGTCAGGGCGAGCGCGCAGCAGACGGCGGCCGCGCGCTCGCGCGGCGCCCCCCGGCCGAGCGCCAGACCCACCGCGCACACCAGCCCGAAGGCCACCACCGTCGCCATGCCCATCACGTCCGTCACCCCGAACGTGCCGACCGCCCGGACGTCCTCGCCCTGGTAGGAGGCGCCGGTCCCGGTGACGTACTGGTGCACGCCCACCGCGCCCTGCCATCCCGCGAGCGCCACCAACGACCAGGCCAGCAGCCGGAAGTCGACCCGGTCGCGGATCAGCAGCACCACGGCGGCCGGCACCAGCACGAAGACCTGGAGGTAGCGGCCCAGACCGGCGATCCCGGCGTCCGGCGGGACCGCGTGCAGCGCGGCGAGCGCGACACCGGCCACCGGCAGGCCGAGGACCACCGCGGCGGTCCGGGTGAGCGGGCGGCGGCGCGCCCGCAGCAGGCGTACCGCGCAGCCCACGACGACCAGCGCGGACAGCGCGTCGGCCGGTCCGGCACCGCCGTCGCCGCCGGGTGCGACCGGCAGCGCGAGCAGGGCGACCACGGCCACCACCGGCAGCACCGGGGAGAGCCACGCGGGGCGGCGGAGCGGCGACACGAGGGCCATCGGTCAGCTCCCCGTGGGACGCACGAGCGCGGCGGCCGTGCGCAGCAGGATGCAGACGTCCTGCCACAGGGACCAGTTGTCGATGTAGGCGTTGTCGAAGCGGGCCCGGTCCTCGATGGAGGTGTCGCCGCGCAGCCCGTTGATCTGGGCGAGCCCGGTGATGCCGGTCGGCATGCGGTGCCGGGCCGCGTAACCCGGGTAGGCCTGGCTGAACTGCGAGACGAAGTACGGCCGTTCGGGACGCGGTCCGACCAGGCTCATGTCCCCCCGGAACACGTTCCACAGCTGGAGCAGTTCGTCCAGCGAGGTCTGCCGCAGAAACCGGCAGAAGGGACTCATCCTGCGCTCGCCGGCCACGCTCCACCGGGTGGCCGCCTCGTGCTCGTCGACCGGGCGGTGGGTGCGGAACTTCAGCAGCGTGAACGGGCGGCCGTCCTTGCCGACGCGTTCCTGGCGGAAGACGACCCCGGGCCCGTCGGTGAGCCGCAGCACCGCCGCGCACACCAGCAGCAGGGGGCTGACGAGCACCAGCAACGCCCCGGAGACCAGCACGTCCAGCAGCCGCTT
The DNA here is from genome assembly GCF_044759735.1 of Streptomyces sp. NPDC100445. Taxonomy (NCBI): domain Bacteria; kingdom Bacillati; phylum Actinomycetota; class Actinomycetes; order Kitasatosporales; family Streptomycetaceae; genus Streptomyces; species Streptomyces sp. NPDC100445. The sequence goes on along the minus strand of NZ_JBIVZV010000019.1, from coordinate 13,715 downwards.
CCGGGTGCTCGTCCGGCGCCGCGCGCCCAGGTCCAGGCGGCGCACGGCGAACCCGGCGAGCTGGTCGCGCACCTCGTACGCCGGGCGGTCCGCGTCCACCTCCCAGACCGCGCAGCCCGACTCGGCGAGTGCCCGCAGCAGCGGTCCCTTGCCGGTGCGGACGGCCGGGTCGACGGTGAGGACGGCCCGCACCCCGTTCTGGATCAGGGCCCGTTCCACCTCCTCGCCGGTGGTGAGCACCGGCAGGCCGCCGGCGCCGTCCGGCAGCTCCGCGACCACGCCCACCGGGCGGACCCCGCAGCGCGGGTGCCGCAGCAGCGCGGCGGCCACCCGCTGGGCGGTCGCGGCGGGCCCGATCACGAGGGCGGTGGCCGGCCGCCGCAGCAGCGCGGTGCGGCGTCGCCGGTGGACCGCGCCCCGGCCCGCGCAGGCCGCCACGGCGTGCACCGCCCAGCCGAGCAGCAGGGCGGGGACGGCGAGGACGTGCCGCGGGTGCTGCGCGGCGAGCGCGGCGGCGAGGGCCAGCCAGACCACCGCGATCCGTCCGCACACCACGGGAAGTTCGTCCAGGACGCCGGTGACCGGTCGGGAGCCGCGCGGACGCAGCAGCAGCGCGCCGGCCACCAGGACGCCGACGAGCACCGGCCGGCGCACGGCCCCGTCCAGCGCGAGCGCCCCGGCCAGCGCGGCGAACAGGTCGGCGGTGACCAGCGGGAGCGGGGAGGCGGGCCGCGCGGGCGGGCGCCGCAGCGGGAACCGGAAGCTGCCGGCGGCACGGGTCGGGAGGACCGAGATGGGCGAGGAACCGTGGTCCCAGGGCTGCGCGCCGGGGGAGGGGACGGTGCTTTCCGCAGTCACGAGTGGATGGACTCCCTGCACTCGGAGGGCACGGGCTGGGCTGTTCCGCCGTTCGCCGCCGGGGCGGGGACGAGGAGTTCGCGGTAGAGGGCCGCGACCCGTCCGGCGGTGTGCCGCACGTCGTGCGTGGTCAGGACATGCCGGCGCCCCTGGTCGCCGAGGGCCGCGCGCAGCGGCGGATCGGACAGCAGCCCGGTGACCGCCCCGGCCAGTGCCACGGGGTCCTCCGGTGGTACCAGGCAGCGTGCGGCGAGGGCGGGCGGCAGGCTCTCGCGGGCGCCGTCGACGTCGGTGAGGACGACGGGCCGTCCGCAGGCCAGCGCCTCCAGCGGGGCGAGCGCCATGCCCTCCCAGCGCGAGGGCAGCACCACCAGGTCCGCGGCCCGGTACCAGGGCACGACATCGCCGACGGCGCCGGCGAAGCGCACGCCGGGGTGCGCCCGCCGGCGCAGGGCCTCGCGGTCCGGGCCGTCGCCGACCAGCACCAGCCGGGCCCGCGGCAGCACACGCAGTACGTCCTCCCAGGCACGCAGCAGCACGTCCTGGCCCTTCTGCCGGCACAGGCGCCCCACGCACACGACGAGGGGTGACGCCGGTTCCCCGGTGCCGTCCGTGCCGTCCGTGCCGTCCGTGCCGTCCGTGCCGGCGGCCGCGCGGGCAGCGGGGGCGAAGCGGGTGGTGTCGATGCCATTGGGGATGACCGTGTACACCGCGTGCACCCCGGCGCGTACGCCTGTCGCGCGCTCCGCCTCGCTCACGCACACCACCCGGTGCGCCCAGCGCGCCCCCCATCGCTCCCAGCGCCGGGCGAGCGCGGCGGTGGGCCCGTCGACCGCCGCGAACGACCAGGCGTGCGGCTGGAACACGGTGGGCGTGCGCCCGCGCACCGCGAGCCGGGCGGCGAGCCCGGCCTTGGCGCTGTGGGCGTGCACCAGTGCGGGCCGTACGTCGTCGATCAGCCGTGCGAGCCGCCGTACCTCGCCGGGCAGGCCGGGCCCCGGGGACCGGCCCGCCCGCCAGTGCCGCACGTCGGCGCCCAGCTCCCGCAGCCCCGCGGCCAGTTCTCCGCCGGGGCAGGCCACCGTGACCGGCAGCCCCGCCGCGAGCTGGGCGTGCGCCAGGTCGAGCACGACCCGGGCCACCCCGCCCTCGACGGGTTGCGCGAGGTGCAGGACCCGGGGCCGCGGGTCGGGTGCTGGCTGGTGCATTCGCGGGTTACCTCGCTCACGGGGGGCGCTCGGAACTGCGGTCGTGAACGCGTCGCACTACCGGGCGTCCACGGCGTCGGAGAGCGCGCCGGCCCACGCCGCGTCCGCGTGGGAAACGAGCCGGCGGCCCGGCCGGTCACCGCCGTCGCGCACAGCCGCGCCGAGATCGGACACGGGGTGGTCGCGGCCGAGCGCGTCGGCGTAGACCGGCACCCGCCGGACCGCTACACCGGCCAGGTCATTGATCGTGGCGTCCGGTACGTCGTCCGCGGGACGCGCGGGGTCACCGATGGCGACGGGCGTACGCCGGTGCGCTGCGCGGAACATGAGCGCGTCACCCGCGCGTCCGCGGCCGCCGTCGTACGCCACCGGGCCGGCGTGTCTGCCCGCGCCGGGAAGGGCGGCGCGGGCGAGCGCGGCCGCCGTCGTACGCGGCGGCGTTCCCGGGAACTTGCGCATGGCCGGCGGTGCCCTTTCGCACGTCTGGAGAGATCCGCAACTCTAGCGGCATCCGTACCAATACGGAGAAATCGGGCAAGTGTGTCGGAACAGTGAAGCACTTCGCCCGGCGCATCACCCCATTGGCGGCACAACTCCTCGATGCGCGGCGCGTTGACACAGCGCCGGGCATCCCGCCCGGATGTTGTGTCGATCTCAAGGAGCTCCTCCCCATGTCGCGTATCGCGAAGGGCCTGGTCCTGACCTCTGCCGCCGTCGCGGCCGTTGCCGGCGCCGCCGGTGTGGCCTCCGCCGACGCGGACGCCCACGGCGTCGCCGCCAACTCGCCGGGCGTGCTGTCGGGCAACGTCCTCCAGGTCCCGGTCCACATCCCGGTGAACGTCTGCGGCAACACCGTCGACATCATCGGCCTCCTGAACCCGGCGTTCGGCAACACCTGCGTCAACGACTGACACCGGGACGCACCCCTTCGGCCGGCCGGCCGCCCGCACATCCGTCGCGGCGCGGACGGCCGGTTCCGCGCTACCCCGGACGGATCACGTTCCGGGCGTGAGCGGTTGCGCGCCGCCATCGGTGAACTGACGGTGGGCTCAGGTCCCGCTGTCCACCGAAAGGAACACCCATGCGTGCTGTGCCCGCCCGGCGTCTCGCGTCCACCGCTCTCTGCGCGGCCGTCCTGGTCGGCATCACCGGCCCCGCCGTCGCCGCCGACACGGCACGCGGACACGACCGCGCCGCCTCCCGGGCGCCCGGCCCCGTCGCGGAGCGCGAGAGACTGCTCGCCCAGGTGAGGGCCCTCGGCACCGCCGGTTCCGTCCTCGACCCGGTCGTCGACCTGCTCAACCGCTCGCTGGAGAAGGGCAAGCTGCCCGCCGACGAGGCCAGGAGGCTGGGCGAGGCGGCGAAGAAGGCCATCGCCGAGGCCGCCGCCGACCCCACCCCGGCGGCGTCCGCGTCCCCGGCCTCCCCCACGGCCCCGGTCTCCCCGACGGCCCCGGCGTCCCCCGCGTCGCCGACGGCCCCCGCCTCACCCGCGAAGCCCGCGTCCCCCTCGACCACCGCGAAGCCGGCCAAGCCCGCGTCCCCCTCGACCACCGCGAAGCCGGCCAAGCCCGCGTCCCCCTCGACCACCGCGTCGCCCGCGAAGCCCGCGTCCCCCTCGGCCGGCGCTTCGCTGTCGACCGCCGCCTCCCCCTCGGCCAGCGCCTCCCCGGCGCCCGCCGAGCCCGCCGCGCAGCCGGCCGAGCCCGCCGCCCCCGCGCCCGCCAAGGCCGACGACGGCAAGCCGATCACCGCCCGCGACCTCGCCGGTGACGCGCTGTCCGCCCTCCAGAGCGCGATCGACGACCTGGTGAAGGCGGTCACCGGCGGCCTCGACCAGCTCCTGTCGTCCGCCGGCGACGTGGTGTCCGGCCTGGTGAACCTGCTCGGCACGACCCTCCTCGGCACCGACATGCCCGCCCCCAGCATCGACTCCCTGCCGTCCCTGCCCTCCGTCCCGGCCCTGCCCTCGCTGCCCGCGCTGCCGTCCCTGCCCGCCACGACGGACCTCACGACCACCACCGGCTGACGCGGGAACCCGAACGGGCCGTCCGCCGGCGTCCGCCGCTGCCACCGGCGGACGCCGGTCGCAGTCGCACGGGGATCTCATATGTCTTCTCGGGCCGGGGTTTCCGGCCCGGCCGGACCTCGTTAGGCAGGGCGTCAGACACCCTGGGGCGACGTGAGTTGCCGAGGAAAGGAACACGATGAAGTCCCTGAAGGCCGCCGCCGTTGTCGCCGGTTCCGTGGCCCTTGCCGGCGTCGCCGCGCCCGCGTTCGCCTACGACGCCCAGCACCTGCCGCCCATGAGCCTCAACGGAGGGCTCGCCCAGATCACCGAGCACCCGCCCACCGTCACCGACCTGCTGCCGGTCCGGCACCAGTCGGACGCGCTCGACACCGAGAACAAGGACTCTGTGCTGAGCGGCGTCAAGAACGCCACCAAGACCCTCAACAGCAAGAAGCTGCTCGGCGGTCTGCCGCTGCGGCACTGACGTCCACCGCACCGAGACGGGCCGGTTCCGCACCCAGGGGACCGGCCCCCGGCGTGTCCCGGGCCCCGTCCCCCGATCGTGTGGCACGGCCCCGGACACTGCTCCGGACGGGTGAGGAGCGGCCCGACCGGCCCGCGGCCCGTCGGTATGGTCGCGCGGTGACCTCAGTATCGAGCGAGACCCGCCCCTTCCGCGCCGCCGACCTCGGCACCCTCGCGCTGCTCGCCTGGATGGCCAGGAACGAGGTGGGCGACGGCAGGACCCCCTGCCTGCTCGCCTGCTCCCTGGGCGACGGCCCGGACGGCCCGGACGCCGCGTCCGCCGCCGTCGCGCGGCTCTGCGCCGACATGGGGCTGCCCGTCGGTGGCGAGCCCGTCGACGGCACCAGTCGGCCCAGCCTGAAGGTCAGCATGCTGGTCGTCGCCGGCCAGATCGTCCTCCAGATGCCGGGCGTCAGCAGCCAGGTCACCCCGCCGGCGGAATGGGTGAGCGCCGTGCAGGAACTCGGCTACGCCTACTTCATGTTCACCACCCGGATCTGCCCCTCGACCGGCCCCCGCCGGCCCGCCACCGGGGAGACGCTGGCCGCGTTCGCGGGCGCCCCGGAGACCACGAACGCCGCCGCGCACCTCTACCTCCCCGCCCGCGGCCTGCGCGTCTGAGGAGCCGGCCGCTGTCCCCCTTCACAAGCGCCACCTGCGCCACGGCCTCCTGCTCGCCCCCCAACGGGTCGGGGCGTTCCACGTCGAGCGCACCTGGACGCTGCCGGTACCGCGCAGGGGTGGTCGGCGTGCTCGCGCTGACGCGCCGGTGGGACTTCTGGACGAGCTGACTATTACGGCACCCGGGGGAATTGTGCGCGGAAGCCCTGGTCCGCTCGTTACGCGGTACGGACGTCGAATCCCCGCACCCTGAAAGGGACCGTACCTGACATGAAGTCGACCACCCGAGGAACCCTCGCCGCCGTCGTCACGGGCGTCGCGGCCACCGTGGGGGCCGCCGGCCCCGCCGCAGCGGCCGGCACGGTTCCCGTCCCCGTGCCCCTGGGCGGCGTCTCCAAGGCCCTGCACATGGAGGTGCCCAGGCTCGGCGCGGAGCTGCCGCTGCCGACACCGGGCGCCCCCGAAGGTCCCCGGTTCGTCACCGGCCGGCTCCTCCCGGACCGCACCCTGCCGCAGCTGCCGGTCAGCGGCGGCCTGCCCGGCCTGGACGCCCGGGCTCCGCTGCCGCACGTCCTGGGCGACGACTTCGACCACCTCGGCGTGACCGCGCCCGCCTCCGCGCTGCGGGCCCTCACCCCCGGCCTGTCCGCGGACGCCCCGCTCACCGCGCCCCGGGCCGCTCACTTCGGCCTCCCCGGCACCCAGCTGCCCCGGGCCGGCGTCCTCGCCCCGGTCCTCCAGACCGTCGCCGGCGCGGACGTGGACACCGGCTCCGGCGTCTGACCGGCCCGCCGGCGGACCCGTCCGCGCCCGGGGCCGCGCCTCCCGCGATCCCCTCGTACTCCCCGGATGGCTCTCCGGCGGTGACCCCGCGCGCCCCTCACCGGTTAACCGGGAGGACATCCCAACCCGGAGGAGGAGCAGCGATGGTCGTCGGCGTCGGTGGTGTGGCGGTCGGTGCGGAACAGCGGACCGCGGTGGGGGCGGGGGCGGGCAGACCCTCGCGGAGGGAGGTGGCCCGGGGGCTGCTGGCCTCCGCCGCCGCCCTGGCGCTCACCCCGGTCGTCGCCGCCTCCCGGCCGGCGTCCCCGGCCGGCAGTGGGGGCGGCTCCTTCGACGAGACCTACCGGGGCCGCCGCATCCAGGGCGTCCCGCTGCCCGCCGCGGGACCGCGGACCGCCGGCACCGACTGGCGGGTCACCATCGACGGCCGCCCGCTGCACCTGATGCGCAGGGCCGACGGCAGCTGGCTGAGCATGGTCGACCACTACACGTCGTACCGGACGCCCCTGGAGGCCACCCGGGCGGCCGTCGACGGCCTCGGTCCCGGACAGCGGCTGCGCGACCTGGCGCCCGGACCGGTCGGAGGCTCCCGGCCGGGGGACCACACGCACCCGGGGGGCCGCCATGGCGTACGTGCGTAAGGACGTCAGCACCCTCACCCGCACCGAGCGCCGCCGGTTCGTCGACGCCCTGCTGGAGCTGAAACGGCGCGGCGAGTACGACGAGTTCGTGCGCATGCACATCGACTTCTACACCACCGACGGCGAGGACGGTCTGCGCAGCGCCCACATGGCGCCGTCGTTCCTGCCCTGGCACCGCCGCTTCCTGTTGGAGCTGGAACGGGCGCTGCGCCGGGTCGACTCCTCGGTGACCGTGCCGTACTGGGACTGGACCCGGCACCGCACGACGACGTCCGTGCCCTGGACCAAGGATCTCCTCGGCGGCAACGGGCGGCGCTCCGACCGCCAGGTCACCACCGGTCCCTTCGCCTACGCGGCGGGCCGCTGGACCATCCGCGAGGGCGTCACCGACGGCAAGTTCCTCACCCGGGACCTCGGCCGGGCCGCCGCCCCCATCCAGCTGCCCACCCGCGGCGAACTCCGGGCGGCGCTCGACGAGCGGGTGTACGACGTGTGGCCCTGGGACTCCACCGTCCGCAAGGGCTTCCGCAACAGGCTGGAGGGCTGGGGGTCCGGCACCGGCAGCGCCTCCTGGCGCAACCACAACCGGGTGCACCGCTGGGTCGGCGGCGCCATGCTCGGCGGCGCCTCCGTGAACGACCCGGTGTTCTGGCTGCACCACGCCTTCGTCGACCTCCAGTGGTACCGCTGGCAGCGGGCCCACCGCGACCACCGGTACCTGCCGGCCGAGCCGCCCCGGGCCACCGACCGGCAGCACGGCCGCGTCGTCGCCCGGCACCAGAAGCTGCCCCCGTGGGACGAGACCCCGGACCAGCTGGAGGACGTGAGCCGGATCTACCGGTACGCGTGAGGCGGGCACGGGGAAGAGCCCCGGCGCTCGGAGTGCCGGGGCTCTTCCCTGTGGGTGCCGGTCGGCTCAGCCGCCGTAGCCGGGGCCGGCGTTGCCGCCCTTGCTGTCGTGGCCGCCGTTGACGCAGGCGTTGCCGAACGCCGGGTTCAGCAGGCCGATGACGTCGATGGTGTTGCCGCAGAGGTTGATCGGCACGTCGACCGGGATCTGGACGATGTTGCCCGACAGGACGCCGGGGGAGCCGACGGCCGCGGCCCCGGCGTCGGCGTCGGCCAGGGCCAGCCCGGCCCCGCTCATCACCACGGCACTGGTGCCGAGGGCGACAGCGGCTGCCTTCGCGAAGCGAGACATCACGTTCTCCTTTGCTAGCTCGGATGGCACGGCGACGGACCCGCCGCCGCACTCCCCGTTCAACGGCGCCGCGCGGGGCTGGTCACGGTGATCAGCCCGGCGTCACCCTTTCAACGGCACCCCGCCACCGGTCCACGAGCCGGCACGGCGGCTGTACGGCACGCCCGAGCCAGGGCGCCCGCACGACCTGTCTCATGCGGGGGCGCATGGACGGCACCGCCTAATTCACGGGCGCCCGGCCGGGCCGCTCGCCTACCCTCCGGCCATGGACGACGACAACCCCACCGATCCGCGCGAACGCTCCCGGCAACTGATCGGCCTGCTCGCCGACCCCGGCCGGCTGCGGGCCTTCGCCGCCGTGGCGCTCGGCGCGCGCGGCCCCGAGGAGGTCGCCGGTGCGGCCGGCCTCCCGGCGAGGGACACCGCCCTCGCGCTGTTCCGGCTGCGCGAGCACGGCGCCGTGACCGAAGGCCCCGACGGTGCGCTCGCCGTCTCCCACGAGCTCCTGCGCGACCTGGCCCGCCGCGAGCGGCCCGCGCGGCAGACCGGACCGGACGTGATCGCCACGTTCGTCCGCGACGGCCGTCTGCTGCGGCTGCCGGCCCAGTGGACCCGCAAGCAGCGCGTCCTGCGGCACATCGCGGAACAGACCTTCGAGCCGGGCGTCGCCTACCCGGAACGCGTCGTGAACGAGCGCCTGCGCGCCTGGTGCGAGGGGTCCGACGACATCGACCATGTGACCCTGCGCCGCTACCTGGTCGACCTCCACGAACTGCGCCGCGCCGACGGCGTCTACGAACGCGTGCCGACCGACGCCTGACCGGACCCTCAGGGCAGTCGGCCTATCGGCGGATCCGGTCCCTCAGGGCAGCCGGCGGATCGGTGAACCGTCCAGCCAGGCCCGGATGTCCTCCACCGCCTGGCCGTAGTACGTCGCGTAGTTGGCGTGCGAGACGTAACCGAGGTGGGGTGTGGCGAGGAGCCGGGGAGCGGTCCGCATCGGATGTCCGGCGGGCAGCGGCTCGATGTCGAAGACGTCGACCCCGGCGCCCGCGATGCGCCCCTCGTGCAGCGCGGCCAGCAGCGCCTCCTGGTCGACGATGGCCGCCCGCGAGGTGTTCACCAGGTAGGCGGTCGGCTTCATCAGGGCGAGTTCGGCGGCGCCGACCAGGCCGCGGGTACGGTCACCGAGGGCCAGGTGGACGGAGACGAAGTCGCTCTCGGCGAGCAACTCCTCCTTGGAGAAGGCGAGTTCCACCCCGACCTCCGCGGCGCGCTCCCCGGTGAGGTGCCGGCTCCACGCGCTGACCCGCATCCCGAAGGCGAGCCCGACCGCCGCCACCCGGGCGCCGATCTTGCCGAGCCCGAGCAGCCCCAGCCGGCGTCCGTGCAGATCGGCGCCGACGGTCGACTGCCAGGGCCCGCCGCCCCGCAAGGCGTTGTTCTCCTGGACGATGCCCCGGGCGAGCCCGAGCAGCAGCGCCCAGGTCAGCTCGACCGGCGGGGTGCTGGAACTCGCCGTACCGCACACGGTGACCCCGTGCGCCTCGGCGGCGGCGTAGTCGATGACGCTGTTGCGCATCCCGGAGGCGACGAGCAGCCTCAGCCGGGGCAGCCGGGCGATCAACGAGCCGGGGAACGCGACGCGTTCGCGCAGGGTCACGACGATGTCGGCCTCGGCGAGGGCCTCCGCCAGGGCGTCCTCGTCAGCGAGGTGCTCGCGCAGCGGCACCACCTCGACCCGGTCACCGAGCACCGACCAGTCGGCCGACCCGGTGGCCGCCCCCTGGAAGTCGTCCAGCACCACACAACGAAGTCGCACGTCGTCTCCCTCCCGCCGGACGACTCTAACGACCACCCGGGAACGCACGCACCTCGCCCTCCTCGGCATGGCCACACGGCCGGAGATCGCCGACGAGTCGGTGGAGCTGATGAGCGGGTCCTGGTGCGCAGTGTCCGCCCGGGCGAGGAGGCGACGCCGTAGCCGTGCACGGGCGGCGGCCAGGCTTGTGCCGCCGGTCGCGGCCTTCGTAGGTTGGCCCCATGGGACTCTTCGACAAGCTGACCGGCACCCGGCATCCCGCAGAGGGGGTGTCGCCGGTCCCGGGGCAGGAGTTGCGGTCCGCGCTGCTCGGCCTCAACCAGCCCGAGGTCCCGTACGTCATCCGGTACGGCGGCGGTGAGCAGTGCGACCTGCTGGCCGAGTGGCGGCTGACCGAGCCCGCCTGGCAGCAGACCTTCCTCCGCTCCGACATCGGTCACGCGGTGCGGATCCGGATGCGGCTGGACCACCAGGCGCATGAGGTCCGCGCGCTGGAGGAACAGTGGGAACTCAGCCGGGTCGGCACCCCGACACGGCTCCAGGTGACAGCGGAGTACACGCGCGGACCGAGCCGGACCGTCAGCCGGCAGTGGACTGTCGGACGCGGCGCCGACGGCCGTCCGGAGGCGACGGAGACCTTCGGCTTCGACAGCGCCCGGATGCGCGAACCCCTGCGCGACACCGTCCTCGGGTCCGGCTGGACCTGGCGCGGAGTGGTCTTCGGCAAACTGTGACCCGACGACCGGCCGCGCGATCCGCCACTGCCTGACCGCGACTCCGGTACTGCCGTGCCGCAGGCCGGGTATCCGTCCACGCATGCTGGCCATCATGTACCGGTCCTACGACACAGCCACGACCGTGTGGGCGTTCGCGCTGTCGCTCCTGGTCGTGCTGGTCGTGGGTTGGTACGTCCGGCGACGCAAGTAGCTCCGCCTCGACCGCGGGCGCACGTGTGCCTCGCCGTACCCCTCCGGCATGAGTCGTGCTTCGGGCAGAACCGGGAGATGCCGCGCCGGCCACTGCGCCGGCGGCATCCCCTCCATCTCCCGCGTGGTACAGGGCGGCGACGCCGGCGGCTACATCGAGCATCCGAGCCACCGGTACTGAGCGCGGATTCAGGCTGCCTATCCCTCATCGCCTTCCTGGTCGGAGGTTTCGTTGGCGCGGTCGATCTCGGCCATGTGCTCCTCCGCCCAGGTCCGCAGCCCCGCGAGCGCGGCTTCAAGGGACAGCCCGAGTCCGGTGAGTCGGTAGAAGACCCGCGGCGGCACGGTCGGTTCGACCCGGCGCGACACCAGACCGTCGCGGGTCAGGCTTCGCAGCGTCACGGACAGCATCTTCTGCGAGACGCCGGGCATCCGGCGTCTCAGCTCCGCGAAGCGCACCTCGTGCGGTGCGGCATCGGCGAGCGTCTTGACGGCCATGGACGTCCACTTCGTGCCGATGCGGTCCAGCAACTGCCTCGTCGGGCACCGGGGATCGAACAGATCGCCGCGTACCCCGCGACCGGCGGCCTGGGCTCCTCGAGTGGTCACCTGTGGCTCACCACCTTCCCTGAAAGTGCCGTCTGGCAAGCGGTCGTACGGTTACCTATCGTTTCGTGGTCACCAATGGTAACCAGCCGGAGGAGCCGTCATGCCAGCCGCCGACGCACATCGACTACGCCGCATCGCGACGAACGGCGTCCAACTCAACGTCGCAATCGCGGGGGACGGACCTGCGGTTCTCCTGCTGCACGGCTTCCCGCACACCTGGCAACTCTGGAGCGACATCATGGGCCGACTGGCCGGGCGGTACCGGGTCATCGCCCCGGACCTGCGGGGCTTCGGCGCCAGTTCACATGCTGTCGAGGGTTACGACGCGGGCACCCTCGCCGCCGACGCCGAGGGGCTGCTCGACGCACTCGGCGAGCCTTCGGCGGCGGTGGTCGGCATCGACGCGGGCACCGCCCCCGCCGTCCTGCTCGCGTTGCGCCGGCCCGGCATCGTCCGGCGCCTGGTCGTGATGGAGGGACTGCTCGGCCGCCTGCCCGGAGCGGAACACGTCGTCGCGAGCGGCGCCCCGTGGTGGTTCGGCTTCCACGCCGTCCCCGGCCTCGCCGAAACCGTCCTGGCCGGCAACGAGGCCCTGTACGTCGACTTCTTCCTCGACTCGGGGACGCTCGGGCGAGGAGTCCCCGACGACATCCGCGCGGCCTTCGTCCACGCGTACACCGGGAGCGAGGCCCTGCGTCGCGCGTTCTCCTATTACCGGGCGCTGCCCACCAGCGCGCAGCAGATCCAGGACGCCGTCGCGACGGCTCGGCTGACCACGCCCACCATGGCCATCGGCTCTCACCCCGTAGGTCCCGGGCTCGAACGCCAACTCCGTCCCATCGCCGACGACCTGGTCGGACACCATCTCCAGGACTGCGGCCACATCATCCCCCTGGACCGCCCCGACGCGTTGTTCGCGCTCCTTGCTCCCTTCCTCTCCGCCGATCTGCCCAGCGGTGCGTTGTCCAGGACCGCCGGATCAGGCTGCGCACGGTGATGCTTGTCGGCGAGGTCGAAGAAGGCAGGCGTCGATGACGGTGCCGCGACGCTCCTAGCACCGGGCGAGACGGGAATCTGGTCGAGGACGAGGCCGACGATCCGGTCGTAGGACTCAGGTGCGAGCTGCTTGAACCCGGCGAAAGCGCACACGCGTATCCACTCGTCGCGACGGCTGCGGATTGTGCTGGGCGAGCAGGTCGCGTCGGCGATGGCCTCGTAAGAACAGCCGAAGCGCGGCAGTCGCAGCATCTTGCCGAAGACGATCCGGTCGGAGTTGTCACTCAGTCACCCACGGTCCTCAGCCACGCTGCCCATACCGTCAACCAGAGCAAGCTGCACCGGTAGAAGCGGCGAGATGAGCCTTGGGTGACAACTCCTCTTTTCCATCGCGAGTGGTGGCGGTTGAACGCGGGTCTCCGGTCCGGTGATTCTTCCGTGGCGCGGGCATGAGGAAAGGACCTCCTGAACAGCTCGTGGGTGTCGAATCCATGAGCGGCAGGAGGTCCTTGTGGCGCACGCTTCCGTGTCGATGGTCGCGCGATCCGTCGGGTGAATCGAGATTGTTGCGCTTCACGCGCGATCAGCCACCCGACAGGCCCTTATACGCGCCCGAAGACCAGGCTCCCCGGGGCGGACGGGTCGGAGGAGAGGAAGAATTCGCGGGAGGATCGGATGAGTTCCGGACGAGAGATGTGTCCGTCTCCGTCGATGTCCAGCGCCGCGAACGCCTGTGCAGCCTCGGGAGAGGGGATACCCCAGACGTTGTTCGCGTGCCGAAGGTATTCGTCCTTGCTGATCTGGTGGTCGCCATCGGTGTCCATCACGTCGAACGTGGCTTCGGCGAGACCGTTGACGGCATCGAAGCGACTGGTGTCGATCACCGCGGAGCGGGTCGCCGCGACGTACTCTTCCTCGGAGATGCGCAGGTCACCGTTGGCGTCCGCGTGGCGGGCCAGCTCCTGCCAGAGCATGGCGTAGGCGGCGTGGAGGGCCATGGCCTTGCGGTCGTTCTTGTTCAGCCCGTACTCGTTGAAGTATCGGTCGATGATGACCTGGAAGTCGCTCCAGTCGACGTATCCGTCATTGTCGGCATCCAGGGCACTGAAGACCTTCTTAATCTTCAGGCCAATGGCGTCAGCGGTCGCAGTGCCCATTTAACTGCCTTTCGGGTATGCGGGGGCTGGATGGGCAGCTGGAACTATTCCCGGCTGCTCCTCTCCGACGCTAGCATCAGGCATCATCTGGCGCCGCGAAGCACCATCATTATTGATCCGAACGGGTGTGAAGGTGTTCAGAACAACGCAAGAGAAGCCCGCGACATGGCATTGCTCAATAGACGCGGAAGGCCGCCGCTGGCGAAGACAGGGCGGCGGCCCCACCCGCTGCGCGCCCGCGCTTGGGCGGGCCTTGAACCAGTGAGCTTCTTCAGCGTTGCCGCTCTAGGGTGAGGACGGCTTTGGCGATTGACGTCATGCGGTTGGGGCTGCATCGGGATCTGCGGAAGATCTGCC
>NZ_JBIVZV010000018.1:0-154751 GCF_044759735.1 Streptomyces sp. NPDC100445 | reverse complement strand
GATCTTTCCGATCCGATTTCCTCGGTGCTTTCCAGGTTCCCGCTTCCGCGTTTCCCTTTCCGGCGCTTCCGACTCTATCAGACCCTTTCGGTGTCCGATTCCCGTCGGTGGGCTTTGTCTGCGGGCTTTCGGCTTTCGCCTCCGGCCTTTCGACATCCACTACTTTAGCCGAATCCCTAGGCGACTCATAATCGAGTCCCGCGAGTTCGAATTCGGACGCGCGGGCGCGTCGGAATCGACCCCGCCGAGGGGGCGTAGCTGAGTGGAGGTTTGGCCGCTCCGGCTGCAGGCGATCGCCGTACCCGGTTCAGCGGCTCGGGCCACATTACGCAACTTGGCGGGCCGCGTCAACTACGTCGCCGCTTCGGCACGTGAGCCCGGTAGGGGCTCACCGTCGGGTCGTCCGCCACCCAGTAACGCCAGGGGTGCAGCTCCCCGTTCCCGCCCTCGCCGGCGACCCCGGTGCGAGGTCCGCTGCGTACCCGGTCGGCGGGGACGGGCGCGCCGGCCAGGATCCTCAGCGGTGTCTCTCCCGGGGCGCACGCGTCCGTGCCGTCCAGGGCGCGGTCGACCTCCAGGGCGGTGGCGAGCCGGGCCGGGCCCTTGGCCAGCTCCCGGTCGGCACGGGCCGAGGGGCGTCGCTTGCGGGCCGACTCGATGCCCTCGACGACCTCGCCCGCGCGGAGCAGGACCGCGCAGGCGCGCCCCTCGGGGCCGCAGACGAGGTTCATGCAGTGCCACATGCCGTAGGTGAAGTAGACGTACACGTGTCCGGGCGGGCCGAACATCACCGCGTTGCGCGGGGTGCGGCCGCGGTAGGCGTGGGAGCCGGGATCGTTCGCGCCGTCGTACGCCTCCACCTCGGTGAGGCGGAGGGCGATCGGGCCGTCGGGTGTCGTCCGGACCAGGATGCGGCCGAGGAGATCCGGTGCGACCTCCAACACCGGGCGGTCGAAGAAGTCGCGGGGCAGTGGCGTACGGTCCGGGGGCGCGATCATGCTTTCCGAGGGTAGCCCAGACGGAGCACCGCACCGGCGGAACCGGCCGGCGCCGGATCGCGTTCGTAGGGGTCGAGGTCCGTTCGTAAAGGGAGAGTCATGGCGTTCAAGAAGCTGCTCGCGAGCCTGGGGGCCGGCGGTGCCTCGGTCGAGACGGTGCTGACCGAGGCCAACGTCGTACCCGGTGGCGTCGTCCAGGGTGAGGTGCGGATCCAGGGCGGGTCCGTGAACCAGGCGATCGAGGGGCTGTCCGTCGGTCTCCAGGCCAAGGTCGAGGTGGAGAGCGGCGACCATGAGTACAAGCAGGACATCGAGTTCACCAAGGTGCGGCTCGGGGGTGCCTTCGAGCTGGAGGCGGGGGCCGTGCACGCGGTGCCGTTCGGGCTGGAGATCCCCTGGGAGACGCCCGTCACGATGATCGACGGGCAGTCGCTGCGCGGGATGCACATCGGGGTGAGCACCGAACTGGCGATCGCGCGGGCCGTGGACTCCGGCGACCTGGACCCGATCAACGTGCACCCGCTGCCGGCGCAGAAGGCGATCCTGGACGCCTTCATCCAGCTTGGCTTCCGGTTCAAGTCCGCCGACATGGAGCGGGGCCACATCCGGGGGACGCGGCAGAAGCTGCCGTTCTACCAGGAGATCGAGTTCTTCCCGCCGTCGCAGTACCGGGGGCTGAACCAGGTGGAGCTGAGCTTCGTCGCGGACGAGTACGCGATGGACGTCGTGCTGGAGATGGACAAGAAGCCGGGTCTGTTCAGCGAGGGCTCGGACACCTTCCGGTCCTTCCAGGTGGGTCTGGGCGACTGGCAGGGGACCGACTGGGCGGCCTACCTCAACCAGTGGCTGTCCGAGGTCGGCAGCAGGCGCAACTGGTTCTAGGCTCGGACCTGCTGATTCCAGTCATCGACCAGGAGGGTACCGAGGTGACCGAGCTGAAGCGGCGGCCGCTCCCCCACGACTTCCATCCGCCCGTGCCGTCGTTCACGGTGACGAGCGAGGACGTCCAGGAGGGTGCGACGCTGAAGGGCGCCCAGGTCCAGGCGGAGGGGAACACCTCGCCGCAGCTGCGCTGGGAGGGGTTCCCGCCGGAGACCAAGAGCTTCGCCGTGACCTGCTACGACCCCGACGCGCCGACGGGCAGCGGGTTCTGGCACTGGGTGCTGTTCGACATCCCGGCCTCGGTGACGGAGCTGCCGGCGGGTGCGGGCGGCGGACGGTTCGAGGGGCTGCCCGAGGGCGCCGTCCACGCACGCAACGACTACGGGACGAGGGACTTCGGCGGTGCCGCTCCGCCGCCCGGGGACGACCCGCACCGGTACGTCTTCACGGTGTACGCGGTGGACCAGGAGAAGCTGGGCCCGGACGCGGACGCCTCACCGGCCGTCGTCGGGTTCAACCTGCGGTTCCACACGCTGGCGCGCGCCCAGCTCGTCGGGGAGTACGAGAACCCCGCCGAGGGCTGAGCGCACCGCCTCGGCGCGGCCCGGCGTTCATGGAAGATTTGCCCGTCTCCGGTCTTGGAAGTGATCGGAGGCGGGCAGTTTTATTGCGTTGTCCATCTCGGCGTGCCCGTCCAGAGTTGGTCCGAGCCCGCCGGGGGGTGGGCCGGGTGCGCACGGGAGGTGGGCCGGATGCGTGACACGCTGGTGCTGAACGCGAGCTTCGAGCCGCTGTCGACGGTGACGGTGAACCGGGCCGTCGTCCTGGTGCTCCAGGACAAGGCCGTGGTCGAGCAGGCCCACTCCGAACTGCGCATGCGGGGTGCGGACGTGGACATACCCGCGCCCCGGGTGATCCGGCTGTGCCGGTACGTACGGGTGCCGTTCCGAAGACGAGCGCCGTGGTCGCGGCGGGGTGTGCTGGTCCGGGACCGGCACCGGTGCGCGTACTGCGGGCGCCGGGCGACCACCGTGGACCACGTGCTGCCGCGGTCGCGGGGCGGGCGGGACACGTGGCTGAACACGGTGGCCGCGTGCGCGGAGGACAACCACCGCAAGGCGAACCGGACTCCGGAGGAGGCCGGGATGGTGCTGCTGCGGGAGCCGTTCGAGCCGACGCCGGCGGACGCGATGCTCCTGGCCCTGGGACAGGACGACTTCGAGGCGCTTCCCGACTGGCTCGGTCGGGACGCCGCTTAAAGGCGTCCCGGGCGGTGCCGCGGACGGGAGCCGCCCCCCTCGACGGGGCGCGGCGGTCCCGCTCCGCGGCGGGCCGGTCGACGGGCTCAGTCGATGCTGGGCTTCTCGCGGCGTTCGGTGGCCGTGCCGGTGTTCTGCGGCGGGACGGAGGCGCCGCCGTTGCCCGGGCCGCCGCCGAAGGGGCCGAAGTTGCCCATGGCGCCGGAGAGGCCCTTGAGGGCGTCGCCGATCTCGCTGGGCACGATCCAGAGCTTGTTGGCGTCACCCTCGGCGATCTTGGGGAGCATCTGGAGGTACTGGTAGGACAGGAGCTTCTGGTCCGGGTCGCCGGCGTGGATGGCCTCGAAGACCGTGCGGACGGCCTGGGCCTCGCCCTCCGCGCGCAGGGCGGCCGCCTTGGCCTCGCCCTCCGCGCGCAGGATCTGGGACTGCTTCTCGCCCTCCGCGGTGAGGATGGCGGCCTGGCGGGTGCCTTCGGCGGTGAGGATGGCGGCGCGCTTGTCACGGTCGGCGCGCATCTGCTTCTCCATCGAGTCCTGGATGGAGGTGGGCGGTTCGATGGCCTTCAGCTCGACGCGGTTGACGCGGATGCCCCACTTGCCGGTGGCCTCGTCGAGGACGCCGCGCAGCGCCGCGTTGATCTCCTCGCGGGAGGTCAGGGTGCGCTCCAGGTCCATGCCGCCGATGATGTTGCGCAGCGTGGTGACGGTGAGCTGCTCGATCGCCTGGATGTAGCTGGCGACCTCGTAGGTGGCGGCCCGGGCGTCGGTGACCTGGTAGTAGATGACCGTGTCGATGTTCACGACCAGGTTGTCCTGGGTGATGACCGGCTGGGGCGGGAACGGGACGACCTGTTCACGCAGGTCGATGCGGTTGCGGACGGTGTCTATGAACGGGACCACGATGTTGAGGCCCGCGTTCAGCGTCCGCGTGTAGCGGCCGAAGCGCTCGACGATGGCGGCGCTGGCCTGTGGGATGACCTGGATCGTCTTGATCAGGGCGATGAAGACCAACACCACCAGGATGATCAATACGATGATGACCGGTTCCAACGTCGCTCCCCGTACCCTTCTCCGCTTCGGCGCCTTCGGCAGATCTCATGACTGTTGAGGATCTTGCTGGTCGAGTCTGACAGACCGTCGCACGACTCGTGAGTGGTTCTCGGTGAGTTGTCCTCAGATGACGACCGCGGTGGCTCCTTCGATGTCCACCACGTCCACCTCCTGGCCGACTTCGTAGGCGCGGGCGGTGTCGAGCGCGCGGGCCGACCAGATCTCCCCGGCGAGCTTGATGCGGCCGCCGGAGCCGTCGACCCGCTCGGTGACGACGGCCTGACGGCCTTTCAGCGCGTCGATGCCGGTGGCGAGTTGGGGGCGTTGCCTGCTGTGCCGGGCCGCGATGGGGCGCACGACCGCGATGAGGGCGACGGAGACGGCGACGAAGGTGAGGACCTGGACGACCGCGTCGAAGCCGAGGGCGGAGACGACCGCCGCCGCGACGGCACCCACCGCGAGCATGCCGAACTCGGGCATGGCGGTGACGACCAGCGGGATTCCGAGCGCCGCCGCGCCGACGAGCCACCACACCCATGCGCCGATGTCGTTCACATGGTCATGGTAGGACCGCGGCCGGGCGGCGGACAGGGCGCGAACGGGAGCGGAACCGGGTTGAGGACGGGTCAGGACAGGGGAAGGCCCTGAGCGGTCCAGCGGTCGCCGATCTGCTCCACGACAAGCGGAAGGCCGAAGCAGAGGGAGAGGTTGCGGGAGGACAGTTCCAGCTCGATCGGGCCGGCGGCGAGGACCTTGCCCTGGCGGATCATGAGGACGTGGGTGAAGCCGGGGGCGATCTCCTCGACGTGGTGCGTGACCATGATCATCGAGGGGGCGATGGGGTCGCGGGCGAGCCGGCCGAGCCGGCGCACGAGGTCCTCGCGGCCACCGAGGTCGAGGCCGGCGGCGGGCTCGTCGAGCAGGAGCAGCTCGGGGTCGGTCATCAGGGCGCGGGCGATCAGGGTGCGCTTGCGCTCGCCCTCGGAGAGGGTGCCGAACCGGCGGTCCAGGTAGTCGCTCATGCCGAGGCGGTCGAGGAAGGCGCGGGCGCGCTGCTCGTCGACGGCCTCGTACTCCTCCTGCCAGCCGGCGGTCATGCCGTAGGCGGCGGTGAGGACCGTCTGGAGGACCGTCTGGCGCTTGGGGAGCTTCTCCGCCATGGCGATGCCGGCCATGCCGATGCGGGGGCGGAGCTCGAAGACGTCGGTGCCGGGACTGCCGAGGGTCTCGCCGAGGATGGTGGCGGTGCCCTTGCTGGGGTAGAGGTAGCTGGAGGCGACGTTGAGGAGGGTGGTCTTGCCGGCGCCGTTGGGACCGAGGATGACCCAGCGCTCGCCCTCCTTCACCGACCAGGAGACCTGGTCCACCAGAGCCCGGCCCTCCCGGACCACGGATACGTCCTGAAGCTCCAGAACATCGCTCATGAGCGTGTTGTCTCCCCTTGCAGTGTCGCCGGTCTCGGCTGTCGCGTACGCCTGTGGCACGGGTCCGCCGCGCCCGTGGGCGCAGCCCATATGAAATCTACGCCACGAGCGTCCCGGACCATTCCATCGGTCCGGTCCTTAGGGTGGGGGCATGCTCACGGAACCGCGTTCAGGACGCCTCGCCGCTTGGGGAAACGCTCTTCTGGCCGGACTCGTCTCTCCGGACGACGCCGTGCTCGCCGTCGTGGGCGGGGACGCGGTGCACCGGGTGGAGGGGCTGCCCGGTGAGACGGGGCCGGTGGGGCTGACGCTGGCGCTGGGACGGCTGCGCGCGCTGGGGGTGGCCGGGCTGCGGGTGGCGCTGCCCGCGCCGGGGCACCCGCTGGGGCTGAGCGGGCCCGTGGAGTTCAACGCGCGGGCGCTGGAGGCCGGGGAGGCGGTGGTCTGCCACGGCGGGGCGTGCGGGCTGGTGCCCGAGGTGTCCGAGGCCGGGCCCGAGGGCGATGTGCACGTGGAGGTGGTGTGGCGCGTGCTGCCGGTGCGGGAGGCGCCGCCCGCGGACGTGCCGTCGCTGGGCGAGGCCGAGCGCGAGCTGGCGGAGGCGTTGCGGGAGGCGACCGAGGTGCTGTCCGGGCTGGACGTCGCCGGGTCGGGGCCGGTGGCGGAGGCGGCGATCGGCGCGTACCGGGCGCGGGCCGAGCGCGGCCGGGAGGTGCTGGCGCCGGGATATCCGCCGCGCGCGGTGCGGGTGCTGGAGCTGGCGCAGCGGGTGGGGCTGCTGGTGTCGCTGGCGTACGACCACGGGCACGGGGGCGCGGTCAGCTCCGCCGAGATGACGGCGCGTGCCGAGGCGCTCCGGCCGGTGGAGCGGACGGCTCGGCGGGCGCAGGTGGCGGCGTACAACGCGGTCGTGGAGGAGCGGGAGCGCGGGGTGCGCTGAGCGCGGCGCGTGATCGGCTCGGGGTGGCGGACCTCCGGAGAGGGCCGCGGGCGAGGTCGCGGGGCGGGGGTCAGCCGGCCATGCCGTGGCGCACGGCCCACAGCGCGGCCTGGGTGCGGTCGGAGAGGTCGAGCTTCATGAGGATGTTGGAGACGTGCGTCTTGACGGTCTTCTCGGACAGGACGAGGGCGCGGGCTATCTCACGGTTGGAGCGGCCGTCGGCGATCAGGCCGAGCACCTCGCGCTCCCGCTCGGTCAGCGTGCCGCCCCTGCCGTTTCCGGTGCCGGCCTCTTCCTGGGAGAGCAGGGCGTCGGCGACCTCCGGCTGGAGCAGGACGTGGCCGGCGTGCACGGAGCGGATGGCGCCGGCGAGGGCGTCGGGGTCCACGTCCTTGTAGAGGTATCCGGCGGCGCCCGCGCGCAGTGCCGGGACGACCGTGCGCTGCTCGGTGAAGCTGGTGACGACGAGCACGCGCGCGGGGTTGTCGAGGTCGCGCAGCCGGCGCAGGGCCTCGATGCCGTCCGTACCGGGCATCTTGACGTCCATCAGGACGACGTCGGGCCGCAGCTCCTCGGCGCGGGCGACGCCCTCGGCGCCGTCGGCGGCCTCTCCGACGACCTCGATGTCGTCCTGGACCTCCAGGAAGGTGCGCAGGCCCCGGCGGACGACCTGGTGGTCGTCGACGAGGAGCACCTTGATCGGTTCACCCACCGGGTACCTCCATCTCGATCGTGGTGCCCTTCCCGGGCGCCGACTCCACGGTCAGCGTGCCGCCGGCCCCGCTCGCCCGGTCCCGCATCGACACGAGCCCGAGGTGGCGTCCGGCACGGCGGACCGCCGTCGGGTCGAAGCCGCCGCCGTCGTCGGTGACGCGCAGCACGGCTCCGCGGCCGCACCGGCGCACGCTCACGTCGACGTGGGCGGCGCCGGAGTGGCGCAGGGCGTTGTGCAGGGCTTCCTGGGCGACGCGGAGCAGGGCCTCCTCCTGCGCGGCGGGCAGGGCGCGCACGCCGTCTCCGGTGAACGTCACGCGCGCGGTGTGGGCGCGGTCGAGGACCTGGATCTGGGTGCGCAGGGTGGCGATTAGGCCGTCCTCGTCCAGTGCGGCGGGGCGCAGCTCGACGACCGCGGCGCGCAGCTCGTCGGCGGCCTCGGCGGCCAGGGCCGCGACCTGGTGCAGTTCCTCCTTGGCGCGGGCCGGGTCGCGGTCGACGAGCGCGGCGGCGGCCTGGGCGGTCAGCCGCAGGGAGAAGAGTTTCTGGCTGACCGCGTCGTGCAGCTCGTGGGCGAGCCGGGAGCGTTCCTCGGCGATGGTGAGTTCGCGGCTGCGCTCGTAGAGGCGGGCGTTGGTCAGGGCGATCGCGGCGTGCTGGGCGAGGATGCCGAGCAGTTCCTCGTCCTCCTCGGTGAAGCCGCACCCGCCCTCGGCGCGGGGACCGCGGTGGGGCTCCCCGGCGGCGCACAGTTTGTTGGCGAGGAACAGCGCGCCGATGACCTCGTCGCCGTCACGGATGGGCAGGCCCAGGAAGTCGGCGAGGTCGGGGTGGGCGGGCGGCCAGCCCTCGAAGCGGGGGTCCTCGCGCACGTCGGCGAGGCGCTCGGTCCTCGCCTCGCGGAGCATCGCGGCGAGGATGCCGTGCTGGCGCGGGAGCGGGCCGATGGCGCGCCACTGCTCGTCGCTGACGCCGTCCACGACGAACTGGGCGAAGCCCCCGTGGTCGTCGGGGACGCCCAGGGCGGCGTACTCGGCGTCGAGCAGTTCGCGGGCGGAGGCGACGATCGTCTTGAGGACGTCGCGCACCTCCAGGTGCCTGCTCATGGCCAGCAGCGCGGAGCTCACCGCGTCGAGGCCGGACCGGGGGCCTTTGGTCATGGGCTCACGGTACCGGCGGGCGGCACCGACGCGGATCGGTCCGCCGCCGCCGGCGCCCGGTCCGCCCGACCTAGGCCGGTCGGCGTAGGCCACCGGCCCGGGGCGCCGGAACACCGTCCAGGTTCTCGGTCAGTCAGTACGGGGGGCGGCTTCTCGGTCAGTACGGGCCGGCGCGGCCGTTCGGCGGCGTGCGGGCGACGGGAGGACGGGGCGTCGCGGTCGACGGCGGCCGTACCGGCCGTGGAGCGGGTCGCCGGGGCCGCACGGATGTGGGGGCGTCGCGGTGGACGGCGGCCGTAGGGGCGTGAAGCCCGCCGCGGACCGCACGGGATGGGGCGCGCATGGAGGCGGGCGGACGGAGGGCGAGGCATCGCGGGTGCGCGGCAGCTGTACGGGCCGCGGGGACGGACGGCGGGCGGGGGCGTCGCGGTGGACGGCGGCCGTACGGACGGCGGAGCCGGGCAGATGTGAGGCGTCGGGGTGGGCGACGGTCGTTCGGGCCGTGAAGCCCGCCGCGGACCGCACGAGATGGTGTGCGGAGGCGGGCACGGAGGGCGAGGCATCGCGGGTGGGCGGCAGCCTACGGGCCCTGGAACCGACCGCAGGGCCGCACGGGGTGGCCGCGGGCGCGGGCGTGGATGGAGAGCGGGCGGGCGTCACGGTACGCAGAGGCGTACGGCCGTGGACCCGACCGCAGGGCCGCACGGCGGGGTGCGCGGGCGCAGACGAAGGGCGAGGTGTCCGGTGGACGGCGGCCGTACTGGCCATGGAGCCGCTGCGGGCCGCACGGGTTGGCGCGTGGGCGGGCGAAGGGCGAGGCGTCGCCGCTGGGGCGGTGCCGGCCAGCAGCTGGGCAGCGGCCCGGTGGTCCTGTGTGCGCTGCGTCCAGCAGCGCCCGGGGCGACACGGCGCCGGGCAGGCAGTGGCTCAGGGCAGCCGTACGGGTCGTAGAGCCGGACGCCGGGCCGCAGGGGGTTGGTGCGCGGGCGGGCGGAGGGTGAGATATCGCCGTGGGTGGCGGCCGTGCGGGCGGGGTGGCGGATGGGGTGGTGAGGGGCGGGAAGCGGGGTAGGCGTGGTGCCGGGGTGCTGACCGGGCCGAGCCTCACCCATAGCGTTGCGGCGGCAACGCATCGTGAGAGTGCGTCGAGCGGGGTGTGAGCCCGCACATAGGGCCTGCATCACGTACGAACGGGCATAGGAGACGAACCGGCCCGCATGAACGGGACAGACGGCCCTGTCTGTCCTATTTTGCCCCTCCCTGATCCACTACCCGGCATCGTACGTCACACCTTTGCCTGGGAATTTTGCGCCAGCTAAGAATTGCTTCGTCGCTCAGCGCCGCGGGTTCCGCCCGCGGCGTTCGTGCGGGAGGAGCCGATTCCCCCGGCGGACGCAGAGCGGCCTCCGCGCTATCGAAGAGGTCCATCAGCCATGCCCAAGAACATCCTCGGCCGTGTTCGCAGTCGTGCCCTGACGAAGCAGCACCGGATCGCCCTTTCCGGCGTCGCCGCGCTCGGTACCGCCGCCCTCGCCTTCTCGGCCGTCCCCGGCAACACCGGGACCGTCACCACCGGCGCCCCCGCCATCACCGCGCAGGTCGCGGCCGGCACCTCCCTGAAGAACGTGCCGGGCACGCTCACCGACCAGCTGGCCGGCACGAACGTCAAGCTCGACACGTACGCGGCACAGAAGAAGGCCGTGGACGCGGCCGCCGCGAAGAAGGCCGCCGACGCCGCCGCGCAGAAGAAGGCGGCCGACGCCGCCGCGCAGAAGAGGGCCGCCGAGGCCGCCGCCGCCCGCAAGGCCGCGCGCCAGCACGCCGCCCGCCCGGCCGCCGACCGTTCCGCGCAGCGCCCGCAGATGCAGCCGGTCGCCGCGAAGACGTACGCCAACAACCTCGACGGCTGGATCCGGCAGGCCCTGGACATCATGCACAGCAAGGGCATCCCCGGCTCCTACAACGGACTGCACCGCAACATCCTGCGGGAGTCCTCCGGCAACCCCTACGCGATCAACGACTGGGACGTCAACGCCGTCAACGGCATCCCGTCCAAGGGCCTGCTCCAGGTCATCCCGCCGACCTTCACCGCGTACCACGTGTCCGGCACCTCCTGGAACATCTACGACCCGGTCGCCAACATCACCGCCGCCGCCAACTACGCGGCGGACAAGTACGGCTCGATCGACAACGTCAACAGCGCGTACTGAGGGCCGGCGCGGACCCTCGGTGACGACGCCGAAGGGCGGCACCCCCACTGCTGGGGGCGCCGCCCTTCGGTGTCCCCCGGCGCGGGCCGCTCGCGGCGCGTCCGGGGAGCGGTTACTTGCGCATGACCTCCGGCTCGTGGCGGCGCAGGAAGCGGGCCACGAAGAAACCGCAGGCCACGCCGAGCGCGATCAGCGCGACCATGTCCATGCCCCAGGCCGCGGCCGTGTGGTCCCACAGCGGGTCGGTGCTGCCCGGGTCGTCGGTGTTGGGCGCGATGTTGTTGAGGTCCAGGGTCGTACCGGCGGCGGCCACCGCCCAGCGCGACGGCATCAGGTACGAGAACTCGTTGACGCCGAGCGTGCCGTGCAGCGCGAACAGGCAGCCGGTAAAGACGACCTGGATGATCGCGAACATGACGAGCAGCGGCATCGTCTTCTCGGCGGTCTTCACCAGCGAGGAGATCACCAGGCCGACCATCATCGAGGTGAAGCCCAGCGCCATGATCGGCAGGCACAGCTCCAGCAGCGTCGAACCGCCGAGGACGAGACCCTTCGCGGGGATCTCCCGGCTGGCGAAGCCGATCACGCCGACCATCAGGCCCTGGAGCACGGTGACCGCGCCCAGCACGACCACCTTCGACATCAGGTACGCCGAGCGGGACAGACCCGTCGCGCGTTCCCGCTCGTAGATCACCCGTTCCTTGATCAGCTCACGGACCGAGTTCGCGGCGCCCGCGAAGCACGCGCCGACGGCGAGGATCAGCAGGACGGTGGTGGCGGTGCCGTTCGGGACGTGCGTGCCGGTCCTCGGGTTGATCGCCTCGTTGACCAGCAGGCCCCGGCTGTGGTCGATCAGCAGGCTGACCGCGCCGAGCACGGCGGGCAGGATCACCGTCAGTGCCAGGAAGCCCTTGTCGGAGGCGATCACCGACACGTAGCGCCGGATCAGGGTCATCAGCTGCGAGCCCCAGCCCTGCGGCTTGGGCGGCCTGATGGCCTGGGGCACCGGCACCGGCGCGGACTGCGGGGCGACCGAGTCGAGGTCCGCCGCGTACATCTGGTAGTGCTGCGAGCCCTTCCAGCGGCCCGCCCAGTCGTAGTCGCGGTAGTTCTCGAAGGCGGAGAAGACGTCGGCCCAACTGTCGTAGCCGAAGAAGTTCAGCGCCTCCTCCGGCGGACCGAAGTAGGCGACCGCACCGCCCGGCGCCATGACCAGCAGCTTGTCGCACAGCGCCAGCTCGGCCACGGAGTGGGTGACGACGAGGACCGTGCGGCCGTCGTCGGCGAGGCCGCGCAGCAGCTGCATGACGTCCCGGTCCATGCCCGGGTCGAGGCCGGAGGTCGGCTCGTCCAGGAAGATCAGCGACGGCTTGGTGAGCAGCTCCAGGGCCACCGACACCCGCTTGCGCTGGCCACCGGAGAGCGAGGTGACCTTCTTGTCCTTGTGGATGTCGAGCTTCAGCTCGCGCAGCACCTCGTCGATGCGGGCGTTGCGCTCCTGCGCGGTGGTGTCGGCCGGGAAACGCAGCTTGGCCGCGTACTTCAGGGCCTTCCTGACGGTCAGCTCCTTGTGCAGGATGTCGTCCTGCGGGACCAGACCGATGCGCTGGCGCAGCTCGGCGAACTGCTTGTACAGGTTCCGGTTGTCGTAGAGGACCTCGCCCTGGTTGGCGGGCCGGTAACCGGTGAGCGCCTTGAGCAGGGTCGACTTGCCGGAGCCGGACGGGCCGATCACCGCGACCAGCGACTTCTCCGGGACGCCGAAGGAGACGTCCTTCAGGATCTGCTTGCCGCCGTCGACCGTCACGGTCAGGTGGCGCGCGGAGAAGGACACCGCACCGGTGTCGACGAACTCCTCGAGGCGGTCGCCGACGATCCGGAAGGCCGAGTGGCCGACACCGACGATGTCGGTCGGGCCGAGCAGCGCGCTGCCGCCCTTGGCGATCGGCTGGCCGTTGACGTAGGTGCCGTTGTGCGAGCCCAGGTCGCGGATCTCGAGGCGGCCGTCGGGCGTGGCGTGGAACTCCGCGTGGTTGCGGGAGACCTGGAGGTCGGAGACGACGAGGTCGTTCTCCAGGGCGCGGCCGATGCGCATCACGCGGCCGAGGGAGAACTGGTGGAACGTGGTCGGGCTGCGGTCGCCGTGGACCGGCGGCGCCCCCGCGCCACCACCGGGCGTCTTCTGCGCGTACTGCTCGGCGGGACCGCCCTGCTGCTGCGGGAACGCGGGCGCCTGCTGCCACTCCGGCCCGGCGGCCTGCGCGTGCGCGTGCGCCTGGTGCGGGACGGACGGCTGGTGCGCGGGCGCCTGGTGCTGCTCGGGCTGCGGGTGCGCGGGCACCTGGTGCGGGTCGGGCTGCGGGTGCGCCGGGGCCTGCTGGGGCCGGCCGGCCGCGCCGGCCGACGCGTAGGGCGCGGGCTGCCGGTCCGGGTCGCCGGCCGGCGCGGCGGCCCCGGACAGCGTCAGCCGCGGCCCGTCGGTCGCGTTGCCCAGGTGCAGCGACGCGCCGGGGCCGATCTCCATGTGCTGGATCCGCCGGCCCTGCACGAACGTGCCGTTGGTGCTGCCGTGGTCCTCGACGGTCCAGCCGCGTCCGTCGAAGCTGACCGTGGCGTGCCGCCAGGACACCCTGGCGTCGTCGAAGACGATGTCTCCCTGCGGATCACGTCCGAGGGTGTAGGTCCTGGACGGATCGAGCGTCCAGGTACGTCCGTTTGTTTCGAGTACGAGTTCCGGCACTCCATGCCCCACTGAGTTGTCCCCCGAATTGCCCCCGTCGCGGGGAGTCTAGGGATGTCGAACATCGTGGGGCACTATTTCAGGCTCGGCCCCCTGACCGAAATCCGGGCCTTGCCAAGGGCCCGGCGCGCGCTCCCGCTCTCCTCGCCGGGGCGCCGGTCCCCAGGTGACGGGCGTGGGCGGCCCCCGGGGCACCCGGTGTCGGGGACGCTCCCCGCGTCGGGTTCGCGCCGCCGCCTGTGGGCGGGACCGAGGCCCCGCCGCCGTCGTGGTCCTCCCTGCGGCCGCGCGCCCGGCCGGAGTTGTCACCGCACCGGCCGAACTCCCCGCGCACGGAGCCCCGGTGACGTCGGCCGCGGCCGTGGTTCCGGCGCTGTTCCCGGTCGAGCCGGTGTCGCCGGTCGTGGCCGTCCGACGGGAGGAGGGGCTCCTCCCCCGCCGCCCCGCGGAGCCCCGCCCTCGCCCGGATCTGCCGTCCCGGTAGGGCCGTGGGATGCTCGTGGGGAGGCCGTGTCCGTCAGGCGGACCGGGGCGGCGGGAGGCACTGCGTGCCGGATACGGTGGTGGACACCATGAGCGCTTCGCAGATCCCCGCTTCGCAGACCCCCGAGGTGCCCACTCTCCTCGTCAAGATATTCGGCAAGGACAGGCCGGGCATCACCGCCGGCCTCTTCGACACCCTTGCCGCCTACCTCGTCGACGTGGTCGACATCGAGCAGGTCGTCACCCGGGGCCGCCTGGTGCTGTGCGCGCTGGTGACGCAGCCGCCGGCCGGTCTGGAGGGCGACCTGCGGGCCACCGTGCACAGCTGGGCCGAGTCGATGAAGATGCAGGCGGAGATCCTCTCCGGGCACGGCGACAACCGCCCGCGTGGCCTCGGGCGCTCCCTGGTGACCGTCCTCGGTCATCCGCTGACGGCCGAGTCGACGGCCGCGATCGCCGCCCGGATCGCCAAGGCCGGGGGCAACATCGACCGCATCTTCCGGCTCGCCAAGTACCCGGTCACGGCGGTGGAGTTCGCGGTGTCCGGTGTGGAGACCGAACCGCTGCGCACGGCCCTGGTCTCCGACGCGGCGGCGCTGGGCGTCGACATAGCGGTCGTCTCCGCGGGCCTGCACCGGCGGGCCCAGCGGCTGGTGGTCATGGACGTGGACTCGACCCTGATCCAGGACGAGGTCATCGAGCTGTTCGCGGCGCACGCGGGCTGCGAGGACCGGGTCGCCGAGGTGACGGCGGCGGCGATGCGCGGGGAGCTGGACTTCGAGCAGTCGCTGCACGCGCGCGTGGCCCTGCTGGAGGGGCTGGACGCGTCGGTGGTGGAGAAGGTCCGCGCCGAGGTCCGGCTGACGCCGGGGGCGCGCACCCTGATCCGCACCCTGAAGCGGCTCGGCTACCAGGTCGGCGTGGTCTCCGGCGGCTTCACCCAGGTCACCGACGACCTGAGGGAACGGCTCGGGCTGGACTTCGCGCAGGCCAACACGCTGGAGATCGTCGACGGGAAGCTTACCGGGCGGGTCGTCGGCGAGATCGTGGACCGGGCGGGCAAGGCGCGACTGCTGCGCCGGTTCGCCGCGGAGGCCGGGGTCCCGCTGTCGCAGACCGTGGCGATCGGTGACGGCGCCAACGACCTGGACATGCTGAACGCGGCGGGGCTGGGCGTGGCCTTCAACGCCAAGCCGGTGGTGCGCGAGGCCGCGCACACGGCGGTGAACTTCCCCTTCCTCGACACGGTCCTGTACCTCCTCGGCATCACCCGCGACGAGGTCGAGGCGGCCGACACCCACGACGAGAGCTGACCCCCCGCTCCCCGCAGGACCCGGCCGGGAGCGACCGGCCGCCCGGGAGCGCCCGCCCGAGGGTCCGGCGGCCGGTGCGGTGCCGGGCCCTTCGGCGCACGGGCCTGCGGCGCACCGGCCGGCCGGTGGTCAGCGGCCGGGCGGGCGACCGGGAGGGGTCACTCGGAGGGGGCCCAGTAGTCCGTGAGGGTCGCCACGCCCGGCTCCACGCTCTTCCAGGGGCCGTCGAAGGCCAGCAGGGCGAACGCGGCGGCGGGAAAGCCCCGGCGGTTCATCCGCTCGCGGGCGTCGCCCCCGGCCGAGCCGGCCAGGATCTCGGCGAGGCCGTGGACGCCCGGGTTGTGACCGATCAGGATCACGTTCCGCACGTCGTCCGGGATCTCGTTGAGCACGGCGATCAGCTCGCCGGGCGAGGCGTCGTACACCCGCTCCTCGTAGACCGTTCTGGGCCGGTGCGACAGCTCGTGGACGGCGAGCTTCCAGGTCTCGCGGGTCCGGGTCGCCGTGGAGCACAGGGCCAGATCGAAGGTGATGCCGGTATCGGCCAGCCTGCGTCCGGCGACCGGGGCGTCCTGGCGGCCCCGCTCGGCGAGCGGGCGCTCGTGGTCCAAGACGTCGGGCCAGTCGGCCTTCGCGTGCCGGAAGAGGGCGATCCTGCGGGAGTCTGCGGCGCTCATGGAATCCAGCTTCGCATGAAACAGGCCACCCGGCTCAGGGAGTTGACATGCGGTTTCACCGGGTGGGCCGGTCAGCGGGCGAGGAGCCGGTGGGCGTGCTCCAGGAGCCGCGCCGTGGCCGGGGCACCGCCGGCCGCGTGGGCGTCCGACGGGTTCACTATCAGCGCCAGCAGGGCGAGGAACGCGAGGGCGGGCAGGGCCAGCGCCCACCAGGGCAGCCTGGTGTCGACGCCCCCTGGGCCGGCCGGGTGGGGCCGGGGGTGGGTGCGGGTCGGCATGATCGCCTCCGTGGTACCTCGAGCGGGTCCGTCACCTCCGGGTGCGGTCACCACTCGAAGCTACGGAATCCGGGGCCGCCGGCCCATCCGGAATCCCACCCAGTTCACCCTGACCCTGGCCCCCTAGGGGATGGGGGTGCCAGCCCCACCCTCCGGTCGTGCGGAGGCGGCTCGCGCGGGCCGGCGGGGCCGGTGTCAGGGTGAGGCGATGATCGCGATGATGGCGATGATCACGAAGATGGCGAAGAACGAGCCGAAGACGAGCAGCATCTTCTTCTGGCCGTTCTGCGGGTTCGGGTCGAGCACAGGCTGCATGCGCCCAGTCTCGCACCCCGCGCCCCGGATCCGGGCGTCGGGGCACCCGGACGGGTGGGTCAGCGCGCCGCCTCGTCCTCGACCGTCCGGTCGCGGCCCGCGAGGAAGCCCACCACCATCTGCGGCACCATGAGGCCCGCCATGAGGGCGATCGGCAGGCCCCAGCCGCCGCTGTGCTGGTAGAGCACGCCGACCAGCAGGGGGCCGGGGATGGATATCAGGTAGCCGGTGCTCTGGGCGAACGCGGACAGCTGGGCCACGCCCGCGCCGCTGCGGGCCCGCATCCCGACCATCGTCAGTGCCAGCGGGAAGGCGCAGTTGGAGACGCCGAGGAGCACCGCCCAGGCCCAGGCGCCGCCGGCCGGGGCGAGGTACAGCCCGGCGTAGCCGGCGAGCCCGCAGACGCCCAGGAGCAGCACGATCGGTCCCTGGTGGGGCAGCCGGCCGGCGACGCGCGGGATGACGAAGGCCAGCGGCACGCCCATCACCATGGTGACGGCGAGGAGCACGCCCGCGGTGCCGGCCGGGACACCGGCGTCCCGGAAGATCTGCGGCATCCAGCCCATGGTGATGTAGGCGGCCGTGGCCTGGAGGCCGAAGAAGACGGCGAGGGCCCAGGCGGTGCGGCTGCGGGAGATCCGCAGCGGGGCGGTCCGCACCGGCTCCGGCGGCGTCTCGCGGCGTGCCACGGCCGGGGCCGGGCCGTGGTCGCGCAGGAGCGGCAGCCAGGGCAGCACGGCGACGGCGGCGATGGTCGCCCACACGGCGAGCCCGGGCCGCCAGCCGCCGCCGAGGGCGCCGGTCAGGGGCACGGTGACCGCGGCGGCGAGGGAGGTGCCGAGGGCGAGGGCCATCGAGTACAGGCCGGTCATGGAGCCGACACGGTCGGGGAACCAGCGCTTGACGATGACCGGCATGAGGACGTTGCTGACGGCGATGCCCATCAGGGCGAGGGCGCTACCGGCCAGGAAGCCGACGGTGCCCCCGGCGTAGGGGCGCACGAGCAGGCCGGCGGTGATGGCGGCCATGCCGGCGCACACCACGGCGGCGGGTCCGAACCGGCGGGCCAGGCGCGGGGCGGCGACACCGAAGACGGCGAAGCACAGCGGGGGCACGGAGGTGAGCAGGCCGGCCACGCCGCCGCTCATGCCGAGACCGTCTCGGACCTCCTCCAGGAGCGCGCCGAGGCTGGTGATGGCCGGGCGGAGGTTGAGCGCGGAGAGCACGATACCGACGACGACCAGCCGGACCGCCCACGCGCGTGTGGGGGGCGCGCCGGGTGCCGCCGCGTGCGGGGAGGCCTCGGCGGCCGTGCCGTGTTCCGTCGGGGACATCGCCGTACGGGTGTCCGCTGTCCGCGTTTCCTCACTCACCATGGGGACATCATAGAATCATGGGATGATTGGTTGTCCATCCCCGGGCCGTCCCCGTCCCGGCCTCGCGTGGGAAGGTGTGCCATGCCCTTGAGCCACCCCCGTCGTTCGGCGCTGTCCGAGCAGGTCATCGCGGAACTGCGGAACCAGATCACCTCCGGCGAGTGGCCGGTCGGCTCGCGCATCCCGACGGAGACGGAACTGGTCGAGCAGCTCGGGGTCGCGCGCAACACCGTCCGCGAGGCCGTCCGCGCGCTGGCGCACAACGGTCTGCTGGATATCCGGCAGGGCTCGGGCACGTACGTCGCGGCGACGAGCGAGCTGGCCGGCGTGATGCACCGCCGGTTCGCGGGGGCCGACCCCCGGCACATCGCCGAGCTGCGTTCCACGCTGGAGTCGGCCGCCGCGAAGCTGGCCGCCGAACGGCGCACCGAGAAGGACCTCAAGCAGCTTGACGGGCTGCTGGCGCGGCGCGAGGAGGCCTGGGAGACCGGCGACACGGAGGCCTTCGTGACCGCGGACGCCACGTTCCACCTGGCCGTGGTGGCGGCCTCCCACAACGACGTCATGACCGCGATGTACGCCGACCTGGGCGAGGTGCTGCGGGACTGGCTGCGCGCCGACGTCGGCGCGGAGCTGACGCCCGGCACCCACATGGACCACACGCGGCTGCTGGACGCCATCCGCACGGGGGACGCGGAGTCGGCGGCGACGGAGGCCGCGAGCTACCCGTTCCTGTGCCGGCCGGACCGGTTCACCGCGCCTTCTGGTGGCTGATCCAGACGGTACCGACCTCCTTCCAGCACCGGCCGGTCAGCCGTACGGTCAGGGCGGGCCCGGCGTCCACGGGGGCGCTGTCGGTGTCGATGTCCCACCAGCGGGCGCACTCGATGTGCAGCCGCACGCGGTCGGTGTCGACGTAGGGGTTGTGGCAGTAGGCCACCACGCGGGAGCCGTGGACGGACGTGCGGCAGGAGGAGCCGAACCGGCTCGGCGCGGGCGGTTTCCCGTCGCTCACGCGCGCGTGCGGCAGCGCGTCGTACGGCAGGGACAGGACGAGGGCCAGGGCCACGGTCACCGGGGCGAAACTGCGGGACAGGCGCACAAGGGAACCTCCTCGGCCGGGCTGCGGAGGGACCTGCGGGGGACGGCGTAGTCCAGGGTGCGCCGCCGCGTCCGGGGCGGCCCCACGGGTGGGCCGAACGGGTGACGCCCCGCTGCCCGCCGGTGACGGCGGGCGACGGGGCGTCGGTGGGTGCGCCGCGGGTCAGGCGCCGATGGCGTGCAGGCCGCCGTCGACGTGGATGATCTCGCCCGTGGTCTTCGGGAACCAGTCGCTCAGCAGGGCGACGACACCGCGGCCGGCCGGCTCCGGGTCGTTCAGGTCCCACTCCAGCGGCGAGCGGGTGTCCCACACGGCGGCCAGGTCGCTGAAGCCCGGGATGGACTTGGCGGCCATGGAACCGATCGGGCCCGCCGAGACGAGGTTGCAGCGGATGTTCTGCTTGCCGAGGTCGCGCGCCATGTAGCGGCTGGTGGCCTCCAGGGCGGCCTTGGCCGGGCCCATCCAGTCGTACTGCGGCCAGGCGTACTGCGCGTCGAAGGTGAGACCGACGACCGAGCCGCCGTTCTGCATCAGCGGCAGGCAGGCCATGGTCAGCGACTTCAGCGAGAACGCCGAGACGTGCATGGCGGTGGCGACCGACTCGAACGGCGTGTTGAGGAAGTTGCCGCCGAGCGCGTCCTGCGGGGCGAAGCCGATGGAGTGCACGATGCCGTCGAGGCCGCCCAGCTCCTCGCCGACGACGTCGGCCAGGCGCGCGAGGTGCTCCTCGTTCGTCACGTCCAGCTCGATGACCTTGGCGGGCTTCGGCAGCTTCCTGGCGATGCGCTCGGTCAGCGTCGGCCGCGGGAACGCGGTCAGGATGATCTCGGCGCCCTGCTCCTGGGCGAGCCGGGCGACGTGGAAGGCGATGGAGGACTCCATCAGCACACCCGTGACCAGGATGCGCTTGCCCTCGAGAATTCCGCTCATGGTGATCAGTGACCCATTCCCAGTCCGCCGTCAACGGGAATGACGGCTCCAGTGATGTACGAGGCGTCGTCCGAGGCGAGGAACCGCACCGTCGCGGCGATCTCCTCCGGCTGCGCGTAACGGCCGAGCGGCACCTGCGAGACGATCTTCTCGCGCTGCTCGTCGGAGAGCGCC
This sequence comes from Streptomyces sp. NPDC100445, assembly GCF_044759735.1. Classification (NCBI taxonomy): domain Bacteria; kingdom Bacillati; phylum Actinomycetota; class Actinomycetes; order Kitasatosporales; family Streptomycetaceae; genus Streptomyces; species Streptomyces sp. NPDC100445. The sequence continues at coordinate 134,724 of NZ_JBIVZV010000018.1, read as the reverse complement.
TTCGTCATGTCGGTGTCGACGAAGCCGGGCGCGACGACGTTGAAGGTGAGGTTGCGCGAGCCCAGCTCCCGGGCGAGGGAACGCGCGAAGCCGACCAGGGCGGCCTTGGAGGCGGCGTAGTTCGCCTGGCCCGCCGAACCGAGGAGACCGACCACGGAGGAGATCAGGACGACCCGGCCCTTCTTGGCGCGCAGCATGCCGCGGTTGGCGCGCTTGACGACGCGGAAGGTGCCGGTGAGGTTGGTGTCGATGACCGAGGTGAAGTCCTCCTCGGACATGCGCATCAGCAGCTGGTCCTTGGTGACACCGGCGTTGGCGACGAGGACCTCGACCGGGCCGTGCTGGTCCTCGATCTCCTTGTAGGCCTGCTCCACCTGCTCCGGGTCGGTGATGTCGCACCTCACGGCCAGGCAGCCCAGTTCCGTCAGGGCGGCGGGCGGCTCACCCGAGCGGTACGTGATGGCGACCTTGTCGCCGGCGTCGGCGAACGCGCGGGCGATGGCGAGGCCGATGCCCCGGTTGCCTCCGGTGACGAGAACCGAGCGGCTCAACGGATCACCCTTTCGATAGCGGTCTCATGCGGTCGGACAAACCGCCCGGACACCTGGATGACAGGCGGCTTCACCAGAAACCTATCGGTCCGCTTTCCGGCGCGGGCATTCGGGCACCGACAGTGGCGCGGGGGCGCCACTGTCGGATCCCTACAGATTCGGCCGGTCCGTGACCCGTGGGTGTGGTCCACCGGACCGCGCGCACGACATGATCGGAACGACAGGCCACGACAGCAGGGAGACCTCCGTGCCCCATTCCATCGACGAAGCCTTCACGGCGCTTCCGCTACGGCCCCTCGCCGACGCCGCGCTGGCCCGCGCGCGTGCCCTGGGCGCCGAGCACGCGGACTTCCGGTTCGAGCGGGTGCGCAGCGCGTCCTGGCGGCTGCGGGACACCAGGCCCGCCGGGACGTCGGACACCACCGACCTCGGGTACGCGGTCCGGGTGGTGCACGGCGGTGCGTGGGGTTTCGCCTCCGGCGTGGACCTGACCATGGACGCCGCCGCGCGGGTCGCCTCGCAGGCGGTCGCGATGGCCAAGCTCTCGGCGCAGGTGATCCGGGCGGCGGGGTCCGAGGAGCGGGTCGAGCTGGCCGACGAGCCGGTGCACGCCGACCGGACGTGGATCTCGTCGTACGAGATCGACCCGTTCTCGGTGCCGGAGGAGGAGAAGGCCGCGCTGCTGGCCGAGTGGAGCGGGCGGCTGCTGGCCGCGAAGGGCGTCGACCACGTCGACGCCTCCCTGCTCACCGTGCACGAGAACAAGTTCTACGCCGACACCGCCGGGACCGTGACCACCCAGCAGCGGGTGCGGCTGCACCCCGAGCTGACGGCCGTGTCTGTCGACGGGTCGAGCGGCGAGTTCGACTCCATGCGCACCCTCGCGCCGCCCGCGGGCCGCGGCTGGGAGTACCTGACCGGCACCGGCTGGGACTGGGACGCCGAGCTGGAGCGGATGCCGGCGCTGCTGGCCGAGAAGATGCGGGCACCGGGCGTGGAACCCGGCCTGTACGACCTGGTGGTCGACCCGTCCAACCTGTGGCTGACCATTCACGAGTCCATCGGGCACGCCACCGAGCTGGACCGCGCGCTCGGCTACGAGGCGGCCTACGCCGGGACCTCCTTCGCCACGTTCGACCGGCTCGGCACGCTGAGGTACGGCTCCGAGCTGATGAACGTCACCGGCGACCGCACCGCCGAGCACGGCCTCGCGACCGTCGGCTACGACGACGAGGGCGTCGAGGCGCAGTCCTGGGACCTGGTGCGGGACGGCACGCTGGTGGGTTACCAGCTCGACCGGCGCATCGCGCGGCTGACCGGGTTCGAGCGGTCCAACGGGTGCGCCTACGCCGACTCGCCCGGCCACGTGCCGGTGCAGCGCATGGCCAACGTGTCCCTCCGGCCGGACCCGGCCGGGCTGTCCACCGAGGACCTGATCGGGGGCGTCGACCGGGGCATCTACGTGGTCGGCGACCGCTCCTGGTCGATCGACATGCAGCGCTACAACTTCCAGTTCACCGGGCAGCGCTTCTTCCGGATCGAGAACGGGCGGATCACGGGACAGCTCAGGGACGTGGCCTACCAGGCGACGACCACCGACTTCTGGGGGTCCATGGCCGCCGTCGGCGGCCCGCAGACCTATGTCCTCGGCGGTGCCTTCAACTGCGGCAAGGCCCAGCCGGGCCAGGTGGCCGCCGTGTCCCACGGCTGCCCGTCCGCCCTGTTCCGGTCCGTGAACATCCTCAACACCACGCAGGAGGCCGGTCGATGAGCGCCCGCACCAGCAAGCCGCACGAGATCGTCGAGCAGGCCCTCGCGCTGTCCCGCGCCGACGGCTGCGTCGTCATCGCCGACGAGCACTCCACCGCCAACCTGCGCTGGGCGGGCAACGCGCTCACCACCAACGGGGTCACCCGGGGCCGTACGCTCACCGTGATCGCGACCGTGGACGGCCGGGAGGGCACCGCCTCCGGTGTCGTGTCCCGCTCGGCGGTCACCCCCGGCGAGCTGGAGCCGCTGGTGCGGGCGGCCGAAGCGGCCGCGCGCGGCGCCGGGCCCGCCGAGGACGCGCAGCCGCTGATCGGCGGGGTGCCGCGGTCCCCGGACTTCACGGACGCGCCGGCGGAGACCTCCTCCGCCGTGTTCGCCGATTTCGCCCCGGCGCTCGGCGAGGCCTTCGCCCGCGCGGGTGCGGGCGGCCGGGAGCTGTACGGCTTCGCCAGCCACGAGCTGGTGTCGACGTACCTCGGCACGTCCGGCGGACTGCGGCTGCGGCACGACCAGCCCAGCGGCACCCTGGAGATGAACGCCAAGTCACCGGACCGTACCCGCTCCGCCTGGGCCGGGCGGTCCACCCGGGACTTCACGGACGTCGACCCCCGGGCGCTCGACGCCGAGCTGGCCGTACGGCTCGGCTGGGCCGAGCGGCGGGTCGAACTGCCCGCGGGCCGGTACGAGACCCTGCTGCCGCCGACCGCCGTGGCGGACCTGCTGATCTACCAGCTGTGGTCGGCATCGGGCCGGGACGCGGCCGAGGGGCGGACGGTGTTCTCCCGGCCCGGCGGCGGCACCCGGGTCGGCGAGAAGCTGAGCGCGCTGCCGCTGACCCTGCGCAGCGACCCCGACGAGCCGGGCCTGGAGTGCTCGCCGTTCGTGGTCGCGCACTCCTCCGGCGGCGACCGCTCCGTGTTCGACAACGGGCTGCCGGCCGGCGCGACCGAGTGGATCGGCGAGGGCGTGCTCAAGCGGCTGACCACCACCCGGCACACCGCCGCCCTGACCGGCCTGCCGGTCGCCCCGGCCCTGGGCAACCTGGTCCTGGACGGCGGAGGGGACCGCTCCCTTCAGGAGATGGTCGCGGACACCCGGGGGCCCGCTCTGCTGCTGACCTGCCTGTGGTACATCCGCGAGGTCGACCCGGCGACGCTGCTGCTGACCGGCCTGACCCGGGACGGCGTCTACCTGGTGGAGAACGGCGAGGTGACCGGGGAGGTCAACAACTTCCGGTTCAACGAGTCGCCGGTGGACCTGCTCGGCCGGGCCACGGAGGCGGGGCGGACCGAGAAGACGCTGCCGCGCGAGTGGAGCGACTGGTTCACCCGGACCGCGATGCCCCCGCTGCGCATCCCCGATTTCAACATGAGCTCTGTCAGCCAGGGCGTATAACCTCGTAGGCGGCTGTCACCCGACCGCCGCCACAGCTGCGAGGAGACACGAGAACCGTGACGGACATCGTCGACGAACTGAAGTGGCGGGGGCTCATCGCCCTCTCCACCGACGAGGACGCACTGCGCAAGGCGTTCGCGGACGGTCCCGTCACGTTCTATTGCGGCTTCGACCCGACCGCGCCCAGCCTGCACCTGGGCAACCTCGTGCAGATCCTGACGATGCGCCGCATCCAGGAGGCGGGCAACCGTCCGCTGGCGCTGGTCGGCGGCGCCACCGGGCTGATCGGCGACCCCAAGCCCACGGCCGAGCGCACGCTGAACGCGCCCGAGGTCGTGGCCGGCTGGGTGGAGCGGCTGCGCGCCCAGATCGAGCCGCTGCTCCACTTCGACGGGCCGAACGCCGCGGTGATGGTCAACAACCTGGACTGGACCCAGGGCATGTCGGCCATCGAGTTCCTGCGGGACATCGGCAAGCACTTCCGGGTCAACAAGATGATCGCCAAGGAGGCCGTCTCCCGGCGGCTCAACTCCGACGCCGGCATCAGCTACACCGAGTTCAGCTACCAGATCCTCCAGGGCATGGACTTCCTGGAGCTGTACCGGCGGTACGGCTGCACGCTCCAGACCGGCGGCAGCGACCAGTGGGGCAACCTCACCTCCGGCACCGACCTGATCCACCGGGTCGAGCCGGGCGCCGGGGTGCACGCGCTGGGCACCCCGCTGATCACCAAGGCGGACGGCACCAAGTTCGGCAAGACCGAGTCCGGCACGGTGTGGCTCGACCCGGAGATGACCACGCCGTACGCGTTCTACCAGTTCTGGGTCAACGCGGACGACCGGGACGTCTCCAAGTTCCTGCGCATCTTCAGCTTCCGGTCCCGGGCGGAGATCGAGGAGCTGGAGCGGCAGACCGAGGAGCGTCCGCAGGCCCGGGCCGCGCAGCGCGCCCTCGCCGAGGAGCTGACCACGCTGGTGCACGGCGCCGGCCAGACGGCCGCGGTGATCGCCGCGTCGAGAGCCCTGTTCGGCCAGGGCGAGCTGGCGGAGCTGGACGAGGGGACGCTGACCGCGGCGCTGTCCGAGGTGCCGCACATCCGGGTCGCCGAGCCGGCCGCGGTGGTCGACCTGTTCGCCGAGGTCGGTCTGGTGGCCAGCAAGTCGGCCGCCCGGCGGACCGTGAAGGAGGGCGGGGCCTACGTGAACAACGTGAAGGTCGCCGCCGAGGACTTCGTCCCGGGGCCCGAAGCGCTGCTGCACGGGCGGTGGCTGGTGCTGCGGCGGGGGAAGAAGAACCTGGCCGCGGTGGAGGTCACCGGGGGCTGAGGGCGCGGGGCGGGCTCAGGCACGCTGGTGCTTGTGCTTGCCCAGCGTCGCCATGTAGAGGGCGTCCGCGGCGGCGACGATGATGATCGCGGCCACCAGCTGGAAGGCGTGCCGGCTCCAGTCGATGCCGCGGGTCGCGGCCACGCCGAGCGCGCGGGCGACGGCGTTGCCCACGATGGCGCCGAGCACGCCGCAGATGGTGGTCAGCCACAGGGGGCTGTGCTGCTTGCCCGGGATGACCGCCTTGGCGATGAGGCCCAGCACGAATCCCACGATGATCGCCCACAACCAGCCCATGGCTGCCTCCTCGTACGGCTCGACGTGAGCATTACGGTCAGTGTGTGGCCGCGCACCGCGCGGTGCATGCCGGGTACCGCCGGACGCGGCGGGACGGCCGGCATCGCCGCAGGTTGCGGGAGACCCGGTCTCGTGGACCGCGTGGGCGCGGCGTACCGTTGGCAGTGCTGACGGTGCCCCGGTCCGGTAGCCCTCCGGTTCCCCCGCCGGGCGTGGACGGCGGCGCGAGCCGGGGAAGTCCGATGCGGGCGGATGGTGGAATGCGATGCGGAAACAGCACGGCGACGACGCCCAGGTGTTCCGGATCACCGGGGCCCGGACGGGTCTCGCCGAGGACGTACGGGGCCGGCAGCGGCGGTACGTGATCTCGATGTCGATCCGGACCGCCTCGGTGATCCTCGCGGTCGCCCTGTGGAACGTCGAGCGGTACGTGGCCGTCGTCGCGCTGGTGCTCGGCGCGGTCCTGCCCTACATCGCCGTGGTGATCGCGAACGCGGGCCGGGAGAGGCCGCCGTCGCTGCCGTCGACGTTCGTGATGGCGCCCGTACGGCCGATGATCACGCCGCCGCCACAGAGCGAGGACGAACGGGCGGAGCCGACCGGAACCCCCGGTGAACGCCCGGGTCCGGTCTGAGCACGGCGGACGCCGCTGAAGCGGAACGCGACCGTGTGCCAAGCTCAAGAAAACCTCAGATCAATCCTGCTGTTCCGGTGCCGGGCGGTGGGGTATGCGTGACATACTGCGTACGCGCTCCGCATCCCCCGTCGGAGCGACAGACCGACGCCGGGCAGCTCCCCCCGTGGCTGCTCGGCGTCGCCTTGTTCCCGCCCCGTTCCCGTGAGACGAACCGTGAGTGACGAGACCCCGATCTGCTCCGCCAAGGGCTGCCGCACCGACGCCGTGTGGGTGCTGGCGTGGAACAACCCGAAGATCCACACCCCGGAGCGGCGCAAGACGTGGCTCGCCTGCGACGAACACCGCGAACACCTGTCGCAGTTCCTCGGGGTGCGGGGCTTCCTCAAGGACGTGGTGACGCTCGGGCAGTGGCGGGCGTCCGAGGAGGCCGGGCCGACCGCGGCGGGCTGACGCCGCGCCTCCTCCCCTCCTGACCCGTTGTTCAGGCAGTGGTGTCCCGTGGTACGGCGGGCGGTGACGGGAAGAGTGCCTGGACGGTCTCCGTGGCGAGGTCGCGCAGCCAGGCGTGGGCCCGGTCGTCGTCGTGGCGCCGGTGCCAGAGCAGGTGGAGCGGGATGGCCGGCATCCGGAACGGCAGCGGCAGCGTGACCAGGCCGAGCCGTTCCCGGGCGGCGCGGGTGACCACGTCGGGGAGCGTGAGCACCAGGTCGGTCTCGGCGGCGAGTTCGAGCGCGAAGGCCAGGGTGGGGCCGGTCGCGACGACGCGGCGTTCGTGGCCGTGCGGGGTGAGGGCGTCGTCGACCGGGTCACGCAGGCGCCCGCGCCGCGAGACGGTGAGGTGCTCGGCGGCGGCGTAGCGCTCGACGCTCGGCGTCCCCTCGGTGAGCGGATGGCCGGGCCGCACGGCGATGACGAGCTCGTCGCGGCCGACGAGACGGTGCCGGATGTCGGCGAACGCCGGCCGGGCGGAGCTGGATTCCAGGTCGACCTCCCCCCGCCGCAGGTCGGGCGTGTCCGTGCCGGTCTCGGCGGGCAGGCGCAGCCGGACGCCGGGGGCCAGGCGGTGGACGGTGCTGATCAGGGTCGTGCCGCAGGCGGTGGTCAGGGCGTCGTGCCAGCGCACGGTGAAGACCCGCTCCAGCGTCGCGAGGTCGAGTTCCTGCCGCGGGGACAGCAGTTGGTGGGCCTGGTGCACCAGCGCGTGCACCTGGGCGCGCATGGCAAGGGCACGTGGGGTGGGGATCATCGCGCGGCCGGCGCGGACCAGGATCTGGTCGCCGGTGGCCTTGCGGATGCGGCCCAGTGAGCGGCTCATCGCCGGCGCGGTGACGTGCAGGCGGGCCGCAGCGCCGGCGACGCTGCCCTCTTCGAGCAAGGCGTCAAGGGCCGTGAGCAGGTTCAGATCCAGTTGCATGACAGTAACTCTACGAGTGATCACCATGCACTTGTTGTTAATGATGCGGGCCCCTACCTTCGAGGAGCGGGCGCGGAACAGCCGCCCCGCGTCAGCCGAACCCCCCAGGGAGCCCGCCATGAGCACAGCCATGCCGTTCGCCGCCGACACGACGCTGCTGTCCGACGTGACGGCCGCGGTGCGGGCCGCCGGCCGCACGCTGCTCGACCGCTCCACCCCGCACGTCCGGGGCACCGGCCTGGAGGAGATCGTGGCCGAGATCGACGCCAACGACGAGGCGGTGCTGGCGGTGCTGCGGGAACCACTGCTGACCGCCCGGCCCGGCTCGCGGTGGGCCGAGGACGAGCTGGCCGGCGGTGCGCTCCCGCCCGGCGAGTGGTGGGTCGTCGACCCCGCCGAGGGCAACATCAACCATGTGCACGCCATGTCGGAGTGGGCGGTCACCGCCACCCTGGTCCGCGACAACCGGCCGGTGCTCACCGTCGTCCACCTGCCGTTGACCGGCGACACCTACACCGCTGTCGCCGGCGGTGGGGCCCACCTGGACGACCGGCCGCTGAAGGTGTCCGCCAAGACCGACCTGGGCGCCGCGCTCACCGGCACCGGTCAGGCCAGCCCGCGGGAGGACATCACGACCTTCCGGCGCATCGGCGAGTCGGTCACCGCCATGCTCGAGGCCGGGCTCGTCGTGCGGGTGTCCGTTCCCGCCACGATGCAGCTCATCCACGTCGCAGCCGGGCGCACCGACGCCTTCTGGCAGTTCTCCGACGTCCGGTCCGGTCTCGTCGCCGGTGCCCTGCTGGTCGCCGAGGCCGGGGGCACCGTCACCGACCTGGCGGGCGAGCCGTGGAGCACGGCGAGCCGGAACTTCCTGGCCGCGGCTCCCGGCATCCACGCCGCCACGCTCGACGTCCTGTCGCCGATCGCCTGACCGGGCGACGGCCGCCGGCCGTCCGTCCGCGGGAGCGACCCCCACCCCGCTCCCGCTCCTCCCCCGCCCGACACCGCAAGGAGCATCACCTCATGACCAGCATCGGCATCCTGGGCGGCGGCCGCGTCGGCGCCGGCCTCGCCGGCGCGCTCGCCGCCGCCGGACACCAGGTCGTCCTCGGCCTCCGCGACCCGGAGAAGCGACCGCCGGCGCTCACCGGCGCCCGTGTCTCCTTCTCCGACCAGCGCGCCGCCGCGCGCACCGCGGACGTCGTGATCAACGCGACGCCCGGTGACAGCGCCCTGGAGCGCCTCGGCGGACTGCGCGCCGAACTCGCCGGGAAGATACTCCTCGACGTCTCCAACGCCACCCGTGACGCCGCCGACGGCCTGCCCGGAGAACTGTGCTACCCCGGTGACAGCCTCGCCGAACAGCTTCAGGCCGCCCTCCCGGACACCCGGGTGGTGAAGACCCTCAACACCATGCTGTTCATGGTCATGACCGCCCCGGGCGCGCTGGCCACCCCGCCGACCGCCTACCTCTCGGGCGACGACGCGCCGGCGAAGGCGACCGTGGCCGCTCTGCTCGGCGACCTCGGCTGGCGGCCCGCGTGGATCGAGGACCTCGGCGACATCACCACGGCCCGCGCCACCGAGGCCATGATCCTGGTCGTGCCCCACGTCCTGCGCCGGCACGGCTTCGAGCCCTTCGCCGTCTCCCTCGCGCGCTGACCCGCGTACCCGGGCCGCCGCGCGGCGGGAGCCCGGGACGGGCAGGGACCTCGGTGCGGGTCGGGCGCGGTCGGGGCGGGAGGGGCTAGCCGCCGATCGCGGACATGGGGCGGTCCGGCTGCACGAAGGACGGGTCGTCCAGGCCCGCGCCGGCCTTCTTCCCCCACATCGCCTGACGCCACAGGCGGGCGATCTCCTCGTCCGGCGCGCCCGAGCGCAGGGCCGCGCGGAGGTCGGTCTCCTCGGTGGCGAACAGGCAGGTGCGTATCTGGCCGTCGGCGGTGAGGCGGGTGCGGTCGCAGGCCGCGCAGAACGGGCGGGTGACCGAGGCGATCACGCCCACCCTGTGCGGGCCGCCGTCCACCAGCCAGCGCTCGGCCGGTGCCGAACCGCGCTCCTCGGCACCCTCGGGGGTGAGTTCGAAGCGGGTGCGCAGGGAGGTGAGGATGTCCCCGGCGGTGACCATGCCCTCGCGCTTCCAGCCGTGCTGGGCGTCCAGGGGCATCTGCTCGATGAAGCGCAGCTCGTAGTCGTGCTCCACCGCCCAGGCGAGCAGGTCGGGGGCCTCGTCGTCGTTCAGCCCCGGCATGAGGACCGAGTTGACCTTGACGGGGGTCAGACCGGCGTCGCGGGCGGCGGCCAGGCCCTCCAGCACGTCCTTGAGGCGGTCGCGGCGGGTGAGGGTCTTGAACACGTCCGGGCGGAGGGTGTCCAGGGAGACGTTGACCCGGTCCAGGCCCGCCGCCTTCAGCGCCGCGGCGGTGCGCCGGAGGCCGATGCCGTTGGTGGTGAGGGACATCCGGGGGCGCGGGGCGAGGTCCGCGACGCGCTCGACGATGCCGGTCAGGCCCGGGCGCAGCAGCGGCTCGCCGCCGGTGAAGCGGACCTCCTCGATGCCCAGCGCGCGGACCGCGATGTCGATGAGCCGGACGATCTCGTCATCGGTGAGCAGGTCGGGCTTGGCCAGCCACTGGAGGCCCTCCTCCGGCATGCAGTACGTGCAGCGCAGATTGCACCGGTCGGTCAGCGAGACCCTCAGGTCGGTGGCCACCCGGCCGTAGGTGTCGATGAGCACGTGGGCCCCCTCCCTCTCCGGAACACTCCGTGTCGGCAGCGTGTCTCCTGTCACCTGCGAGCCTACGTGACCCCACCGACATCGAGGGCGGCCCGATCCCACGAGGTACGGCACGGCCGCGTCGTAGGACCGTACAGTCCCCCACGACGCGGCCGGCCGTACTGCTCTCAGTGCGCTCCGGTGCCGGTCAGGGACCGCACCTCCAGCTCCGCGTACTTGCCGGTGTCCGGGGTCTCCTTCGACAGCAGGGTGCCCACCACGCCGAGCAGGAAGCCGACCGGGATGGAGATGATCCCGGGGTTCTCCAGCGGGAAGAAGTGGAAGTCGACGCCGGGGAACATCGAGGACTCCTTGCCGGAGACGACCGGTGAGAACAGCACCAGGCCGACCGCCGTGACCAGACCTCCGTAGATCGACCACAGGGCGCCCGAGGTGGTGAACCGCTTCCAGAACAGGCTGTAGAGGATGGTCGGCAGGTTGGCGGAGGCGGCGACCGCGAAGGCGAGCGCCACCAGGCCGGCGACGTTCAGGTCGCGGGCCAGGGCGCCCAGGAGGATGGAGACGGCGCCGATACCCACGGTGGCCCAGCGGGCGGCGCCGATCTCCTGCTTCTCGGTGGCCTGTCCCCTCCTGATGACGTTCGCGTAGATGTCGTGCGCGAAGGACGAGGAGGAGGCCAGGGTGAGGCCCGCGACGACCGCGAGGATCGTGGCGAAGGCGACCGCGGAGATGGTGGCGAGCAGTACGGCCCCCCAGTCGGAGTGGAGGCCGCCCAGGTGCAGCGCCAGGAGGGGTGCCGCGGTGTTGCCCGCCTTGTTGGAGGCGGTGATCTCCTCCGGTCCGATCAGGGCGGCGGCTCCGAAGCCGAGGGCGAGCGTCATCAGGTAGAAGCCGCCGATGAGGCCGATCGCCCAGAAGACCGATCTGCGGGCCGCCCTGGCGGTGGGGACCGTGTAGAAGCGGATCAGGATGTGCGGCAGGCCCGCGGTGCCGAGGACCAGGGCGATGCCGAGCGAGAGGAAGTCCAGCTTGGTGGTGCCGGTGGCGCCGTACTTCAGGCCGGGTTCCAGGAACGCCGATCCCTTGCCGCTGTTGGCCGCGGCCTTCCCGAGCAGGTCCGAGACGTTGAAGTGGAACTTCAGCAGGACGAGGAAGGTCAGCAGCAGGGCGCCCAGGATGAGCAGCACCGCCTTGACCATCTGGACCCAGGTGGTGCCCTTCATGCCGCCGATGGTGACGTACACGATCATCAGGACGCCGACCAGGGCGACGATGCCGATCTTGCCGCCGTCGCTGGTGATGCCCAGCAGCAGCGAGACGAGGACGCCGGCGCCCGCCATCTGGGCCAGCAGGTAGAAGATCGACACGACGATGGTGGAGACGCCGGCGGCCGTGCGGACGGGCCGCTGGCGCATCCGGTAGGCCAGGACGTCGCCCATCGTGTAGCGGCCGGAGTTGCGCAGCGGCTCGGCGACCAGCAGCAGCGCGACGAGCCAGGCGACGAGGAAGCCGATGGAGTACAGGAAGCCGTCGTAGCCAAAGAGGGCGATGGCGCCGGCGATGCCCAGGAAGGACGCGGCGGACATGTAGTCGCCGGAGACGGCCAGTCCGTTCTGGAAGCCGGTGAACTGCCGTCCTCCGGCGTAGAAGTCGGCGGCGTCCTTGGTCTGCCGGCCGGCCCAGACCGTGATGACGAGGGTCGCGGCGACGAACACCGCGAACAGGGTGACGATCAGTGTCCGGTGCTCGCTCGCCTCGCCGGCGGCCAGCAGCGTGTGCGACGCCCGGCCGGTGGCCGGCAGGGTGTGCTGGGCGAGGTTCATGCGCCGCCCTCCATCCGGGACTTGATGGCCTCGGCCCGTGGGTCGAGTTCGGTGGCGGCGTGCCGCGCGTACCACCAGGCGATGAGGAACGTGGTGAGGAACTGGGCGAGGCCCAGGACGAGGGCCACGTTGACGTTGCCGGCCACCTTGGTGCCCATGAAGCCGCCCGCGTAGTTGGACAGCAGGACGTACAGCAGGTACCAGGCGATGAAGCCGACGGTGAGCGGGAAGGCGAAGGAGCGGTGTGCGCGGCGCAGTTCACCGAACTCGGCGCTCTGCTGCACCTCGGTGAACTCCTCGGTGGAGGGAAGTGGGGCCCCCGGTGTCGCGGGGGGCGGTGTCTCGGTGGCCACGGAGTCTCCTCGGGTGACGGACCTGCGCGTTGTCTGACTGGCTGGACGGGAGCCACGCGGGCGGGTGCCGGCCGGCGCCCCGCCTCCGTGTCTCCCGGGGGGCGTGATCGCGCCGGCCCCCCTGATCACGGTCACGGCGCGGCGCCCGCCACGGTTCACGCCGGTTCCGTCGCGCGGGCGCACGCGCGTGGGAGTGCGCGGGTGCGCGGCCCCTCGCGACCCGCGTCGCGGCCCCTTGGTGGCCCGCGTCGCGCTCGTCCGGGAAGTCGTTGCTCCAAAAGCCGTGTTCGGGAAGTTGTGCTCGAAAGGTCCTGCTGGGAGGTCGTGCTCTTCCGGGAAACGGGCACGGCAGATAGCTTCGCCCTGCACCACTCGTCATGTACCTGCCCGGGCACCACTCGTGCCCCGGGCGGTTCTGTACCCGGATGATGTGGAGACCCCATGGCTCATCTGTGTCCCGGACGCCGGCCACGGCCCCGGCCCGGCGGCCGGTACGGCTTCCTCCAGGGCACCCAGGGCGGGAGCGGCACTGCGCCGCGGCGTCCCGCGCGACCCACCCGTACCGCGAACGAACTGGAGAGAACCCGCCCATGACCGCGTTCACACCCCGACGCCGCCGTACCCTCGCCCTCCCGGCCGGGATGGCCCTCGCCACGGCGCTCGCGTTCCTGCCCGGCACCACCGCGTCCGCCGCCGGCGGCACCCCGGTGTCCGTCGCCGCCCGCACCCCGGTGTCCGCCGACGGCCCCGTGCTCAGCTACGTCGTCAACGTCGGCCCCGGGCACGGTGTCGAGCGCCGTGTCCGCGAGGCGATCACCGAGGCCGGGGGTTCGGTGGTGATCGCCTACGACCGGATCGGCGTGATCGTCGCCCACTCCGCGAACCCCACCTTCGCCGAGGCCGTCCGCAAGGTGCGCGGGGTCGACTCGGCGGGTGCCACGCGCACCGCGCCGCTGCCCGCCCAGTCCACCACCGACACCGGCGCGCCGAAGGTGCTCGGCGCGCGGGAGACCGCCGAGGCGAGCGCCCGCGCGGTCGACGGTCAGGATCCGCTGGAGCCGCTCCAGTGGGACCTGCCGGCCATCAAGGCGGACAAGGCGCACGAGAAGACGCTGGGCAGCCGCAAGGTCACGGTCGCCGTCATCGACACCGGCGTGGACGACACCCACCCGGACATCGCGCCCAACTTCGACCGCGAGGCGTCCGCCAACTGCGTGTCGGGCAAGCCGGACACGACGGACGGTGCCTGGCGGCCGAGCGCGTCGGAGAGCCCGCACGGCACGCATGTGGCCGGCGAGATAGCGGCGGCGAAGAACGGGGTGGGCGTCACGGGTGTGGCACCGGGCGTCCGGGTCGCCGGCATCAAGGTGGGCAACCCGGACGGGTTCTTCTACACGGAGGCCGTGGTCTGCGGCTTCGTGTGGGCGGCCGAGCACCACGTCGACGTGACCAACAACAGCTATTACACCGACCCGTGGTACTTCAACTGCACCACCGACCCCGATCAGAGGGCGCTCGTGGACGCCGTCACCCGGGCCTCGCGGTACGCGGAGCGCAAGGGCACGGTCAATGTCGCGGCGGCGGGCAACGAGAGCTACGACCTCGCGTCCCACTCGATCACCGACCCCGTCTCCCCCAACGACGGCACGCCCTCGCAGCGGGTGATCGACCCGCACACCTGCTACGACATACCGACCCAGCTGCCGGGTGTCGTGACGGTCGCGGCGACCGGCGCCAAGGGCCTGAAGTCGTCCTTCTCGAACTACGGTCTCGGTGTGATCGACATCGCCGCGCCCGGCGGTGACTCGACGGCCTACCAGGCGCCGCAGCCGCCGGCGACCAGCGGCCTCATCCTGGGTCCGCTGCCCGGCGGCAAGTGGGGCTACATGGCGGGCACGTCGATGGCGACGCCGCACGTCGCCGGGGTCGCCGCATTGATCAAGTCAACCCATCCGCACGCGTCCGCCGCCCTCGTCAAGGCGCTGCTGTACGCGGAGGCCGACGCCACGCCGTGCACCGACCCGTACGACATCGACGGTGACGGCAAGGTGGACGCCGTGTGCGAGGGGACCAGGAACCACAACGGCTTCTACGGCTGGGGCACGGCGGACGCGCTGGCCGCGGTGACGAAGTAGACCCAAGCGATCCTCCCTCCTGCATATATTGATCCAATCAATACTGCATAGTGCAGTCATGACTGAGATCAAGTCGGCATGGTCGGCGGTGGGCGGCGATCGTGCCCTGCTCCCCCGGGTCACCACCGTCGTACGGGACGGCGCCCTCCCGGCCCGCCTCCCCGTGCGGCGGCTGGCCCGGGCGTGCGTCGGCGCGTGCGCGCTGGCCGCCGCGGAGCTGGCGGCCCGGCGGACCGGATCCGGCGAGGTGCCGGGCGTCCGCGTCGACGACGGCGCGGTCGCCGCCGCCTTCCACAGCGAGCGGCTCCTGCGGGTCGACGGACGGGCGCCCGCCCTCTTCGCGCCGCTGTCCCGGTTCTGGCGGACGGCTGACGGCTGGGTGCGCACCCACGCCAACTACCCGCACCACCGGGTTCGGTTGCTGGACGCCCTCGACCTGCCGCGGGAGGCCACCGTGGAGAGGGTCGCCGGCCGGCTCGCCGCGCTGTCCGCCCCGGAGGTGGAGGACACGGTCTGCGCCGCGGGCGGCCTCGCGGTGGCCCTGCGCACGCCCGCGGCGTGGCGCGCCCACGAGCAGGCGGCCGAGGTGGCCCGACGGCCGCTGGTCGAGCGCGAGCGGCTGGACGCGGCCCGCACGCGCGTGCTCCCCCCGCTCGACCCGCACACCGGGCCCCTGCTGCCCGCCGCCGGACTGCGCGTACTGGACCTGACGCGGGTCCTGGCGGGCCCGGTCGCCACCCGCACCCTCGCCCTGCTGGGCGCGGACGTGCTGCGCCTGGACGCCCCGTGGTTGCCCGAACTGCCCGACCAGCACGCCGACACGGGTTTCGGGAAGCGGTCCGCCACGCTCGACCTGGCGGCCGGCCGGGACACCTTCGAGGAACTGCTCGGCGCGGCGGACGTGGTGGTGACCGGGTACCGGCCCGGCGCCCTCGACCGGTTCGGACTGAGCCCGCGCGAGCTGGCCGCGCGGCGTCCCGGCCTCGTCGTGGCACAGGTCTCGGCGTGGGGCGCGTACGGGCCGTGGGGCGGGCGGCGCGGCTTCGACAGCCTGGTGCAGGCCGCCACCGGCATCGCGGTGACCGAGGGCTCGGCCGGGGAACCGGGCGCCCTGCCCGCGCAGGCCCTGGACCACGGCACCGGTTACCTGCTGGCGGCGGCGGTCCTGCGGGCGCTGACCGAGCAGTCGTACGAGGGCGGGAGCCGGCTGGTCCGGGTCGCGCTGGCCCGGACGGCCCACTGGCTGACCACGGACATCGGCCCGGACCCGGCGGAGGGGGCGCCGTACCCGGGTCCGGAGGACCGGCTCGCCTCGACCGACGGCCCCCTGGGCCGGCTGCGGCACACCCGCCCGGCCGTCTCCTTCACCGGCGGCCCCACCGACTGGGCCCGGCCGCCGGGCCGCTGGGGCGCGGACCCGGCCCACTGGCAGTGACACCCGAGCACCCTCGGCACCACCGTGCCGACCGCCGGACGTGCGCCCCCGTCGGGGAGCGCGGTACAGCGGCGCCGCCCGGCGGTCCGGCGCGGCGTTCGCCTGCCCACCACACCGACCTCGAACCGGAGATGGACGTCCGCTGCCGGGCGGGGGCGTCACACGCCTGCCGCGCCCAGCAGGCTTCCCGCCGCGTAGGTGACCCCCATCGCCAGCACGCCGCCCGCCACGTTGCGCAGGACCGCGCGCCGCGGATCCGCCTCGCCGAGCCGGGCGCTGCTCCAGCCGGTGAGGACGAGCGCGGCCAGGACGCAGACCACGGTGACCGCGAGCCGCAGCCCGGCCGGTGGCAGCACGATGGCCAGCAGCGGCAGCAGGGCACCCACGGTGAAGGCCAGGAAGCTCGCCCAGGCCGCGTGCCAGGGGTTGGTCAGCTCGTCGGGGTCGATGCCCAGCTCCACGCGGGCGTGGGCCCTCAACGCGTCCCGCGCGGTGAGCTGTTCGGCGGCCTCGCGGGCCACCTCCCGGGACAGGCCGCGTACCTCCAGCAGCTCGGTCAGCTCCTCCAGTTCGGCCTCCGGCTGCTCGCGCAGTTCGCGGCGCTCCACGGCCAGCGCGGCCATCTCGGAGTCGCGCTGGGTGGAGACGGAGACGTACTCGCCGGCCGCCATGGACATGGAGCCGGCGAGCAGGCCGGCCAGTCCGGCGGTCAGCAGGGCGGCCCGGCTCCCGGTCGCCCCGGCCACGCCGACGACCAGTCCCGCGGTGGAGACGATGCCGTCGTTCGCGCCCAGCACCGCGGCCCGGAGCCAGTTCAGCCGGGAGCCGAGGGCGCCGCCGTGGGGCTCGTCGTGGATGGGTTCCGTCACAGCACGGAGGATGCCATCCCGAGGGGCGCGGCGACCGCACCGACGCCCTGCCGGTGCCGTGCGGCGAGGCCCGCCCCGCGGTGGCGGGACGGGCGCTGCGTCGGCCGGGCCCGTGTACCGCGCTTCCCGTCACGTGAGTTCACCGGGCGCCCGTGCTCCGCCCGCCCAACCCGCCGCGGGGAGAAGGGGCCGGCCTTCGTCGTCGTACGCCCGCTCCTGCCGGAAAGGGCATCGAAGACCCATAGGGGGCATATCGTCGCGCCCGGCTCCGCGCCCGCGCTGGGGGACCGTCACCGTCGCCGAAGGCTCGGGGTGTTCCCGCGGCGGGCCTCGCGACGGTGAAGCGGAGCGCCCCTGGGCGCGGACCCAACCCGACCGAGCGCACGCGATGTTGCGACGCCCACGGGGATGCGGGGCGCGACCGGGTGGCGCGGGCGGCACCTGGCGGAGGGTGCTGTCAGTCGGGGCCCGTATCCTCAGGAACCATGCTCGAAGACCGTGCGACCGCAGTGTCCTCCCCCACCCCGTGGCCGGCCGCGTATCCGCGGGGATACGCGGTCGTTGACGTGGAGACCACCGGTCTGGCCCGCGACGACCGCATCATCTCCGCGGCCGTGTACCGGCTGGACGGGCGGGGTGAGGTCGAGGACCACTGGTACACGCTGGTCAACCCGGAGCGCGACCCGGGGCCGGTGTGGATACACGGCCTGACGAGTGACGTGCTCACGGGGGCGCCGCTGTTCGGTGACATCGCCGAGGAGTTCGCCGCCCGCCTGGACGGCCGGGTCCTCGTGGCGCACAACGCCGTCTTCGACTGGCAGATGATCGCCCGCGAGTACGCGCGCGCGCGGCGCGAGGCGCCGGTGCGGCAGCGGCTGTGCACCATCGCGCTCTCCAAGGAACTGGGCCTGCCGCTGCCCAACCACAAGCTGGAGTCGCTGGCGGCGCACTTCGGGGTGGTGCAGCAGCGGGCGCACCACGCGCTGGACGACGCGCGCGTGCTGGCGGAGGCGTTCCGGCCCAGCCTGCGGGCCGCGGCGGCGGGCGGCGTGCGGCTGCCACTGCTGGAGTGCCGGCCGCTGACCGAGTGGTCCGAGCGGTCCGTGCCCCGGCAGGCGTCGGGCGGCTACGGCGGTCACCCGTCCGGCAGTTGGCGCACCGCCCGCAGGCGCCCCGCGTGCCCGCACCCCAACCCGGGTCGTTACGAAGAGGGCAAACGCCTCAAACAGGGCATGCGGGTCGCCTTTTCGGGTGATACGTCCACCGAGCGGGATCTGCTGGAGGACCGGGCCGTCGAGGCCGGCCTGCACGTCGCCACCAGCATCTCCCGGCTGACGAGCCTGCTGGTGACCAACGATCCCGACTCGGGCACCTCCAAGACGGTCAAGGCGCGGCAGTACGGCACACCGGTCGTGGACGAGGCCGCGTTCGGGCAGCTGCTCGGGGACGTGGAGCCCGCCGACGGGTGACCGGGACGGGCGGCGGGTCCGCCGGTCAGCCCCCGTCCCGGCGGGTCACCGTACGAACGGGTGATTGGTACACGACTCACCCGCTGCCCGCTCGCCCGCGGATCGGCGACGGACCACCCTGTGGCCCATGGCGACATGCGAAGTCTGTGGCAACGACTACGGAATGACCTTCGAGGTGCACGCGCAGGGCGCGGTGCACGTCTTCGACTGCTTCTCCTGTGCGATCCACCGCATGGCCCCGATCTGCGAGCACTGCCGGGTGCAGATCATCGGCCAGGGCGTGGAGGTCGAGGGGCACTGGTTCTGCGGCGCGCACTGCGCCCGGGCCGAGGGGAACGCGGGCATCGTCGACCGGGTGTGACCCGGTACCCGCCTGATTGCACCCCGCCGCCCGGAGGTACCGTCGTGGGGTGCACCGCTACCGCTTCCTGTTGTCCCGCCAGTGGGTGATCCTCACCCTCGTCGCGATCGCGCTGATCCCGACGATGATCAAGCTGGGCTTCTGGCAGCAGCACCGGTACCAGGAGCGCACCGCCCGCAACGACCTGGTCTCCGCCGCGCTGCACGCCCGGCCGGTCCCGGTGGAACGGCTGACGTCCCCCGGGCACGCCGTGACCCGCACGGAGAAGTACCGCACGGTCACCGCGACGGGCACCTTCGACACCGCCCGGCAGGTCGTGGTCCGGCGTCGCACCAGCTCCGACGGCGAGGTCGGTTTCCACGTCCTGACCCCGCTGGTCCTCACCGACGGCGACGTGCTGCTCGTCAACCGCGGCTGGATCCCCGCGAACGGCGTGCAGACGGCCTTCCCGAAGGTTCCCGCGCCACCGGCCGGCCGGACCACGATCACCGGGCGGCTGAAGGCGGACGAGACGACCGCGGCGAGCGGCATCAAGAACGTCGAGGGCCTCCCCGACCGGCAGATCATGCTGATCAACAGCGCGGAGGAGGCGCACCGGCTGGGCGCCCGGGTGCTGGGCGGCTACGTCGAGCAGACCGCGCCCGCGGCCCGGGGCGGCTCCCCCGAGCAGATCTCCGACCCGGGCAGCGAGGACGCCCCGCTGAACTACGCGTACATGATCCAGTGGTGGCTGTTCGCGGCGGCCGTGCCGGTCGGCTGGTGGTTCCTGGTGCGGCGCGAGATCCGGGACCGGGAGGAGGCCGCGGCCGAGCGGACCCCCCAGGAGAGCGAACCGGCCACCGTCTGAGGCCCGCTCCCGCTCACCCCGGCGGCGCACCGCCTGGTTGGTTCCCCGGCCCAGCGGGAAACCCGCATCCCGTGAACGCGCGCATCGAGGACTACGCCCTCATCGGCGACGAGCAGAGTGCGGCCCTGATCGGGCGGGACGGTTCGGTCGACTGGCTGTGCCTGCCGCGCTTCGACTCCGGTGCCTGCTTCGCCCGGCTGCTGGGCGACGAGGAGCACGGCCACTGGCGGATCGCACCCGAGGGGGCGGACGTCTGCACCCGGCGCGCCTACCGGCCCGACACCCTCGTCCTCGACACGGACTGGGAGACCTCCGACGGCGCGGTGCGGGTCACCGACCTGATGCCGCACCGCGGGCGCGCACCCGACGTCGTACGGATCGTGGAGGGCCTCCGCGGCCGGGTCACCGTCCGCAGCACGCTCCGTCTCCGCTTCGACTACGGCTCGATCGTGCCGTGGATGCGGCGGGCGGACGGTCACCGGGTGGCCGTCGCGGGCCCCGACTCCGTCTGGCTGCGCGCCGAGCCGGCCGTCGACACCTGGGGCGAGGACCGCGCCACCCACGCCCGGTTCACCGTCGCGGAGGGCGAACGGCTCGCGTTCGTGCTGACCTGGCACCCCTCCCACGAGAGGCGCCCGCCGCTCATCGACCCGTACGAGGCGCTGGAGCACTGCGTCACCGACTGGCGGCGGTGGGCGCGCCGCTGCCGTTACGACGGCCCCCACCGGGACGCGGTCGTCCGGTCCCTGATCACCCTCAAGGCCCTCACCTACGCCCCGACCGGCGGGATCGTGGCCGCCGCGACCACGTCGCTGCCCGAGCAGCCGGGCGGCGTGCGCAACTGGGACTACCGCTACTGCTGGCTGCGCGACTCCACCCTCACCCTCGGCGCGCTGCTCGCCGCCGGCTACCAGGAGGAGGCCGAGGCCTGGCGGGACTGGCTGCTGCGCGCGGTCGCCGGCGAACCGGCCGACCTCCAGATCATGTACGGCGTCGCGGGCGAGCGACGGGTGCCGGAGACGGAACTGCCGTGGCTGCCCGGTTTCGCCGGCTCCTCGCCGGTGCGCACCGGCAACGGGGCCGCCGACCAGCTCCAGCTCGACGTGTACGGCGAGGTGATGGACTCGCTGTCGCTGGCCCGCGGCTCCGGCCTGCCCACGAAGCCACACATGTGGGCGATGCAGCGCGCCCTGATGACCTACCTGGAGGGGGTGTGGCGGCAGCCGGACGAGGGCCTGTGGGAGGTGCGCGGCGGCCGGCGCCGGTTCGTGCACTCCAAGGTGATGGTGTGGGTGGCGTTCGACCGGGCCGTGCGCACCCTGGAGCGCCACCCGGAGCTGCGCGGCGACCTGGAGGGCTGGCGGCGGCTGCGCGACGAGGTGCACCGGGAGGTGTGCGAGAAGGGCTTCGACCGGGAGCGGAACACGTTCACCCAGTACTACGGCTCCCGGGGCCTGGACGCGGCGCTGCTGCTCCTCCCCCGCGTCGGGTTCCTGCCGCCGGACGATCCGCGGGTGGTCGGCACGGTCGACGCGATCCGCGACGGACTCGGGCACGGCGGCTTCCTGCGCCGCTACGACACCGGGGGCGGGGGTGCGGGGATCGACGGGCTGCCCGGTGCGGAGGGCGCGTTCCTGGCCTGCTCGTTCTGGCTGGCCGACGCGCTGCACCTGACCGGGCGGACCGAGGAGGCGCGGGAGCTGTTCGAGCGGCTGGTGGGCCTGTGCAACGACGTGGGGCTGCTGGCCGAGGAGTACGACCCGGTGGGCGGCCGCCAGCTGGGCAACTACCCGCAGGCGTTCAGTCACGTCGGTCTGGTCAACACCGCCCTCACCCTTTTCGGGGGCGACGGGGCAGGATAGGGGCCATGGATCTTGGACTGAAGGACCGGGTGTACGTCGTCACCGGAGCGACGCGCGGGCTGGGGAACGCCACCGCGCGGGAGCTCGTCGCCGACGGGGCGAAGGTGGTCATCACCGGCCGGGACGGACAGCGGGTCGCCGACGCCGCCGCCGCGCTGGGCCCGAACGCGGTGGGCGTCGCCGTGGACAACGCCGACCCGGACGCCGCCGAGCGGCTGATCGCCGCCGCCCGTGAGCACTTCGGCGGCTTCCACGGGGTGCTGGTGAGCGTGGGCGGCCCGGCGCCGGGGTTCGTCGCCGACAACTCCGACGAGCAGTGGCGCGACGCGTTCGAGTCGGTGTTCCTCGGCGCGGTACGGGTCGCCCGGGCGGCGGCGGCCGAGCTGACGGAGGGCGGTGCCATCGGGTTCGTGCTGTCGGGGTCGGTGTACGAGCCCATCCCGGGGCTGACCATCTCCAACGGGCTGCGGCCCGGGCTCGCCGGGTTCGCCAAGTCGCTCGCGGACGAGCTGGGGCCGCGCGGCATCCGGGTGGTGGGCGTGCTGCCGTCCCGGATCGACACGGACCGGGTGCGGGAGCTGGACGCGCTGTCCGCGGACCCCGAGGCCACCCGGGCGGCGAACGAGTCGCGCATCCCGCTGCGCCGGTACGGGTCCCCGGCCGAGTTCGGCAGGGTGGCCGCGTTCCTGCTGTCCCCGGCCGCGTCCTACCTGACCGGGCTCATGGTGCCCGTCGACGGCGGCATGATGCACGGGTTCTAGCGGACCGGGGACGCCGGCCCGGGAGCGGCGGGCCGCCCGCCGGGCCGGGGTGCGGCGCGGTGGGCGGGCGGTTGTGCAGCGTCCGTCGTGCGGAGGCCGTCGTGCGGTGCCCGTCGGCGGGTGCGGTGGGCACGGTGGCCGTACGACCGCCGCACGCGCGTGGGGCTATTCGCCGAGCCCGGCGAGGTCCCGCAGCCGGCGGGTCTGCGCGGCGCGTTCGGCGGCACGCTGGCTCTCGTAGTCACGGCCCTGCGCGCCCCGCACCAGCGCCTTGGTCTCCACCACGGCGTCCCGCGGGGCGGCCAGCACCGCCGCGGCCAAGTCCCGGGCAGCCGCGTCCAGTTCCGCCGCCGGTACGGCGAGGTTGGCCAGGCCGCTCGTCACGGCCTCCTCGGCCCCGACGAACCGTCCGGTCACGCAGATCTCGAGCGCGCGGCCGTATCCGACGAGGCTCACCAGCGGGTGGGTGCCGGTCAGGTCGGGCACGAGTCCGAGGCTGGTCTCGCGCATGGCGAACTGCACGTCGTCGGCGACGACCCGCAGGTCGCAGCCGAGGGCGAGCTGGAAGCCGGCGCCGATGGCATGTCCCTGGACGGCGGCGATGGAGACGATGTCGTTCCGCCGCCACCAGGTGAACGCCTCCTGGTACTCGGCGATGGTCGCGTCGAGCCCGGCGTCGTCACGGCGCGCGAGGTCCATGAAGGACGGCTCGCCAGGAATCCCCTCCGGGGTGAACATCTGCCGGTCCAGCCCGGCGGAGAAGGACCTGCCCTCGCCGCGCAGCACGACGACACGGACGGAGCCCGGCAGCAGCCGGCCGGCCTCGGCGAGCGCCCGCCACAGAGCGGGGCTCTGCGCGTTGCGCTTGGCGGGGTTGGTCAGCGTCACCGTGGCGAGCGCGTCGTCGACGGTGAGCCGTACGCCGTCCTTGTCGAGTACGGCAGCGAGGTCCTGGTCGGGCGAAGCCATGTGGCGCCTCCGATGGGTGCGGTCAGCAGAGCAGAGCTAAGTGACTGCACAGTAACCACCCGGCCGGTCAGTCCGCCGACCGGGTGGCCACCATCGAAGCCGATGGGCCGCCCGGCGTCAGGACGATGCGGCCTTCTTGCCCCGGGTCGCTCCGCCGCGTCCACGCAGCGTGACGCCCGACTCACTGAGCATCCGGTGCACGAAGCCATACGAGCGGCCGGTCTCCTCGGCCAGCGCCCGGATGCTCGCACCGGAGTCGTACTTCTTCTTCAGGTCTGCCGCGAGCTTGTCGCGCGCGGCGCCGGTCACCCGGCTGCCCTTCTTCAGAGTCTCGGCCACCCGTGCCTCCTCATGGGAAGTGCGCTCTGGTCTCCTCATGATCACCCCTTCCGGGCGGGATGGCCACCCATTCGGCAAGGTCCGTGCGACATCGTTGTGACGACAGGAGTCGGTCCCCACAATCGGAATCGGACATTCCATGCGGTGGCGTCCGTGGGCCCGAACGAGTGGATTCGCGAAGTACCAGGTCAGAGACGCGAAACGGCCGATCCCCCGCCTACTGGGGGATCGGCCGGAAAATCCGTGTACGACACACCTCGATACGAGGAGATCTCACACAGATGGTGGATCACGGATAGGCCGAATGATCCATACCCAGTGGATCAGCCCTCCGGTCACGCCAGGGCGACGAGATCCGCGTAGTCGGAACCCCACAGGTCCTCGACGCCGTCGGGGAGCAGGATGATCCGCTCCGGCTGGAGCGCCTCGACGGCTCCCTCGTCGTGGGTGACGAGGACGACCGCGCCCTTGTAGGTGCGCAGGGCGCCGAGGATCTCCTCGCGGCTGGCCGGGTCGAGGTTGTTGGTCGGCTCGTCCAGCAGCAGCACGTTCGCCGAGGACACGACGAGCGTGGCGAGGGCCAGCCGGGTCTTCTCGCCGCCGGAGAGGACACCGGCGGGCTTGTCGACGTCGTCGCCGGAGAACAGGAACGAGCCGAGCACCTTGCGGACCTCGACCAGGTCCAGGTCGGGGGCGGCGGAGCGCATGTTCTCCAGGACCGTGCGCTCGGGGTCGAGGGTCTCGTGCTCCTGCGCGTAGTAGCCGAGCTTGAGGCCGTGACCGGGGACGACCTGGCCGGTGTCGGGCTTCTCGACCCCGCCGAGCAGGCGCAGCAGCGTCGTCTTGCCCGCGCCGTTCAGGCCGAGGATGACGACCCGCGAGCCCTTGTCGATGGCCAGGTCGACGTCGGTGAAGATCTCAAGCGAACCGTAGGACTTCGACAGGCCCTCCGCCATCAGCGGGGTCTTGCCGCAGGGCGAGGGGTCGGGGAAGCGCAGCTTGGCGACCTTGTCGGACTGGCGCACCGCCTCCAGGCCGGACAGCAGCTTGTCCGCGCGGCGGGCCATGTTCTGCGCGGCGACCGTCTTGGTGGCCTTGGCACGCATCTTGTCGGCCTGCGAGTGCAGGGCGGCGGCCTTCTTCTCGGCGTTGGCGCGCTCGCGCTTGCGACGCTTCTCGTCGGCCTCGCGCTGCTGCTGGTAGAGCTTCCAGCCCATGTTGTAGACGTCGATCTGGGAGCGGTTGGCGTCCAGGTAGAACACCTTGTTGACGACCGTCTCGACCAGCTCGACGTCGTGGGAGATCACGATGAAGCCGCCGCGGTAGGTCTTCAGGTAGTCGCGCAGCCAGACGATCGAGTCGGCGTCGAGGTGGTTGGTCGGCTCGTCGAGCAGCAGGGTGTCCGCGTCCGAGAACAGGATCCGGGCCAGCTCGATGCGGCGGCGCTGACCGCCCGAGAGGGTGTGCAGCGGCTGGCCGAGCACCCGGTCGGGCAGGTTCAGCGCGGCGGCGATGGTGGCGGCCTCGGCCTCGGCGGAGTACCCGCCCTTGGTGAGGAACTCGGTCTCCTGGCGCTCGTACTGCCGCAGGGCCTTCTCGCGGGTGCCGCCTTGGCCGTTGGCGATGCGCTGCTCGTTCTCGCGCATCTTGCGGATCAGTACGTCGAGGCCGCGCGCGGACAGGATGCGGTCGCGGGCGAGGACGTCGAGGTCGCCGGTGCGGGGGTCCTGCGGCAGGTAGCCGACCTCGCCGGAGCGGGTGATCGTGCCACCGGCGGGGATGCCCTCGCCGGCCAGGCACTTGGTGAGGGTCGTCTTGCCGGCGCCGTTGCGGCCGACGAGACCGATGCGGTCGCCCTTGGCGACGCGGAAGCTGGCGTTCTCGAGGAGGACGCGCGCACCGGCGCGCAGCTCGATACCGGAGGCGGAGATCACGGACAGACTCCAGGGCGTACGGGATTGGCGGGTGGGCGGCTGCGGACGTTCCCGCCGTCTAATGCGCGAGGAGAATGGCCATGGGCCAAGTCTAACGGGGCCGGGCAAGCGGTTTTCTGCCACGGCGGACCGGCCGAGCGACGGCGTGGACGGGAAGCGGCCCTCGGCACCGGTGCGGGCGACACGGGCCGCTCGGTGCCGGTGACCGAGGCGGGCGCCGGTGCCGGTGAGCCACGCGATCACCTCCCGGCACGTACCTGCGGCGAACGGCGCCGGTGCCGGCGCGGTAGGCCGTCGCGGTGCACTCGCCCGGAGTCCGGGGCCCGCCTGCGGCCCCCTGCGGGGGGCATAGGGGGCGTCGCCGTCTCGGGGAGCCGCGCGGCCCCGTCCGGGGGCCCGGCGCCGGTGACCGAAACGGGGCGCTGGTGCCGGTGAGCCACGCGCTCGCCTCCCGTCGCGTGGATCCCCGCGATGGGCAGGGCCCCGCGCGCGTGCCTGGCGCGAACGGCGTCGGTGTCGACGCCGTGGGCCGTCGCGGTGCGCTCGGTCCCCCGTGTCCGGGGTGCGGCCCGCGGACGGCCCGACGGAATTGCGGACTCCGGGGCCGCCCAGCACGGGCGACGCCGGTGAGCTGCGGGGCCGGTTGGACGGGAGCCGCTCGGGTGGGGTGCGGGGTGGGCGTGCGCTGCCCTCCCCGGGCGCGTGCCCGCAGCGAACGGCGTCGGTGTCGGCGCCGTGGCCGTCCGGGTGCGCTCGGTTCCCCGGTGTCCGGGGTGGCGGCCTGCCGTCGGCCCCATGCCGGGCTCCGGGGCCGCCCAGCACGGGCGACGCCGGTGAGCTGCGGGGCCGGTTGGACGGGAGCCGCTCGGGTGGGGTGCGGCGCGGGGCCGGGGTGGGCGTCGGACGAGGGTGAGCGGTGCTGCCTGGCCAGCGTGTGCCGGTGCCGTGTGGTCGGTCGGGCTGGGTGATGGGTGTACGTCGGGTGCTCGGTGGGGGTTTGTCTGTGGTGGGTGTCACACTCGGGGGGAAGGGTGTGGTGGGTGGAGGGGTGTGGTCGGGATGGTGGGTACGGGTGGCGCACGGCCGGGTGTCTGCCCCACGCTGCTGTACGCGGACGCGAGGGCGGCGATCGCGCAGCTGACGGAGGCCCTGGGCTTCACCGAGCTGTCGGTGTACGAGGGGGCGGACGGCACCGTGCTCCACGCCGAGCTGGTCCAGGGCAACGGTGTGGTGATGATCGGTTCCCGGGGTCGCGGCGGCGCGTTCGACACGGCGCTCGGGGACGGCGGGCCCGCCGGGGTCTACGTCGTGGTGGACGACGTGGACGCCCACCACGAGCGGGCCGTGCGGCACGGCGTGGAGATCCTCGTGCCGCCGACGGACCAGGAGTACGGCTCGCGGGACTACCTGGCCCGGGACGCCGAGGGCAACGTCTGGAGCTTCGGCACTTACGCCCCCGAGATCGGCGCCTGACCCGGCACCGCGCCGCTCACCTGCCGGTGTGCACCTGGAAGGCGGCCCGGCGCACGGCCTTGGCCAGGGCCGGGTCGGGGTGGGCGGCGGCGAGCGCGACCAGTACCTGCACGGTGCGCGGGTGGCCGACGGCGCGGACCTCGTCGAGCAGCTGGGGGACGGTGGGCTGCACCGCGGACTCCAGGTGCCGGACCAGCATCGGCGCCTCGCCGTGGTCGGCGACGGCCGCGGCGGTGTCCACCCACAGCCAGGTGGCCTCCTCGCGGGTGAGGACCTCGTGCGCGTCCTCCGGGTCGACGCCGTCGTGCTCGGCGAGCCAGAGCAGGGCGTAGGGCCGCAGGGCGGGCTCGTCCACGACGGACCGTACGTCGGGTTCGGCGGGAGCGCCGACGACGCGCAGCGCCTCGAAGGCGAGGCCGCGCAGCAGGGCGTCGTCGCCGCGGGCGGCGTGGATCAGCTCGGTGACGGCGCTGCCGACGGGGCGGGCGGCGAGCCAGGCCCGGTACTCGGCGCGGGCCGCGTTGGGGCGGAGCTGGGCGCAGCCGCGGAGCATGTCCTCGGCCGACTGCTCGATGTTGCCGGCGGGGCTCTGCGCGGCCACGCAGATCTGCTCCAGCTTGACCCACACCGCCCAGCTGCCCAGCGGGGTGAGGGTGGCCTGGCCGGCGCCGTAGGTGAGGGCGCCGACGGAGGCGAGGGCCCGCAGCGCCCAGTCGAGGAGCGGGGCGAGGGGGGCGTCCGGGGCGGGCACGGGCTCCGCCGGGGCGGCGGGCCCGGCGGGCCGGCCGGTGCCGGGCTCGTAGGAGACCTCGCAGCGTTCGGTGCGCAGTTCGGTGACCCGCTGCTGGAGCAGGTCGAGCAGCTGCTCGACCGGGACGGGCCCGGCGGACAGCTGGAGGAAGGAGAGCACCTGGGGCATGGCCGAGACGACCTCGGCGACGGCGGCGGGCTCGTGCGCGTCGGGCTCCGGGCAGGCCAGCGACCAGGCGTCGAAGAGGGCCACCCAGCCGCGCAGGACGGCGCTGTCGTCACGGTTCCAGGCGCGCAGGCGCCAGCCGGGGCGCGCGTCGTCGCCGTGCACCTCGACCAGTCCGGCGAGGCGGGCGGTGTCCCAGTCGGCGCGGATCTGAGCGGGGCTCAGTCCCAGGTCGGCGGCGGCGCGTTCCGCGGTGGCCTCGGAGAGGGTGGACTTGCCGTCGGCGGTGGCGCCGTCCCGGCCGGGGCCGAGGGCCGTGTCCGCCCAGCGGGCCACCCGGACCGCGCCGGCCAGTCCGGCGCGGGCCATTCCGGCCAGTTCGGCGGGTGCGGGTGTGCCCTCCGGCGGCCGGGGTGCGGCGCGGCGCGGGCGCCGCTGGTTCACAGCTCTGGGGGCGGCGGCCAGGGGTCGTGGTCGGACGAGGCGGAGCCTGGAGTCGCGCGGGATACGGGACGTCACGGGTGCAGTCTTCCGGTTGATGGTCCGAAAACCCAAACGGAATGTCACGGGCGGCTACGGGGGTGGCCAACGCACGGCGTGACAGAGCGCTCGGGAAGCGAGGTTCCGGCCAGTGGTGCGGCCTGAAGCGGAACGGTTCGGGCCGGCGCCGGGCATCCCCCGGCGCCGGCCGTCACATCAGCGGGGTCAGGAACCGGCGCAGCCGTTCCTCGTACTCCGCGGGGTCGGCGTTCCACATCGCCGCGTGCGGTGCCCCGGGCACGGTGTGCAGGGAGACGAGGTCGGCGCGGCGCCGGGCGAGCCGGCGGGAGGACTGCCAGGGGGCGACCCGGTCGTCCGGGCCGTGGACGAGCAGGGTGGGGACGCGGAGCAGGGCCGCTCCGGCGTCCTCGGTGATCCGCCCGGCGTGCAGCCCGGCACGGCCCTGCGCGGCGCGCACGGCGAGCGGCAGCAGTGGCCGCGGGGTGTGGCGGGCGGCGGCAAGGGCGCGCAGCGTGGCCTGCCAGCTGAGCACCGGTGAGTCGAGGACGAGTCCGGCGACGCGCTCGCGGACGGTGGAGTGCCCGGCGGCGTGCAGCGCCATGGTGGCGCCGGTGGACCAGCCGAGCAGCACGACGCGGCGGGCTCCGTGGTCGACGGCGTAGCGGATGGCCGCGTCGACGTCGCGCCACTCGCTCTCGCCGAGGCGGTTCAGTCCGTCGCGCGGGCGTGGGGCGCCCAGGTCGCCCCGGTAGGCGAGGGCGAGGACCGGCAGGCTGCGGCCGTGCAGGAAGCCCAGGACGTTCAGGACCTGCTCGCGGGTGGTGCCCAGGCCGTGCACGGCGATCACCCAGGTGTCCCGGTGGCCGGGCACGAACCAGGCGGGCAGCGCGCCGAGTTCGCCGGGCACCTCGACGTCGGTGTGGTCGATGCCGAGGGCGGTGCGCGGGTTGCCGACGTAGAGGTTGGGGGTGAGCCACACCGCGTCGCCGGGGGCGAAGGTGCCGTGGGTGACGCGCTCCAGGCGGCGTACGACGGTGTCGGCGGTGTGCCCGGGGGCCCCCAGGACGGGGCCGAGGACCGCGTGGCTGCCGTCGCCGGCGAGGCCGTAGATGCCGGGGCGCAGGGCGGCCAGGTCACGGGTCAGCGTGATCCGGCCGGGGCCGGTGCCGTGCACGGTGAGGCGGGGCTCGGTGGGCAGGGGGCGGCCCGCGGGCGCCTTCAGCGCGGCGTCGCTGGCGAGCCGGCCGGCGGCCACGGACAGGCCGGCGGCGGCTACGGCCGCGGTGATCGCGGTGGCGGTGGCTCTGACGGTGCGCACGGAACCAGTGTCGGGGCGGGGTGCGCCACCGGCCAGCGGAGCGGCGGGCCGGGGTGAGCTGCGGGCCGGCGCGGCCCGGACCCGGGGGCCGTGGCGGAGCCGGAGCAGGCGGAGTCGGGGCGTGCCGGTGGTCGGGGTGCGCGGGGCGGGGCTGGCTGGCAAGGGGTCACCTCCGTTGGCCGTACCCCTTCAAGCGTTCCCCGGCTTCGGCCAGTTGTGCCTCCGACAGCAGGGTCGGGGTCAGTCCGGGCACGGAGGACGCCGTGAGCCACAGGCGGCACATCCACTCCAGTTGGGCGGTGCGGTCGTAGGCCTGGTCGAGGGTGGCGCCGTGGGTGACGGTGCCGTGGTTGCGGAGGAGGCAGCCGGAGCGGCCGTCGAGGGCGCGGAGCATGTGGGCGGCCAGCTCGTCGGTGCCGTAGGGGGCGTAGGGGGCGACCCGGACGGGGCCGCCGAGGGCGGCCGTCATGTAGTGGACCGGCGGGAGCGCGGGCACGAGCGTGGAGACGGCGGTGGCGTGCACGGCGTGGGTGTGGACGACGGCCCGGGCGTCGGTGGCGCGGTAGACGGCGAGGTGCATGGGCAGTTCGCTGGTCGGTGTCAGGGTGCCCAGGACCTGGCGGCCGGTGAGGTCGACGCCGGTGAGGTCACCGGGGGCGAGCCGGTCGTAGGGGACGCCCGTCGGGGTGACCAGTACGAGGTCCCCGAGGCGTGCGGAGACGTTGCCGGAGGTGCCGACCACGAGCCCGTCGGCGACGGTCCGGCGTGCCGTCGCGACGAGGTCGGCCCAGAGCCGCGCCCGTTCCCGCGCGGTGTCGTCCGACCCGGTGGTGTCCGGCCCGGTCGCGCCCTGCCTGGTCGCGTCCGGTCCGGTCGCGTCCGGCCGGGGGTCGTCCCGCCCGGCGTCGTCGCGCCGGGTGTCGTCCGCGTCCGCCGGGTTCCGCCGCAGTTCAGCCATGCGGCGATCCTGCCAGCCGGTCCGGTGCCCCGCGGGCCGGTCGGTCACTTCGGTCCGGAAGCCATGCCTCCGAACGGGCGGAACCGGTCGCGAAACGCCTGAGGCCGGCGCGGATTCGGCCATCACCGCCCCTTCAATGGTCTCTCCCGCCCCCTTCCGCCCGTCTCTGCCCCCTCCTGCCCGCCTCTGCCCGCTCCTGCCCGCTCCTGCCCACTGGACGATCCGGACGTTCGCCACCGCCCGCGGCCCCGGCCGTCCGTCACACCGGAGAGACGCATGGCCCCTGTACGCGCCCTTGTCCGCCGCCGCGCCGGCGCCCTCGCGGCGGCGGCCACGGCGGTCCTCGTCCTCGCGGGCACCGCGACCGCGTCCACCGGGCCGGCGGACCCGGCCGGGCCCGCGAACCCGGTCGGCCCGGTGGACCCGGTCGGCCCGGTCGGGCCGGTCGGCCCGGTCGGCCTGGTGGGCTCGGCCGGCCCGCTGGAATCGGCCACCACGCTCCCCCGGGGGCACGACGTGTCGTCCCACCAGAGGCGGGTCGACTGGTCCGCCGCCCGGGCGAGGGGCGCGCGGTTCGTGTACGTCAAGGCGACCGAGTCCGTCACGTACCGCAACCCCTACTTCTCCGGGCAGTACAGCGGTGCCCGCTCGGCGGGCCTGCTGCGGGGCGCGTACCACTTCGCCCTGCCGGACCGCTCCTCCGGTGCCCGGCAGGCCGCCTACTTCGTGCGCCACGGCGGCGACTGGCGGGCGGACGGCTGGACGCTGCCGCCGGCGCTGGACGTCGAGTACAACCCGTACAGCACCCGGCACAAGTGCTACGGGCTGGGCAGGGCGCGGATGGTCGGCTGGATCCGGTCGTTCAGCGACGAGGTCCGGCGGCGCACCGGCCGCCGCCCGGTGATCTACACCACGGCCCAGTGGTGGCGGCTGTGCACCGGCGACAGTCACGCCTTCGCCGCCGGCAACCCGCTGTGGATCGCCCGGCACGGCACCGCGCGGCCGGGCACGCTGCCGGGCGGCTGGCACTACTGGACGTTCTGGCAGTACGCCATCGGCGGGACGCTGCCGGGTGACCAGAATCTCTTCGACGGCTCCATGAGCCGGCTGCGGACGTTCGCGCGGGGCCGGTAACCAAGGGGCGCCCGGGACGGGCGGGCGGGGGACCACCTCGAACCCGTACGACAGTCACCCTCATGCCGGTCCTAGTTCATCTTCCGTTCACTCAGGTTGCCTACGTTCGACCCGCCAACGACCTCGAACGATTGCCTGGGTAAATGGAAAGCTTCTCGCTGATCCTCGCGATAGTGGTGGCAACCGCTCTCGCGTTCGATTTCACGAACGGTTTCCACGACACCGCGAACGCGATGGCGACCACCATCTCCACCGGCGCCCTGAAGCCCAAGATCGCGGTGGCCATGTCGGCCGCCCTCAATCTGGTGGGCGCCTTCCTCTCCGTGGAGGTCGCCAACACGATCTCCAAGGGTCTCGTCGACGAGAGCGGCATCCGTCCCGAGGTCATCTTCGCCGCGCTGGTCGGCGCGATCCTCTGGAACCTGCTGACCTGGCTGGTGGGCCTGCCCTCCAGCTCCTCGCACGCCCTGATGGGCGGCCTGGTCGGCGCCACCGTCGCCTCGGCCGGCTTCGGCGCCGTCCACGGTGACGTGCTGGTCACCAAGGTGCTGCTGCCGGCGGTCGCCGCGCCGATCGTCGCCGGCCTCGCCTCGCTGCTGGCCACCCGCTTCTCCTACGGCATCGGCGGCACCGCCGACGGCGAGGCCACCCGCAAGGGCTACCGCGTCGGCCAGATCGCCTCCGCGGGCCTGGTCTCCCTGGCCCACGGCACCAACGACGCCCAGAAGACGATGGGCATCATCACCCTCGCCCTGATCGCGGGCGGCTCCATCGCCCCCGGCTCCAACCCTCCCACCTGGGTGATCCTCTCCGCCGGCCTGGCGATCGCGCTCGGGACCTACATCGGCGGCTGGCGCATCATCCGCACCATGGGCACGGGCCTGACCGAGCTGGAGCCGCGTCAGGGCTTCGCCGCCCAGACCAGTGCCGCGACCGCCATCCTGGCCTCCGCCCACCTCGGTTTCTCCCTCTCCACCACCCACGTCGTCTCCGGTTCGGTGATGGGCGCGGGCCTCGGCCGCAAGGGCGGCGTGGTCCGCTGGTCCACCGCGACCCGCATGTTCGTCGCCTGGGCGCTCACCCTCCCGGCCGCCGCGCTGGTCGGCGCGGGCGCCGAGTCCGTCACCGACCTCGGTGACTGGGGCACCGCCGCCGTCGCCGTCTTCCTGGTCGCCTCCAGCGCCGCCATCTGGAAGATCTCCCGCCGCGAGGTGGTGGACCACACCAACGTGGTCCACGGGAGCGCCGAGCCGGCCGGTGTGGTCACCACCGCCATCGCCGCCGTCACCCCGCCCCCGGCGGCCCCGGTCGCCATCGACCTGAACCTCGACCTCACCTTCCCGCAGCAGGTCGGCGCACCGGCCGCCGTCGCCGAGCCCGCTCCCCCGGCGACCCCGGTCACCCCGGCCGCCACCGTCTGAGTCCGGTCACCCCGGTTACCGAAGGAAGCATCCCCATGAAGATCGACTGGGCGGCCCTCGGCTCCGTCTTCGGAGTGAGTCTCGTGGCCACCGTGGGCCTGGTGACCCTGTTCACCCTCGGCGTCGCGGGCCTGAACCGGCGCGAGAAGGCCGCGGCGCAGGGCGGCACCGCCGGCCTCGCCGTCACCGGCGCCTACCTGTGCTTCGCGGCCTGCGCGGCGGCGGTGGCGTACGGCATCCACCTGGTCGTGGCCAAGGGCTGACCCGCACGTCCCCGAGAGGCTCCTCCCGCGCCGGTCGCGGAGGGGAGCCTCCGTCATGTCCCCGGTCGGGCCCGCGCGTCGTGTGGTGTGGGGATCGGCACACTCTCCCCCCGCAGGTCAACGGCAGGTTGACGGCCCTTCCGGGCACGTGGTGGACTGCCCAGGCCATCTACGGCGGCAGAAGAGGAAGCCGGTGCGAATCCGGCGCGGTCCCGCCACTGTCACCGGGGAGTGATCCCCGGGAGCCAGGAACTCTCACCGCCGATTCACGTCGAACCAGGGCGCGGACACCCTGAGTGAGGACCTACAGCGACATGCTCGGCTGCCCAGCGAGGACCCGACCGAGGACCCGTACCGGGACCGCACCCGTCCCCACGGCCGGCTGAGCCGATGGGTGCCGATCGCACATACGCGTACGGCGCCGCCGCCGGCCTCCTCGGTGACCTGCTCCTCGGCGACCCGCGCCGCGGGCATCCGGTCGCCGTGTTCGGGCGGGCGGCCGGAGCCGTGGAACGCGTCCTGTGGCACGACCATCGCGGCTGGGGTGCCCTGCACACCGCCGTGTGCGCCGGCGGCGCCGTCGCGCTGGGAGCACTGGCCGCACGCGCCGCGCGCCCCCGTCCCGCCGTCTCCGCCGCGCTGACCGCCGCCGCCACCTGGGCCGTCGTCGGCGGCACCTCGCTCGCCCGCGAGGCCCGCGCCGTCGGGCGGGCCCTGGAGGCCGGGGACGTGGAGGCGGCCCGGGCCCGGCTGCCCCACCTGTGCGGCCGGGACCCGCAGGCGCTGGACGCCGACGGCATCGCCCGGGCCGTGGTCGAGTCGGTCGCCGAGAACACCTCCGACGCCGTGGTCGGCGCCCTCGTCTGGGGCGCCGCGGCCGGCGTCCCCGGGCTGCTCGGTTTCCGGGCGGTCAACACCCTGGACGCCATGGTGGGCCACCGGTCGCCCCGCCACCGGCGCTACGGCTGGGCCTCCGCCCGCCTCGACGACGTCGCCGGCTGGCCCGGGGCCCGGCTCACCGCCGTCCTCGCCGCCCTCGCCGGCCCCGATCCGCGGGGTGCCGCGCGGGCCTGGCGGGCCGACGCCTCCCGGCACCCGAGCCCCAACGCCGGCCCGGTGGAGGCCGCGTTCGCGGGCGCCCTCGGCGTGCGGCTGGGCGGGACGCTCTCCTACGGCGGCCGGGTCGAACACCGGCCCGTGCTCAACGGCGGCACCGGACGGCCGGTCCGGGTCGGCGACATCGACCGGGCCGTACGGCTCTCCCGCCGCGTCGGCCTGCTCGCGCTCGGCACCACCCTCGCCGCGCGCGGCCTGATGAAGGGACGTGGGAAGTGAACGGGGGTCTCCTCGTCGCCGGCACCACCTCCGACGCCGGCAAGAGCGTCGTGACGGCCGGGATCTGCCGCTGGCTGGTCCGCCAGGGCGTGAAGGTGGCGCCGTTCAAGGCGCAGAACATGTCGCTGAACTCGTTCGTCACCCGCGAGGGCGCGGAGATCGGGCGGGCGCAGGCCATGCAGGCGCAGGCCTGCCGCGTGGAGCCCACCGCGCTGATGAACCCGGTGCTGCTCAAGCCGGGCGGCGAGCAGAGCAGCCAGGTGGTGCTGCTCGGCAAGCCCGTCGGGGAGCTGAGCGCCCGCGGCTACCACGGGGGCCGGCAGCAGCGGCTGCTGGGCACGGTGCTGGACTGCCTGGCCGAGCTGCGGGGCACGTATGACGCGGTGATCTGTGAAGGGGCGGGCAGCCCGGCCGAGATCAACCTGCGGCGGACCGACATCGTCAACATGGGCCTCGCCCGCAACGCGGGGCTGCCCGTGCTGGTGGTCGGGGACATCGACCGCGGCGGCGTCTTCGCGTCCTTCTTCGGCACCGTCGCCCTGCTCTCCCCCGAGGACCAGCGGCTGGTCGCCGGGTTCCTCGTGAACAAGTTCCGCGGCGACGTGTCGCTGCTGGAGCCGGGCCTGGACATGCTGCGCGGGCTCACCGGACGGCCGACGTACGGTGTCCTGCCCTTCCAACACGGCCTCGGCATCGACGAGGAGGACGGGCTGCGGGTGTCGCTGCGCGGCACCGTCCGCGAGTCCTCGGTGACGCCCCCGGTCGGCGCGGACGTGCTGCGGGTCGCCGTCTGCGCGGTCCCGCTGATGTCGAACTTCACCGACGTGGACGCCCTCGCCGCCGAACCGGGCGTCGTCGTGCGCTTCGTGGACCGCCCGGAGGAACTGGCCGACGCCGACCTCGTGGTGGTCCCGGGCACGCGCGGCACCGTCCGGGCGCTCCAGTGGCTGCGGGAGCGCGGGCTGGCGGACGCGCTGGTGCGGCGGGCCGCCGAGGAGCGGCCCGTGCTCGGCATCTGCGGCGGCTTCCAGATCCTCGGCGAGCACATCGAGGACGAGGTCGAGTCCCGCGCCGGACACGTCCCCGGGCTGGGTCTGCTCCCCGTCCGGGTCCGCTTCGCCCGCGAGAAGACCCTGACCCGGCCCGTCGGCCGGGCCCTCGGCGAGCGGGTCGAGGGGTACGAGATCCATCACGGGGTCGCCGACGTCACCGGCGGGGAGCCCTTCCTGGACGGCTGCCGGGCCGGCCGGGTGTGGGGCACCCACTGGCACGGCTCGCTGGAGTCGGACGGCTTCCGGCGGGCTTTCCTGCGGGAGGTGGCCGCCGCCGCGGGCCGCCGTTTCGTGCCCGCGCCGGACACCTCCTTCGCCGCGCTGCGCGAGGAGCAGCTCGACCGGCTCGGCGACCTGATCGAACAGCACGCGGACACCGACGCGCTTTGGCGGCTCATCGAGTCGGGCGCGCCGCAAGGACTGCCTTTCATCCCACCGGGAGCGCCCGCATGAGCACAGTGTTGTTGTTGTCGACCGCCGACACGGATCTGCTGGCGGCCCGGGCCTGTGGCGCCGGCTACCGCATCGGCAACCCCACCCGGGTCGACGTCGCCGGGGAACTGCCGGCCCTGGTCGAGGGCGCGGACATCGCCGTCGTACGGCTGCTGGGCGGCAAGCGCGCCTGGGAGGACGGGCTGGCCGTGCTGCGGGCGTCCGGCGTCCCGACCGTGCTGCTGGGCGGGGAGTCCGTCCCGGACGCCGAGCTGATGGCCGAGTCTTCCGTGCCGGCCGGGGTGGTCGCCGAGGCCCTGAAGTACCTGGTCGAGGGCGGGCCGGAAAACCTGCTGGAGCTGTCCCGGTTCCTGTCGGACACCGTGCTGCTGACCGGTGAGGGCTTCGAGGGGCCGCGGAGCATGCCGGAGTACGGCGTGCACGGCGACCGCCCGGTGGTGGCCGGCCGCCCGACCGTCGGCGTGCTGTTCTACCGGGCGCACGAACTGAGCGGCAACACGGCCTTCGTGGACACGCTGTGCGACGCGGTCGAGGCGCGGGGCGCCAACGCCCTCCCCGTGTACTGCGGTTCGCTGCGCGGCGCGGACCCCGGGCTGTACCGGCTGCTGGAGCGGGCCGACGTGCTGGTGGCGACCGTCCTGGCGGCCGGCGGCACGCACGCCTCGCAGGCCTCGGCGGGCGGCGACGAGGAGTCCTGGGACATCGGCGCCCTCGCCGACCTCGACGTGCCCGTCCTCCAGGGTCTGTGCCTGACCTCCTCGCGGGCCGCGTGGGAGGAGTCCGACGCGGCCCTGTCCCCCATGGACGCGGCGATGCAGGTCGCCATCCCCGAGTTCGACGGCCGCCTCGTCACCGTCCCGTTCTCCTTCAAGGAGCAGGGGCCCGACGACGTACCGGTGTACGTGGCCGACCCCGAGCGGGCCGCGCGGGTCGCCGGGATCGCCCTGCGCCACGCCCGGCTGAAGCACAAGCCGAACGCCGAGAAGAAGGTCGCCCTGGTCTTCACCGCGTACCCGACCAAGCACTCCCGGGTCGGCAACGCGGTGGGCCTGGACACGCCCGCGTCGGCGGTGCGGGTGCT
This sequence comes from Streptomyces sp. NPDC100445, assembly GCF_044759735.1. Lineage (NCBI taxonomy): Bacteria > Bacillati > Actinomycetota > Actinomycetes > Kitasatosporales > Streptomycetaceae > Streptomyces > Streptomyces sp. NPDC100445. The sequence continues at coordinate 97,536 of NZ_JBIVZV010000018.1, read as the reverse complement.
GGACGCGCTGCGGGACGCCGGCTACTCCCTGACCGAGTACCCGGCCGGCGGTGACGAGCTGATCCACCGGCTGATCGAGGCCGGCGGCCACGACGTGGAGTGGCTGACGGAGGAGCAGCTGGCCGCCGCGCCCGCCCGGGTGCCGCTGGCCGACTACCGGGCGTGGTTCGAGACACTGGACCCGGAGCTGCGGGCGGCGATGACCGAGGCGTGGGGCGAGCCGCCGGGCAACCTGTACGTGGACGGCGACGACATCGTGCTGGCGTCGCTGCGGTTCGGCAACGTCGTCGTGATGATCCAGCCGCCGCGCGGCTTCGGCGAGAACCCGATCGCGATCTACCACGACCCCGACATGCCGCCGTCCCACCACTACATGGCGGCCTACCGGTGGCTGGAGCACGGCTTCGGCGCCGACGCGGTCGTGCACATGGGCAAGCACGGCACGATGGAGTGGCTGCCGGGCAAGGGTCTCGGGCTCAGCGCCGGCTGCGCGCCGGACGCGGTCCTCGGCGAACTGCCGCTGATCTACCCGTTCATCGTCAACGACCCCGGTGAGGGCACCCAGGCCAAGCGGCGCGGGCACGCCACGGTCGTCGACCACCTGGTCCCGCCGATGGCCCGCGCCGACACCTACGGCGACCTGGCCAAGCTGGAGCAACTGCTCGACGAGTACGCCCTCGTCTCCGACCTCGACCCGACCAAGGCGCCGGCCGTCCGCGCCCAGATCTGGACCCTGGTCAAGGCGGCGGAGCTCCACCACGACCTGCACGTGGACGAGCAGCCGGACGACACCGCGTTCGACGAGTTCGTCATGCACATCGACGGCTACCTGTGCGAGATCAAGGACGTGCAGATCCGCGACGGGCTGCACATCCTCGGCGGCGGGCCGGTCGACGGAGCCCGGGTGAACCTGGTCCTCGCCGTGCTGCGCGCCTCGCAGGTGTGGGGCGGACAGGCGAACGCGATCCCCGGCCTGCGGGCCTCGCTCGCGGCCCACTTCGGGCTGGACGAGAAGGAGTTGCTGGCCGAGCCGGGCGCCCCGGTGAAGGTGCCGGCAGAGCTGACCGAACTGGTCGACGGCCCGGCCCGGACCGCCGCGGACACGATCGACCTGCTGGAGCTGCTGTGCCGGCGGCTGGCCGAGGGCATGGAGGAGCGCGGCTGGGCCGCCGCCGGGTGCGCCCCCCTGGTCGGCGAGGTGCTGGGCACCGCGCTGCCGGAGGCGGTGACGGTGCTGGAGTTCGCGTGCACCGAGGTGGTGCCGCGCCTGGCCCGCACGACCGACGAGATCGGGCACATCCTGCACGCCCTGGACGGCGGTTACGTCCCGGCGGGCCCCTCGGGCTCCCCGACCCGCGGCCTGGTCAACGTGCTGCCGACCGGCCGGAACTTCTACTCGGTGGACCCCAAGGCGATCCCCTCCCGACTCAGCTGGGAGGTCGGCCAGTCGCTGGCGGACTCGCTGGTGCAGCGCTACCTCCAGGACACCGGCGCGTACCCGAAGTCCGTGGGCCTCACGGTGTGGGGCACCTCGGCGATGCGCACCCAGGGCGACGACATCGCCGAGATCCTGGCGCTGCTGGGCTGCCGCCCGGTGTGGGACGACGCCTCGCGCCGCGTGACCGGCTTCGAGGTGATCCCGGCGGCCGAGCTGGGCCGCCCGCGCATCGACGTCACCGTGCGCATCTCCGGCTTCTTCCGGGACGCGTTCCCGCACGTCGTCGGGTTGATCGACGACGCGGTGCGGACGGTGGCCGAGCTGGACGAGCCGGCCGAGGCCAACTACGTGCGGGCGCACGTCGACGAGGACACCGCCGGGCACGGTGACCGGCGGCGGGCGACGGCCCGGATCTTCGGCTCCAAGCCGGGGGCCTACGGCGCCGGTCTGCTGCCGCTGATCGACGCGCGCAACTGGCGCTCGGACGCCGACCTCGCCGAGGTGTACGCGGTGTGGGGCGGTTACGCCTACGGGCGCGGGCTCGACGGGCGGGCGGCGCGCGGGGACATGGAGACGGCGTTCCGGCGGATCGCCGTCGCGGCGAAGAACGTCGACACCCGCGAGCACGACCTCGTCGACGCCGATGACTACTTCCAGTACCACGGCGGCATGGTCGCCATGGTCCGGCACCTGACGGGCGCCAACCCCGAGGCCTACGTGGGTGACAGCGCCGTACCGGACCAGGTGCGCACCCGCACGCTGGGCGAGGAGACGCACCGCGTCTTCCGCGCGCGGGTCGTCAACCCGCGCTGGATGGCGGCGATGCGGCGGCACGGCTACAAGGGCGCGTTCGAGATGGCGGCGACCGTCGACTACCTCTTCGGGTACGACGCGACGGCCGGCGTGGTCGACGACTGGATGTACGAGAAGCTGAGCGCCGAGTACGTCTTCGACCCGGAGAACCGGGACTTCATGAAGAAGTCCAACCCGTGGGCGCTGCGCGGCATCACCGAGCGGCTGCTGGAGGCGGCGGACCGCGGTCTGTGGGCGGAGCCGGACGCGGAGACGCTGGAGCGGCTGCGCGCCACCTACCTGGAGCTGGAAGGCGACTTGGAGGACGACCAGTGACCACCCCGTTCCCTTTCACGGCCGTAGTCGGCCAGGACGACCTGCGGCTTGCGCTGCTGCTGAACGCCGTCTCGCCGGCGGTCGGCGGTGTGCTGGTGCGCGGCGAGAAGGGCACCGCGAAGTCCACGGCGGTGCGGGCGCTGTCGGCGCTGCTGCCCGAGGTGGCCGTGGTGCCCGGCTGCCGGTTCTCGTGCGACCCGGCGGCGCCGGACCCGTCCTGCCCGGACGGCCCGCACGAGGCCGGTCCCGGCACCGCGCGCCCCGCGCGGATGGTCGAACTGCCCGTCGGTGCCTCGGAGGACCGGCTCGTCGGCGCCCTGGACATCGAGCGGGCCCTCGCGGAGGGCGTCAAGACCTTCGAGCCGGGTCTGCTGGCCGACGCCCACCGCGGGATCCTGTACGTCGACGAGGTCAACCTCCTCCACGACCATCTGGTCGACCTGCTGCTGGACGCGGCGGCGATGGGCGCCTCCTACGTGGAGCGCGAGGGCGTGTCGGTGCGGCACGCGGCCCGCTTCCTGCTCGTCGGGACGATGAACCCCGAGGAGGGCGAGCTGCGGCCGCAGCTGCTGGACCGGTTCGGGCTGACCGTGGAGGTCGCCGCCTCCCGGGAGCCCGACCAGCGGGTGGAGGTCGTGCGGCGCCGGCTGGCCTACGACGACGACCCCGCGGGGTTCGCCGCGCGCTGGGCCGGCGAGGAGGCCTCCGTGCGGGAGCGGGTCGTCGCGGCGCGGGAGCTGCTGCCGCGGGTGCGGCTGGGTGACGGGGCGCTGCGGCAGATCGCGGCGACCTGCGCGGCCTTCGAGGTGGACGGCATGCGCGCCGACATCGTGATGGCCCGTACGGCGACCGCGCTGGCCGCGTGGGCCGGGCGGACCGACGTGCTCGCCGAGGACGTGCGGCAGGCGGCGCTGCTGGCGCTGCCGCACCGGCGCCGGCGCAACCCGTTCGACGCGCCGGGCCTCGACGAGGACAAGCTGGACGAGACGCTGGAGCAGTTCGCCGGGAACGACGGGAACGCGCCGGACGGCGGCGACGGCGGCGAGGGTGACGGGGACGACGACCCCGGCCCCGGTGGCCCCGGCGGGGGCGGCGGGCAGCCGGAGCCGGACGCCGGTCCGCCCGGCGAGGAGAGCGCCGCGCGGCCGGAGGACGCCGACGGCGGGGAGCCGCGGCCGTCCGGTGCCGGGCCGGGCGAGCGGGCCCCGGCGCCCGCCGCGGCCCCCTTCCGGGCCAAGGTGCTGAGCGTGCCCGGGATCGGTGAGGGTGCCGCCGGGCGGCGCTCGCGGGCGCGGACCGAGCACGGCCGGACCACCGGGTCCCGCCGGCCGCGCACCACGCTGACCAGGCTGCACCTGGCCGCGACCGTGCAGGCCGCCGCCCCGCACCAGCGGGCCCGCGGCCGGTCGGGTCCCGGCCTGGTCGTGCGCCGGGACGATCTGCGGCAGGCGACCCGCGAGGGCCGCGAGGGCAACCTCGTGCTGTTCGTGGTGGACGCCTCGGGGTCGATGGCGGCACGGCAGCGGATGGGCGCCGTCAAGGGCGCTGTCCTGTCGCTGCTGCTCGACGCCTACCAGCGGCGGGACAAGGTGGGGCTGGTGACCTTCCGGGGTTCCGGGGCGGAGGTGGCGCTGCCGCCGACGTCGTCGGTGGACGCCGCCGCGGCGCGGCTGGAGTCGCTGCCGACCGGCGGCCGCACCCCGCTCGCCGCCGGACTGCTGAAGGCGCGCGAGGTGCTGCGGGTGGAACGGCTGCGGGACGCCGCGCGGCGGGCGCTGGTCGTGGTGGTGACCGACGGGCGGGCGACGGGCGGGGCGGAGCCGGTGGCGCTCGCGGAGCGGGCGGCACGGCTGTTCGCGGCCGACGGGACCGCCTCGGTGGTCGTGGACTGCGAGTCGGGGCCGGTGCGGCTCGGGCTCGCCGGCCGGCTGGCCGGGGAGCTGGACGGTACGGCCGTCACGCTGGAGGAGCTGCGGGCCGACTCGATCGCCGGTCTGGTCAGGGACGTGCAGGGAACGACGAGGAGGGCCGCGTAGTGCCGCAGGGACAGCCGAGTGTCGTACCGGACGACGGTCTGACGACCCGTCAGCGCAGGAACCGGCCGCTGGTCGTCGTGCACACGGGCGTCGGCAAGGGCAAGTCCACCGCCGCGTTCGGACTGGCGCTACGCGCCTGGAACCAGGGGTGGCCCATCGGAGTGTTCCAGTTCGTCAAGTCCGCCAAGTGGAAGGTCGGCGAGGAAAACGCGCTGCGGGTGCTCGGTGCCTCCGGCGAGGGCGGCACCGTCGACTGGCACAAGATGGGCGAGGGCTGGTCCTGGGTGCAGCGCGACGCGCAGATGGACAACGAGGAGAAGGCCCGCGAGGGCTGGGAGCAGGTCAAGCGGGACCTGGCCGCCGAGACGTACCGGCTGTACGTGCTCGACGAGTTCGCGTACCCGATGCACTGGGGCTGGGTCGACACCGACGAGGTGGTGGAGGTGCTGCGCACCCGCCCGGGCACCCAGCACGTGGTGATCACCGGGCGGAACGCGCCGGGGAGGCTGCTCGACGTCGCCGACCTCGTCACCGACATGTCCAAGGTCAAGCACCCCATGGACGCCGGCCAGAAGGGCCAGAAGGGCATCGAGTGGTGAGTGAGCCGATGCCCCGGCTGGTCGTCGCCGCGCCCTGCTCGGGCAGCGGCAAGACCACCGTCGCCACGGGACTGATGGCCGCGTTCGCCGCGCGGGGGCTCGCCGTGTCCCCGCACAAGGTCGGGCCGGACTACATCGACCCCGGCTACCACGCGCTCGCCACCGGGCGGCCCGGTCGCAACCTGGACGCGTACCTGTGCGGGCCCGAGCTGGTCGCCCCGCTGTTCCTGCACGGCGCACGCGGGTGCGACCTCGCGGTCGTCGAGGGCGTCATGGGGCTGTTCGACGGGGCCGCCGGTGAGGGTGAACTCGCCTCCACCGCCCAGATCGCCAAGCTGCTGCGCGCGCCGGTCGTGCTCGTCGTGGACGCGTCGTCGCAGTCGCGGTCGGTGGCGGCGCTGGTGCACGGGTTCGCGTCCTGGGACCCGGGCGTGCGGATCGGCGGCGTCATCCTGAACAAGGTGGGCTCCGACCGGCACGAGTCGCTGCTGCGCGAGGCGCTGGAGGCGTCGGGGGTACCGGTCCTCGGCGTGCTGCGGCGGGCGGCCCCGGTGGAGACGCCGTCGCGGCACCTGGGGCTGGTGCCGGTCGCCGAGCGGGGTCCCGCGGCGGTCGACGCCGTGGCCGCCATGGCGGCGCAGGTGGCCCTGGGCTGCGACCTGGCCGCCCTGGCGGAGCTGGCACGTTCGGCGGGCCCGCTCCCGGCGGGCTGTGCCGCCTGGGACCCCGCTCCCGAGCCGGCCCGCGGGCCGAGGCCCGTGGTCGCCGTCGCCGGCGGCCCCGCGTTCACCTTCTCCTACGCCGAGCACACCGAGCTGCTCACCGCCGCCGGCGCCGAGGTCGTCACCCTCGACCCGCTGCGGGACGAGCGACTGCCCGAGGGCACCGCCGGACTGGTCGTCGGCGGCGGCTTCCCCGAGGTGTACGCCGCCGAGCTGTCCGCCAACGAGCCGCTGCGGGCGGCCGTCGCGGACCTCGCGCGCTCCGGCGCCCCCGTGGCCGCCGAGTGCGCCGGACTGCTCTACCTGTGCCGGGAACTGGACGGGCGGCCGATGTGCGGGGTGCTGGACGCCACCGCGCGGATGAGCGAGCGGCTCACCCTCGGCTACCGGGACGCCGTTGCCGTCGGCGACAGCGTGCTGGCGGCGGCGGGGACGCGGATGCGGGGCCACGAGTTCCACCGCACCGTCGTCGAGCCGGGCGCCGGCGCCGCCCCCGCCTGGGGGCTGCGGGCCCCCGCCCGGCGGGTCGAGGGATTTGTACAGCGGGGCGTGCACGCGAGTTACCTGCACACGCACTGGGCGTCCGAGCCCGGTGTCGCCCGTCGGTTCGTGGAGAGGTGCCGGACGTCATGAGCAGCAGGCTGGTCGGAGTCGGGGTGGGTCCCGGTGATCCGGAGCTGGTGACCGTCAAGGGGGTCAACGCCCTGCGGGCGGCCCGGATCGTCGTCGTACCGGTCATGGACAGCGGCGAGCGGGGCCGGGCGGAGGCCACCGTGCTGCACTACGTGCCCGCGGAGAGGGTCGTCCGGGTGGTGTTCGCGCTGAACGAGCGGACCGACCGGGCGCGGCGGGAGGCGGCCTGGGACGCGGCCGGCGGCCGGGTCGCCGAGCTGCTGCGGCGGCACGGGTCGGTGGCGTTCGCCACGATCGGCGACCCGAACGTGTACTCGACGTTCACATACCTCGCGCAGACCGTCGCGGAGCTGGTCCCGGGGCTCGCCGTGGAGACGGTGCCCGGGATCACCGCCATGCAGGACCTCGCGGCACGGTCCGGTGCCGTGCTGACGGAGGGCACCGAGCCGCTCACCCTCGTCCCGGTCACCGCCGGGTCCGCCGTGCTGAAGGAGGCGCTGGCCGGGCCGGGCACGGTGGTGGCGTACAAGTTCGGGCGGCAGGCCGCCGAGGTCGCCGAGGCGCTCGCGGAGACCGGCCGGCTCGGGGACGCGGTGTGGGGGTCGGCGCTGGGGCTGCCGGAGGAGTCGGTGCGGCCGGCCGCCGAGCTGGACGGGGCGCCGCTGCCGTACCTGTCGACGCTGATCGCGCCGCCGCGGCGGGACGGCGGCCGGGGCGGGAAGCTGTGACCTCGCCCGCGCGGTCAGCCGGACAGGCCGACCACCAGCCAGACGAACAGGACACCGGACACCGTGCACAGCAGGGTGGAGCGGGCCGGGTGCTCGTGGTGGGCCTCGGGGAGGATCTCGGCGGCGGCGAGGTAGAGCAGCACGCCGCCGAAGAGGCCGAGATAGCCGCCGAGCGCCGGGGCGGGGATGTGCACGAAGGCGGTCGACAGCGCGCCCAGCACGGGTGCGCAGGCATCCGCCACGAGCATGCCGACGGCCCGGCGGCGCGCGTTGCCGTACAGGCTGGTCAGGGTGAAGGTGTTGAAGCCGTCGGCGAAGTCGTGGGCGATCACGGCGAGCGCGACGGAGGCGACCATGCCGCCGCCGACCTGGAAGGCCGCGCCGATGGCCACGCCGTCCATGAAGCTGTGACCCACCATCGCGCCGGCCGCCGCCAGCCCCACCTCGGGCGTCCGGTGGCCGTGTTCGCCGCCCCCGTGCGCCGCCTGGCGGGCGGCCAGGGTGCGTTCCACCAGATGGGCCAGCAGGAAGCCGGTCACGAACAGCAGCAGCGCGGCGGGCACGCCGCCGACCTCGTGGCCGGCCGCGCGCAGCGCCTCCGGCAGCAGGTCCAGGCCGACCACGCCGAGCATCAGCCCGCCGGCCAGGCCCAGGACCAGGTGGCGGCGGTCGGTCACGCGCTGTGCCGTCCAGCCGCCGGCCAGCGTCATCAGGAACGCGCCGAGCGCGACGAGGACCGCCATAGGCCCTTCGTATCCGATGCACCGGCCCTCACGCACGTCCGGCGGCGGCGCGGGCGCTGACCGCCCGTACCGGCCGCGCGTACCGAACCGCCCGTAGTCCCGTAGTTCTCTAGGAGAGGACCGATTCCCATGGCCGCTGCCCCCACCGGCAAGGTGACCTTCGTCGGTGCCGGCCCCGGCGCCGCCGACCTGCTGACGTTCCGTGCCGCGCGGGCCATCGCCGAGGCCGACGTCGTGATCTGGGCCGCGAGCCTGGTCCAGGCGGAGGTCCTCGAACACGCCCGCGCGGACGCCGAGGTGCTGGACTCGGCGACCATGTCGCTGGAGGACGTCGTCGCCGTCTACCGGCGGGCCCTCGACGAGGGGCTGCGGGTCGCCCGGATCCACTCCGGCGACCCGGCCCTGTGGGGCGGCACGCAGGAGCAGCTGGACCGCTGCCGGGAGATCGGCATCGCCACCGAGGTCGTCCCCGGCGTGTCGTCGTTCTCGGCGGTGGCCGCGATCGCGCAGCGCGAGCTGACGATCCCGGAGGTCGCCCAGTCGGTGGTGCTGACCCGGCTCGGCGGCGGCAAGACGCCGATGCCGCCCGGTGAGGAGGTCCGCGAGTTCGCCCGGCACGGCACCACGATGGCGCTCTTCCTGTCGGCGGCGCGCAGCGGTCAGCTGGTGCGGGAGCTGCTGGAGGGCGGCTACCCCACGGACACACCGGTGGTCGTCGCCTACCAGGCGACCTGGCCGGAGGAGCTGGTCGTGCGGTGCACCATCGGCACGCTGGAGGAGACGGTCAAGGAGCACAAGCTCTGGAAGCACACCCTGTTCCTGGTCGGCCCGGCCCTGGACGCCAGCGGCACCCGGTCGCACCTGTACCACCCGGGTCACTTCCACGGCTACCGGAAGGCCGACCCGCAGGCCCGGCGGGCCCTGCGCGAGCAGCGGGCGAAGAGTTGATCACGGTCGTCGGGGCGGGGACGGGGGCACCGGTCCCCGCGGACGTCCTCGCCGGGGCCGCGCTCGTGGTCGGCGGGCAGCGGCACCTGGACGCCGTACGGCTGCCCCAGGGGGCGCAGCGGGTGGTGCTCGGGCCGCTGGCGCCCGCCCTGGACACCGTCGCCCGGTACACCGGCGCGGGGCTGCCGGTCGTCGTGCTGGCCTCCGGCGACCCGGGGTTCTTCGGGATCGTACGGGCGCTGGCCGAACGGTTCGGCGCCGCGGCGCTGGACGTGCGGCCCGGGGTGTCCTCGGTGGCCGCCGCCTTCGCGCGGATCGGCCTGCCCTGGGACGACGCGGTGGTGGTCAGCGCGCACGGCCGGGACCCGCGGACGGCCGTCAACGTGTGCCGGGCCCGGCCCAAGGTGGCCGTGCTGACCGGGCCGGGGGCCGGACCGGCCGAGCTGGGGGCCGCGGTGCCGGCCGACCGGGTCCTCGTCGTGGCGAGCGCGCTCGGCGACCCGGAGCGGGAGCGCGTGGAGCGGGTGACGCCCGCCGAGGCGGCGGCCCGGGACTGGGGCACGGCGGTGAGCGTGGTGCTGTGCCTGGACGGGACGGAAGTGCCCGGTGCCGTGCGCACGGTCGCCGGGACGCCCGGATCTCCGGCCCGGTGGGCGCTGGCGGAGGAGGAGTTCGCCCACCGCGACTCGATGATCACCAAGTTCGAGGTCCGGGCGCTGGCCCTGGCCCGGCTCGGGCCGCGCCTCGGCGACCTGGTGTGGGACGTGGGCGCCGGGTCGGGTGCGGTGGCGGTGGAGTGCGCGCGGCTCGGCGCGGCCGTCGTCGCCGTCGAGAAGTCCGCGGACGGGGTGGAGCGGGTCCGCGCCAACGCCGCCGCGCACGGCGTCCGCGTCGACGTGGTGCACGGCACGGCACCGCAGGCGCTGTCCGCGCTGCCCGACGACCCCGACGCCGTGTTCGTCGGCGGCGGGGGCCGTGAGCTGCCCGCCGTCGTCACCGCGTGCGCGCGCCGGGCCCGGCGCACCGTCGTCGTCGCCATGGCCGCGCTGGACCGGGTGCCGGCCGCGCGCGAGGCGCTGACGGCCGCCGGGTTCCGCTGCGACGGCGTGCTGCTCCAGTCGTCGCGCCTGGCGCCGCTGCCCGGGGACGTGACCCGGCTGGCGGCCACCAATCCTGTGTTCCTGCTGTGGGGCGAGCGCGCCGCGGCGTCTAGTGAAGGAGTTGCCCAGTGATCGGCCTCATTTCCGCCACCGCGGCGGGAGCGGCGGCGCGGGACCGGCTGGCCGCGGCCTGGCCGGACCGTACCCGGGTGTACGACGGTCCCGTCGGGGAGGCCGTCCGGGCCGCGTTCGCGGAGTGCGAGCAGCTGGTCTGCTTCCTCGCGACGGGGGCGACGGTACGGCTGGTCGCGCCGCTGCTCGCCGACAAGAGCACCGACCCCGGCGTGGTCTGCGTGGACGAGGGCGGCCGGTTCGCGGTGTCGCTGGTCGGCGGGCACGGCGGCGGCGCCAACGCGCTCGCCCGGGCGGCCGGTGAGGTGCTGGGCGCCGAACCCGTGGTGACGACCGCGACGGACGCCGTCGGACTGCCGGGCCTCGACACGCTCGGGCTGCCGTACGAGGGCGCGGTCGCCGCGGTCTCCCGGGCGCTGCTGGACGGCGAACCGGTCGCCCTGGCTGCGGACGTCCCCTGGCCGCTGCCGCCGCTGCCGCTCGCCGCGAGCGGCGCCCACACGGTGCGGCTCACCGACCGGGCCGTCGCACCCGGCGAGCGGGAGGTGCTGTTGCGGCCTCCGTCGCTGGTGGTCGGCGTCGGCGCGTCCAGGGGCGCGCCGGCCGAGGAGGTCCTCGGGCTGGTCGAGGAGGCGCTGCGGGAGGCGGGACTGTCCCCGCGGTCGGTCGCCGAACTGGCCACCGTGGACGCCAAGGCGGACGAGCCGGGCCTCGTGGCCGCCGCCGGACGGCTGGGGGTGCCCCTGGTGACGTACACGGCGGAGGAACTGGCCGGGGTGGCGGTGCCCAACCCGTCCGCCGCGCCGCTGTCGGCCGTCGGCACGCCGTCGGTCGCCGAGGCCGCCGCCCTGGCGCGCGGCGGTGAACTCCTCGTGCCGAAGCGGAAGTCCGTGCGCGCCGACGGCCGGCCCGCGATGGCGACCTGCGCCGTCGTACGGCGGCCGGGGCGCGGGCGGCTCGCCGTGGTCGGGCTCGGGCCGGGCGCCCGGGACCTGCTCACCCCGCGCGCGGCGGCCGAGCTGCGGCGGGCGTCGGTGCTGGTCGGCCTCGACCAGTACGTCGACCAGATCCGCGACCTGCTGCGGCCCGGCACCCGGGTGCTGGAGTCCGGGCTCGGCGCGGAGGAGGAGCGGGCCCGGACCGCGGTCGCCGAGGCCCGCGCGGGGCACGCGGTCGCGCTGATCGGCAGCGGTGACGCCGGCGTGTACGCGATGGCCTCCCCCGCGCTCGCCGAGGCGTCCGACGACATCGACGTGGTCGGGGTGCCCGGGGTGACGGCCGCGCTGGCCGCCGGGGCCGTCCTGGGCGCGCCGCTGGGCCACGACCACGTGTCCATCAGCCTCTCGGACCTGCACACCCCCTGGGAGGTCATCGAGCGCCGGGTGCGCGCGGCGGCCGAGGCGGACCTCGTGGTGACCTTCTACAACCCGCGTTCGCGGGGCCGGGCCTGGCAGCTGCCCGAGGCTCTCGCGATCCTCGCCGGGCACCGGGAGCCGACGACACCGGTCGGTGTCGTCCGCAACGCCTCCCGCCCCGACGAGTCCAGCCGGGTGACGACGCTGGGCGCGCTGGACCCGGCGACCGTCGACATGATGACGGTCGTCACCGTGGGCAACACCGCGACCCGGAACGTGGCGGGCCGCATGGTGACCCCGCGCGGCTACCGCTGGCAGGACGGCACACCGGCGGGCGCCCGGTGACCGTCCCCCGCGACCCCGCCGGGCGGGAGCCGTCCCGGCGGCCGCGCGACCGCCCGGCCGCTCCGCGCCTCCCCCCGCCGGCCCGGGACGCCCGTCCCGCGCCCGCCACCCTGCCGTACCGCACCGTTCCCCCGGAGGAGACCTCGTGACCACCCCGCCCGCCCTGCTCATCGCCGGACACGGCACCCGTGACGACGCCGGAGCCGAGGCGTTCCGCGACTTCGTCCGGGAACTGGGGCGCCGCCACCCCGAACTGCCCGTCGCCGGCGGCTTCATCGAACTGTCGCCGCCGCCGCTGGGCGAGGCCGTCACCGAGCTGGTCGAGCGGGGCGTGCGCCGGTTCGCCGCCGTACCGCTGATGCTGGTGTCCGCCGGGCACGCCAAGGGAGACATCCCGGCCGCGTTGGCTCGCGAGAAGGAGCGGCACCCGGGCATCTCGTACACCTACGGCCGTCCGCTCGGCCCGCACCCCGCGCTGCTGAACGTGCTGGAGCGGCGGCTGGACGAGGTGCTCGGCGGCGCCGCCCGCACTCCCGCGGCACGGGCGGACGTCACCGTGCTGCTCGTCGGGCGCGGCTCCACCGACCCCGACGCCAACGCCGAGGTGTTCAAGGCGGCGCGGCTGCTGTGGGAGGGCCGCGGGTACGCCGGTGTCGAGACGGCGTTCGTGTCGCTCGCGGCGCCGGACGTGCCCAGCGGCCTGGACCGGTGCGTCGCACTGGGCGCGAAGAAGATCGTCGTCCTGCCGTACTTCCTGTTCACCGGCATCCTGCCCGACCGGGTGCGGCAGCAGACCGACACCTGGGCCGCGGCCCACCCCGGGACCGAGGTGCTCTCCGCCGACGTCATCGGGCCCGAGCCGGAGCTGCTGGACCTGGTGATGGAGCGGTACCGGGAGGCCGTCGGGGGCGACCTGCGCATGAACTGCGACTCCTGCGTGTACCGGATCGCGCTGCCGGGCTTCGAGGACAAGGTCGGACTGCCGCAGCAGCCGCACTTCCACCCGGACGACGAGGGCCACGACCACGGGCACGGCCACGGGCACCACCATCACGGGGGGCACTCGCACAGCCATGCGCACTGAGGGCACCGGCGGGGCCGGACACGACCTGCGCCACCACGGGGACGCCGAGGTACGGGACGACGGGGCCGCGCTGGTCGACCTCGCCGTCAACGTCCGTGCGGACACCCCCCCGCGGTGGCTGCGGGAGGAGATCGCCGGTTCGCTGTCGTCCCTCGCGGCCTACCCCGACGGGCGGGCCGCCCGGGCGGCGGTGGCCGCGCGGCACGGGCTGTCGGTGGAACGGGTGCTGCTGACGGCGGGCGCCGCCGAGGCGTTCGTCCTCCTCGCCCGCGCCCTGGAGGTCCGCCGGCCGGTCGTCGTGCACCCGCAGTTCACCGAGCCGGAGGCGGCGCTGCGGGACGCCGGGCACGCGGTGGACCGGGTGCTGCTGCGGGAGGAGGACGGCTTCCGGCTGGACCCGGCGGCCGTCCCGGACGACGCCGACCTGGTGGTGATCGGCAACCCCACCAACCCGACGTCCGTGCTGCACCCGGCGGCGACGGTCGCCGGGCTGGCCCGCCCGGGGCGGACCCTCGTGGTCGACGAGGCGTTCATGGACGCGGTGCCCGGTGAGCGCGAGGCGCTGGCCGGCCGCACGGACGTGCCCGGACTCGTCGTCCTGCGCAGCCTCACCAAGACCTGGGGGCTGGCGGGGCTGCGCATCGGGTACGCGCTGGCGGCGCCCGAGGTGATCACCGCGCTGGAACGCGCCCAACCGCTGTGGCCGGTGTCCACCCCGGCGCTGGCCGCGGCGCGGGCGTGCGTGGCGCCCCGCGCGCTGGCCGAGGCTGGGCACGCGGCGCACCGCGGCGCCGGGGACCGGGCGCACCTGGTCGCGGGACTGTCCGCGCTCGCGGACCGCGGCGTACGGGTGGTGGGGCCGGCGGAGGGTCCCTTCGTGCTGGTCCGCATACCGGACGCCGCGGGGGTACGACGCCGGCTGCGCGACCTCGGCCACGCCGTGCGCCGGGGGGACACGTTCCCCGGGCTCGGCCCGGACTGGATACGGGTGGCGGTACGCGACCGCGCCACGACGAACGGCTTCCTGACGGCCCTGACCACCGCCCTGGACCGATCCACCACCGCGCATCCCACCGGCACCGCCGGTAACGGCACCTGACCGGATCCGCTCCGGCACCGGGCCACCCCGCGACGCCGGACGTCCGCCCAGTGACCGACCGTACTGGCCACTGAGCGCGACGCCTCCGACCGCCATCCGGGGCGACCGGGGCGGGCCCCTCCCGGGAACGGAACGGTCCGGCGCCGGGTGCCCGCTCGGTGACCGCGCCCCGGCCAGCCGGGCGTCGGGAAACCCGTTTCACGGCTTGCCCCGCCCGGTGGGCGTCCCGAAGCCGCCTTCGGCGCCGTCCGTCGGTCCCACCACGATCCGGGACGGCCCACCGGAAGGCCGGACGGCACGCCCCGGCCGAGCCGCAGGACGGGCCCGCCCCTGGGGCCGGGCCCGCAGCCGCTTGCTCGTCAGGGGCGTCCGGTCAGCCGCCGGCCTGGCGACACCTTCCCGGGCGTGCCCCGCCCCCCCGGGGGCGCCCCGGAGCACCCGTCGGCGCCACCCGTCGGCAGAACCCGCACCGGTCACCGGGCACAGCAGGCACCGCCGCGATCCGGGACCGCCCACCGGAAGACCGGAGACGGCACGCCCCCGCCGGCCGAGCCGCAGGACATGCGTTGGCCGGGTCAGTTTTTGCGGCGGCGGGTCAGGGTGATCGCGCCGGCGCCGGCCAGCAGCAGGGTCAGTGCGCCGCCGGCGAGGTACGGGGTCGCCGAGCCGCCTCCGGTCTCGGCGAGGCCGGTCTCCTGGGGGTGGACGTCGGCGGCCGGGGCATGGCCCGGTGCCGGGGACTCGCAGGTGGCCTCGGCCAGGGTGACGGTGCCCTCGACGTCGGCGACGCCCAGCTTCAGCGGATCGACGGACACCTTCAGGCGGAGGGCGGTCGCGGCGGCCGTACGGCTCGTGGTGCGCCGCTCGGCGAGGTCGAGGCGGACCTCGCCGACGCCGGGCACCTCGACCCGCACCGGGCCGCCGGCGGTCAGGGTGACGCGTCTGCCGAGGACGGTGACGGCGCCGAGGACGTTCGCGGCGGCGGTGGGTGCCTTGCCGGCCTCGCAGGTGGCCCGGGCGGTGATCGCGTCGGCCTCGAGCACGGGGAGCAGGGGCAGGCCGGGGACGTGCAGCCGGGCGTGGGCGACCCGGACGGAGCCCTCGGCGCGCCGGTCGGTGGCCGTCGCCCGGGCCCGGGCCACGTCGGCGCCGAGGACGGTGAACGGCCGGCCGCCGTCGACGCCGTCGAGCCGGGCGGTCAGCGCGGTGCGGTCGGCGTCGCGCGGTGCCCGGACCTCGTCGAGGGTGACGGCGAGCGGGACGCGCACGCTCCTGTCGAGCAGGGACACGTCGAGCCCGGTGCGCAGGACGACGGCGGAGGCGCGGCCGTGGCCGCCGGTGGCGTGCGCGGCGCCCGCGCCCAGCACCGCGGGCGCGGCGGTCAGGGCGGTGACCGCCGCGAGGGCGGCGAGACGGCGTGCGGGCATGCGGAAGTCGTTGCTGTTCAAGGCGGTGGGACCCCCAGAGGAAACATGTTCGGGACCCGTCAACCTTGTCCGCCCTGTGGGTGAACGGTCAGCGTTCCGGGGGCACTTCACCCCAACGTGGCCTACCCGCACGCGGATTCGAGCGCGGGGGCACGCCTACTCGACGACGCGCCCGTCGAGCACCACCCGGCGCGGCGCCGCCAGCACCCGTACGTCCGCGCGGGGATCGGCCTCGTACACCACCAGGTCGGCCGGGGCACCCTCCTCCAGGCCGGGCCGGCCGAGCCACGTCCGGGCGGACCAGGTGGTGGCGGCGAGGGCCCGCACCGGGGGGATGCCCGCGGTGACCAGTTCGGCGACCTCCTCGGCGACCAGGCCGTGGGGCAGCGAACCGCCGGCGTCCGTGCCGACGTAGACCGGGATCCCGGCGTCGTAGGCGGCGCGCACGGTGTCGTAGCGCCGCTCGTGCAGCCGGCGCATGTGCGCGGACCAGCGCGGGTACTTGTCGTCACCGCCCGCGGCGAGCTTGGGGAAGGTGGCGATGTTGACGAGGGTGGGGACGATCGCGACGCCCCGCTCGGCGAAGAGCGGGATCAGGTCCTCGGTGAGGCCGGTGGCGTGTTCGACGCAGTCGATGCCCGCCTCGACCAGGTCGCGCAGGGAGTTCTCGGCGAAGCAGTGCGCGGTGACGCGGGCGCCGAGCCGGTGGGCCTCGGCGATGCCCGCCTCGACGGCCTCGCGGGGCCAGCAGGGGGTGAGGTCGCCGACGCCGCGGTCGATCCAGTCGCCGACCAGCTTGACCCAGCCGTCGCCGCGCCGGGCCTCCCGGGCCACGTACGCGACGAGGTCCTCGGGTTCGATCTCCCAGGCGTAGCCGCGGAGGTAGCGGCGGGTGCGGGCGATGTGCCGGCCCGCGCGGATGATCTTCGGGAGGTCGGCGCGGTCGTCGATCCAGCGGGTGTCGGACGGGGAGCCGGCGTCCCGGATCAGCAGGGTGCCGGTCTCCCGGTCGGTCAGCGCCTGCTTCTCGGCGGTCTCCGTGTCGACGGGGCCCTCGGCGCCCAGGCCGACGTGGCAGTGGGCGTCGACCAGGCCGGGCAGCGCCCAGCCCGTGACGGTGGTGACGTCGCGGGCGCCGACGGGGCGGTCGTAGGAGATCCGCCCCCCGACCACCCACAGTTCGTCCCGGACGTCCTCGGGACCGGTCAGGACCCGCCCCTTCACGTGCAGCACCGCGCCATCGCTCATGCACGGCACCCTAACGGCCTACGGCGCGTCCTTCCCGACCTGGTCGGAGCTCTCCTCCTCGACCTCGGCCATCGCCGGGTCGAGCAGCCGGGACAGGAAGTGCCGGGTGCGCTCGTGGCGCGGGTCACCGATGACCTGTTCGGGGCTGCCGTCCTCGACGACGACGCCGCCGTCCATGAAGACGACCCGGTCGGCGACCTCCCGGGCGAAGGTCATCTCGTGGGTGACGACCATCATGGTCATGCCCTCCCGGGCGAGCCGGCGCATGACGGCGAGGACGTCCCCGACGAGTTCGGGGTCGAGCGCGGAGGTCGGCTCGTCGAAGAGCATGACCTCGGGGCCCATGGCGAGGGCGCGGGCGATGGCCACGCGCTGCTGCTGGCCGCCGGAGAGGGAGGACGGGTAGGCGTCCGCCTTCTCCGCGAGGCCGACCCGGGCCAGGTTCTCGGCGGCGATCCTCGCGGCGGTGGCCTTGTCCCGCCCGAGGACCCGGCGCTGCGGCAGCGTCAGGTTCCCGGTGACGTCCAGGTGCGGGAAGAGGTTGAACTGCTGGAAGACCATGCCGATGCGGCGGCGTACGGCGTCGATGTCGACGTCCGGGTCGGTGATCTCGGTGCCGGCGACGAAGACCCGCCCCTCGGTGGGCTCCTCCAGCAGGTTCACACAGCGCAGCAGGGTCGACTTGCCGGAGCCGGAGGGGCCGATGACGCAGACCACCTCGCCCTGGCCGATCTCCAGGTCGATGCCGCGCAGCACCTCGTTGTCGCCGAAGGACTTGCGCAGTGCGCGTACCTCGATCTCGGGGCGGGTCACCGGATCGCCTCCTGTGCCTTGGATTCCATGCGGCGCACGACGAAGCTCAGCGGGATGGTGACCAGCAGGTAGCACAGGCCGGCGACCAGGATCGGCGTGGAGTTGGCGGTCGTGCTCGCCAGGTCGCGGCCGAACTTGGACAGTTCCCGCTCCTCCAGGGTGACGCCGAGGAACAGCACCAGCGAGGAGTCCTTGAAGAGCAGGACGAGTTCGTTGGTGAGCGGCGGCAGGATGATGCGGAAGGCCTGCGGGACGACGATGGAGACCATGGCCTTCGCGGGCGAGAAGCCCAGCGAGCGGGCCGCCTCGGTCTGCCCCTTGGGCACGGCCTGGATGCCGGCCCGGATGGTCTCGGCCATGTAGGCCGCCGAGACCAGGCCGAGCGCGAGGGCGACCTTGCCGTAGGTGCCGCCCGGGATCTCGGTGCCGGGGAACGCCAGCGGCACGGCCACGCCGACGAAGATGAAGATCAGCAGGGCGGGCAGCCCGCGGAAGATCTCGATGTAGATGCCGGCGAGCCAGCGGTAGGGGCCCACGGAGGACAGCCGCATCAGCGCGATGAGCATGCCGAGGACGAGCCCGACGACGAAGCCGGACATCGTGTAGAGCACGGTGTTCTTCAGCGCCAGGGTGATGACGTCGGGGAACATCTGCTTGGCGATGCCCACCTGGGCGAACTGGTTGCGCAGCCGGCCCCAGTCCGCCGTGACCGCGAAGGCGATCACGGCGGCGGCGAAGACGGCGTACTGCGCGCCCCGGGACAGCGTGCGCCGCTGCCGCCGGGTCAGTCCCTTCTTCCTCGGGCCGAGCGGTGCGTCCGTGTCGCTCATGAGGCCGCGGGAGAGGCGACGGAGGCGTTGTACGGGCCGATCCACTTCTCGTAGATCTTCTTGTAGGTGCCGTCGGCCTTGGCGTCCTTGAGCGCCTTGTTGATGGCGTCGAGCAGCGCCTTGTTGCCCTTCTTGACCGTGAAGCCGTACTGCTCACCGGTCTTGAGGTTGTCGACGATCCGGAACTTGTCCGCGTTGGCCTTGTCCTTCAGCCAGCCCTGGACGACCGGGTAGTCGATGACGACGGCCTGGACCTGGCCGGTGCGCAGGCCGTTGAGGACCGCGTCGGAGGACTCGAAGGAGATCGGGTCGTACCCCTTGCCCTTGACGTAGTCCTCGCCGGTGGTCTGGGCCTGGGCACCCAGCTTCTTCCCCTTGGCCTTGACGTCGGCGAGCGAGTGGACGCCGCTGCCCTTGTCGACGAGGACGGCCTGGGTGGCCTCGAAGTAGGGGTCGGAGAAGGCGACGTTCTTCTTGCGCTCGGGCGTGATGGTCATGCCGGCGGCGGCCAGGTCGCACGTCCCGGAGTTGAGGAAGGCGCCCGTCTTGAAGTTCTCGAACGGCGTGTCGAGGATCTTCTGCGGGACGCCGAGGTCCTTGGCGACGAGGTCGATCAGGGAGACGTCGAAGCCCTGCACCTTGCCGTCGACCTCCGACTGGAACGGCGGGTAGGGCAGGTGGGTACAGGTGGTCAGCCGGCCGGCCTTGGCCAGGTGGACGCCCTTGACGGTGGTCTTGCCGCTCCCCCCGCCGTCGTCCGAGGAGCAGCCGGCGGCCACGAGCACGAGCCCGGCGGTCGCGGTGGTGGCAGCCAGGAGGCGGGTCCGGCGCCCGAGGAGCGTTGTCATGGGGGAATTCTCCTATGCGGGGACGAAGGGTTCCGATTATAAGGAAAGGTTGGGGTCTCTCAAATCAAACCGATGGCTTCGGGGCCGCCCGGCCTAGGAACTCACCGGTCGGGAGGGGGGCGGGAGCGGAGAGTTACGCTCGTCACGGCCGCCCTCCGGCGGCCCCCGTGGACCTCGTGAGCGAAGAGAGCACCGCTGTGACCCACCCCTTCCTCGACCTTCCCCCGCTGAGTGCCGAGCGCTTCGCCGCCATCGAGGACCGGGTGGCCCGGCTGCTGGACACCCGGCAGACCGTCCTGGTCACCCAGGGCGAGGCGCTGCTGCCGCTGGAGGGCGCGATCCGCGCGGCGGCCGGTGCGGGCACGGTGGCCCTGAACGTGATCACCGGCCCCTACGGGCAGACCTTCGGCGACTGGCTGCGGGACGCCGGCGCGACCGTGCACGACCTCCGTGTCCCCTTCCACACCGCGGTGACCGCCGCCCAGGTCCGCGAGGCGTTCGCGGAGCACCCGGAGATCGACTTCGTGTCCCTGGTGCACGCGGAGGCGGCGACGGGCAACACCAATCCGGTGGCGGAGATCGCCGGGGCGGTACGGGAGCAGGGCGCGCTGTTCTACCTGGACGCGGTGGCGTCGGTGGGCGCGGAGCCGGTGCTGCCGGACGCGTGGGGCGTGGACCTGTGCGTGATCGGGGCGCAGAAGGCGATGGGCGGCCCGGCGGGCGTGTCGGCGATCTCGGTGAGCGAGCGGGCGTGGGCCCGCATGGCCACCAACCCGAGCGCCCCGCGCCGCTCCTACCTGTCCCTGCTGGACTGGAAGGAGCGCTGGACCGACGCCGGCCGCAGGGCGCTGCCGCACGCGCCGGCCCAGCTGGAGATGCTGGCGCTGGAGGCGTGCCTGGAGCGGATCGAGTCGGCGGGCCCGGAGGCGGTGATGGCCCGGCACCGGGCCGCCGCGCTGGCCACGCGGGCCGGGGCGGTGGCGCTGGGCGGGGGCCTGGAACCGTACGTGTACGCGGAGCGGGACGCGGCGCCGGTCGCGACGACGCTGCGGGTGCCGCCGGGCGCGCCGGCCTCGGAGCTGGTGGCGGAGGCGCTGCGGTCGGACCCGGCGCTGCCCCTGGCCGCCGGCGGCGGGGCGCTCGCCGGGGAGATGGTCCGCGTCAACCACTACGGGCCGGACGCCACCGAGGACGCCGTCCGCGGCGCGCTGTCGGCGCTGGGCACGGCCATGGCCGCCCGGGGCCTGGCCGTGGACCCCGAGGGTGCCCGCCGGGCCGTGGCGGACGCCTGGCGCTAGCCCGCACGCTCCCGGGGGCTCCGCCCCCGGGGACACAGAATCCGGAATTCAATTCCCCTTCACCATTCCCGCCAATTCGACGGGCGATAGCTTCCGGTCTTCTCCTGCCCGATTTTCGCGAAGCCAAACAAGAGACTTTGCGATCGGATTCTTCGGGCGTTTCCGGGCTGTGACACAACCCACAAGCGGACCTTTTTGTCAGTATTTGACATAGGACATTCGGTGCATAACATAGAGGTGACCCTCCGTCACCTCCGTCACTCCCGTGCATTTCCTCATTCGCCTCGCTAAATTCGTGCCGCATGACTGCCGCACCCGCAGACCTGCTCATCGAACGGCCGGCGACGACAGACGGAGCCGCGCTCTGGCGTCTCGCCAAGGAATCGGAAACCCTCGACCTCAACTCCTCGTACAGCTATCTGCTGTGGTGCCGGGACTTCGCCGGCACCTCGGCGGTGGCGCGCGGTGCGGACGGGGAGCCGGTCGGTTTCGTCACCGGGTACGTGCGGCCGGACCACCCGCGGACCCTGGTCGTCTGGCAGGTGGCCGTCGACGCCGCCCACCAGGGCCGGGGCATCGCCGCCGCCCTGCTGGACGGCCTGGCCGCCCGGCTGGCCGCCGAGCGCGGCATCACCGGGCTGGAGACCACCATCAGCCCGGACAACACCGCCTCGGACCGCCTGTTCACCTCGTTCGCCGAACGGCACGGCGCGCGGATCACCCGCGAAGTGCTGTTCCCGGCCGAGTCGTTCCCCGACGGCCCGCACGAGCCCGAAGTCCTGTACCGCATAGGCCCGCTGACCGCGTCCACCGCCCACTGAGGAGCGATCCACCGTGACCATCACCCAGCCCGACCTCAGCGTCTTCGAGACCCTCGAGTCCGAGGTGCGCAGCTACTGCCGCGGCTGGCCCACCGTCTTCGACCGGGCGCAGGGCAGCCGGATGTTCGACGAGGACGGCCACGCGTACCTCGACTTCTTCGCCGGTGCCGGTTCGCTGAACTACGGCCACAACAACCCCGTCCTCAAACGGGCGTTGATCGACTACCTGGCGCGGGACGGCGTCACCCACGGCCTGGACATGTCCACCACGGCCAAGCGGTCGTTCCTCCAGACCTTCCAGGACCTGGTGCTGCGCCCGCGCGACCTGCCGTACAAGGTCATGTTCCCGGGCCCGACCGGCACCAACGCCGTCGAGTCCGCGCTGAAGCTGGCCCGCAAGGTGAAGGGGCGCGAGGCGATCGTGTCCTTCACCA
The DNA here is from genome assembly GCF_044759735.1 of Streptomyces sp. NPDC100445. Taxonomy (NCBI): domain Bacteria; kingdom Bacillati; phylum Actinomycetota; class Actinomycetes; order Kitasatosporales; family Streptomycetaceae; genus Streptomyces; species Streptomyces sp. NPDC100445. Next base: position 75,727 of record NZ_JBIVZV010000018.1, on the reverse strand, counting down.
ACGCCTTCCACGGCATGTCGCTGGGCTCGCTCGCCGTCACCGGCAACGCCTTCAAGCGGGCCGGCGCCGGCGTGCCCCTGGTGCACGGCACCCCGATGCCGTTCGACAACTACTTCGACGGCCGGGTCCCGGACTTTTTGTGGTTCGAGCGGCTGCTGGAGGACCAGGGCTCCGGCCTGAACAAGCCCGCGGCGGTGATCGTGGAGACCGTGCAGGGCGAGGGCGGCATCAACGTCGCCCGGCCCGAGTGGCTGCGCGCGCTCAAGGAGCTGTGCGAGCGCCAGGACATGCTGCTGATCGTGGACGACATCCAGATGGGCTGCGGCCGCACCGGCGCGTTCTTCTCCTTCGAGGAGGCCGGCATCACGCCGGACATCGTCACCGTGTCCAAGTCGATCAGCGGCTACGGGCTGCCGATGTCGCTGTGCCTGTTCCGGCCCGAGCTGGACGTCTGGGAGCCGGGCGAGCACAACGGCACCTTCCGCGGCAACAACCCCGCCTTCGTCACCGCCACCGCCGCGCTGGAGGCCTACTGGGCCGACGGCGCGGCCATGGAGAAGCAGACGCGGACCCGGGGCGAGCAGGTCGAGCAGGCGCTGATCGCCATCACCGAGGAGAACCTCGCCGACGTGCGCGAGTACCGCGGGCGCGGCCTGGTGTGGGGCCTGGAGTTCCGCGACAGGGGGCGGGCCGGCCGGGTGGCCGCCCGCGCCTTCGAACTGGGGCTGCTCATCGAGACGTCCGGCCCGGAGAGCGAGGTCGTCAAGCTGCTGCCCGCGCTGACCATCACCCCGGAGGAGTTGGACGAGGGCCTGAGCGTCCTCGCCCGCGCCGTCCGGGAGACCGCCTGACCACCGAGGAGGAGACACCGCATGATCGTCCGATCGTTCCAGGACATCGAGGGCACCGACCGGCACGTCAGGGCGAAGTCCGGCACCTGGGAGAGCAAGCGCATCGTGCTCGCCGAGGAGCGCGTCGGCTTCTCCCTGCACGAGACCGTCCTGTACGCCGGCACCGAGACGTCGATGTGGTACGCCAATCACGTCGAGGCCGTCGTCTGCACCCGGGGCGAGGCCGAACTGACCGACCAGGAGACCGGGACGACGTACACGATCACCCCCGGCACCATGTACCTCCTCGACGGGCACGAGCGGCACACACTGCGCGTCAAGGACGACTTCCACTGCATCTGCGTGTTCAACCCGCCGGTGACCGGACGGGAGGACCACGACGAGAACGGCGTCTACCCGCTTCTCACCGAGCCCGAGGAGGTGTGACCCGCGATGACCGACGCGCCCCTCATCGACCTGTACCCCACGCGCGGGACCGGCGAGGTCCTCTCGCCCCGCCAGGACCCCGTCGTGTGGGGCGCCCCGGACACCCCGGGCCCCGTCACGGCCGCCGACCTCCAGGCGTACGAGCGGGACGGCTTCCTCACCGTCGACCGGCTCATCACCCCGGACGAGGTCGAGGTCTACCGGCGTGAGCTGGAACGGCTGGTCGCCGACCCGGCGGTCCGCGCCGACGAGCGCGCCGTCGTCGAGCCGCGGGGCGAGGAGATCCGCTCGGTCTTCGAGGTGCACCGGATCAGCGAGGTCTTCGCCGGGCTCGTGCGCGATCCTCGGGTGGTCGGCCGGGCCCGGCAGATCCTCGGCTCGGACGTGTACGTCCACCAGTCCCGGATCAACGTCAAGCCCGGCTTCGGCGCCGGCGGCTTCTACTGGCACTCCGACTTCGAGACCTGGCACGCCGAGGACGGCCTGCCGAACATGCGCACGGTGTCCGTCTCGATCGCGCTGACCGAGAACCACGACACCAACGGCGGCCTGATGATCATGCCCGGTTCGCACCGGACGTTCCTGGGCTGCGCCGGTGCCACGCCCGAGGACAACTACAAGAGGTCGCTGCGGATGCAGGACGCGGGCACCCCGTCGGACGAGGCGCTGACCGCGCTGGCGGGCGAGCACGGCATCCGCCTGTTCACCGGCGCGGCCGGGTCGGCGACCTGGTTCGACTGCAACTGCATGCACGGCTCCGGCGACAACATCACGCCGTTCCCGCGCAGCAACGTCTTCATCGTGTTCAACAGCGTGGAGAACACGGCGGTGGAGCCGTTCGCGGCGCCAACACGCCGTCCGGAGTTCGTCGGGGCGCGGGACTTCACCCCCGTGCGCTGACCTCCGGGACCACCGACCGGGCCGGGGCCCCCTCCCGTGGGACGGGCGGGCCCCGGCCCCGTCGTGTCAGCCGGCCAGTGCCGTCAGCAGGCGGTCCACGTCGCCGGCGGTGTTGTAGAGGTGGAAGGCCGCGCGCAGGTTGCCGGCGCGGTCGGAGACCTCGATGCCCGCCTCGCTCAGCTCCTGCTGCCGGCCGCCCAGCCCGGGGACGGAGACGATCGCCGAGCCGGGCGCCGGCAGGGGCTCGTGCCCGAGGTCCGCGAGGCCGGCCCGGAACCGGTCGGCGAGCCCGACGGCGTGCGCGTGCACGGCGGACAGCCCCAGTTCCTCGATGAGTTCGAGCGAGTGACGCAGCCCGGTGTAGCTGAACAGGGCGTGGGTCAGGTCGAACCGGCGCGCGGACCGGGCGAGTTCGCCCACGGGTCCGTAACAGCTGTCCCACGGCACCTCCGCCGCGACCCAGCCCGCCAGGATGGGGACGAGCCCGCCGAAGTCCTCGGGGACCGTGAGGAAGGCCGCGCCGTTCGGACCGAGGAGCCACTTGTAGGCGACGGAGACGGTGAAGTCGTACGCGCCGGCGTCCACCGGCAGCCAGCCGGCGGCCTGGGAGAAGTCGACGTAGGTGCGGGCGCCGTGGGCGCGGGCGGCCTCGCGCAGGGCGGGCAGGTCGGCGAGCCGGCCGTCGGCGGACTGGACGGCGCTGACCGCGACGAGCGCGGTGCTCGGCCGGACCGACGCGGCGATCCGCTCCAGCGGGACGGCACGGACCTTGAGGTCGCCGCGGACGTGGAAGGGGTTCAGCACCGACGTGAAGTCGTCCTCGGCCGTGAGGACCTCCGCGCCGGCGGGCAGCGACGCGGCGATCACCCCGGTGTGCGCGGCGACGGAGGCGCCGGCCGCGACGCGGTTGCCGGGGACACCGACGAGCCGGGCGTAGGCGGCCCGGGACGCCTCCACGTCGTCGTACAGCGGGAGCAGCGGCCGACCCTCGGCGCGCAGCAGCGCCGCGGCCTGGAGGGCGGCGACGGTGCGCGCGGGCAGCAGGCCGTTGCTCGCGGTGTTGAGGTAGATGCTCTTGGGGCCGAACTCGGCGCGGACGAGGCTCAGGAACGTCTCCGTGGTCTCCATGCCACCACTCTGCGGCTCCTCGCGGCCCCCGTCCACGGAGAATGTCCGCGCCGGTCCGCCCGACCGCCCCGGTACCCGGCGGGTGCTTCCTCAGCCGTGGGTGGGCGGGGCGCACGCGTCCGGGCCGCAGACCGCGGCGTCCTGCCCGCCGGCCGGCTCCGGCACGGAACGCTCGCCCCACGCCTGGGCGAGGGCCTGGGCGAAGACCTCGGCGCTCTGGGCGCCGGAGACGCCGTAGGCGCGGTCGAGGACGAAGAACGGCACGCCGGTGGCGCCGAGCCGGGCGGCCTCACGCTCGTCGGCGCGCACCTCCTCGGCGTACGCGCCGGGGTCGGCGAGGACCTCCCGGGCCCGGTCGGCGTCGAGTCCCGCCTCGGCGGCCAGCTCCACCAGGCGTTCGTCGCCCTCGGTGAACAGGGACCGCTCCTCGGCGAAGTTGGCCCGGTACAGGAGGGCGAGGAGTTCGTCCCGGCGGCCCTTCTCTGCGGCGAAGTGCAGCAGACGGTGCAGGTCGAAGGTGTTGCCGTGGTCGCGGCCCCGGGTGCGGTAGGCCAGGCCCTCGGCGGCGGCGAGGGCGCCGAGGTTGTCCTCCCCTGCCTCGGCCTGCGCCTGGCTCATCCCGTACTTCCGGGTGAGCATCGTGAGCACCGGCTGCGTGTCGCCCTTGGCCCGGTCCGGGTCCAGTTCGAAGGAGCGGTGCACCACCTCGACCCGGTCGCGGTGCGGGAAGGCGGCCAGCGCCTTGTCGAAGCGGGCCTTGCCCACGTAGCACCACGGGCAGGCGATGTCGCTCCAGATCTCGACGCGCATGTCTTCGGCTCTCTCCGGTTCGTACGGGTGCGGGGACGCTCCCCGACCAGTACGTGAACCTTCAAGCAGCCGCTCTCATTCCCGGTCCGGCACGGAGAGGCACAGGTAGCGGTGGTGGTCGTCGGGCGCCGGCGGCCGGGCGGGGTCGGGGAGCCAGCCCCGGCGGGCGTAGAAGGCCTGGGCGCGGTGGTTGTCCACGTGGACGTCGAGGACGGCCAGCCGCCGGCCGTCGGCACGCCAGCGCTCGACGCAGGCCGCGTGCAGCGCCGTACCGATGCCGGAGCGCCAGTGGCCGGGGTCGACGTGGAACTGGAACAGCTTCACGGTGTCCGCCGGGCCGTCCGGCGGGGGGCGGAAGGAGGCCACGGCGGTGATCACGCCGCGGTCCACGACGCACAGCACCTGCCCGTCGGGGCGCTCGACCGCGCCGCGCCAGGCGGCGGTCCAGTCGGTGCCGTCGTCCGGGAGGCCGTCGGGGTAGTACGTCGAGCGGGCCCGGTGGTGCAGCGCGGCGATGGTCCCGGCCTCGGCGGTCAGCGCGGTCCGGATCACCCGGCCCCCGGTCGCACGGTCATCGATCATGCAGCGGAGGACGCGGACGGCAGCGCCCCGGTTCCGCCGGGCCGGCCGAACCGGGCCCGGTAGGCGCTCGGGGTGAGGCCGGTGCGGCGGACCAGGTGGCCGCGCAGCGAGTCGGCGGTGCCGAGACCGCAGGCGGCGGCCACCTGGTCCATGCGCAGGGTCGTGCGCGCGCCGCGCTCCGAGCGCCGGCCGGCACCGCTGGACCTGCCCGGGCAGCTGACGGCCGTGGTCGCCCTGACCGCGCTGACGTTCGCGGTGATCGAGGGCGGGACGACGGGGATCGCGGCCTTCGCCGTGGCCGTCGCCGCGGCCGTGCTGTTCGTCCGGACCGAGGCACGGCAGCCGCACCCGGTCGTCCCGCTCGGACTGTTCCGCGACCGGGCGGTGCGGGTGGCGGTCGCGGCGGGGGCGGCGTGCAGCGTGGCGTTCTACGGGACGGTGTTCCTGCTCTCCCTCTTCTTCCAGCGGGTGCAGGGCCGTTCGGCGCTCTACGCCGGGCTGGTGTTCCTGCCGATGTCGGCGCTGATCGCGGTGACGAACGTGGTGGCCGGAAAGCTGGCGGGACGCTACGGCCCGCGCCTGCCCCTGCTGGTGGGCCAGGCGCTCGCCACGGCGGGCCTGCTGGGTCTGCTGTACGTCGACGCCGGCACGTCCGCCGCCGTGGTGGCCGTGCTCCTCGTCCCGCTGGCCCTCGGTTGCGCGCTGACCGTCCCGCCGCTGACGGTGGTGATGATGGAGGCGGTGCCGGCCGAGCGGGCCGGCCTGGCGGCGGGAGTGCTCAACGCTGCCCGGCAGGTGGGCGGCGGGCTGGGGATCGCGGTCTTCGGAACGCTGGTGTCGGGAGGTTTCGTCGCGGGGATGCGGGCGAGCCTGGCCGGTTCCGCGGCCCTGTTCGCCCTCACCTTCGTCCTCGGCTGCCGCCTGGGACGCGGCCCGGCCGACTCCTGAGGGACGCGGGCCCCGCTCGTCGGGGCCCGCGCCCGCGGTCAGCGCTCCAGGGCCCCGTCGAACCGGCGGGGAAGGCCCAGGGGGTTGTCGTCACGGAGTTCCGCCGGCAGCAGCGCCTCCGGCGCGTTCTGGTAGGCGACCGGCCGCAGCCAGCGTTCGACGGCCGTGCCGCCGACCGAGGTGGACGTGGAGGTGGTCGCCGGGTACGGACCGCCGTGGTGCTGGGCCGGTGCCACGGCCACCCCCGTCGGCCAGCCGTTGACCAGCACCCGCCCGGCCAGCGGGGTCAGCGCGGCGAGCAGCTCCGGCCCCCGGCCGTGGCCGGCGGCCTCCTCGGCGGACACCTGGACGGTCGCCGTCAGGTTGCCCGGCAGCCTGGACAGCACCGCCGTCGCCTCGCCGTCGTCCTCGTACCGCACCACCACGGTGACCGGTCCGAAGCACTCCTCCAGCAGCAGGTCGTGCGCCCCCTCCTCGGTGAGCCGGCTCGCCGGCACGGTGAGGAACCCGGGGCTGACCGTGTGCGCGTCGCCCGGGCCGGGCTCCACCGGGGACTCCACGCCCTCCAGGCCGGCCCGCTCCCGCACCCCGGCGACGAAGTTGTCCCGCATGCGGTGGTCGAGCAGCACGCCGGCCCCGGCGTCGCCGACGGCGGCGGCCAGGGACTTCACCAGCCGGTCGCCGCCCGTGCCGGACGGCACCAGCACCAGGCCGGGCTTGACGCAGAACTGGCCGGTGCCGAGGGTCATCGACCCGGCGAGACCGCCGCCGATCTCCTCGGCCCGCTCGGCCGCGGCGGCCTCGGTGACCAGGACGGGGTTGAGCGAGCCGAGTTCGCCGTGGAACGGGATCGGCACGGGACGCGCGGCGGCGGCGTCGAACAGCGCCCGGCCGCCGCGTACCGAACCGGTGAAGCCGGCCGCGGCGACCAGCGGGTGCCGGATCAGCTCGATGCCCGCCTCGAAGCCGTGCACGAGACCGACGACGCCCTCGGGGACGCCGTGCCCGGCGGCGGCCCGGCGCAGCACCCCGGCGACCAGCTCGGACAGGGCCGGGTGGTCGGGGTGCGCCTTGACGACGACCGGGCAGCCCGCGGCCAGCGCGCTCGCGGTGTCCCCGCCGGCGACGGAGAAGGCGAACGGGAAGTTGGACGCGGAGTAGACGGCGACGACCCCGAGCGGGACCTTGTAGCGCCGCAGGTCCGGGACGGGCGGGGTCGCGGTGTCGTCGGGGTGGTCGATGATGACGTCCAGGAAGGCGCCCTCGTCGACGATGCCGGCGAAGGCCCTCAGCTGGTAGGCGGTGCGGGCGAGTTCGCCGGTGAGGCGGGCCGGGCCGAGCGCGGTCTCGGCGTCGGCGGTCTCCACCAGGGCGTCCCGGGCCGCCTCCAGGCCATCGGCGGCCGAACGCAGGAAGGCGGCGCGGACCGCACGGTCGGCGAGGGCGTCGCGCGCGGCGCTCGCCGCCCGGACCGCCGCGTCCACCTCCTGGGCCGTGGCCTCCACCGCGACCTGTTCGCGCTGCTTCCCGGTGCGCGGGTCGACACTCCAGACTGGTGCTGCTGCCACCGCGGGTCCCTCCAGTTAAGGCCGCATTACGGGGTCAACCATCGAGTGCGTTCGATATACTGAACGCTGTCTCTGATGATGAATACGCTGCTCGGAGACTATTTCCCGGCGATTGAAGGGGTCAAGCGCGATGTCGGCTGGCGAGACAGGCGGGGCGCAGGTCAAGTCCGCGGTACGGACGGTCGAACTGCTGGAGTACTTCGCCGGCAAGCCCGGCATGCACTCCCTCGCGGCCGTCCAGGAGGCGGTGGGGTACCCCAAGTCCAGCCTGTACATGCTGCTGCGCACCCTCGTGGAGCTGGGCTGGGTGGAGACCGACGCGACGGGCACGCGGTACGGCATCGGGGTGCGGGCGCTGCTGGTCGGCACGTCGTACATCGACGGCGACGAGGTGGTGGCCGCCGCCCGCCCGACCCTGGACCGCCTCTCGGACGACACCACGGAGACCATCCACCTGGCCCGGCTCGACGGCACCAACGTCGTCTACCTCGCCACCCGCCAGTCCCAGCACTACCTGCGCCCCTTCACCCGGGTCGGCCGCCGGCTGCCCGCCCACTCCACCTCCCTGGGCAAGGCCATCCTCGCCACCTGCACCGACGAGCAGGTCCGCGCGCTGCTGCCGCGGACGCTGCCCGCGCTCACCGAGCACACCGTCACCGACCGGGAACGGCTGATCGAGGAACTGCACCAGGTCCGGGAGCAGGGGTTCGCGGTCGACCGCGAGGAGAACACGCTGGGTCTGCGCTGCTTCGGCGTGGCGATCCCGTACCGCACCCCGGCGCGGGACGCCATCAGCTGCTCGGTGCCGGTGGCCCGGCTGACCCCCGCCCACGAACAGCTGATCAAGGACGCGCTGTTCGACGCGCGGGACCGGCTGGCGCTGGCGACCCGCAGGCTCTGAGCCCACCGGCGCCCGAAGCCCCGGGCCCCCGCCGAGTCCGTCGACCCCGCGCGCCCGCGGGGCCGTAGGCTCGGACCCCATGAAGATCGTGCTGCGCGCTGTCGAGGACGACGACCTGCCGGTGTTCTTCCGGCACATGACCGACCCGGAGTCCCTGCGGATGGCCGCCTTCGGCCCCGACGACCACGGCGACCGGGCCGCCTTCGACACCTGGTGGCAGCGGCTCCGGGCGTCCGACGCCGTGTGCCGCACCGTGCTCGCCGACGGACGGGTGGTCGGCAACACGGTCGTCTACGGGGAGCCGGGCGGGCGCGAGGTGACGTACTGGATCGACCGCGCCGACTGGGGCCGGGGGCTGGCGACGGCGGCCCTGGGGGCGCTGCTCGCCGAGGTCCCCGAACGGCCGCTGTACGCGCGGGCCGCGGCGGACAACGCCGGCTCGCTGCGGGTGCTGGCCAAGTGCGGCTTCCGGGAGACGGCCCGGGCCCAGGGGTTCGCCAACGCGCGGGGCCACGAGATCGAGGAGGTCGTCCTCGTCCTGGCGGGCACGGCACCGGCCCCGGGCATGAACGGGGCATGAGAAAGCAGGGCGTACGGGAACGATCGCCCCGCCCCGCTCGTCTTCCGGACGGGATGAACAAGACGATCAGGCGGGCGTCCGTCTTCGCGCTGCTCCTCGTGCTCGCTCTGCTGGTCAGGGCGACCTGGGTGCAGTTCTACGACGGCAAGGCCCTCGCGGACGACAACGACAACCGGCGGAACGCGATCGCGACGTACTCGCGGCCCCTGGGGAACATCATCGTGGCCGGGAACGCGATCACCGGCTCGGCCCGGACGAAGGGGAGCGACCTCGCCTACAAGCGGACGTACACGGACGGCAGGCTCTACGCGGCGGTGACGGGGTACGCCTCGCAGGCCTACGCCCCCACCCAGCTGGAGGGCGTCTACCACGACCTGCTCAACGGCACCGACCCCGGGCTGCGGACCGTGCTGGACACGGTCACCGGGGAGCGCGCCGACCCGGGGGACGTCGTCACGACGATCGACCCGGCCGTGCAGAAGGCGGCCTACCGCGCGCTCGGCGACAACAAGGGCGCGGCCGTCGCGCTCGACCCGAGGACCGGCAGGATCCTCGCCGTGGTCTCGACGCCGTCGTACGACCCCTCCGCCCTCACCGACGCCAACACCGCCGGCGCCGCCTGGAAGCGGCTCACGGCGGACCCGCAGAAGCCGCTCACCAACCGCGCGCTGCGCCAGCCGCTGCCGCCGGGCTCGACGTTCAAGCTGGTGGTGGCGGCAGCCGCGCTGGAGGACGGGCTCTACCGGAACGTGGACCAGCACACCGACAGCCCCGACCCCTACACGCTGCCGGGCACGGTGCAGGAGCTGTCGAACGAGAACAGGTCGGCCCCGTGCCGGAACGCCCCGATCCGGGTCGCCCTCCAGTACTCCTGCAACAACGTCTTCGGACACATGGCCGTCCAGCTCGGACAGGACAAGGTGCGGGCCATGGCCGAGAGGTTCGGCTTCAACGACGACGAGCGTGACGTGCCCGTACGGGCCTACGCCAGCCTCTACCCCTCCGGCATGGACAAGGCCCAGACGGCGCTGTCCGGCATCGGCCAGTTCGACGTGACGGCCACCCCCCTCCAGATGGCCATGGTGTCCGCGGCCATCGCCGACGGCGGCAAGCTGGTCGCGCCGCACATGGTGTCGCGGACCACGGATGCCGGCGGCGACGTGGTGAAGAACTATGACGACGGTGACGATGCCGGCACCGAGCAGGTCGTCAGCGCCGCCACCGCCGAACAGCTGCGGTCGGCGATGGAGACGGTGGTGAAGGAGGGCACCGGCACCAACGCGCTGATCGACGGCGTGACCGTCGGCGGCAAGACCGGCACCGCCCAGCACGGCGAGAACAACAGCAAGACCCCGTACGCCTGGTTCACCTCGTACGGAAAATCCGACAGCGACGGCAAGGAGGTCGCGGTCGCGGTGATGGTCGAGCAGTCGGACGCGGCGCGGTCGGAGGTCAGCGGCAACGGCCTGGCGGCGCCGGTCGCCCGGGCGATGATGCGGGCCGCGCTGAAGTAGGCGGCCCACGCGGCGCGTTCACCCTCTCGTGCGGGGGACTGCGGTGTGCCACCGCCGCGTTCGGTGGACCACACGGCGTCCGGCCCCCCGCACAAGGACACGGAACGGTCACTGCTACGCTTCCGGATCTCCGTCCGGGCGCTCCTCCGGACCCTCGCATGTCATTTACATGACACTCAGGCAGCCGCACCGAGAAGAGGTCACCCGTGGGCACAGTCGTGGACGACGCCGCCTCCGCGGAGTTCCGTGCCTTCTTCGAACGGCACCACGCCGAACTCGCCCGTCTCGCGCACCTGCTGACCGGCGAGGCGGACGCCGCCGACGACCTCGCGGCGGACGCGCTGCTGGCGCTGTGGCACCGCTGGGACCGGGTGCGCGCCGCCGATCATCCGGCCGCGTACGCCCGCGGCGTGGTCGCCAACCTGGCCCGCACCCGGATCCGCGGCGCGGTGCGCGAGCGACGGCGGATCGCGCTCTTCTGGCCGCGCGGCGAGGAGCGCACCGACGGCCCGGACGTCGCCGGTGTGGTCGACGTCCAGGAGGCGCTGCGCGGACTGCCGTTCCGGAAGCGGGCGTGCGTGGTGCTGCGGCACGCCTTCGACCTGTCGGAGAAGGACACCGCGCTGGCTCTCGGGATCTCGGTGGGTACGGTGAAGAGCCAGACGTCCAAGGGCATGGCCGAACTCCAGCGGCTGCTCGGCCCGGGGCACGGTCCGCGGCGGGTGCACGCGGCGATGGCGGCCCGCGGCGGCGAGAGCGGAGGAAGGGACCGATGAGGCAGCAGGACGTGCATGACGAGCTGCGCGCCCGGCTGCACGAGGCGGCCGAGGCCCACGAAACCGACCGCGCGCGCATCCTGGCGCGCGTGGAGCGGGGCATGGCCGGGCCGGCCCGGTCCGGCCGCCGGGCCGCGCGGCCGCGGGCGGCCGGCTGGTTCCGGGTGGCCACCGCCACCGCCGCGGTCGCCGGAGTGCTCGCGGTCGGCGGGTACGCGGTGGCGTCCGCGGTGAAGGACGGGCCGCCCGCGCGGCGGACCGTGGCCGCGTCGCCGTCCGCCGCACCGGCCGCGTCCCCCGACGCCCCGGCCCTGACGTCTCCCCCGGCCCGGCCGACACCCGGCGGCCACGGCGCCGGCCCGTCCCGCACGCCGGCGCCTCCCTCCCGCGCCCCGGACGCCACCGCGCCGGCCCCGCCGCCGGCGGCCCGCGCCGAACGGGACGGACCGCTGTGGTCGGACGGCTCCGTGGACCCCCACAGCAACGACTACTGGGCCCAGAGCAATCTGACGTTGAAGTCGGCGAAGCCGCTCACCGCCCTCACCGTCCGGCTGCGGATCGCGCAGACCGGCGGGGTGAGGTCGGCGGGGGCCTGGCGCTCCCTGCCCGAGGCGGACTTCACCCAGGACGTCGAGGAGCGGGGCGGCTTCCTCGTCTACACCTGGACCCTGCGGGCGGGCCGTACGGTGCCGGCGGGCGAGTGGGTCTTCGCGGGGCAGTACGACCACGCCCGCGGCGGCCGGGACGCGAAGGACGACTCGTACACCATGACGGGCACGGCGGACGGCCACGACCGCGCCGTGGCCGGGGACTTCGCCCGGCACACCGACGCCGGGTCCTAGAGCCGCGGTCCCGCGCGGGACCCGGCACGAGGGCCGGCCCCCGTCACGGCACGGCGGCGCCGGTGACGGAGGCCGGATCACGCAACGGCCGTCCGCGGCCGGATGGTCAGGAGACGAAATAGGTCGGGTTCGGCAGCTTGTAGGTGCGGTCCGCGTAACCGCCGTCCAGGTCCGAGTACTGGTCGCCGAAGTTGGCGATGATGTCGTACCCGAGGTCCTTCTCGATGTGCCTGCGGGTGCCGGCCTTGTACTGCACGGTCGTGCAGGTCCAGGTGCCCGGGGTGGCGCAGTCCTTCAGGTAGGCCGGCGGGGCGGCCTTGTCCTTGAGGAACATGTGGGCGGCGTCGAGGTTCACGTCGGCGCCCACCTTCTTCAGGTTCGCCACGGCGGCGGCGCGCTGGGCCTCGCTGAGACCGGAGTTGTAGAACACCTCGACGCCCCGGGACGCGGCGTAGCGCACCAGCTCCGGGCTGCCGAAGACGGCCGGGCGGTCGGCGCGGTTCACGTAGTCGGCCCAGGTGGTGCCGTCGTACGTGTAGTTGTACCGCTTCTCGTAGTCGAGGCTGAGCAGCAGGGTGTCGTCGATGTCGAAGACGACGGCCGGCTTCTCGCCCCGGTGGTGCGCCTTGCGGGCGGCCTTGTCGATGGCGGACCGCGCGTCGGCGTCGACGCGCGCCAGGTCCTTGGCGTACGGGCTGTCGGGGGACGCCTGGTAGACGCCGTGACTGTCCGCGGTGGTGCCGTAGTACGTGTCGATGTCCTTCACCAGGAGGCCTATGTTGTAGGGCTCGTGGGTGGAGTTCGCCGTCGACTGACCGGCGGTTGCCGCGCCCGCGCCGTAGAGCGCCGCGCCGGCGACGACACAGGCGGCGCCGGCGGCGGCCGCCTTGAGGGACTTCCTCATGAATGCTCCGGATCGGTGGATGAGAGTGATGTACCAGGTCACGCATTGTCTACGCGCATCACACACCGACGGCGAGCCCTTTTACCGGATCGATACGCGATCCAGGGCCCCCTGACGGACCGTCAGTCTCTCGCGGGCCGTCTCCCTTGCCACCCCATAACCCTGTCGTTTAACATAAGATTTCGTATTGCAAATAGATTCGTGATCGGTGTATCGCGGCCGTACCGGACTCGGAACGGCGCATTTGTCACAGCACTTGGGGGATTAATTGGGGGGTTTCCGCGTCACCGATCAGGACCAGGCCTTACGCATCACCGGAATGGGCTGGAGCACGGCGCTCGGTGACGGCGTCGACGAGGTCTGGCGGCAACTGGCGGACGGCCGCGGCGGGATACGGCCCCTCCCGGCCGACGGTCCGCTGCCCGCGCCCGCCGCCGCCCTCCTGCCGGACCGCTCCCCGGACGGCGGACCGGGGAGCGGCCCGGACGACACCCCGTCCCGCCGCCAGGTCCGGCTCGCCGTGACCACCGCGACCGCCGCCCTGCGCGACGCCGGCTGCCCCGCCGGGGACGTCGACGCGCTCGTCCTCGGCAGCAGCCTCGGCCCCCACCTGGACGACGCCGCCGAGATCCCGCCGCACGCCCTGACCGCGGCCGTCGCCCGGCAGCTCGGCGTGGCCCGGTCCGTCTCGGTGAGCACCGCCTGTTCCTCCGGCGCCGACGCGGTCCTGACCGGGGCCGCCCTGCTCACCCGGGGCGAGGCCGAACGCTGCCTGTGCGGCGGCATCGACCTGCTGACCGCCGGCAAGCTCCTCGGCCACCAGGCGCTCGGCACCCTCTCCGCCTCCGGCGCCGTCCGCCCCTTCGACACCGGCCGCGACGGTACCCTCTTCGGCGAGGGCGCCGGCTTCCTGCTGCTGGAGACCCCGGCCGCCGCCGCGGCCCGCGGCGCCCGCGTCCTGGGCGAACTGGCCGGCTGGGGCGCCTCCAACGACGGCACCGGGCCGACCGCCCCCGACGAGACCGGGGCCGGCGCGATCCTCGCCGTCCGGCACGCCCTGGCCCGCGCCGGGGCCGACCCCGGCGACGTCGCGGTGATCAACGCCCACGGCACCGGGACCCGCGCCAACGACACGGCGGAGGCCGCCTGTTACGCCACCGTCTTCGGGGAGGCCGGACACCCGGTCGTCTTCGCCACCAAACCCGCCCTCGGTCACACCCTCGGCGCCACCGGGGCCCTGGAGGCCATCGCCCTGCTCCTCGCGCTGCGCCACGGCGGGGTGCCCCCGGTCCTGAACACCCGTACCGTCATGCCCGGGCTGACCGTGCCCCTGGCGGTCGGCGCGGCGCGCGAGGTCACCGGCTCCCTGGGGATCAGCCTCACCCTCGGCTTCGGCGGCTTCAACACCTGCCTCGTCCTGACGGCACCGCGAGGGAGGACCGCGTGAACCCCGCCCGGTGGTGCCCCGACGGCGCCGTGGTGACCGGCGCGGCCCGCGTCGAGGTCGACGACCCGGGCACGGTCCGGCGCCGGATCGCCGGGGTCTACGCCGACCCGGTGGCCTGGCTGCTGGCCGAGGCGGTGGCGGCCGCCCTGGCGGAGTGCGGGGACGCCGCGCCGGACCGGCCCGCCGAGGTGGGCCTGATCGCGGTGAGCGAGCACGCCGCACGGCACACCCTGCGCGCGCTCGCCGAGGCGGTCCCGCGCGGCCGCCTCTCCCCCATGCGGTTCGCGGGCGCCGGGCCGGGCTCGCTGGCCGGCACGGTCTGCTCGGCGTTCGGTCTCCACGGCCCGGTGTCGATGCTGCCCATGCCACCGGCGGCGGCCGTGACGACGGCCCGGGCACTGTGCGGCGACTGGCTGTTCGGCGACCCGCCGGGCGCGGCGCACGTCCTGGTCGTCACCCACACCACGACCGACGAAGGCAAGCACCAGGCGCACTGCCTGGTCGTCAGTGGGCCGGCGCCCACGCGGAGGCCCCGGAGAACATGACCGCGCAGAACACGACGGAGCAGCACCTCGACCCCACCGCGGTCGGCGACTTCCTCACCCGTTGCGAGGAGGTGGCGCCGGCCCAGGACCCGACGGAACTGGCCGCCCTGGTGGACCGGTTCGCCGCACTGCCCGCCCCGCCCGGCGCGGTCGTCGTCATCGCCCTGCCCAACGGCGTCCGCGCCCTGCGGTTCTTCTTCGCCGTCTCCCTGGCCGGGCACACGCCCGTGCTGCTGTCCCCCTCGACGCCGGCCGGCCGGGTCCGTGAGGTGGCCCGTGAGCTGGGCGCCTGCGCGCTGGTGCGGGCGGCGGTCAGGACCGAGGGCGTCACCGGCGTCACCCGGGCCGGGGGCGCCGACATCGGCGTCTTCGCCGACTGGCCGCACCTGCACCACGGGCCGGGCCGGGTCGTCCTGATGAGTTCCGGCACCTCCGGCATGGCCACCGGCTGCCTGCACCGGATGGACGCGCTGCTGCGCAACGCCCGCCGCCACAGCCGTTCCATCGGCCAGCGCCCGGCCGACACCGCGCTGGTCAGCCTGCCGGTGTACTACTCCTTCGCCCTGGTGGCGCAGGTCCTCGGCGGGCTGGTCAGCGGCTCCCGCCTGGTCATGGCGGGTCCACCCTTCTCGGTGGCCGACTACCTGGAGACGGTCACCGCCCGCGGCGTCACCCTGTCCTCGCTCACCCCGAGCCTGGTGAAGTCGGTCGTCACCGCGGGCGGTGAGCTGCCCCCGCCGCTGCGCACCCTCACCGTCGGCGGCCAGGCCCTCGACCCGTCGTACGTCTCCCGGCTGCTCAAGCTCAACCTGGAGCTGGGCCTCTACGTGACCTACGGGCTCACCGAGGCCGGACCGCGGGTCTCCACGCTCGCCGCGCACCGCGAACCACCGCACCGGCACGGCTCGGTGGGACTGCCCCTGGACGGCGTGGAGGTCCTCACCCGCCCCACCGACACCGGGGAGCGGGAGCTGCTGGTGCGTTCCGACACCGTCTACCGGCGCCGGGTCGGCGAGCCGGCGCCGTCCAAGCGCGGCGACCTGCTCGAACCGGGCCTGCTGGCCACCGGCGACATGGGGCACGTGGACGACGACGGGTACGTGTACGTCCACGGCCGCTCCTCGGACTTCGCGGTGGTGCGCGGCGAGAAGGTGTCCACGGCGACCGTGCGACGGGCCGCCGAGTCGCTGCCCGGCGTGGTGCGCGCCGCGACCAGGGTGGCCGGCGCCGACGACGACTCGGCGGTGGTGGAACTCGACGTGTACGTGGACGCCGCCCTGCCCCCCTCGGAGGCGGAGCTGCGGCGCCACCTGCGGTCCCTGCTGACCCGCAACGAACTGCCGCTGACCGTCCGCATCCAGCCCCTGCGCGCCGGGGAGCACCACAAGTGACGGCGCCGGAACCGCTCACCCTGTACTGCCTGGCGCACGCCGGCGGCTCCGCCCGCGCCTTCGTCCGCTGGCGGCGTGAACTGCCGCCGCGGGTGCGGGCGGTGCCGCTGGAGATCGCCGGCAAGGGGGTGCGCTCCCGGGAGCCCCGGCCGGCGACGCTGCGGGAGGCCGCCGGCGACCTGGCGCGCCGGGTCGAACCGCCGGGCCGGTACGCGCTGTTCGGCCACAGCATGGGCGGGTTGCTGGCCTACGAGACCGCCCGGGCGCTGGACGCGCTCGGCCGACCGGCCCCGGCGTTCGTCGTCGTCGCCGCGACCCGCCCGCCGCACCTGCCGGGCGGCTCCCCGTACGGCGCGCTGCTCGGCCGGGACGACGACGTCCTCCTCGACGCGCTCGCCGGCCACGGCCGCATCCCGCCGGAGCTGCGCCGGTCCCCGATGCGGCAGCAGTTCGTGCCGGTCGTCCGGGGGGACCTCGCGCTGGTCGCCGGGTACCGCCCGGACCCGGTGCCCGAGCCGCTGGCGAGCGACCTGGTCAGCTGGTACGGCGCCGGTGACCCGGACACCCCGCCCGAGGTGATGGCCGGCTGGCGGCACTACACGCGCGGCGCGCACCGCGTCGAGGGCTTCGAGGGCGGCCACTTCTTCCCGCACGAGCGGTTCGAGGAGGTCACGGCCCGCCTCCTGGGCCTCGCCCACGGGCCGGCGGACCGCTGACCGGCGGCTGCGCGACGGCGGTCCGGCCGCCCCGACGACGAGCGGGCCGCCACCCCGGGGAAGGGGTGGCGGCCCGCTCGTGAGCGCCGTCGGGTCAGTGCTGCACCGGGCAGCCGTTCCCGCCGCCGCGCACCGGGGCGTCCGTGTCGTGCCGGGTGCCGAGCAGCCAGTAGGCCTCCTCCGCCGCCCGCCACAGCTCCGGGAACAGGGTCGACTGGGAGCGGGCCTCCAGTGTGGCCAGCGACCGGCCGCCCAGGCTCTGCGGCAGCCCGGCCGCGTCCGTCTCGGCGCTCTCCTTGCGCAGGCCCGGCTGGCCGCCCAGCTGCGACCACACCATGATCAGGTGCTGCTGCTTCCAGCCGAGGACGCTGCCGTCCAGCCGCAGCATCGCCTCACGGACCAGGGCCAGGGACTGCGCGCGCGGCGATCCGGGGCCGGTGTACCCGTCGTCCTGCTGGGCGATCACGTCCTGGAGGGAGAGCCCGGCGCGCTCCACCGCCTGCTCGTACGCCTTCCACACCGGCCGGGCCACGCGCCGCAGGTTGCGGTAGCCGGGCGAGTCCAGCCCGGTGGCGTCCTCGGGCAGGGCGTTGCGCATCATCAGCAGGCCGTGCTGCGGCAGGTGGTCGGTGATCAGGCGCACCGCCTGCACGGTGATCTCGCTCAGCGAGGTGGCCCGGTCGAACAGCCGGACCGCCTGCGGGTGGCGGTCGTGCTCCAGGTGGGTCAGGGCGCGGCGCAGCTCGTAGTGGATCTGCACCCAGGCGTACTCGGTGATGAGGTGCGCCACCTGGAAGAACCGCTGGTCGGGGTGGTCGGTCTCGCTCTCCGGGACGAGCGCGCCGAGGGCCTCGGTGAGGTTCAGGACGCTCTCGTAGTTGCTGCCCCGGTCGAAGTCGTACGACAGCAGCGCGTTGGGCTCGTCGGGGTTCAGCGAGCGCTTCACCGTGTCTCCCCCTTGGTGAACTCGATCAGCCAGTGGCCGGGCAGCTCGAACTTCCTGGTGTCGGTGAGGGTGAGGCCCACCGCGTCGCCGAGGGCGCGCAGGTCCTCCCGGCTGCGCTCGCGGCCGCCGAGCAGCACCAGCATCAGCAGGTCGGCGTAGCTCGCCATCACCGGGTCCTTGCCGCTGTCCAGCAGCCGTTCGACGACGACGACCCGGCCGCCGGGTTCCAGGGCCTCGGCGCAGCGGCCGAGGATGCGGCCGGCGTCGCGGTCGCTCCAGTTGTGCAGCGTGTTGGCGATCAGGTAGACGTCGCCGCCGGCCGGCATCGGGTCGAAGAAGCTGCCCGCCACCAGTTCGCAGCGGCCGGCGACCGGGGACACCGTCCCCCTGGCCTCCTCGACCACGCTCTCCAGTTCGAGCAGCGTGCCCCGCAGCGCGGGGTGTTCGGTGAGCAGTCTGAGCAGCAGGGAGCCGTTGCCGCCGCCGACGTCGACCACGTGCCGGACGGCGGACCAGTCGTAGATGCGGGCCAGTTCGGGGACGAGCCGGTTGGCGATGCGGGCGATGCCCGTGTTGAACGACTTCTCGATGTCCGGGTGGGCCTCCAGGTCCGCCCAGAAGGGCCGGCCGTGGGCCTTCTCGTACACCGGCGCGCCGGTGCGTACGGCCTCCATGAGCAGCCCGACGGCCGGTTCGAAGCGGGCCTCCATCGGCCGGCTGGGGTCCTCGTAGTCCAGCCAGCGGCGCAGGTTGCTCGGATGGTCGCCGAGCAGCACCCGGCCCACGTCGGTCAGCTCGTAGGCCGGGTCCGCGTCCTCGGGCTCCCCGGTCCGGGTGAACAGCCCCAGCAGGCTGACGTAGTGCAGGACCCGGCCCAGGGACTGCTCGTCCGTGCCGGTCTCGGCGGCCAGGGCGGACACCGTCCGGTGCCCCTGCTCGACCAGGTCGGGCAGGCGCAGGGTCGCGGTCACGCGCACGGCGGTGGGCGTGAAACCGGAGCCCAGCGCCAGGATCGTGTTCAACGGGTCGTGACGGAACACGCAATCGCTCCTTGTCGTTCTGTTTCAGCTTTGTCGCCGGGCGTCCGCGAGGAATCCGGAAGCTTTGTCAGGGGGTCTTCTCGATCTCGTCGAGGGCGTCGAGGAATCGGACGAGGTCTTCCTGCGTGCCGAGCGACGTGCGCAGATAGCCGGGGAATCCGAACAGTCCCGCATTGCGAACGAGAATGCCGTGGTCGGCGGCGAGCCGGTCCTGTGCGAGCGCGCAGTCCCGGGCGGCGACCGCGACGAAGTTGGTGACGGAGGGCAGGTGGCCGCGTCCCCGGCGGTCCAGCTCGGCGGTGAACCAGCGGCGCCGCTCGGCGGTGGACCGGCGCACACCGTCCAGGAAGTCCCGCTCACCGAGGGCGCCGAGGGCCGCCGCCTGGGCGAGCCGGTTGACGCTGAACGGCAGGGCGCGCAGCGTCTGCCGCAGGACGGCGACGAGCTCGGGCCGGCCGACGGCGTAGCCGACGCGCAGCGCGGCCAGCCCGTACGCCTTGGAGAAGGTGCGCAGCGCGAGCAGCGGCGCGTCCCCGGCCAGCAGGTCGCGGGTCTGCGGGGCGTCCGGGCCGGCGAACTCCATGTACGCCTCGTCGAACACCAGCGGGACCCCGCAGCACGCGGCGGCGTCGGCCAGCGCGGCCAGCTCCTCGCGGGTGTGGGCCGCGCCGCTGGGGTTGTGCGGGTTGCAGAGGTAGCCGATCCCGTGCCCGGGCAGGCGCGCGGCGAACGCCTCCACGTCGACGTCCGTGCCGGCCGGCGGTACGGCGGTGC
Organism: Streptomyces sp. NPDC100445; assembly: GCF_044759735.1. Classification (NCBI taxonomy): domain Bacteria; kingdom Bacillati; phylum Actinomycetota; class Actinomycetes; order Kitasatosporales; family Streptomycetaceae; genus Streptomyces; species Streptomyces sp. NPDC100445. Next base: position 56,138 of record NZ_JBIVZV010000018.1, on the reverse strand, counting down.
AGCCGCGTCCGGTCAGTTCAAGGCAGGTGCGGTAGCCGGGGAACGTGCCGTCGGTGACGAGTCCGGGCCGGGTGCGGTCGCCGAGGGCGAGCGCGGTGGCCAGGACGAGTTCGTCGCTGCCGTTGGCGACGGCGATGTGGTCCGGGGTGACGCCCCAGTGCTCGGCGAGGGCGTGGACCAGGTCGTGGCGCTCGGGGTCGGGGTAGACGTTGACCCGGGCCAGTTCGCGCTCGGCCGCCCGCAGGGCCGCCTTGCCGGCCCCGTACGGGCTCTCGCTGAGGTGCAGGCGGATCAGGTCGTCGGCCCCGGCGACACGCGTGTTGAACGCCTGCGCGGAGCCGGCGGGTGCCGCGTCCCCGCGTGCGGCGGGGGGCCGGGTCACTGGTGGTCACCCAGCAGGACGCCGAAGCAGTAGCTGCCGACCTCGGCCTCCAGGGTGAGGAAGCAGTGCTCGCTGCCGGCCGGGATGCGCATCACGGCGGGTGAGAGCAGCTCGTGGCGTACGCCGTCGAGCTGGACCTCGATGCGGGCGCCGCCCTTGTTCGGGGACACCAGCAGGTACAGCTCGTCCACCGGGTGGGTGTGCGGGGCGGCGACGGGCTTGCCGATCAGCCCGGTCAGTTCGCCGCCGGCGAGCTGCACCGGCAGGCCGCCGAACATGTCGGCGGTGAGGTAGAAGGGCGCGGGCTGGTGGTGGCCGGCCACGGTGAGCGGGATGGGCAGGTCCTCGACGATCTCGGCCCCGCCCGGGCGTCGGTCGGTCATCACTGCGCCTCCAGGACGAAGAGGTAGGTGTGGGGGGCGCCGAAGGGGATGGTCCGGCGCAGGTGCAGGCCGCCCTCGCGGAAGAGGTCCTCGTACTCCTCGCGGGTGTAGATCGGGACGCCCATCAGGGCGTGCGCCAGCTCGAAGCCGCTGGAGAACACCGGCAACGTCCCGGCCTCGCCGCGCGGGCGGACGGTGGTGTCGCCGAGCAGGAAGGTGTGCGCGCGGGGGAACGCCTTGCGCAGCGCCGGGACGACGTCCCCGCGGGTGCGCGGGTCGACCAGCAGGTCATGCAGGAACATGAAGCTCATCGCGACGTCGACCTCTTCGGCGCCGTCGACGCGGCGGCCCCGGAAGAGGACGTCGAGGACGTCGGCGCAGATCGGCCGGACGCGGTCGGTCAGGCCGTGGCGCGCGACGGTGCCGGCGGCCAGGCGGGTGGCCGACTCGCTGATGTCCAGGCCCAGTCCGCGGGCGCCGGGACGGGTCTTGACCAGGCGCGAGACGCGCTCGCTGATGCCGCTGCCGAGGTCGGCGAGGACGGAGAAGTCGAGTTCGGCGATCTGCTCGTCGAGGATGTGCCGCATCAGTGCCAGGTCGGCCTGGGCCGAGCCGAGCGCCACCATGCCCTCGTCGCGCCGGACGTCCTCGCCGAAGACGCGCTCGCGGCGCGCGATCGACGCGGCGTTCGCGAACACGTCGTGGTATCCCCCGACCCCCCAGGTGAAGAAACCTATTTTGCGGCGGAGTTCGTCCCAGGCGTGGGTGGGGACGACCGTGTCGCCGGTCGTGACGAGATAGCCGAACGTCTCCGCGGCGGACAGCAGCCGGCGGACCACGGTCTCGTCCAGCCGCCGTTCCCGGCAGTAATCCGCGATGTCCAGGCGGCCGTTGTCGTCGAACCAGGCGAACATGCCCAGTTGTTCCAGTGCGAAGACGACATTGGTCGAGATGAATCCGTTGAACGCGGTGTCGGCGTCGAGCGGGGTCTTCGCGTCTCCCCGCCAGTCCGCGGGGATGAGGACGCTGTCGCTTGCCTCTTGGATGCCGTCGCGGGAAACGGGAGCGGTCACAAGAAGAGCCTTCCTGAATCAGTCGGGGCCGACGGCATTTAGGTCTCGGTGCCGGCCGATCACGCGCGGGGGGACGTGGTGGCGATTCGCTCCACGGCAGCCGCCAGTTCACGCACGGTGGGGTGGTCGAAGAACAACCGGTTGGGCAGGCGCAGACCGAGTTTCCGGCGGAGCCGGATCAGCACCTGCGCGGCTTTCAAGGAATGGCCACCCGCTTCCAGGAAAGGGGTGTCGTCGTCGAAGTCGTCATGCCCGAGTACGTCGATCCACGCAGCTCTGACCTGGTCGTTCATCGTCGGTTCAGGCCTGGCTGCGGACGTCTGGGAAAGGGTCGCGGAATGCGTTTCCGGACGTGTTCTCACACCGTCATCGGTCAATGGAATTCCCCCGTGTCATCGCGGCTCACGGTTCAACACCCCGGATACGACGGTGCCGTGGAGCGGCAGCGCGCAGGGGTGCGACTGTATGCGCTTTCTCTTTTTCGATCCCCCGTGGAAACAGACGCACAACCGGTGGATCAAACCGGTTCGGTCCCCGAGCCGAATGCTCGCCGTGGTGGCCAGATTGCCGTTGTCGGAGCGTAGGCAGCAGTCATCGGGCCAGTCAAGGGTCGTTTGTCGGCCACACATCGCCGTACGGGGTCCGGCCAAATGATCGACATTTCTTGTCGGCCGGCCGCCGGAGGGTGCGCGCACCGGCCAGCGTTGGCCGAAAAGCAGGTTGACGGCCGAAAGTTGACGCCCCTACAGTCTGAGCCGTATGTGAACGCAGTATTTCAGCACCGCGTTCGGCGGTGATCTGGATCCGGCGTGACAGGGGGAATCGTGTACGCCGTTACGGGGGAGTACGCACCGGCCGATCGGCCGCATGCACACATCGGCGGAGTCGTTTCCGAACTCCGGTAGAAATCAAGGGTGTTCGGCCGCCCGACCCGCGGCCGTCGGACCCTTCAGGGCCGTAGCCGGCCACTTCGTTCCACGTCCCACCTTCCTTCGACCGGCGTGCCCGCCGGCTGCCCGCCGTACCCGCGGGGGCCGCGCGGGGCCCCGGTCTTCTCACGAGACGCTCCAGGAAACGTGTTGAGGCATGCGATTCTCGGCGCCGGCGGAGTGGGGCTCGCCCTCGGGGCGGCCCTGGCCCGCGGCGGCCACGACGTCACGCTGGTGATGCGGGAACCCACCCGGGCCCGCTACGCCGGTGTGATCGACGTCCACAGCGCACTGCGCGGCGACCACCGCGTGCCGGTCCGCGCGGTGGGCCGGCTCGACGAGCCGGTCGACGTCCTGTGGGTGACGGTGAAGGCACCGGCACTCGGGGCCGCCCTGTCCCGGACCGCCCCGGGCGCGCCGCCGGGCGCGGTGGTGCCGTTGCTCAACGGGCTCGACCACCCCGCCGTGCTGCGGGACATGTTCGGCCCGCGCCAGATCGTCGGCGCGGTCCGCGTCGAGGCCGAGCGCACCGGGCCGGGCCGGGTGACGTGGAACTCCCTGTTCGCCGAGGTCAGCCTGGCGGAGCGGGACACACCCGCGGCACCCGGCGACGACACGCCCGGTACCGACACGCCCGGTACCGACAATGCCGGTACCGACACGCCCGGCGACGACGAGCCCGGTGCCGACGCGTCGCGCGCCACCGCACTCGCCGGTGTCACCGCGTCCCTCGCGGACGCGGGCATCGCCTGCGTCACCGAACCGCACCCCGCCGCCGTGCTGTGGCGCAAGCTGGTCCTGCTGCTGCCGCTGGCCCTGGCCACCACCGCGGCGGACGGCCCGCTCGGCGTCGTCCGCCGGCGGCCCGGAGCGGCGGCGCTGCTGCGCGACGCGGCGCGCGAGGCCTGCGCCGTCGCGGCGGCCGAGGGCGTCGCCGTGGACGAGGCGGAGCTGCTGCGCACCCTCGACACCCTGCCCGGCCGGACCGACACCTCCCTGCGCCGGGACATGGCCGCCGGTGTCCGGCCGACCGAACTCGCCGCGCTCACCGAGCCGGTACTGCGCCGCGCCCGGGACCACGACCTGGTCCTGCCGGCCGTCACCGAGCTGACCCGCCGGGCCGCGGAGCGGGAGGGGCGCGCCGGGACCCCCGCGCCGCACCGATCCACCTACACCAAGGGAGAAACGTCATGACCGTCGGTTCGGGCGAGAAGCAGGCCGAGACCCTGGAAGCGGCGCTGAAGGAGATCCTCGTGGAGGACCTCTTCCTGGACGTGCCCGCGGAGCGCATCGGGGACGACGACGGCCTCCAGGACGTCCTCGGGCTGGACTCCCTCGGCTTCGTGGAGCTGCGTGCCCAGTGCGAGCAGCGGTTCGGGGTGACGATCACGGACGCCGACTTCACCCCGGTGCACTTCCGTTCCGTCGCGACGGTCGCCGGCCTGGTGCGCGCCCTGCGGGCGGACGCCGCCGGCGAGCACGTGGCGGTCGCCAAGTGAGGGCACCGGCCTCCTCCGAGCAGTTGGACGTCTGGCTCGCCTGCCAGCGCGAACCCGACTCCGACCGCTACAACGTCACCGTCGACCTGGAGTTCCTCCCGGGCGTCGACGTACCGGCGCTGCGGGCCGCCCTCGGCGACGTGCTGCGGGCGCACCCGGGTTTGCGCGGCGCCTTCGCCACCGAGGGCGGCGAGCTGTGGCGCGACACCTCGGCCGAACCGCCCCTGGCCTTCGTCACCGAGCGGCTGCCCGGCCGCTACGACCGGGCCGAGGCGCTCGGCCGCGCGGTCGTCGCCGGCCGCGCCCCCTTCGACCTCGCCACGGCCCCCCTGCTGCGGGCGGCCCTGCTGACCGGTGACGGGGGCGCCCTGCTCGCCGTCACGATGCACCACATCGTCTCCGACGGCTGGTCCAGCCGGATCCTCGCCGAGGACCTGGTGGCGGCGTACCGGGCCCGGGCGGCGGGCGGACCGGACCCCGCGCCGCGCGCCTCCGGCACCGGGGAGCCGGCCGCGACGGACGCCGAGGCCGAGAACAGCGAGGCCGAGAACACCGAGGCCGAGAACGCCGAAGCCGAGAACGCCGAGGCCGAGGCCTACTGGACCACGGTGCTGCGCGACGCCCCCGCCTCCCTCGCGCCGCCGCACGACCTGGTGCCCGAGGACGGCTTCCCCGGGCCCTCCGGCCGGGTGGAGGTACGGCTGCCCGACGAGGTGACCGAGGGGGTCCGGGCGCTGGCCGCGGCCCACCGGGGCTCCCCCGCCGTGGTCGTCCTGGCGGCCTGGTCGGTGCTGCTGCACGCGTGGGCGGGGAAGTCCGAGGGTGTCCTCGGCATGGTCTTCGCCGGCCGCCGGGACGCCGACGCCGAGCGCGTCGACCTGTTCAGCCGGGTGCTGCCGGTACGCGACCGGCTCGACCGCGAGGAGAGCTTCCTCGACGTGACGGCCCGGTTGCGCGGGCAGATGCTCGACGCGATGGACCACGCCCACCTGCCGGTGCGGCGGCTGCGCGAGATCCGCGGCGCGCGGCCGGACGATCCGGGCGTGGAGCGCACGGCGTTCATGTACACGCCCGCCTACGAGGACGAGTGGCGGGCCGGCGAGGTCACCGTCCGCCGCTTCGACCACCCGGACGAGACGACGAAGTACGAGTTCTCGGTCAACGTGCTGGAGGGTTCGGCCGGCACCCGGCTGTGCGTCTACTACGACACCGCCCGCTACCGCCGGGACACCGCCGAGCTGTTCGCCGAGGAACTGCGCGAGCTGTTGGCCCGCGCGGTGGCCGCCCCGGACACCGCCTGCGGCGACCTGCTCGCCGTGTGCGACCCGGGTCTGTCCCGGGTCGCGGCGCACGGCGCGCCCGCCACCGCGCCGGCGCCCGCCATCCCCGCGCTGGTCCTGCGGCACGCCGCCGGCCGCCCGGACGCGGTCGCCGTGCGCCACGGGGACCGCGTCCTCACCTACGGCGAACTCGGCGCCCGCGCCCGGGGACTGGCCGGCCGGCTGCGGGAACGGGGCGCCGGGCCCGGCTCCACGGTGGCCCTGCTGCTCCCCCCGGGCCTCGACACCCCGGTGTTCTGGCTGGCCAGCGCCCTGGCCGGGGCCGCCTACCTGCCGCTGGACCCGGCCTATCCCGAGGCCCAGCTCCAGTTGATCGTGGACGACGCCCGCCCGGCCGTCCTCGTCGTCGACCCCGACTGCGGGCACCGCCTCGACGTGCCGGACGGCACGGCCGTACGGCTGGACGAGATGGAGGCGGGGCCGGACGGGCCGGCCGCGCCCGAGGTCCCGTACGACGAGGCGGCGACCCTGTGCGTGCTCTACACCTCCGGCACGACCGGCCGGCCCAAGGGCGTCGTGCTGCCGCACCGGGGCCTGGCCCGGCTGCTGCACCGGCCCGACTTCATCCCGCTGGACGAGACGGACGTGGTCGCCCAGCTGTGCCCGCTCAACTTCGACGGCGCCAGCTACGAGATCTGGGGCGCGCTGGCGCACGGCGCCGAACTGGTCGTCCTCGACAAGCACCTGGTCCTCAGCCCCCGGGAGACGCGGGCGGTCGTCCGGGCGAGGGGGATCACGACGCTGCTGGTGACGACACCGCTGCTGAACCGGATCATCGAGGACGCCCCGGACACGCTCCAGTCGCTGCGCCGGGTCTACTTCGGCGGCGAGCTGATCTCCGTACCGCACATGCGCCGCGCCCTGCGCTGGAGCCGGCCCGGGGTGCTGCTGCACAGCTACGGTCCCACCGAGAACTCCTTCACCTCCACCTGGTTCCCGGTCACCGAGGTCGCGGCGGACGCCCGTACCGTCCCCATCGGCCGTCCGGTGCCCGGTACCGAGGTGCGGGTGGTGCAGGAGGGCGGCACCCGGCCGGTCCCGCGCGGGGTGCCCGGCGAACTCCTGCTCGGCGGCGCGGGGCTGGCCGACGGCTACCTGAACGCGCCGGAGTCGGCCGCCGGCCGCTTCGTCACCGACGGCACCACCCGGCTGTACCGCACCGGCGACCGGGTGCGGTGGACACCGGACGGACTGCTGGAGTTCATCGGCCGCGACGACAACCAGGTCAAGATCCGCAGCCAGCGCGTCGAACTCGGCGAGGTGGAGGCGGTGCTGGGCGCCCATCCGGACGTCACGTCGGTCTTCGTCACCACCCGGGTCAACGGGCGCGGCGAGAAGGAGATCGTCGCCTACGCGGTGGCCGCGCCCGGTACGGACGCCGACGACGTCGGCCGGCACGCCAGGCTGCGGCTGCCCGCCTTCGCCGTACCGAGCCACCTGATGCTGGTGGACGAGCTGCCGCTGACCCCGACCGGCAAGATCGACCGGCGCCGGCTGCCGGACGTGGACCGGGGGGCGCGCGTCCCGGAACCGGCCCCCGCCGCGCCGGCCCCGCCCGCGGCCGTGGCCGCTGCTCCGGGCTCGGCCTCCGCGCTGGACGGCGTACGGGCCGCCTGGCGGGCGGTGCTGGGGCACGACGGTTTCGGCTCGGACCGCAACTTCTTCGACGCGGGCGGCCATTCGCTGCTGCTGGTGAAGCTGCGCGAGCAGCTGAGACTGGCGACCGGCGCGGACGTCCCGGTCATCGATCTGCTGCGGCACGTCACCGTCCGGGACCAGGCCCGTCTGATCGCCGCCGCCCACCGGCCCGCGGCCATCCCCGCGACCGCCCCGGCCGCCCCGGCCGCCTCCGCGACTCCGGCCGCCGGCCGGGCCGTACGGCGGCGGCCCGCGCCGGCCCCGGCCGCCGCGGGCGGGGCCCGGCACCACGTCCTCGCCGTGTCCGCCGTCACCGCGCAGGCCCTCGGCGTGGCCCGGGAGCGGCTGGCCGCGTACCTGGAGGCGAATGCGCGGGTGGCGCTGGGAGACGTCGCGCACACCCTGGACCGGGGGCGGGAGCGGTTCGCGCACCGGTTCGCCGTGGTGGTGGCCGACCACGGGGAGGCGGTGCGGGCCCTGCGGGACGGCACCGGCCACCCGGCGGCGCCGCCGGTCCCGGGAGCGGCCCCCGCCGTGGTGTTCGCGTTCGCGGACGCGGGCGAGGGCGCGGGCACCGCCGACGCCGTCGCCCGGCAGGTGGACCTCGCCGGCCGGCTGGCCCGGTGGGGGGTCGCCCCGGCGGCGGTGCTCGGTACCGGGACGGGCCGGATCGCGGCGGCCGTGGTGGGCGCGGCGCTCGGGGCCGAGGACGGCCTCCGGTACGCGGCCGGCCGGTCCGGCACCGCGCCCCTGCCCGGCCGCCCCGGCGTGCTGTGGAGCACCGCGCTCGGCCCGGTCGCCCCCGACGGGCCCGCACCGCTCCCCGCCCACCTGACCACCGAGGCCGACCCCGCCAAGCTGCTCCAGGTCGCCCGCGACCAGCTCGGCGAGGTGGCCGTCCTGGAGCTGTCCGCGGCGGACCCGGACGACGGGGCCCTGCTCGCGGCCCTCGCCGCGCTGTGGTGCCAGGGCGTCGGGGCGCGGCTGACCCCGGACGGCCCGGCCCGCCGGCTCCGGCTGCCCGGCCACCCCCTGTCCTGGGCGCCCGCCGCCCGCACCGACCACTCGTGAACACCTCCGAAGGAAGGTCCGCATGCCGCACGTACGTGGCGAAGCCGCCGTTCTCGTCGAACCCGGGCGCCTGGAGGTGGAGGACGTCGCGTTCCGGGAGCTGGGCGAGGACGAGGTCCTGGTCCACAACACCGTGGCCGCCATCTGCGGCAGTGATGTGCACCGGGTGCGCGCCGAGTCCCCGTTCTTCCGCGACATGCGGGACCACCCCTACCCGTGCCCGGCGGGATACCCGGGGCACGAGGCCGTCGGCCGGGTGATGGAGAGCCGGTCGGCGCGGTTCACGCCGGGCGACCTCGTGCTGACCGTGCCCAACCACGCCTACATGGCGTCGTTCGCGCGCTACCAGACCATCGCCGACCGGTTCCTGCTGCCGCTGGCGGACACCGGGGCGCCGACGGTCCACCTGATGGCGCAGCAGCTGGGGACGGTCGTGTTCGCGCTGAAGCGGTTCTGGCCCGAGCCGGTGCCGCCGGGCCGGACCGCCGCCGTCGTCGGTGTCGGCTCGGCGGGTCTGCTCTTCCTCCAGATGCTCAGGCACCGCGGCTTCGAACGGGTGGTGGCGGTCGACCTGGAACCGGGGCGGCTGGCGGTGGCGCGTGCCCTCGGCGCGGACGCCACCGCGCACGTGCCCGGGGAGAGCGCCGAGGAGGTCGTCATGGAGCTGACCGGCGGCGCGGGCGCCGACCTGGTGATCGAGGCGGCCGGCACCGACGGGGCGCGCGAGCACGCGATGCGGATGGTCGGCCAGCAGGGGCGGCTGGGCTTCTTCGGGATGCCCGAGGACTACGACATGCGCATCCCGTACGCCCATCTCTTCGTGCGCAACGCCCAGTTGATCCACGCGGTGGGCGGCGCGCAGCTGGAGCCGGGGCTCGCCTCCTTCCGCACCGCCCTGGACCTGATCGGCAGCGGCGCGGTCCGGGTCGACGACCACATCACCCACACCTTCGACATCAAGAACGTCGCCGACGCCTTCGACCTGGCGCACCACCGCGGGGACGGGGTCGTCAAGGTCGCGCTCACCTTCGACTGAGGCAGGGTCGCATGTCAGAACTCTCCAAGCGCTCCGACCCGGTGGCCGTCATCGGTGTCGGCGGCCGCTTCGCCGGGGCGCCCGACACCGAGGCGTTCTGGGACAACCTCGTCGCGGGCCGCGACTGCTTCCGGCGGGAGCCGGTGCCGGTCGTGGAGGACCTGGGCGGGGACCGGCTGCGCGTGCACTCCTGGGGGCTGGCGCCGCACCGGGACCGCTACGACGGCGCGCTGGTCGGCGTCGAGGGCCTGGACCCGCAGCACGGCATGCTCCAGGAGTCGCTGTGGCAGGCGGCGGAGGACGCCGGGGTGCGGCTGTCGGACATCGCCGGCCGGACCGCCGTGTACGCCGGCTGCGCCCGCACCAAGCACGTGCCGCGGGCCGCCTTCGACGACGTGGTGCACGTCGACCCGACGTTCGCCGGGCCCTACTTCTCCTACCTCCAGGACCTGTGGGGCGAGTCGGTGATGCTGGACTCGGCGTGCGCCACCTCGGGCGTCGCCGTCCACCTGGCCTGCCAGAGCCTGCGCTCGCACAGCTGCGACTACGCCCTGGCCGGGGCGGTCGCCGTCCAGGAGGACGCCGACGGCACCTATCTGCGCACCCCGCGCAGCATCTACTCCACCGAGGGGATCGTGCGCCCCTTCGACCGCCGGCACAACGGCGTGGTCCCCGGTGACGGCTCCGGTGCCGTGCTGCTGCGCCGGCTCGACGACGCGCTGCGCGACGGCGACCCGGTCTACGCCGTGATCCGGGGCAGCGCCGTCACCAACGACGGCCGTGCCAAGCCCGGTTTCGTCATCCCCGGCGTCGACGGCAAGGTCCGCGCGGTGCGCCGGGCCCTGGATGCGGCGGGACTGACCGGCGCCGACGTCGACTACGTCGAGACGCACGGGGTCGGCATCCCGCTGAACGACCAGATCGAGGCGACCGCCCTGATCGAGGCACTCGGCACCGAGGGCGAGCCGGTGGCGGTGGGCTCGGTGAAGGCCTCCGTCGGCCACTGCGACACCGCCGCCGGCATGGCGGCGCTGATCAAGACCTGCCTCGCGATGGACCGCGGGTTCCTGCCCGCGACGCCCAACACCGAGGATCCCATCGAGGAGTTCACCGGGCGCGGCGCGCGCTTCGGCATCCTCCCCGAGGGCCGCCCCTGGCCCGAGTACGGCCGCCCCCGCACGGCCGGCCTGATGTCGGCCGGCGTGGGCGGCACCAACGCCTTCCTCGTCCTGGAGGAAGCGCCGTCGCCCTGACGGTCCGCCCGTTCCCCTCACCGAGTCACAGCAAGGAGCACCCATGTCCGTCAACGCCGACCTGTACATCGAGGTCAAGAACTTCTACGCCCGCCAGATGCGCGTCCTGGACGACCTGGACATCGAGCGGTTCACGGCCACCTTCACCGAGGACGGCTCGGTCGCCCACCCGCACCGCGGGGAGAAGGTGGAGGGCCGGGAGGCGATGCGCGCCAAGATGAAGAGCATGCTCCCGATGTACGAGGGGCTGGTCACCCGGCACTGGTTCGACCACTTCCTGATCGAGCCGGACGGCGACGACGGCCTGCGCGTCACCTACTACTCGCTGGTGACGCAGACCGGCACCGAGGACCTGGTGCGCTTCTTCTCCTCCTCCAGCGTCGAGGACCGCATGGTGCGCGTCGACGGTGAGCTGCGCATCCGGGAGCGGGTCATCCACCGCGACAACCCCAAGTACGGCCGCGTCATCTGACGGTCCGCCGCCCGGGTGGGCCAGAACGGAGGAGGGCAGAGCAGATGGCAGAGGACTGGGAGCTGCCGCCGGCCGCGTGGAACGACACGGCACGGCCGTTCGAGGACCAGGTGAGCATGGTCGACCTGATCGAGCGGCGGGTGCGGGAGGACCCGGACGCCCCGGCCGTCCGCCTGGACGGTGGGCAGGTCAGGACGTACGGGCAGCTGTGGGAGGACTCCGGTCTGCTCGCCCGCTTCCTGGGTGCCCGGGGCGCGGGCCCGGGCGCCTTCGTCGGCATCCTGCACGAGAACTCGTACGACAGTGTGCGGGCGGTCGTCGGGGTGCTGCGCAGCGGCGCGGCCTACGTGCCGCTGGACGCGCGCTGGCCGGCCGCGCGGATCGCCACCCCGGTGCGCCGGCTGGGCATCGGCTGGATCGTCACCGGTCACGCGCTGGCGCGGCGCGCGGAGGAGGCCGGGCACCTGGCGGGCACCGAGGTCCGGCTGGTCTGCACCGACCTGCGGGCCCCGGCCCCCGACCCGCTGGACACGGAGGCGGTGGGCCTGCTGTGGGACGCCGTCGCCGAGGACGAGGACCAGGCGCGCGCCTCGGGGTTCAACCGGAACCCTGCCGACGGCGTCTGCGATGCGCAGGTCGGGACGTACGTCGCCCGGGTGCGCGACCTGGTGCTGTCGGTCGCGGACCGGCCCCGGGTCGTCGAGGTGGGCTGCGGTGCCGGGCTGGTCGCCTGTGCCCTGCGGGACCGGGTGGCCTCCTACACGGGCGTCGACGTGTCGCCGGTGGCGCTGGAACGGGCGGCCCGGGAGTACGGCGACGGCGCCCGGTTCGTCCGGGCCGCCGCCGACGGACTCGGTGACGTGGTGCCGCCGGGGGGCGCCGACGTGGTGGTGCTGGCCAGCGTCGCCCAGTTCTTCCCGGGGTTCGAGTACCTGCGGTCGGTGCTGCGGGACGCGCTGGGCGCGCTGGCGCCCGGCGGGGCGGTGGTCCTCGCCGACCTGGAGGAACCGGGCGAGGAGGGGGACCCGGGCCACCTGCGGGTGCCCGCGGGCTGGTTCGGGGAGCTGGGCGCCCGGCTCGGCCTGCCGGTGCGGGCGGAGGTCCACCGCCGCGCGGGCGAGGACTGGCCGGCCGTCCTGCGGGACCGCTACGACGTGGTCCTGCGCCCGGTGCCGGCGGAGCCCGCGGCGCCGTACGAGCCGGTGGTCGGCACGTGGAGCGACGTGGAGGCCGCGCGCGACCTGCCGCTGCCGGCCGGGCCCGGCGCCGGGGACACCGCGTACGTCATCTTCACCTCGGGCTCCACCGGTGTGCCCAAGGGTGTCTCGGTGCGCCACCGCAGTGCCGTGAACGTCATCCAGTGGGTCAACGAGACGTACGCGGTCGGGCCGGACGACTGCCTGCTGTGGGTGACCGCCCTCACCTTCGACCTGTCGGTGTACGACCTGCTGGGCGTCCTGGCGGCGGGCGCGTCCCTGCGCGTCGTGCCGGCGGACGAACTCTCCGACGGCGAACGGCTGATGGAGATCATGCTGCGCGAGCCGGTCACCTTCTGGGACTCGGCGCCGGCCGCGCTCGGCATGGTGATGTCCTTCGCCGAGGAGCCCGGGCCGGACGCGCCGGAACCCCGGCTGCGGCTGGTGCTCCTCAGCGGCGACTGGGTGCCGCTCACCCTCCCCGACCGGGTCCGGGACCGTTTCCCCGGGGCCCGCGTGGTGGCGCTCGGCGGGGCGACGGAGGCGACGATCTGGTCGAACCACTTCGACGTCGGCGCGATCGACCCGGAGTGGACCAGCGTGCCGTACGGCCGGCCGATCCAGAACGCCCGCTACTACGTGCTGGACGAGGACCGCAAACCGCTGCCGGTCGGCGTGGAGGGCGACCTGTACATCGCCGGTGTCGCCGTGGCCGACGGCTATGTGGGCGAACCGGAGCTGACGGCCGCGAAGTTCACGGCCGACACCGTCGGTGGGGTGCCGGGCGAGCGGATGTACGCCACCGGCGACCGGGCCCTGTGGCGCGCCGACGGCAACCTGGAGTTCCGGGGCCGCCGCGACGACCAGGTCAAGGTGCGCGGATACCGGATCGAGCTGGGTGAGGTGCTGGCCGCGCTGCGGCGGGTGCCGGGGGTGGCGGACTGCGCGGTCACCACGCTGCTCGGCGAGGACGGCCCGCAGATCGTGGCGGCCGTGGCCACCGGGGCGGCGGAGCGGGAGTTGTCCGCCGGCCTCGTGCGCCGCCGGCTCGCCGGCGCCCTGCCGAGCTACATGCTCCCGGAGCACGTGCTCGTCCTGCCGGCGCTGCCGGTCGGCCCCACCGGCAAGGTGGACCGGGACCGGCTGGCCCGGCTGGCGGCGCGCCCCCGCGGGCGCCGCCCGCGCTGACCGCTGCCGTACGGGGGTGCCCGGTGGTCCGGCCGGATCACCGGGCACCCCCGTACGGGACCTGCCCGGTGGTCAGCCGCGCACGCCGAGCTGCCAGACCATCGCCGCGACGGCGTCGCTGTTGACGTCGAGGGCGTGCCGGTCGATGTTGGCGGGGGTGTCGCAGGCCAGGTGGTAGCAGACGTCCATGGCCCGGCCGGCGGTACCGCCCCACTTCGCGGCCTGCTCCGGGGTCTTGATCTCGGCGGAGCCGGTGAAGATGCCGCCCACCGGGACGCCCTTGGCGAGGAACGGCTCGTGGTCGCTGCGGCCGTTGAGCGCGGTGGCGGGTTCGGTGGGGATGCCCTTGGTGTCGAAGAAGGCCTTGAAGTGCCGGGCGACCTCGGGGCTCTGGTCGTAGACGAAGTACCCGGGGTTGGGTGAGCCGATCATGTCGAAGTTCAGGTAGGCGCTGATCCGGGACAGTTCGGCCGGCGGCAGGCTGTTCACGTAGTGGGTCGAACCGATGTAGGTCTCCTCCTCGGTCCCCCAGAAGGCGAACCGGAGGTGCTGGGCGGGGGCCGCCTTTCGCGCGGAGACCGTCAGCGCGGTCTCCAGGATGGCGCCGACGCTGGAGCCGTTGTCGTTGATCCCGGGGCCCGTGTCCACCGAGTCGAGGTGCGCACCGACCACGAGCACCTTTCCGGAACGCCCGCCGTGCGGCCAGTCGGCGATCAGGTTCCAGCTTTTCTTGCCGCCGAACTCGAATTGCTGGAGGGAGGTTCTGTATCCGGCGGCGTCCAGTTTTCCGCGGACATATTCGACGGACGCCTGGTATCCGGCCGTGCCGTGGGCCCGGTTGCCGTGGTGGGTGTCGGAGATCTGCTGGAGCGCGTCGAGGTGCCGCATCACCCGGGAGACCGAGATGTCGGGCGCGTCACCTGCCTGAGCAGGCTCTTCGGCATGCACACCGGCCGTCGCCAGGAGCAGCAGGGACAGGGTGGAGGCCGCGATGACGGCTGGGCGCACGGGTGTGGAAGGCACTGCGCGTTTCCCCTCTGCGGTGCGGGTGCGTGACAATTTCCGATCAGGGGATCCCCCGTGATCGCCCCGAATATTTCATGGCACCCGGCCGGCGTCACCGACCTTTCCCGCGCCTTCACAAACGGAGGGAATCGGAAGCTCGTTTCCCGCCAGTTGATATCTTTCGAATTCCACCCCGGAGCGCCCAGGAATCACGTGGAATCACGCATCGGCGGCTGTGGGAAAGGTGGAATTCCTGGCGTGTTTCCACCCGCCCGGCGGGTCGTCCCGGGCGGGCCGTCCCCGGGGGCTCACCCCCGGTGCTGCCGCCAGGGCGTCCAGTCCCCCAGCCAGGCCGTCCGGGTCGCCGCCCGGGCCTCCTCCCGGGTGAGCTGGGGGCGGTTCTCCGGAACCGTGATCACCGCGCCCGGCCCCCGGTCGCGGTACTCGGCGAACCGCTGCCGCTGCCAGGGGTGGGCGGCCGACATGTCGGCGTAGGGGGCGGCCGGGTCGATGCCCGGGCCGAGCCAGGTCTCGCGGACGGTGAGCATCGGGCGGGCGGTCGGGTCCGAGCTGGGCACCCAGGGGCGGGCCAGCTTGTAGTAACCGTCCGGGGCCGCGCTGGTGATCCGCCCGCGCAGGACCAGGAAGCCGCGCGGGCCGGCGGCGGCCGTGGAGGGCGCGAGGACGAAGCCGTAGGGGGCCGCCGCGAGGTCGGTGCGGTCCAGGGTGTGGAAGCGGCAGTCCTCGTACACGGCGGTGGCGCGGCCGAAGACGAAGTCGACGTCGCCCTCGATGTGGCAGTGCGCGTAGTACTGGCGGGCCGGGACGCCGAGTGCGGCGGAGTCGGCGTACAGGGTGTCCTGGTGGCCGAGGAAGCGGCAGTGCAGGAAGGCGCAGCGGTCACCCTGCACCTTGGCGGCGACGGCCTGGGTGGCGGTGACGTCCGGGTGGTCCGCGCGCAGCCAGTCGTTGGCGAAGGTGATCCGGTGGGCGGTGAAGCCGTCGGCCCGGACGGTCGTCGTCGCGGAGCCGGAGGTGCCGTAGGTGCCGCCGCCGGGCCGGGGGGTGCCGGCCGCGTTGTCGTGGACGATGACGACGTCACGGGGGTCCTCCGAGGCGCCGATCCACGTCATCTCCGTGCTGCCGGCGTCCACCGTGACCGTCTCCCGGTAGGTGCCGGGCGCGATGACCAGGGTCCGTCCGCTGCCGGTGGCGGCGGTCACCGCGGCCTGGACGGTGGTGGCGTCGCCCCGGCCGTGCGGGTCGACGTACAGGGTGCCGGGGGTGAGGCGGCGGGCCGGGGAGCCGTGGCGGCCGAACGGGCGCGGTGCGGCGGCGGCCCGGGCGGGTGCGGACGCGAGGACGGGCGCGGCGGCGGTCGCGGCCGCCAGGGCGCCCGCGGTGAGGAGATGCCGTCGGGACAGGGGCATGGGTGTGCTCCTTCGGGTGCGGCTCGGCCGGGGGGCCGGGGCGGACCGGCCCCCCGGGGCTGTCAGCGCAGGTGTCCGGCGCCGGCGCGGTGGTCGACGAGGGCGGGCACGGCGCGCGGCCGGTCCACCCGGGTGCGCAGGACCGGCGTCCAGCCGGCCCCGGAGCGCAGGGCCTCGCCGGGCAGCTGCGCGTTGTGGGCGGCGACGAGGTCCACCGGCTCCCCGTTGACCCAGTTGTCGGCGGCGGTGACCGGCGCGTCCTTCCACTTCTTCAGCACCGACCCGGCCCGGACGCCGTCCGGCAGGGTGAACGCGTTGTGCTCGGCGACGAGCTGGGACTCCAGGCCGATGCCGTAGGTGTAGGAGTAGCCGGCGCCGGCGACGAAGTGGTTGTCGTAGGAGTCCACCTGCCCGAAACGGACGCGTGGCGCCCGCTCGACCAGGTTCCGGAACAGGTTGTGGTGGAACGTCACCTTGAGGTGCCCCCGGTCGACGGCGGCTGTCGCGGCGCTGTCGCTGTTGCCGACGAGGACGGTCTTGTCGTGGTCCTCGAAGACGTTCCAGGAGGCGGTGACGTGGTCGGCGCCCTTGACGATGTCCAGCTCGCCGTCGTGCTGTTCGTAGATCCGGCCGTAGTAGGACGGCAGGGTGCTGTCGGGGTGGGCGCCGTCGGTGAAGGTGTCGTGGTCGATCCACACGTGGGTCGAGCCGCTGATGACGGCGCTGTCGTACTCGGAGTTCCAGTTGCCGTCGGCGGTGTCGGTCGGGTCCCACTGCGGGAAGCAGTCGAGGGGGCTCTCGAAGGCCAGGTTGCGGACGATGACGTTGTCGGCGTCCTTGATCTGGAGACTGGCACCCCGCAAGCCGGCGCCGCGGCCGATGCCGACGATGGTGGTGTCGGCGGGGACGGCGGCCTTGATGGAGGCGTCCTGGCGGGCGGCGGAGGCGCGGCGCAGGCCCTCGGGGCTGTCGTCGGGTTCGCCGTCGAGGGTGCGCGTGCGCCCCCAGACCGCCGGGTCGTAGGTCTTCAGATAGGTGGCGAGGTCGTAGCCGGGGACGGCGAACGCGTCGCAGCCCGGTCCGTCGGCGTCGATCGTCCCCCGTACGCGGATGATCCTCGGCGCGGTGCCGCCGTCGGTGAGGGCGGCCTTGAACTGCTCCCAGGTGGTGACGGTGTAGACGTGCGCGGGGTCGGCGGCGGCTCCGCCGGTGGTGCCGGTGCCGTAGGACGCCCAGCCGTCCCGGGCGGGCAGGACCTGCCGCTCCGGACCGGCGCGGTGGCCGGCGCGGTGGCCGGTGGTCGGGCCGGAGGCGGCGGCGGTGCCGGTGAGGGCCAGCACGAGGGCCGTGCATCCCGCCAGCGTCGCAATGACACGTTCATGACAGTTCGGTGTGCGCATGGTGCGGCTCTCCTCGGTGACGGGTCAGGACCGCGGGGCGGGCGGCCAGGTGATCCAGGACGCCGGAACGTCCTCGTGCAGCCGGACGACGTCGTGCCGGGCCAGTACCCGGGTACGCAGCAACTCCCGCGCCACGAGCCGGGCCACGGCGATGGCGCCCGGCGGGTTGAAGTGGGTGTTGTCCTGCTCGGTGGCGGTCCAGTTGAAGTACGTCTTGGTCCCCTCCGGGCCGAGCCGCTGCCACAGCGCGAGCGAGAGCGCCTCGATGTCCAGCAGCGCCACCCCCTCCCGCGCGGCCAGCGCGCGCATGGCCGCCGGGTAGTCGCCGTGGGTCGGCAGGGCGTCGCCCGCGGCGTCGAACCTGCGGCGCTCGACGGGCGTGGCGAGGACGGGCCGGGCCCCGCGGGACCGGGCGCCCGTGACGTAGCGGCGCAGGCACTCCTGGTACGTCGTCCAGGGCTCGGTGTGACGGGCGGGGTCGGCGGCCTTCTCGTCGTTGTGCCCGAACTGGACGAGCAGCAGGTCGCCGGGGCGGATCAGGGCGAGGACCGCGTCGAGCCGCCCCTCGTCCAGGAAGCTCTTCGAACTGCGGCCGTTGACCGCGTGGTCGGCCACGGTGAGGCCCGGCCGGAGGAAGAAGGGCAGCGCCATCCCCCAGCCGGTCTCCGGTGCCTCGCCGGCGTCCTTCGGGGCGGCCGTGGAGTCACCGGCGAGGTACAGGGTGCGGGCAGGGGCACGGTGTCCGGCGGCCCGTGCCGTACCGGTCGCGCCGAGGACGAGGGGAGCGGTGGCGGCGGC
Source organism: Streptomyces sp. NPDC100445 (assembly GCF_044759735.1). Taxonomy (NCBI): domain Bacteria; kingdom Bacillati; phylum Actinomycetota; class Actinomycetes; order Kitasatosporales; family Streptomycetaceae; genus Streptomyces; species Streptomyces sp. NPDC100445. Next base: position 38,045 of record NZ_JBIVZV010000018.1, on the reverse strand, counting down.
GGCGAGGCCGAGCCGTCTGCGCGTGAGGGACACGGACAGTACCTTTCGGGCGTGGGGGCCATCCAGGGGTGCGGGGCGGTGTCCGGGTCCGGTCCGGCCCGCGGGGGTGCCGCGAGCCGGGGCCGGCCGGCGCTCAGTGGTTCTTCTTCCAGTCGGCCCGGGCGGTGTCGAGCTGGTCGGCCAGCGTGTCCAGGAACTCCTTCGCGCCGAGCTTGCCGAGCAGGACCTTCTGGAAGGCTGGTTCGTTGTCGGCCTTGGAGATGGTGTTCCAGTCCGGCAGGTAGTACGGCAGCTGCACGACCTTGGTACGGGTGCCGTTCAGCGCCTCGGCGGCGAGCTTCGTCGGCTCCGACGCCCGCACCCACGCGTCCCGCGCCGCCTCGGTGTTCGCCGGGACCTGCCCGGCGACCCGGTTCCACCTGCTGTTGGCGGCGTGCGAGGCGGCGAACTCGATGAACTTCCAGGCGGCAGCCTTGTGCCGACCGGACCTGAACAGCGCGAGCCCGTCGACCGGGTTGGACACCTGCACCCGCGTGCCGTCGTCCAGGGTCGGGTTGGGCAGGCCCCGGAACCTGCCCTTCAGCGCCTTGTCGTGGTCGGCGAAGGACCCCAGGTTGTGGCTCAGCATCCCGATGGTGCCGGAGTCCCACTGCGCGACCATCTTGGTGAAGTCGTTGTTGACGTCGGCGGACGGGGTGTCCTTCTTGTACAGGCCGGCGTACTTCTCCAGCGCGGCCACGTTCCGCGGGTCGTCGACCGTGGTCCGGTCGCCCTTCCAGAACGACGTGATCCCGCTCTGCCCGTACATCGCGTCCAGGGCCTGCGCGATGGACCCCTCGCCGCCGCGGATGGTGTACCCGAACCGGTTGCGCTCGCGGTCGGTCAGCTTGCCGGCCGCCGCGTAGAACTTCGTCCAGGTGGTCGGCGGGTCGAGTCTGGCCGCCGCGAACAGGTCGGTGCGGTACCACAGCGTGCCGTTGTTGGCGGAGGTCGGCACGGTGTACGTCCGGCCGGTGCCGCCGGCGGCCTTCACGCTCTCCAGGAACTTCGTGTTGAGCCTGCCGTCGAGGGAGCTGCCGGAGATCCGGTCGTCGAGCGGCTCCAGCACGCCCTGCACGGCGACCTCGGCGAGCATGGCGGTGTTCAGCCCGCCGACGTCGGGCAGGCCGCCGCCCTGGATGGCGGTGTCGTACTTGGACTGGACGCTCGCGGCGGGCACGCCGACGTACTTGACCTCGATGTCGGGGTACTTCTTCTCGAAGTCGGCGATGATCTGCTTCCACACGTCGGTGCGGACACCGCCGTTGTTGTCCCAGAAGGTGATCGTGCCCTTGCCGGAGCCCTCGCTCCCCTTGTCCCCCGCGCTGCCGCTGCCGTCGTCGCCGCAGGCGGTGGCGGTCAGCACGAGGACGCCGGCCAGGACGGCGGCCGGGGCGGCCCGTCTGCCGGCGCGGATACGGATGCTGCTCTTCATCGGTCGGCTCTCTTCTTCTCTTCCGGTGGTCTTCCGGTGCGCTTGCGGTGCTCTTGCGGTGTTCCGTTCCTCCGGTACTCCGGCGGTTCGGCGAAAAGGTGAGGCGTCGCGTCCGCCGTCGGACCCGCCCGCGTGGTGGCGCGGGGACGGCGGCCGGAACCCGCCCGTGCCGGGGCCGTCGCGAACCCCGAAGGGAACCGACGAGGGGCCGGTGGACGAGGTCCCGTGAGCGGGGCAGGGGCGGGCCGGGAAGCCGGAGACGGTCAGATGGAAGTCGTCGCGGGCGCGGACGGCGTCCGGGGCGGGCCGGTCGGCGTCCGGGACCGGGGCGGCGCGGGTGCCGGGGGTGTTCACGTGCCGACCGCCGCGCGGACCAGGGCCGCCGCCTCGTCCGGTCCCAGCCGACCGTCGGCGACGACGGTGACGATCCGGCGTACGACGGTCCCGCCGGGCGCGACGGCCAGCCGTTCGGCGTGCGCCAGCGAGGAACCGACCCCGGGGTACTCGGCGGCCCGTACGAACCACGGGTCCCGGCGGGTCTCCCCGGTGGCCCCGGCGAAGACCAGGGTCCAGTCCGTGCCGGCCAGCGCCAGCCAGTCGGCGCGGGTGCCGTGCACCCGGGTCTCGCCCTCCCGGCCGGCGGTGAACACCCGTGGTGCCTCCCGCTCCCGGGGTGCCCGCCAGAAGAACCCGCCGTAGGCCGCGCCGGGCCGCCCGTTGGTGGCGGGGCTGCCGATCGAGAGGGGGCCGGGGGTGACGTTGGTGAGGGAGAAGGTGAGGTCCAGCGCCCAGGCGGTGGCGGTGAGCCCGGTGACGGCGACGGTACGGCGCTCGCGCAGCAGCTCCCGCCCGGCGGCGGTCCAACGCAGCTCCGCCATGAACCCGTCGGGGTCGCGGAGCTGGAAACCGGTGTGCCGCTGGGCGCCGTGGTCGTCGAGTTCGGCCGGCCCCCGGCCCCGGACGAAGGTCCGCCCGCCCCAGAAGTTGTGCCCCTCGACGTCGGGAACGGCGACACCGACGCCGAGGTGGTGGGCGTGGTCGGCCGGGGACAGCTCGGTGACCACCGTGCCGGCCAGGGTGGTGACGGGGTGCAGGTAGGGGCGCGGGGAGAGCCGGGCGGGCAGCTCGGGCCGGGTGACGTACCGGCCGACCGGGCGGCCCGCGACCCGCAGGATCAGCGTGTCCGCGGACGTCATCGGGTGCTCACCTCCTTCGGCGGCGCCCAGGGGGCGCCCAGTTCGGAGTAGAGGGCGAGGCGGTCGGCCGCCGCCGCGACCAGCTCCTCGACGCCGGGCACGACCCGGCGCCGCTCGGCGGGCAGCCACCGCCAGGCGTGTCCGGGCAGCGGCGCCGGGTCGGGGGCCGTGCGGACGGCCTCGACGACCCGCATGAAGGCGCCCGTCGCGTCCGGCGGGACCAGCAGCGCGTCACCGCCGGCCAGGTGTCCGACGAGGTTCTCCAGCAGGTCCGTGCGGCCGAACACCAGCTCCTCGGGGCCGTGGCCGGCCCGCTGGAGCAGCACCCGGTCCTGCTTGTACCAGAAGGTGATCCGGCCGGTGCTGCCGTGCACCACCACGTACGGCTCCCCGGGCCGTTCGGCGCACAGGGTCGCCGCGACCGTCACCGGGCCGCGCGGGGTGCGGACGCGGACGCAGGAGGTGTCGTCGGACTCGACGGGGTTGGCGCGCAGCAGCTCGGTCTCGATGCCGGTGACGTCCTCGGCGCGGGTGGTGCCGAGGAGGGCGAGGCCGGTGGCGACGGCGTGCGCGAGGGGGTTGGTGAGCACGCCGTCGACGACGTCGGCGCCGTGCAGGCGCCGCCGGCCCGCCCAGGGCGCGCGCCGGTAGTAGGCCTCGTCGCGGGCCCAGGCACCGGCGCCGCCGACCCCGGTGACCTCGCCGATCATCCCGTCGGCGACCATGCGGCGGATCGCGGGCACGGCGTGCGAGCCGAGGGACTGGAAGCCGATCTGGCAGGCCACCCGGGCCCCGGCGACACCGTCGGCCATGCGGCGGAACTCGGCGTAGGAGGGGGCGGGTGGTTTCTCCAGCAGGAGGTGGGCCCCGCGTCCGGCGGCGGTGAGGGCCAGGGCGGTGTGGGTGGGGATCGGCGTGCAGACGACGGCGATCCGGGCGCCGGTGGCGCCCAGGAGCGCCCCGAGGTCGGCGGACTGCGCGGGGGCGCCGAGGCCGTCGGGGATCTCGTCGGCGGTGAGCGGGGTCAGTTCGCAGATCCCGGCCAGCCGGACGGTGCCGAGGGCCTGGAGGCGGCGGATGTTGTCCAGGTGCCGGCGGCCGTGGCCGCGGGCGCCCGCGAGGACGACGGGTACGGTCATGCCCTCCTCCCCGCGTCCGCGGGCCGGGCGGCCCGCCGGGAGGTGACCGGATGGCGGGTCATCCCTTCACCGCCCCCGCGCTGAACCCGGTGATCAGCCACTTCTGGATGAACGCGAACACGATCACCACGGGTACGGCGGCGATGATGCCGCCCGCCGCGAGCGCGCCGAGGTCGACGCTGTCCGCGCTCATCAGGGTGTCGAGGCCGACCGGGACGGTCTGCTTGCTCTGGTCGGAGAGGAACATCAGGGCGAACAGGAAGTGGTTCCAGGCGTGCACGAAGGCGAAGGAGCCGACGGCGATCAGGCCGGGCCGCAGCAGCGGCAGGACGACGATCCGGAAGGCGGTGAACCGGTCGCACCCGTCCACCCAGGCGGCCTCCTCCAACGAGTAGGGCACGTTCCGGATGAAGCCGCTGATGAGGATCATCGACAGCGGCAGCTGGAAGACCGTCTCGGCGACGACGACACTGCCCAGCGAGTTGATCATGGACAGCCTGGCGAAGATCTGGAACAGCGGCACCAGCAGCAGCGCGCCGGGCACGAACTGGGAGCACAGCAGGGCCAGCACGAACCCGCGCTTGAGGCGGAAGTCGAAGCGGGCGAGGGCGTAGCCGCCGGCCAGGGCGACCACGGTGGTCAGCACCAGGGTGGCGACGCCGACGTAGACGCTGTTGGCGAAGTAGGTGCCGAAGCCGCGCTCGGTCCACACCTTCTGGAAGTGCTCGGTGGTCATGGGCCAGGGCACGAGCGAGGTGGAGCCGGCCGGGCGGAGCGCGAACAGCACGATCCAGTAGAAGGGGATCAGCGTGAACAGCAGGTAGATGCCCAGCGGGACGTAGATGTGCCGGCGCGGCACCTCGTCCCGGGTGCGCCGCGCGCGGCGGGCGGGTGCGGGCCCGGGGGTCACGCGCTCGGGTGCGGGAGCGATCTCGGTGATCACTTGGAGCTCCCTCCGAACTTGCTCAGCCGCAGGTAGAGGATCGAGCAGAAGAGCAGGATGACGAAGGCCACCGTGGTCAGGGCGGAGGCGTAACCGAAGTCGTGCGCGTCGACGCTGGTCCGGGCGATGTACAGCGGCAGCGTGGTCGTCTCGCCGGCCGGGCCGCCGCCGGTCAGGGTGTAGAGCAGGTCGACGTTGTTGAACTCCCACACCGCGCGCAGCAGCGTGGCGAGGACGATCGCGTCCTTCAGGTGGGGCAGCGTGATGTGCCGGAACCGCTGGAGCCGGCTCGCCCCGTCGACCTCGGCGGCCTCGTACAGGTCCCCGGGGACGGACTGGAGGTCGGCGAGGATGAGGATCGCGAAGAAGGGGACCCCGCGCCAGAGGTCGGCGGCCACCGCGGCGGGGAAGACCGTGGAGGTGTCCGACAGCCAACTGGTGCCGTAGGAGCCGAGGCCCGCGTCGGCGAGGTAACGGGTCACGCCGGTCTGGCTGTTGTAGAGCAGCACCCAGATCGCCGAGGTGAGGACGCCGGAGACGGCCCAGGGCGAGAAGACGAGGGCGCGGGCCACCGCCCGCCCCACGAAGGTCTGGTTGACGATGAGGGCCAGCGCGAGGCCGAACAGCAGCTGCGCACCCACCTCCACCACGACCCACTTGGCGCTGAAGGTCAGCGTGTCCCAGAACTGCGGGTCGTGGGCGAAGGCCCGGGTGAAGTTGGCGAGGCCCGCGAAACCGTTCCGCCACGGTTTGGTGGGGTTGTAGTCCTGGAGGCTGTAGTAGAAGACGTTGAGCACCGGGTAGACGATGAAGCCCAGCATGAGCAGGGCCGCCGGGGCGACGAGCAGGTACGGCAGCCTGCGCGGGGTCGTGGAGGCACGGCGCCGCCGGGGTGGCGCGGGCGGTTTCGCCACGGCTGCGGCTTGGGCCATGACTGTTCTCCGTTCACAGGGGGGCGGGTACGGCGGGTGGACCGGGGCCGAGGGAACGGCGCGTAGGAAGCGCTTGCTACATACACATGGGTGTGGGCCTCCGCCCGGGGCGGGACGTCAGCCGGCGTACGGGTCCGGGACCGTCCCCGGCCGGGCGAGGAACTCGAAGTCGCAGCCGGTGTCGGCCTGCGTGACCTGTTCCTCGTAGAGGGCGCCGTAGCCGCGTCCGAACCGGGCGGGCGGCGGGGTCCACGCGGCCCGCCGGCGCTCCAGCTCCTCGTCGTCCACGTGCAGGTGCAGGCTGCGGGCCGCGACGTCCAGGCTGACGAGGTCGCCGTCGCGCACCAGGGCCAGCGGTCCGCCGACGTACGACTCGGGGGCGACGTGCAGGACGCAGGCGCCGTAACTCGTGCCGCTCATCCGGGCGTCGGAGATCCGGACCATGTCCCGTACGCCCTGGCGCAGCAGGTGGTCCGGGATGGGCAGCATGCCGTACTCGGGCATGCCCGGGCCGCCCTTGGGGCCGGCGTTGCGCAGCACCAGCACGCTGTCGGCGGTGATGCCGAGCCCGGGGTCGTCGATGGTGCGCTGCATGGTCCGGTAGTCGTCGAAGACGACGGCCGGCCCGGTGTGCGCCAGCAGGCGGGGCTCGGCGGCGATGTGCTTGATGACGGCGCCGTCCGGGCAGAGGTTGCCGCGCAGCACGGCGACACCGCCCTCGGTCGCGACGGGGTTGTCCCGGGGCCGGATGACGTCGTCGTCGTGGACCCGGGCGCCGGTGAGCTGCTCGCGCAGGGTGTCGTGCGCCACGGTCGGCCGGTCCAGGTGGAGCAGGTCGGTGATCCGGGAGAGGAAGCCGGGCAGGCCCCCCGCGAAGTGGAAGTCCTCCATCAGGTACCGCTGCCCGCCGGGGCGGACGTTGGCGAGGACCGGGACCGTGCGGGCGATGCGGTCGAAGTCGTCCAGGGTGAGCCGAACGCCCGCCCGGCCCGCCATGGCGATCAGGTGGATCACGGCGTTGGTGGATCCGCCGAGGCCCAGCACGGTGGTGACCGCGTCCTCGAACGCCTCCCGGGTGAGGATGTGGGACAGCCGCCGGTCCCGGTGGACGAGTCCGACGACGGCCAGGCCGGCCCGGGCGGCCATCCGGTCGTGCCCGGAGTCCACCGCCGGGATGCTGGACGCGCCCGGCACGGTCACGCCGAGCGCCTCGGCGGCGGCCGTCAGCGTGGAGGCCGTCCCCATGGTCATGCAGTGGCCGGGCGAGCGGGCCAGGCCGTTCTCCAGCTCGGTCATCTCGCAGTCGCCGATGAGGCCGGCCCGCTTGTCGTCCCAGTACTTCCACATGTCGGTCCCCGAGCCCAGGACCTCGCCGCGCCAGTGGCCCGGGAGCATGGGCCCGGCCGGCACGAACACGGTGGGCAGATCCACCGAGGCGGCGCCCATCAGCAGGGCGGGCGTGGACTTGTCGCAGCCGCCCAGCAGCACGGCCCCGTCGACCGGGTAGGAGCGCAGCAGCTCCTCGGTCTCCATGGCGAGCATGTTGCGGTAGAGCATCGGGGTCGGCTTCTGGAAGGTCTCGCTGAGGGTGGAGACCGGGAACTCCAGCGGGAAGCCGCCCGCCTGCCACACCCCGCGCTTGACGGCCTGGGCGCGGTCGCGCAGGTGGACGTGGCAGGGGTTGATGTCGGACCAGGTGTTGAGGATCGCGACGACCGGCTTGCCGAGGTGTTCCTCGGGCAGGTAGCCGAGCTGGCGGGTGCGGGCGCGGTGACTGAAGGAGCGCAGGCCGTCGGTGCCGTACCACTGGTGGCTGCGCAGGTCCCGGGGGTCCCTGGGCGTCTCGGTCATATCGGCCACCCGGCGGCGATGGCGGCCACCTCGGCGCGCTCGTCCTCGGGCAGCGGCCGGCTGGGCGGGCGGACGTCGCGGCGGCACAGGCCGAGCGCGGCGAGGGCCTCCTTGACGACGGTGACGTTGTTGGCGTTGCCGTGCGCGGCCCGCAGCTCCTCGAAGCGGCGGATCCGCTCCCAGACCTTCATGGCGGCCGGGTGGTCGCCGGCGCGCAGCGCGTGGAGCATGTTGCGGGAGACGGCCGGGGCGACGTTGACCAGTCCGGAGGTGAAGCCGGTCGCGCCGGCGGAGAAGTAGGAGGGGGCGTACGGCTCGGCGAGGCCCGCCACCCACACGAAGCGGTCCAGGCCCGCGTCCCGGGCGAAGGCGGCGAAGCGGGCGGCGTCCGGGACGGCGTACTTGACCCCGATGACGTTCGGGCAGTGGTCGGCGAGTTCGGCGAGGCGGGCGCCGGGCAGCTGGGCGTTGCGCAGGTAGGGCACCACGCCCAGCTCCGGGACGGACTCGGCGATGGCGCGATGGTAGTCGACCCAGCCGGCCGCCGACACGTACGGGTGGACCGGCTGGTGGACCATGACCATGCCGGCGCCGAGGTCACGGGCGTGCCGGGCGGACTCGATCGCGGTGGGCAGGTCGTGCCCGACGCCGACGAGGACGGCGGCGCGGTCGCCGGCCTCCTCGACGGTCCACTCCGTGACCAGCCGGCGCTCCTCCGGGGTGAGCGCGTAGAACTCGCCCGTGTTGCCGTTCGGGGTGAGGGTCGTGATCCCGCCGTCGAGCAGGCGGCGCAGCAGGGCCCGGTGGGCGTCCCGGTCCACCGAACCGTCCTCGGCGAACGGGGTGACCGGGATGGCCACCACGTCGGCGAGGGCTGCCCGCCGCGACTGGAACGTCTCGCTGGTCATTGCGGGCCTTCCGCGGGGAAGAGCTCGGGGAACGCGCGGCGCACGAAGGACCCGATGTGGGCGTGGAGGGCGCCCGCCGCGCCGTCCGCGTCACCCGCCAGCGCGAGCCGCAGGATCTCCCGGTGCTCGGCGGCCTCCCGCTCCCAGGAGGGGTCGGCCGCCCAGGCCACGGCGGAGACGAGGGCGGCCTGGTCGCGGACCTCGTCCAGCATCCGGCCGAGCAGCGGGTTGCCGCACGGCAGGTACAGGGCGCGGTGGAACTCGCGGTTGGCCAGGGAGCGTTCGGCGGTGTCGGTGGCGTGGTCGGCACGGGTGAGCGCGTCACGGGCGGCGTCCAGGCGGGCGCCGCGTCCGACCGCCCGCCGCAGGGCCTCCGGCTCCAGCAGCAGGCGCACGTCGTAGACCTCGCGCGCCATGTCCGCGTCCACCATGCGCACCGTGACACCCTTGTACTGGCTCATCACGACCAGACCGGTCCCGGCCAGGGTCTTCAGGGCCTCCCGGACGGGGGTCTTGGACACCCCGAACTGCGCGGCCAGTTCGGTCTCGACCAGCGCCTGACCGGGCGTCAGGACACCGGTGAGGATGCGGTGTTTGATCGCGTCGAGCACGACCTGCGTGCGGGACGGGATCGGGGTGGGCACAGAGGTCATGCGGCCCTCTCGGATCTCACATATCGCGTCTCATATATGACGTACGAAGTACGACGCGTCGAAGGTAGGGAGGGGGCGCGTGGTTCGTCAATGCTTCTGACAGAGGAAGCCGCGGGGATCCGTGGACGCGGCGTCAGGCGGTGTACCGCTCGCCCTCCCGGGCCGTACCGGTGGGCCGGCCGGAGACGGCGGCGGCGCGGGCGGTGGCCGACTCCCGGGTGAGGGTGGGCCCGACATGGGTGACGAGCAGTTCGCGCACACGGGCGTCACGGGCGATCCGCCCGGCGTCCTCCGGCGTCAGGTGCACCTGGCCGGGGTGTTCGCCTTCGCGATGTTCGTCGATGTCCGCCTCGCACAGGAACAGGTCGGCGCGGGCGGCGAGTTCGGTGAGCGCCGGGCAGGGGCCGCTGTCCCCGGAGTAGGCGAGCACACTCCCCTGGCACTCGGCGCGCAGCCCGTAGGCCTCGGTGCCGTGGGCGACGGCGCGCGCGGTGAGCCGCAGGTTCCAGTGCCGGACGTCGTGGCCGTCGTACAGGCTCCGGAAGTCCAGGACGTCCTTCAGGAAGCCGACGTCCGCGTGCCCGAGGAACGCGGCCAGGCGCCGGGCGCAGTCCGGCGGGGCGTACACCGGGACGGGCGCGGGCGGGCGCATCCCGCCGTAGGCGAACGCGTAGGCGGCGGCCAGCAGGTCGGCGCTGTGGTCGGCGTGCAGGTGCGAGACCCAGATCGCCGTCAGCCGCGCGGGATCCGTGTGCTGCCGCAACGCGGCGAACGTGCCGGGCCCCGCGTCCACCCACACCTCGGCTCCCCCGCCGGACAGCAGGTATCCGGAACAGGGCCGGCCCGGGCCGGGGTGCGGTGAGGCGGTGCCGAGGACGGTGAGGGTGAGGGGCATGCGAGGGAGCGTACGACGGCGCCGCACCCGCGGCACGGCACGCCCCCTCGCCCCGGCCACCGCGCCCGCGCTCCGCGGCGGGCGCACGGCCTGTGGCGGGCCGACGGCTCGCGGTGGGCGCGACGGCCACCAACCGCGCCCGCGCCGACCCGGGTCACCCGCTAGTCCGTGTCACGCAGTACCCGATCCGCCCACCCTGCCCGCACGGAACCGCATCAGGTGGACGGCGCACGGCGGACCGGCGCCCGGCGGAGCGGGCCCGCCAGGCGCGACGGCCACCGACCGCGCCGGCGCCGGACCCGGTCACCGTGCCCCCCTGGGCTCGCCCACCCCTGGCCCACCCACCGTGCCCGCGCAGGACGCGCGCCCCTGTCCACGCCGGAACCGAAGCGATGCGCGGGCGTGGCGGGCTGCCCGGCGCGGCCCGCCCACCGCGCCCACGCACCGGCCCCGGTCACCGCGCCCACCCCGGGCTCGCCCGCGCTGCCCGCGCAAGACCCGGTCTCCTTCCGCCACCGGAGGACGCTGGTCGCCGTGCCCGCACCAGGTGCACGGCCTACGGCGGGCCGACGACTCACCGAGAGGGACAGCGGGCCACAGGTCCCACGCCCGCACCTGACCCGCCGGGACCGGCAGCCGGGCCGTCTGCCGGGCCCGGGGGCGTGGGGGCGCGGTCGGGTGGGGCGGGTTACGGGCGCCAGTCGGGATCGCGCCCGCTGAGGCCGATCGTCCGGTCCAGCAGGGGCGCGTCCGGCGGGACGGGGACGGGCGGGCCGAACGGCGCGTTCGCGCGGTCCGGCCCGTCGGCCGCGGCGCGCAGGAAACCGTGGGCGGCGTCGAGGGCGGCCGGGTCCGGGGCGTAGTCCTGGCCGGTGGCGCGGGCCAGGTCCCAACCGTGGACGACCAGTTCCTCGGCGGCGACGGCGCCGGCCACCGCGCCCGGCAGGTCCACCCCGCCGGCGCGGGTGTCGCCGGTCCAGGCGGCCGGCTCGTGCCAGGCGCCGGCCAGCTCGTCGAGGGCCACGGACAGTTCCTCGCGCCAGCCGGGGCCGATGTCCGGGACGGTGGTGCCCGGGGCGGTGTCCGTCGTCGGGCCGAGCTGTTTGCGGGCGGCGTCGCGGAAGGCCGTGGACAGCCCCAGCAGGTGGCCCAGCAGGTTCCGCACCGCGAGGCCGGGGCACGGTGTGGCGCCCGCCAGCTGCTCGTCGGTCACGGCTCCGGCGAGCCGGGCCACGATCCTGGTCTGCGGGCCGAGATCCACCCCGGTCATGTCACATCACTCCCTCGGATTCGGGTTCCCCGTACGGAATGCTGACCGGCCGGCACCCCGGAACTCATCGGCCGGGCGCCCCGGAATACGGCATCCTGCCGATCCGGCCAAGGCCGCCTCATCCGCACGATGAGCCGGTGTGAAGACTTCCTGGACCGTGGTGCGTGTGGTGCGGGACCGCACGGCGGGGCTGTATCTCGCCGGTGCGCTGGTGTCCGCGTTCGGTACCTCCTCGCTGTGGTTGGCCTCGGGGGTGTGGGCGAAGGACCTCACCGGGTCCGACGGCCTGGCCGCCCTGTGCCCGCTCGCCCTGTGGGCGCCCACCCTGGCGGGGCCCGCCCTCGGCACGCTCGCCGACCGCACCCGCCGCAGACCCCTGCTCATCGGGCTGAACCTCGGCCTCGCGGGTCTGGTCCTCGCGCTGTTCGCCGTCGGCTCGCCCGGCCGGGTGTGGCTGCTGTTCGCGGTGCTGTTCGTGTACGGCGCCGCCGACGCCGTCCATGACGCGGCCGAGTCGGCGCTGGTCACGGCCGCCGTCGGCCCGGATCTGCTGGCCGACCTCAACGGGCTGCGGATGACCGTCACGGAGGGCGTGAAGCTGGTCGCCCCGCCGGCCGGCGCGGCCCTGTACGCGGCCTGCGGCGGCCCGGCCGTGGCCTGTCTGGACGCGGCCACGTTCGTCGTCGCGGCCGGGCTGTGCGCGCTGCTGCGGGTGCGGGAGGAGCCGCCCGTCCGGTCCGGCGGCGGCTGGCGGCAGCGGACCGCGGAGGGCGTCCGGCACGTGTGGGGGCGGCCGGAGCTGCGCACGCTGGTCCGGGCCGGCGGTACCACGATGCTGCTGACCTCGCTCGGCAGCGCGACCGTGTACGCCGTCGTGGAGCGCCTGGGCCACTCCCCCGCCTACACGGGTGTGCTGTCCGCCGCGCAGGGAGCCGGCTCGGTGGCGGGCGGGCTGCTCACCGGGCCCGCGCTGCGGCGGTTCGGCGAGCACCGGTGCGCGGCGGCCGGGATCGCGCTGACCGGGTTGGCGGCGATCGCCCGGGCCGTGCCGTCGGACCCGGTCGTCCTCGTGTCCGGCGCCGCGGCCGGTCTGGGGCTGCCCTGCGTGCTGGTGGCGGTGCTCACCGCCGTGCAGCGCCGCACGCCCGGCCCGCTGGTCGGCCGGGTGACGGCCACCGCGGCCACGCTGGTACTCGCCCCGAACGTGCTGGGGCTCGCCCTCGGGGCCGGCCTGGTGGAACCGGCCGGCCCCGGGCTGCTGCTGCCGGTCTACGGCGTCGGGCTGCTGCTGACGGCGGTCGGGCCGGCCCGGTGGGCGGCCAGTGCGTCCCGTACCGCCGCCAGGTCCCCGTCGGACGCCAGCCCGACGTGATACAGCCGCAGTTCCGTCGCGCCCGCCTCGCGCGCGCGTGCCGCGTCCGCCGCGAGGGTGCCGGGGCTGCCGCCCATCCCGGCGACGACGGTGAGGTTGGCGGCCAGCACCGTCCGCTCCCCGGCGTGCGCGGCGAACGGGGCCAGCGCGGCCGTGCCGCCCGTGCAGGGCACCACCACGCCGTCGGCGACGGACAGGATGCCGGCCGGGTCGACGCCGGCGTTGGCGCCGCAGTGGTAGGACACCGGGTCGGCGTGCAGGAGCACCTGGAAGCCGTGGGGCGCGGCGGCGCGGACGGCGGTGACCGCCTCCTCCTGGAGGGTGCGGGCGGTGGTGTCGCGCCACGCGCGCGTGGCGGCGGCCGTGTCTGCCCCGAGGAGCCGCTCCACCGCCGGCCAGCCCCCGTCGTCCGCGGCGCCCCGCCACAGCGGTTCCAGCGCGGCCCGTACGGCCGCCGCCAGCCGGTCGGGGTCCAGGCCCCGGCCGCCGTAGCCGGCTCGGCAGGACGGGCAGAAGCACAGCGACATCAGGTACTGCCCGGCCTCACCGAGGCCGACGCCGGCGGTCTTGTCGTGGGCGTGCAGGTGCGCCAGCCCGTACCAGCCGAGGGACTCCAGTTCGGTGCCGTGCGCGCCGGGGCGTACGGCGGCCTCGGCGGCCAGGTCGACGAGGTACGCGCGCGTGGCGGGCTGGGCGATGCACGGCGCCCAGGGGTAACGGTCGCCGTAGGCGTTGACGACCGAGGTGTCGGGGTGCTCGGAGCCGAGGCGCGAGTTGTGGGCGAGGACGACCCAGGTGTGCACCTCGAGGCCGGCTGCGGCGAGGGCGGTGGCGGCCTCGCCGTAGGCGTCGCCGGGGGCCCAGCGGCCGGCGGGGTAGGGCCGCAGGCCGCGGCCCGCCCAGCGGGCGCCCGGCGGGTAGAGGACGGCCGCGTACTCGGCGGTGACGACGCGGTGGCGGGGGTGGCGGGGGGTGAGGGCGCGGGTGGAGTGGTAGGCGGCGGCGAGGGTCACCTGGCCGGCGCCGAGTTCCGCGATGCGCGCGGGGGCCGCGGGGTCGCCGGCGACGTCCCAGGGGTAGACGAACGCCGATGTCTTCACACGTCCTCCAGCAGGGCGTTCCCGGTCTCGATCAGCCGGGCGAGCCGCTTGACGTGCTCCTCGGCCGGCTCGTGCAGCGGGGGCCGGACCTCACCGACGTCCAGGCCGCCGAGTCGTACGCCGGCCTTGACGAGGGAGACGGCGTACCCCGGGCCCTCGGCGCGCAGTTCGACGAACGGACGGTAGAAGCCGTCCAGGAGGCGGTGCGCGGTGGCGAGGTCGTCCGTCTCCAGGGCGCGGTGGAAGGCGAGGGCGAGTTCCGGCGCGAAGCAGAACACGGCCGACGAGTACAGGGTGATGCCGAGGGCACGGTAGGCGAGCTGGGTCTGCTCGGCGGTGGGCAGGCCGTTGAAGTACAGGAAGTCGCCGGGTGCCCCGGTGCGGACGGCACTGACGGTGCGCTGCACGAGGTCGAGGTCGCCGAGGCCGTCCTTCAGGCCGATGACGCCGTCGGTGCGGACCAGTTCCACCACGGTCGATGGGGTGAGGACGGCGTTGTCGCGCTGGTAGACGATCACGGGCAGGGTGGTGGCCGCGGCGATCTCCCGGTAGTGGCGCAGCAGGCCGTCCTGCCCGGCGTGGACGAGGTACGGCGGCATGGCGAGGAGGCCGTCGGCGCCCGCGCCGGCGGCGAGGCGCGCGTAGCGCGTGGCGAGCGCGGTCCCGTAGCCGGTGCCCGCGACGACCGGGACGCGCCCCTCGGCCGCCTCGACGGCCACCCGCACGCAGGCCTCGAACTCCTCCGGCAGCAGCGCGTGGAACTCCCCGGTGCCGCAGCAGGCGAACACGGCGGCGGCGCCGGCCGCGACGCCCCGGCGCACATGGGCGCGGTAGACGTCGAGGTCGAGGCAGCCGCCGGGGCCGAAGGCCGTGACGGGGAAGAAGAGCGGCCCGCGCGGGTCACGGAGGCGGGCGGCGAGGGGGGCTGGCGTCACAGGCGCTCCCTGTCGGTGCATGCTTCTGATCGACGTCCATATCTCTGAACAACGGCACGCTACGGGCCGCCGTCGGACCGGGTCAAGCACGCGCCCGGCGACAGGACAGCCGATCCCGTCCCGCCGCAGCTCCTTGACGCGGCGCGCCGCCGCTCCCTAGCGTGTCCAAGCATGTGAATCACGTCCAGCCATCCGGCCGTTGGTTCCACCGGCACCGATGACCCCGAGGAGATCGAAGGATGCCCGCTCCCCGTACCCTCCTGCTCACCGGTGCCGCCGGCGGGCTCGGCACCCTGATGCGCTCCCTGCTGCCGGAGTACGGCTACACCCTGCGCCTGTTCGACGTGCGCCCCGTCGAGGGCGCGCCGGACGCGATCACCGCGGACCTCACCGACACCGGGGCGCTGCGCGAGGCGGTACGGGGCGTCGACGCCGTCCTCCACCTGGCGGGCATCTCCCTGGAGGCGCCGTTCGAGAAGATCCTGCGGTCGAACATCGAGGGCACCTACCACCTGTACGAGGCCGCCCGTCAGGAGGGCGTGCCGCGGATCGTCTTCGCCTCCTCCAACCACGCCGTGGGCTTCACGCCGGCCCCGCGCCCGGGCGAGCCGCCGATCCCCGTCGCCACCCCGCGCCGCCCGGACACCTTCTACGGCCTGTCCAAGTGCTTCGGCGAGGACCTGGCCCAGCTCTACTGGGACAAGCACGGCCTGGAGACGGTCTCGGTGCGCATCGGCTCCTGCTTCCCCGAGCCGACCAGCGTCCGCATGCTCTCGGTGTGGATGAGCCCGGCCGACGGCGCCCGCCTGTTCCACGCGGCCCTGACCGCCGAGGACGTCGGCCACACGGTGGTCTACGGCTCCTCCGCCAACACGCGCCTGTGGTGGGACCTGGGCAGCGCGCGGGCGCTCGGCTACGAGCCGCGGGACGACTCCGAGCCGTACGCCGCGAAGCTGATCGCCGAGCACGGCGAGCCGGACCCCGCGAACCCGGCCCACACCCTTCTCGGCGGGCACTTCGTGAACGACCCGCCGATCTGGCCGTACTGAGGTCCGCGGCGCTGCCGACGGCCCCGGGACACCGTCCGGCGGCGGCGCCGTAGCCCGTTCGGCCGGTAAGGGAACGGTAAAGCGGTGCGGTTCGTTCACCCGGCATGACAGCTATGACCCCAGGCTCGAACATTCCCCTCTCGGCCGCCCGCGTGACGGTGGACGTGGCCGCTCCGGTGCGGCTCGACGTGTCGGGCCTGCTGCTCACCGCCGACGGCAAGGTGCGTTCCGACGACGACTTCATCTTCTACAACCAGCCGGCGGGCCCGGGCGTGACCTACCGCTCCGGCGGCGGCTCGGCCCCGGACGCGGTCACGGTCGACACCGCCGCCGTGCCGCCGGACATCGAGAGGATCGTCGTCACGGCCAGCCCGGACGCGGCCGGACAGACCTTCCAGGGCGTGGAGCCGACGGCGACCATCAGGGACGCGGACGGCGGCGCGGTGCTGGCCACGTTCACCCCGCCGCAGCTCGGCGGGGAGACGGCCCTGGTGGTCGTGGAGGTCTACCGCCGGGGCGGCGCGTGGAAGGCGCGCGCCGTCGGCCAGGGGTACGCCGACGGACTGTCCGGCATCGCGACCGACTTCGGCGTCACGGTGGAGGAGCCCGCCCCGGCGCCGGCCCCGGCACCGGCACCCGCCCCGGCCGTGGCGCCGCCGGCCGCGCCCCCCGTCCCGGCCGCCGCCCCCGTGTCCGTGCCCGCCGCCGCGCCGCCGGCCGCTCCCGCACCGGGCGCCGGCAAGGTCAACCTGGACAAGGGCCGGGTCAGCCTGGCGAAGCAGCAGACCGTGTCCTTGGTCAAGGGCGGCCGGCCGCTGCTCTCCCAGGTCCGCATGGGCCTCGGCTGGGAGCCGGCGTTCCGCGGCGGGGACATCGACCTGGACGCCTCGGTCATCGCCTACGGGCCGCGGCGCGACCACATCGACAGCTGCTACTTCGGCAAGCTGACGATCCTCGACGGCTCGGTGCGGCACTCCGGCGACAACCTCACCGGCGAGGGCGGCGGCGACGACGAGGTCATCGTCGTCGACCTCGGCCGCCTCCCCCAGGAGGTCTCCGGCCTGGTCTTCACGGTGAACTCCTTCTCCGGCCAGAAGTTCACGGACGTCGCCAAGGCCTACTGCCGCCTCGTCGACGCCGCCACCGACGAGGAACTGGTCCGCTTCGACCTCACCGGCGCCGAGGCGCAGACCGGCGTGCTGATGGCGAAGCTCGTCCGGCAGTTCTCCGGCGAGTGGGACATGACGGCGCTGGGCGAGTTCGTCAAGGGCCGCACGGTACGGAAGATGGTGGAACCGGGCGCGAAGGCGCTGTAGGGCGCCGGGCCCCGTCACGGGGCCGGGGCGGGCCGCCGTCGCCCGGCGGCCCGCCCCGGTGGCGGGAGACGGACGCGCGGTCAGCCGCGCTTCTGCCGCTTCCAGGGGCCGGTGACGGCGAGCATGATGCCGGGCGTCTGGATGTTGGCGAACAGGGTCCGGCCGTCGGGCGAGAAGGTGACGCCGGTGAACTCGCTGTACTCCGGCGCCTCGGCGGTGCCGATGTTCATCTCGTTGCGGGCGATCGGATAGGTCCGGCCGCTCTCGGTGGCGCCGAACAGGTGCTGCACGCCCTCGCCGTCCTCGGCGACGACCAGGCCGCCGTACGGCGAGACGGTGATGTTGTCGGGGCCGTCGAAGGCGCCGTCGGCGGACGGGTCCGGGTTCACCCCGAACAGCACCTTCAGGGTCAGGGTGCGGCGCTTGGGGTCGTAGAACCAGACCTGGCCGTCGTGCTGGACCGGGCTCTCCGCGCGGGCGAAGGAGGAGACGACGTAGACGCCGCCGTCACCCCACCACATGCCCTCCAGCTTGCGCGCGCGGGTGATCCCTCCGTCGGGGAACTGCTTGCGGGTGGGGACGCTCCGGGCGTCGCGGTCCGGGACGTCCACCCAGTCGACGCCGTAGACGGTGCCGATCTTCGTGGCGCGCGAGAGGTCGTCGACGAACTTGCCGCCGGAGTCGAAGCACTTGAAGGCCTGGAGCACGCCCGCGTCGTCGGCGAGGGTGCGCAGCCGGCCGCGGCCGTGGCGGAAGCCCTCCGGCGGGGTCCAGCGGTAGAACAGGCCGTTGGGGCCGGCGGCGTCCTCGGTGAGGTACAGGTGGCCGCGGCGGGGGTCGACGACGACGGCCTCGTGGGCGTAGCGGCCGAGGGCCTTGACGGGCTTCGGGTCACGGTTGGCCCGGCGGTCCTCCGGGTCGACCTCGAAGACGTAGCCGTGGTCCTTGGTCATGCCGTTCTGGCCGGCCTTGTCCTCGGTCTCCTCGCAGGTCAGCCAGGTGCCCCACGGGGTGCTGCCGCCCGCGCAGTTGGTGGAGGTGCCGGCGATGCCGACCCACTCGGCGACATGGCCGCGGCGGACCTCGACGACGGTGCAGCCACCGGCGGCGGCGGGGTCGTAGACCAGGCCCTCGGTGAGCGGCACCGGGTACGTCCAGTTGGCGCGCGGGCCCTTCAGCTCGTGGTTGTTGACCAGGAGGGTGGCGCCGCGGGGCCCGTCGAAGGTGGCGGTGCCGTCGTGGTTGGACGGGGTGAACTCGCCGGACTCCAGCGTGGTCCGGCCGCTGTAGGTGACGATCTCGTAGGTGAAGCCCGCGGGCAGGGCGAGGATGCCGTCCGGGTCGGGGATCAGCGGACCGTAGCCGACGCCGTGGTGGTGGCCGCCGTGTCCGGACAGCTCCTGCGCGCCGTCGGTGTCGGTGTCCGTGGCGGCCAGGGCGTTCGGCGCGGTGGCGAGCGCGCCGACACTGCCCGCCAGGGCGACCCCGGCACCGGTGATCGCTGATTTCCTGGCGAAGTCCCTGCGGGTGAGCGACATGGTGTCTCCTGTGCAGACGGTGGCGGTGCCGTGGAGGGTGGCGGCCTCGTTCGGCGCACACGCTCCCGCCCGGCGGTGAACACGGGCTGAACACCGGGCCACTTCGGCGCCCCTTGTTCAAGAACCCGTACGCACCGCCCCATGGCCGGTCAAAGCACCGGCCCGGCCGCCGCCACCGGCGCCGGTCAACCGCCTTGGTGGGAACGGGCCTTGAACGCGGCCTTGCGGGCCTCCTTCGCCACCTTCTTGTCCGGGTGCAGCCGTCCCATCGCCTCCAGCACGTCCGCGGTGGCGGGGTGCTCCACCCGCCAGGCCGCGGCGAAGAACCCGCTGTGCCGGGAGGCGAGGCCCTCCACCAGGGCTTGGAGCTCCTCGGAGTTGCCCTCCGCCGCCAGCTGCGCGGCCACCGTGTCGACGGTGAGCCAGAAGACCATCTCCTGCGGCGGCGCCGGCACCTCCGCGGCGCCCCGCTCGCTCAGCCACACCCGGGCGAGCCCGCCGAGCTCGGGGTCGTCCAGCACCTCCCGCAGCGCCGGCTCGGCCTCGGCGCCCACCAGCGACAGCGCCTGCTGGCAGCGCAGCCTGCGCAGCGGCGCCCCGGCGTCCGCGCCCCGGGCGGCCTCCAGCAACTCCCGCGCCGCGACCAAAGGTTCGCGGCGCGCGAGCCACTGCTCCGTCTCGGCCCGGGCGGCGTGCCGCCCGTAGCGGGCGGTGCCGTCCAGCAGGTCCTCGGCGCCCGCGTCGGCCAGGTCGCCGACGGCGGGCGCCGCGAAGCCGGCCTCCAGCAGCCGGCACCGCAGCCCGTACACGCCGAGCGGGGTGAGGCGGACCATGCCGTAGCGGGAGACGTCGGTGTCGTCCACCGGCGCGGCGGGCTCCTCGTCGGCGTCCGCCATCAGCGCCTCGTCCACCGGCTGGTACTCCACCAGCCCGGCCGGTTCCAGCGCCCGGAACTGGTCGTCCAGCCGCATCATCGCGTCGGACACCTGTTCAAGGACGTCGTTGGTGGGATCGTTCATCCCGGTGGGCACGATCACGGATGCGGCGAGGGCGGGCAGCGGCACGGGGCCCCCACCGGTGTCACCCTCACCGACGGTCAGGAGGTACAGGTTGCCGAGGACGCCGTCGAGGAACTCCGCCTCGGCCTCCGGGTCCCAGCCGAGTGACGAGAAATCGACCTCGCCGCCCTGGTCCAACGCGTCGACCAGGCCGTCCAGATCGGGCACGCTCGCGTCGGCGAGCGCGGTCTCCAGCGCGGCGCGCCACACGGTGAGCACATCGTGCGGGGACCCGGCGG
Organism: Streptomyces sp. NPDC100445; assembly: GCF_044759735.1. Lineage (NCBI taxonomy): Bacteria > Bacillati > Actinomycetota > Actinomycetes > Kitasatosporales > Streptomycetaceae > Streptomyces > Streptomyces sp. NPDC100445. The sequence continues at coordinate 18,177 of NZ_JBIVZV010000018.1, read as the reverse complement.
TAAGCAGCTTCAGCGCCTCGCCCGCCCGGACGGTGCCGGCCGCCTCGTCCGCGATCTCGACCAGCCCGGTGTCCACGGCGGCCCGCCAGGCCTCCGCGGCGTACGCGGCGGCGTCGTCACCGTCGAGGCCGAGCAGTTCCACGGCGGCCGGCAGCTGCTCCTCGGCCAGGGAACCACCGGCGTCCACCCGGGTGCCCGGTCCCGCCCAACGGGCCAGGCGGGCCGCCCGGGACAGCAACGGGGTGGACAGCGCGGCACGCGCCAGCTCCGCTTCGGGGTGCAGCCGCGCGGGCGGCAGGGGGGAGCTGTCTGACATCGGCTGGTTCTCCTCGGACCGTGAACGGACTCAACCCCTCAGCCTAGACGGATTTCCACCCATGCCACCCGGTTCATCTCCGCGCCCGCCTGCGTACATGGCCGAAACCTTGACAACTTCCGCCGCCAGGCAGGAGATTGACGCGCGTAGAAGTTGGGGGGACAACTGTTCACTCGGCTCTGCGCGTGTCACGGAGGGCCACCGGCCCGGCACGCTCCCGTTCCACTCTCGTCCCGGCGCTCACGCACGTCCCCGGAGGGATCCCTTGCCGAGCAGGTCTTCCGCGCGCCTCGCCGCGCTCACCGTCGCCGCCGTCTGTTCCGCCGCGTCGGCCGTCGTCCTCACCTCGCCCGCGCACGCCGACGCGGTGCGCATCCACGACATCCAGGGCACCACCCGGGTGTCCCCGTTCGCCGGCCAGAAGGTGACGGACGTGCCCGGCATCGTCACGGCCACCCGCGGCTACGGCTCGTCGCGGGGCTTCTGGATGCAGGACGCCACCCCCGACGACAACCCCGCCACCAGCGAGGGCGTGTTCGTCTTCACCAGCTCCGCGCCGAAGGTGTCGGTCGGCGACTCGGTCACCGTGACCGGCACGGTCTCCGAGTACGTCCCGGGCGGCACCTCGTCCGGCAATCAGTCGGTGACGGAGATCACCAAGCCGGTCGTCACCACCGTCTCCGCCGGCAACGCCGTCCCGGCTCCGGTCGTCGTCGACGAGGACGCGGTGCCCGACGCGTACGCCCCGGACGGCGACACCGCGGCGAACGGCTCCGTCAACGCTCTCCCGCTCGACCCGTCGGCGTACGCCCTGGACTACTACGAGTCCCTGGAGGGCATGGCCGTCCAGGTGCGCGACGCCCGGGTCGTCACGGCGACCGACCCGTACAGCGAGCTGTGGGTCACGGTGAAGCCGCACGAGCACCGCAACCGCCGCGGCGGCACGGTGTACGGCTCCTACGACTCCCAGAACACCGGCCGGCTCCAGATACAGTCACTGGGCGCCACCGCCGACTTCCCGAAGGCGAACGTCGGCGACACCCTGGCCGGCACCACCACCGGCCCGCTGGACTACAACCAGTTCGGCGGCTACACCCTTGTGGCGAGCACGCTGGGCACGCTGGAGAGCGGCGGCCTCCAGCGCGAGACGACGCGGCGCCAGTCGGGCCGCGAGCTGGCGGTGGCGACGTACAACGTCGAGAACCTCGACCCGTCGGACACCACCTTCGCCTCGCACGCCTCCGCGATCGTGAACAACCTGCGCTCGCCCGACATCGTGTCCCTGGAGGAGATCCAGGACGACAACGGCGCCACGGACGACGGCACCGTCGACTCCGGCGAGACGGTGCGCAAGCTGATCGACGCCATCGTCGCGGCGGGCGGCCCGAAGTACGACTGGCGCACGATCGACCCGGTCAACGACCAGGACGGCGGCGAGCCCGGCGGCAACATCCGCCAGGTGTTCCTGTTCAACCCCGCGCGGGTGTCGTTCACGGACCGCGCGGGCGGCGACGCCACCACCGCGGCCGGCGTCACCAAGGTGCGCGGCAAGGCGCGGCTGACGATCTCGCCCGGACGGATCGACCCGCAGAACGCGGCCTGGAAGAGCAGCCGCAAGCCGCTCGCCGGCGAGTTCGTCTTCCGCGGCCGGACCGTCTTCGTGATCGCCAACCACCTCAACTCCAAAGGCGGCGACCAGGGGCTGGCCGCGCAGTACCAGCCGCCGGTGCGCAGCTCGGAGGTACAGCGGCACGCCCAGGCGACGGCGGTCAACGCGTTCGTGAAGGACATCCTGTCCGCGCAGAAGAACGCCGACGTCATCGCCCTCGGCGACATGAACGACTTCGAGTTCTCCGGCACCACGAAGATCCTCGAGGGCGGCGGCGAGCTGTGGTCGGCGATCAAGTCGCTGCCGCGCAGTGAGCGGTACACCTACGACTACCAGGGCAACGAACAGGTCCTGGACCAGATCCTGATCAGCCCGAAGATCCGGCACGGCGGCGACTTCGAGTACGACAGCGTGCACATCAACTCGGAGTTCCACGACCAGATCAGCGACCACGACCCGCAGGTGCTGCGCTTCCGACCGTGACACGGCGGCGGGGCCGCCCGGACGTCCCGTCCGGCCGGCCCCGCCGTACCCCGCTCACCCGTGCCGGACCGCCCGGAACCCGACCACGGCCCCGGCGACGACGGCCGCGCCCGCCGCGCCGGCGATCAGCGCGGGCCCCGGGTGCCGCAGCGCGGCGTCCACGGCGGACCGCACCGGGCGCGGCACCCGCTGGTCGTCCGCCACGGTGCGGCCCGCCCGCGCCGCCCGGTCCTGGAGGGAGTGCCCCCGCTCGGCGGCCCGCTCCTGCACCAGGTGCCCGGCCCGGGTCATCCGCTCCTGGGCCCCGTGGCCGGCCCGGGCCGCCCGGTCCTGCACGTCGTGCCCGGCGTGCGCGGCGCTCTCGCGCAGCTGCACGGTCATGGCGCCGGCCCTGTCCCTCAGGTCGGCGGCCCGCGCCCGGGCCCGGCCCTTCACATCGGCCCCGTCCGCCGGCCGGCTCCTGCTCTCCTCGATCTGCTGTCGCAGCTCGTCGGGGCCCTTGGCGCCCGATCCGTGCGGGTCGCGGTCCGTCATCGGCATGCCCTTTCCCTGATCGAGCCATGGTCCGTGCGCACCGGGTACCCGACCCGAAGATCCTCAGCCACGTGCCGACGCACGGGACGACGCGGGACTCGACCTCTCAGCAACACTTATCGATATCCCGAAGAAAAATTAAGTGGAGCTTCATCGCCGCGGCGCCGACACTGCTCCCATGACCCTGCCGACCACCACGCCCGCCACGACCGCACCCGACCCCGCTCCGCCCTTCGGCCGCTCCCTGTGCGCGATGATCACCCCGTTCACCGAGGACGGCGCGCTCGACCTTGAGGGTGCCCAGCGGCTGGCGGTGCGCCTGGTCGCGGAGGGCTGCGACGGGCTGGTCCTGAACGGCACCACCGGCGAGTCGCCCACGACCACGGACGACGAGAAGGCCCGACTGGTCGCCGCGGTGCGGGAGGCGGTCGGCGGGCGGGCCGCGCTGGTCGCGGGCGTGGGTACCGCCGACACCCGGCACACGGTGGAACTGGCGCGCGCGGCCGGGACGGCGGGCGCCGACGGCGTGCTGGTGGTGACGCCGTACTACAGCCGGCCCCCGCAGGAAGCCGTGGCCGCCCACTTCCGCCAGGTCGCGGACGGCTGCGGACTGCCCGTGATGCTCTACGACATCCCGGGCCGCACCGGTACCCGTATCGAGCCCGACACCATGATCCGCCTCGCGGCGCACCCGCGGATCGTGGCCGTCAAGGACTGCTCCTACGACTTCCTCGGCACCCAGAAGGTGCTGGCGCGTACCGGGCTGGCCTACTACGCGGGCTGCGACGAGCACGTGCTGGCGCTGTACGCGGTCGGCGCGGCGGGCTGTGTCAGCACGGTCGCCAACGCCGTACCGGCGCACATGGCCGCGATCCTCGACGCGTTCGACGCGGGCGACGCCGCGCGCGCGACCCGGCTCCAGCTGGCCGCCGTGCCGCTGACCGAGGCGATGACCGGCGCGGGACTGCCCGGCACGGTCACCGCCAAGGCCCTGCTGGGTCGCCTCGGCCTCCCCGCCGGTCCGGTACGCGCGCCACTGCTGCCCGCCGGCCGGGAGGCGGCCGACGGGCTGGTGGCACGGTACGAGGCGCTTCTGGGGCGGTGATCACCGCTCGGCGCACCCCCGTGCCGTGCCGGGGTGGGTCAGTTGTGGTGGTGGAGGATGTCGTTCAGGCCGCCCCAGACCGCGTTGTTCGGGCGGGCCTCGACCGTGCCGGTGACCGAGTTGCGGCGGAAGAGGATGTGGGAGGCGCCGTTGAGCTCGCGGGCCTTGACGATCTGGCCGTCGGGCATGGTGACGCGGGTGCCCGCGGTGATGTAGAGGCCGGCCTCGACCACGCACTCGTCGCCGAGGGCGATGCCGACGCCCGCCTCGGCGCCGATCAGGCAGCGCTCGCCGACGGAGATGACGACGTTGCCGCCACCGGACAGGGTGCCCATGGTGGAGGCGCCGCCGCCGATGTCCGAGCCGTCGCCGATCACGACGCCCGCGGAGATGCGGCCCTCGACCATCGACGTGCCGAGGGTGCCGGCGTTGAAGTTGACGAAGCCCTCGTGCATGACGGTGGTGCCCGCGGAGAGGTGCGCGCCGAGGCGGACGCGGTCGGCGTCGGCGATGCGGACGCCCTTGGGCACGACGTAGTCCGTCATGCGGGGGAACTTGTCGATCGAGGTCACCTGGAGGTGCAGGCCCTCGGCGCGGGCGTTCAGGCGGACCTTCTCGATGTCGTCCACGGCGACCGGGCCCAGCGAGGTCCAGGCGACGTTGGCGAGGTGGCCGAAGATGCCGTCCAGGTTCTGGCCGTGCGGCCGGACCAGGCGGTGGGAGAGCAGGTGCAGGCGCAGGTAGACGTCGTGCGCGTCGACCGGCTTGTCGTCCAGCGAGGCGATGACCGTGCGGACCGCGATGACCTCGACGCCCCGGCGGGCGTCGGGGCCGGTCGCCGCGGTGGCGCCGCCGCCCAGCAGCTGCGCCGCCCGCTCGGCGGACAGCCGCTCGGTGCCGGCGGGGCCGGGCTCCTCGACCAGTTCGGGGGCCGGGAACCAGGTGTCGAGCACGGTGCCGTCGGAGGCGATCGTGGCGAGGCCGGCGGCGACGGCGCCGGTGGTGCGGGAAGCAGAGTCGGTCATGGGGGAAAACCTAACGCGGGCGGGCCGCCGAGGGCGAACCGCGTCTCACGTGCCGGTTGCCCCGGACGTGCGGGAAGGGGCCGCGGCGCGCCGCCGTGGCCCCTTCCCGCACGTTCCGCCGCGCAGGCGGGTGGCTCAGACGTTGAAGCCGAGCGCCCTCAGCTGGTCGCGGCCGTCGTCCGTGATCTTGTCCGGACCCCACGGCGGCATCCACACCCAGTTGATGCGCAACTCGTTGACCAGGCCGTCCGTCGCGGACTTGGCCTGGTCCTCGATGACGTCCGTCAGCGGGCAGGCCGCCGAGGTCAGGGTCATGTCGATGGTCGCGATGTTCGCGTCGTCGACGTGGATGCCGTAGATCAGGCCCAGGTTGACGACGTCGATGCCCAGCTCGGGGTCGACCACGTCCATCAGGGCCTCGCGGAGTTCCTCCTCCGAGGCCGGCTTCATCTCGACGGTGTCGCTCATGCGGTCTTCCTTTCGGCGTCGGCGCCGCTCAGTGCCTGGGCCGTCGCGTCCTTCCACGCCATCCAGCTGAGGAGGGCGCACTTGACCCGCGCGGGGTACTTGGAGACACCGGCGAACGCGACCGCGTCCTCCAGCACCTCCTCCATCGCGTCGTCGGGCTCGATCCGACCCTTGGACTGCATCAGCTCCAGGAAGGTCTCCTGGATCTTCTGCGCCTCGCCGAGTTCCCTGCCGACCAGCAGTTCGTTCAGCACCGACGCGCTGGCCTGGCTGATGGAGCAGCCCTGGCCCTCGTACGAGACGTCCGCGACCTTGGAGCCCTCGTACCGCACACGGAGGGTGATCTCGTCGCCGCACGTCGGGTTCACGTGGTGCACCTCGGCGTCGCCGTCCCTCAGACCACGCCCGTGCGGGTTCTTGTAGTGGTCCAGGATGACTTCCTGGTACATCGAGTCCAGCTTCACCTTTTCAGCACGCCCCTCAGCCGAAGAAGTTCCGTACGTGCTCCAGACCGTCGACCAGTGCGTCGATCTCGGCCGGCGTGGAGTACAGGTAGAACGACGCTCGCGTGGTCGCAGGAATTCCGTAGCGCAGGCAGACGGGGCGGGCGCAGTGGTGGCCGACCCGGACCGCGATGCCCTGCTCGTCGAGGACCTGGCCCACGTCGTGCGGGTGGATGTCACCGAGCGCGAAGGAGATCGCCGCGCCGCGGTCCTCGGCCGTCGTCGGGCCGATGATCCGCAGGTCCGGGACCTCCGCCAGGCGCCGCACCGCGTACTCCGTCAGCGCGTGCTCATGGGCGAGGATCCGGTCCATGCCGATCGCGTTCAGGTAGTCGATCGCCGCGCCGAGCCCGACCGCCTGCGCGATCGGGGGCGTGCCCGCCTCGAACTTGTGGGGCGCCGGGGCGTAGGTGGACGAGTGCATCGAGACGGTCTCGATCATCTCGCCGCCGCCCAGGAACGGGGGGAGGTCCTCCAGCAGCTCCTGGCGGCCCCACAGGACGCCGATGCCGGTCGGGCCGCACATCTTGTGGCCGGTGAAGGCCACGAAGTCGGCCTGGAGGGCCTGTACGTCCATCGGCATGTGGGGGGCGGCCTGGGAGGCGTCGATGCAGACCAGGGCGCCGACCTCCTGGGCGCGGCGGATTATCGCCTCGACCGGGTTGACCGTGCCCAGGATGTTCGACACCAGCACGAAGGAGACGATCTTCGTCTTCTCGGTGATGATCTCGTCGATGTTCGACAGGTCCAGGCGGCCGTCGTCGGTGAGGCCGAACCACTTCAGCTTCGCGCCCGTGCGCTGCGACAGCAGCTGCCACGGCACGATGTTGGAGTGGTGCTCCATCTCCGTGATGACGATCTCGGTCTCGTGGTCCACGCGGTAGGGCTCGTCGGCCCAGCCCAGCATGTTCGCCACGAGGTTCAGCGACTCGGAGGCGTTCTTGGTGAAGATCACCTCGTCGCGGCTGGGCGCGTTGATGAAGTCCGCGACCTTGTCGCGCGCGCCCTCGTACAGCGCCGTGGCCTCCTCGGCGAGCACATGCACACCGCGGTGGACGTTGGCGTTGTGGCGCTCGTAGTACTCGCTCAGGGCGTCCAGTACCTGGCGCGGCTTCTGGCTGGTCGCCGCGTTGTCCAGGTAGACGAGCTTCCGGTCGTCGTGGACCACACGGTCCAGGACGGGGAAGTCCTTGCGGATCGCCTCGGTGTCGAGGAGGCCCGGCAGCTGTGTCACGCGGATGCGCCACCCTTCACGTATGCCTCGTAGCCCTCGTTCTCCAGCTTGTCCGCCAGCTCGGGGCCGCCCGACTCGACGATGCGGCCGGCCGAGAACACGTGGACGTGGTCGGGCTTGATGTAGCGCAGGATGCGCGTGTAGTGCGTGATCAGCAGGGTGCCGACCTCGCCGGTGCCGTGGACGCGGTTGACGCCCTCGGAGACGATGCGGAGCGCGTCGACGTCCAGGCCGGAGTCGGTCTCGTCGAGGATCGCGAACTTCGGCCGGAGCAGCTCCAGCTGGAGGATCTCGTGGCGCTTCTTCTCACCGCCGGAGAAGCCCTCGTTGACGTTGCGCTCGGCGAAGGACGGGTCCATGTGGAGACGCTCCATGGTCTCCTTGACCTCCTTCACCCAGGTGCGCAGCTTGGGGGCCTCGCCGCGGACGGCGGTGGCGGAGGTGCGCAGGAAGTTGGAGACCGACACGCCGGGGATCTCGACGGGGTACTGCATCGCCAGGAACAGGCCGGCGCGGGCCCGCTCGTCGACGGACATCTCCAGGACGTCCTCGCCGTCGAGGGTGACGCTGCCGCTGGTGATCGTGTACTTCGGGTGACCCGCGAGGGAGTAGGCGAGCGTCGACTTGCCGGAGCCGTTGGGGCCCATGATGGCGTGCGTCTCGCCCTGCTTCACGGTGAGGTCGACGCCCTTGAGGATCTCCTTCGTGGCGTTGTCGGCCTCGACGGTGACGTGCAGGTCTCGGATTTCAAGCGTTGCCATGGGTGCCTCAGGACTCCTGGGAGAGGGAGACGAGAACGTCGTCCCCTTCGATCTTTACGGGGTATACGGGGACGGGGCGCGTCGCGGGGAGGCCGGACGGCTTGCCGGTGCGCAGGTCGAAGGCGGAGCCGTGCAGCCAGCACTCGATCTGGCAGTCCTCCACCTCACCCTCGGAGAGGGAGACGTTGGCGTGGGAGCAGATGTCGTTGATGGCGAACACCTCGCCCCCGGTGCTGACGACCGAGACCGGCGTGCCGGCGATCTCCACGCGCTTGGGGGTGTCCTCGGCCAGTTCGCCCAGCCCGCAGACGCGTACGAAGGTCATGCGACCGAAGCCTCCAGCTCGTCCTCGATCCTGGCGAGCAGGCGTTCCTCGATGTCGGTGACGCCGATCTGCTGGACCAGCTCGGCGAAGAAGCCGCGGACCACCAGGCGGCGCGCCTCGCGCTCCGGGATGCCGCGGGCCATCAGGTAGAAGAGCTGCTCGTCGTCGAAGCGGCCGGTGGCGGAGGCGTGGCCGGCGCCGACGATCTCGCCGGTCTCGATCTCCAGGTTCGGCACGGAGTCGACGCGCGCGCCGTCCGTGAGGACCAGGTTGCGGTTCATCTCGTAGGTGTCCGTGCCCTCGGCGCTGGCCTCGATGAGGACGTCACCGATCCACACCGCGTGCGCGCTCTCGCCCTGGAGCGCTCCCTTGTACACCACGTTCGAGGTGCAGTGCGGGGCGTTGTGGGTGACCAGCAGGCGGTGCTCCTGGTGCTGTCCGGCGTCGGTGAAGTACAGGCCGAACAGCTCGGCCTCGCCGCCGGGGCCGGCGTACGCCACGCGCGGGTGGAGGCGGACGACGTCGCCGCCGAAGGTGAGGACCACGGACTTGAAGGAGGCGTCGCGGCCGATCAGCGCGTTGTGCTGGGCGACGTGGACGGCCTTGTCGTCCCAGTCCTGGACGCAGACCACGGTCAGCTTGGCGCCGTCACCCAGGACGTAGTCGACGTTGGCGGCGAGCACGGCGTCACCGGTGTGGTCGATGACCACGACGGCCTCGGCGAAGGCGCCCAGCTCGATCACCTGGTGGGCGAAGGCGGTGCCGCCCTGGCCGTGCACCGCGATGCGGACCGGCTCGGTGAGGACGGTCTCCTTCGCCACGGTCACGACCGAGGCCTTCCCGAACGCCGAGTACGCCTGCGCGGCGACCCGGTCGACGGGGGTGCCCGCCCGGCCGATCCGCGCGTCGTCACGGCCGACGGTCTCGACGGTGACGCCCTCGGGGGCCCGGACGTCGACCTTCACGCCGTCGCCGTCCGCGGTGGCGGTGCCGTCGTGCAGACCGCGCAGCCGCTCCAGCGGGGTGAACCGCCACTCCTCCTCGCGGCCGTGCGGGACCGGGAAGTCCGCCACGTCGAAGGACGGGGGCGCGCTCATGCGCGAGACGACGGTCGACTCCGCGGCGACCGCGATCGAGCCGGCGGTGGTGGAACCCGCCGGCGGGGGTCCCCCCGCTCGAGCGGCGCCGAGAGTGGGGGAGTTCTGGGCCTCAGCCATGGCTGTCGTGGTGCTCTCTTTCTGAGTGAGACGTCTGCCGGTGGATGGGGCGGGTCAGCCGACCGCGCCTTCCATCTGAAGCTCGATCAGCCGGTTCAGCTCCAGGGCGTACTCCATGGGCAGCTCCTTGGCGATCGGCTCGACGAAGCCGCGCACGATCATCGCCATGGCCTCGTCCTCGGAGAGGCCGCGGCTCATCAGGTAGAAGAGCTGGTCGTCGGAGACCTTGGAGACGGTGGCCTCGTGGCCCATGGACACGTCGTCCTCGCGGACGTCGACGTACGGGTACGTGTCGGACCGGGAGACGGTGTCCACCAGCAGCGCGTCGCACAGCACGTTGGACTTGGAGCCCGCGGCGCCCTCGCCGATCTCGATCAGACCGCGGTAGGAGGTGCGGCCGCCGCCGCGCGCCACCGACTTGGAGACGATGTTGGACGACGTGTTCGGCGCCATGTGGACCATCTTGGCGCCGGCGTCCTGGTGCTGGCCCTCGCCCGCGAAGGCGATGGAGAGGGTCTCGCCCTTGGCGTGCTCGCCCATGAGGTAGACGGCCGGGTACTTCATCGTCACCTTGGAGCCGATGTTGCCGTCGACCCACTCCATGGTCGCGCCCTCGTAGGCCACGGCACGCTTGGTGACCAGGTTGTAGACGTTGTTCGACCAGTTCTGGATGGTCGTGTAACGGCAGCGGGCGTTCTTCTTGACGATGATCTCGACGACGGCGCTGTGCAGCGAGTCCGACTTGTAGATCGGGGCGGTGCAGCCCTCGACGTAGTGCACGTAGGCACCCTCGTCGACGATGATCAGGGTCCGCTCGAACTGGCCCATGTTCTCCGTGTTGATGCGGAAGTAGGCCTGGAGCGGGATCTCGACGTGCACGCCCTTCGGCACGTAGATGAAGGAGCCGCCGGACCACACCGCGCTGTTCAGCGACGCGAACTTGTTGTCGCCGACCGGGATGACGGTGCCGAAGTACTCCTTGAAGAGCTCGGGGTGCTCCTTCAGGGCGGTGTCGGTGTCGAGGAAGATGACGCCCTGCTCCTCCAGGTCCTCGCGGATCTGGTGGTAGACGACCTCCGACTCGTACTGGGCGGCGACACCGGCGACGAGGCGCTGCTTCTCGGCCTCCGGGATGCCCAGCTTGTCGTAGGTGTTCTTGATGTCCTCGGGCAGGTCCTCCCAGGACTCCGCCTGCTTCTCCGTGGAGCGCACGAAGTACTTGATGTTGTCGAAGTCGATGCCCGAGAGGTCCGAGCCCCAGTTGGGCATGGGCTTCTTCTCGAAGAGCTTCAGGCCCTTCAGGCGCAGCTTCGTCATCCACTCCGGCTCGGACTTCTTGCCCGAGATGTCACGGACGACGTCCTCGTTCAGGCCGCGCCTGGCGGAGGCACCGGCCACGTCGGAGTCGGCCCAGCCGTATTCGTACTTGCCCAGGCCCTCGAGTTCGGGGTGAGCAGTCTCCGTGGGGAGAGTCATGCGGGGTTCCTCCCGGCCGTGCTTGCAGGTGCGTCAGTGGAATTCTCGGGGATGAACGTCGTACAGACGCCGTCGCCGTGGGCGATGGTCGCCAGTCGCTGGACGTGGGTACCCAGCAGCTCGGCGAAGACCTCGGTCTCCGCCTCGCACAGCTGCGGGAACTGCTCCGCGACGTGGGCGACCGGGCAGTGGTGCTGGCAGAGCTGCTCGCCGACCGGTGCGCTGCGCGCCGTTGCAGCGTACCCGTCCGCGCTCAGGGCCCTGGCCAGCGCCTCGGCCCGCTTGTCGGGGGCCACGGCCTCGATCGCCTCGCGGTAGGCGCTGGCCTGCGCGACGATCCGGGCGCGGGCGAAGGCGGCGACCGCCTCGGCGCCGCCCCCCTGCTCGGCGATCCAGCGGAGGGCGTCCGCGGCGAGCTTGTCGTAGGACTGGTCGAAGGCGTCCCGGCCGCAGTCCGTGAGCGCGAAGACCTTGGCGGGGCGGCCGCGCGTGCGCGCGCCGTAGACCCGCTGTTCGCGTGCCTCCACGACGTCGTCGGCCACCAGCGCGTCCAGGTGACGCCGTACGGCCGCCTGGGTCAGTCCCAGCCGGCCGGCGAGTTCGGCGACGGTCGACGGCCCGTGGTCCAGGATGGACCGCGCGACCCGGTTGCGCGTCGAGCGCTCACCGGTCGCTAGCTCCTCCTGCGGGGTCCCCACCGGGGTCTCCCGAGCCTCGCCGACGTTTTTCACAACGCCATTGTTGCGTAATTCCGCGGGGACTGACAAGCGGCGTCCGGATCACCGGCCGGTGCACTGCGTCACTTAGGTGAACCTAATCCCACCTGCGGAAACGATCTCCGACCGCTCGCCGGGGGTGTGCCCGCCGAGTAAACCGGTGGCGGCGCCCCGCCCCGTGGGGAAGACTTCCGGAGCATGCCCACACCCCCTCCCACCGGCCCTCTCGTCACCCGGGACGGCATCGCCGCGGGCCTGCGGCTGCTCGGTGTCGAGACCGGCGAGATCCTCCTCGCGCATTCCTCCCTCAGCTCCCTCGGCTGGGTCAACGGAGGGGCCGTCGCGGTCGTCCAGGGCCTCCTCGACGCGCTCGGCCCGTCCGGCACGCTCGTCGTCCCCGCCCAGTCCGCCCAGCTGTCCGACCCGGCGTCGTGGAGCAGGCCCCCGGTGCCCGAGGAGTGGTGGGACCGGATCCGGGCGACCATGCCCCCGTACGACCCCCGGACCACGCCCACGCGCGGGGTCGGCGTGATCCCCGAGACGGTGCGGAACTGGCCGGACGCCTGGCGCAGCGCCCACCCGCAGACCTCCTTCGCGGCACTCGGCCGGCAGGCGCGGGCGATCACCGACGGTCATGCCCCCGACTGCCGGCTGGGCGAGCAGAGCCCCCTGGCCCGGCTGGAGGAACTGGGCGCCCGGGTGCTGCTGCTCGGCGCGGGCTACGACTCCTGCACCGCCTTCCACCTCGCCGAGTACCGGACACCGGCACCGCGTGTGCGGGTCGGCCGGCCCGCCCCCGGCGGCGGCGGCTGGGAGACCGTGACCGAGGTGTCGATCGACTCCGCCCGGTTCGACGAGCTGGGACACGACTTCGAACGGGACCGGCCGGTGGTGCGCGGCACGGTGGGCGCGGCGGACGTACGGCTGTTCCCCCTGGCCGACGCGGTGGCCTACGCCGAGCGGTGGCTGGTGCTGCACCGCCCCCGGGAGGAGGATTTCCCGCACCCGGCCGTCTGACGGGCCGGCGCTCTCCCTAGACTCTGGACTCATGCGAAGCGAGCCCGTGGTCCAGGTCCAGGCCCTGGTGAAGCGGTACGGCACGAAGACCGCGGTGAACGGCCTCGACCTGGTGGCCCGGCCGGGCGTGACCGCCGTGCTCGGCCCCAACGGGGCGGGGAAGACGACGACCGTCGAGACCTGCGAGGGGTACCGGAAGCCGGACGGCGGCACGGTGCGCGTCCTCGGGCTCGACCCGGTGCGGGACTCCGCGCGGCTGCGGCCGCGCATCGGTGTGATGCTCCAGTCCGGCGGGGTCTACTCCGGCGCCCGCGCCGACGAGATGCTGCGGCACATCGCGCGCCTGCACGCGCACCCCCTGGACGTCGACGCCCTGATCGAACGCCTCGGCCTCGGCTCCTGCGGCCGGACCGGCTACCGCCGGCTGTCCGGCGGCCAGCAGCAGCGCCTCGCGCTCGCCATGGCCGTCGTGGGCCGCCCGGAACTCGTCTTCCTGGACGAGCCGACCGCCGGACTCGACCCGCAGGCCCGCCGCGCCACCTGGGACCTGGTGCGGGACCTGCGCGCCGACGGCGTGTCGGTGATCCTCACCACGCACCACATGGACGAGGCCGAGCAGCTCGCCGACGACGTGGCGATCATCGACGGCGGCCGGGTCATCGCCCAGGGCTCCCCCGAGCAGCTGTGCCGGGGCGGCGCCGAGAACACGCTGCGCTTCACCGGCCGCCCCGGCCTCGACGTCGGCTCCCTGCTGAAGGCCCTGCCGGCCGACTGCACGGCCGCCGAGCCGACCCCGGGCAGCTACCGCGTCGGCGGCAAGATCGACCCGCAGCTGCTGGCCACGGTGACCTCCTGGTGCGCCCAGCACGGGGTGATGCCGGACCGGATCTCGGTGGAGCGGCACACGCTGGAGGACGTCTTCCTGGAGCTGACCGGCAAGGAGCTGCGCGCGTGACCACCACGGGCACCTACACCCCCGCCCCCGGAGCCGCCCCGCTCCCCCGCATGATCGCGGCGCAGGCGGCGCTGGAGACGAAGATGCTGCTGCGCAACGGCGAGCAGCTGCTGCTGACGGTCGTCATCCCGGCCCTGCTGCTGGTGCTGTTCAGCTCGGTCGACGTCGTGGACACCGGCGCCGGCAAGGCCGTCGACTTCCTCGCGCCCGGCATCCTGGCGCTCGCCGTGATGTCGACGGCGTTCACCGGGCAGGCCATCGCGACGGGCTTCGAGCGCCGCTACGGCGTCCTGAAACGGCTCGCCTCCTCGCCGCTGCCGCGCTGGGGCCTGATGACCGCGAAGACGCTGTCGGTCCTGGTCACCGAGGTCCTCCAGGTGATCCTGCTGACGGCGATCGCCCTCGCCCTCGGCTGGTCCCCGCACGGCAACCCGTTCGCGGTGTTCCTGCTGCTGCTCCTCGGCACGGCCGCGTTCTCGGGCCTCGGCCTGCTGATGGCCGGCACGCTGAAGGCGGAGGCCACGCTGGCCGCCGCCAACCTGGTCTTCCTGCTGCTGCTCGTGGGCGGCGGGGTGATCGTGCCGCTGGCGAAGTTCGGCTCGGCGGGACAGCAGGCGCTCGGCCTGCTGCCGATCTCCGCCCTGTCCGACGGGCTGCGGGACGTGCTCCAGCACGGCGCCGGCATGCCCTGGGGCGACCTCGGGATCCTCGCCGTGTGGGCGGTCGCGGGGCTCGCCGCGGCCGGGAAGTTCTTCCGCTGGGAGTGACCCTCGTGAACGCGTGCACAAGCGGCGGCCTACCATGGTGGGCGTGCCAAAGCTGAACCGCGCCGACGCCCGGGCCGCCCTGCGCAACCCGCTCGCCCTCATCGCCGACCGCTGGACCCCGGATCCCCGGACCGTCCGGCGGGCCGCCCTCGCCGCGCTCGTGATGTCGGTGGTGATCGTCGTGACCGGCGGCGCCGTCCGCCTGACCGGCTCCGGCCTGGGCTGCCCGACCTGGCCCACCTGCACCGACGACTCGCTGACCACGACCCGGGCCATGGGCTTCCACGGCGTCGTCGAGTTCGGCAACCGGATGCTGACGTACGTGCTGTGCGCCGCCGTCGGCTGGGCCATCGTCGCGGCCCGCGCGCAGAAGCCGTGGCGGCGCGCGCTGACCCGGCTGGGCTGGGCGCAGTTCTGGGTGGTCATGGGCAACGCGGTGCTCGGGGGCGTCGTGGTGCTGGTCGGGCTCAACCCGTACACAGTCGCCGCGCACTTCCTGCTCTCCTCGGCGCTGATCGCCGTCGCCACGCTGACGTGGCAGCGCGCCCGCGAGGGCGACGGCGCCCCGCGTCCGCTGGTCGGCGCGGCGGTGCGGCAGCTGGTGTGGGTCCTGGTGGCCGCGTCGGCGCTGCTCATCGCGGTGGGCACGGTGGTGACCGGGGCCGGCCCGCACGCGGGTGACTCCAGCGAGGTCGAGCGCATCCCGATCGACTGGGAGACGGTCGCCAAGCTGCACGCGGTGCTCGCCTGGATCGTGGTCACGCTCACCTTCGCGCTGTGGTTCGTGCTGAAGGCGGTGGACGCCCCGAAGGAGCCGGCCGCGCGGACGCGGGAGCTGTTCCTCATCCTGCTGGGCCAGGGCGCCATCGGGTACGTCCAGTACTTCACCCATCTCCCCGAGGCCCTGGTCGCCGCGCACATGGCGGGCTCCGCCGTGATGTGGATCTGGGTCCTGCGCGTGCTGCTGTCGCTGCGGGAGCGGCCGGCGCTCGTCGCGGACCTGCCCGGTCCCGCCGCCGAGGTGGCGGTCGGCTCCCGCGCCTAGGGCCTCTCGTTCGGATCATGCCGGGCTCGCGGGGGCTGACAGGCGCCGCACCTCATGGCCGGCCTGATCCGAACGAAAGGCCCTGACCCCCGCGCGCGGCGACCGGGTCCCTCACCCGTACGCGGCCACGAGAGCGTCGATCGCCGGGCCCAGGTAGTCCCGGGCCAGCCGGGCGCGGCGAACCTGCCAGGAGTGGTCATGCGGGCCCGGTGTGCCGTAGCGCCGCCGGGCGATGTCCTCGACGACCTCGGCGGGCGCGCCCAGCCCGGGCAGCTCGGCGAGCGCCTCCTTCTTCGAGATCAGCCGCCCCTCGCGCAGGGTGACGGCGGCCCGGGCGTGCGTCAGCAGCCCCAGGTCGACCCACACGTCCTGCCGCCACCGCCGGGGCCGGTCCACCGCCGGCCGCCAGAAGTCGCGCTGGTCGCGCACGACGAAGTCGGTGAGCTGCGGGTCCGGCACCGCGGGCAGCAGCGCGTCCGGCGCGCGCCCGTGGAGCACCCGGCCGAAGGTGTGCAGCTCGCGTCGGGTGACGGGGGTGACCGGGCGGCGCAGCAGCCCGTCGTGCGCCCAGGCGAGGTGCCGCCGTCCGGGGTCGTCGAGGGTGGCCGGGGTCAGGTAGCCGCAGTGGAGCTTGCGGGCGAGCGGCGTGCCGCGCAGTCCGCGGTGCACCCGTGCCACCCGCCGGGTCGGTCCGATGCCGAGCGGCCCGGGGAGTACGGCGATGAGGTCGAGGTCGCTGCGCCCCTCCTGGTAGTCCCCGCCGGCCAGGGAGCCGTGGGCCCACAGGGCGAGGGGGCGCAGAGGCGCGAGGTCGCGCAGGAAACGGTCGAGCAGGGCGTCGGTCCGCATCGGCCCAGTCTCCGCGCCCGGGCGGGCGGCCGTAAAGGGTCATCCCAGCCCGTACACCCGACGCGCGTTGTCCGCCGCGATGAGCCGGGCCACCCGCCGGGCGTCCGACCGCACCCACGCGCCCTCGGCGACCCAGGTGCCCAGCACCCGGGAGAGTGCCTCGCGGAACAGGTGGGCGCCGACCACGTGCAGCTCGGGCAACCCGTGGGCGCCGGTGGAGAAGAGGATCTTGCCGAAGGGGGCCAGCTCCAGCGTCTCGGCGAGAACGGTGGCCGCGCGGGCGCCGGTGCGCACCAGCGCGGCGCCGGAGTCGGCGTAGACGTGCGGGAAGACGCCGGCCAGGTGGGCGGTGTGGCGGTGGTACGGGTAGCCGTGCAGCAGGACCAGGTCGGTGCCGAGGCCGGCCGTGGCCCGGACGAACTCGGTGAGCAGCGCGGGGTCGGCGCGGTCGGCGCGGGAGCCGGGTGCGCCGAGGCCGGCGTGCAGCTGGAGGGGCAGGCCCGAGGCGACCGCGGTCCACAGCAGGTGGCGCAGCAGCACGGGGTCCGTGAGGGCGCCGCCGACCCGCCGGCCGGCCAGCCAGCGGCCCGCCGCGCCGCGCACCTCGCCCGGTCCCGGCGGTTCCGGCGCGAGGGCCGGTCCGTGGCGCAGCCCGGCGACGGAGGTGAAGGCGACGGCGGTCGCCGCGGCTCCGTGCACGGACTCGGCGAGGTTGGCGAGGAAGGACTCGACGGTCCCGGAGGTGTCGGCGACCTGCTCGGCGAGCGGCTCCAGCCGGACGATCTCGCGGGCCTCGGCGTTCCCCGCGCGGGCCATCTCGCCGGGGCCGGTGAGGTCCCCGGGCAGGCCGGTGTCGACCAGGTAGGTGGTGATGCCGCTGCCCCGCAGCAGGCGGCGGCCCGCCTCCAGGGCGCCCAGTTCGCGGCGGCGGGCCAGGTAGCGGGCGGGCGCGCAGTGCGGTTCGAGGCCGAGCAGGGGCGGGCACCAGCGGCGTACGGCGAAGCCGGTCTGGGTGTCGAAGAAGGTGGTGCCCGGCGCCGGGGGTCCCTCGGTGCGGGACAGCTGGGCCTCGAAGGTGCCGAGGCCCAGCTCGGTCCGCAGTACGCCGTGGCAGTACTGGTCCACGAGGGACGGCGTTTCGATCATTCCGGCTCCCCGGTGCGGACGCGCTGTGCTGCCTTGCCCGTCCTAACGGGTGACCGGGGTCCGAGGTCGCGGCCGGGTCCGGCGCCGCGCGCCGGGGCGCGCGGGCGGACCGGTGCGCCGCTCGGGGCGGCCGCTCAGTCGTTGGCGGGGCCGCCCACCTGGATGCCGGCCATCCGCTTCCACTCGTAGGGGCCCGTCCGCACCTTCGCCGCGAACTCGCCGTCGAAGGTCTCGTGGAGCGTGATGCCGGCCGCGCGCACCGCCTGCTCCCCGAGGGTCTGGGAGGGGGCCACCAGGTCCCCCCAGGCGCCGTCCTCGCCGACGAGGACGATGCGGGCGCCGCGCTGGCCGAGGTGGGCCACTTGGCCCTCGGCGCCACCGTGGGCCTTGGAGAACGCGCCGATCCGCCGGACGAGCTTCGCCACCGCGCGCTCGGCCTTGGCGTCGGCCTTCGGGTCAACCTGCTCCGTGTCTGCCATGGCCAGGATGCTACCGACGGGTAGGCGGAACGGCGACGGGAGGGGTGGGGGGGGGGGGGCCCCCCCCCCCCCCCCCCGCCGCCCCGGGGGGCGGGGGCGCCCCCGGCGGGGGGCCCCCCCCCCCCCCCCCACCACACCCCCCCCCAC
>NZ_JBIVZV010000017.1:0-172157 GCF_044759735.1 Streptomyces sp. NPDC100445 | reverse complement strand
AAACGCCCGGTTACATACCGAACCCGGAAGCTAAGCCTCACAGCGCCGATGGTACTGCAGGGGGGACCCTGTGGGAGAGTAGGACACCGCCGAACTCCTTTTAGAGCTCCGGCTCCCGGGCATTTTGCCCGGGAGCCGGAGCTTTTTTGCGTTGAGGTAGGGTCAGGGGGCATTGTCGGCTCTTTTCGCACAGGAGGCCCCCGGGTGGAGGTCCAGGAGACCCGTGTCCAGACGGACCGGGTCCTCACCATCCCCAACATCCTCAGCATGGCGCGGCTCGTCGGCGTACCGCTCTTCCTGTGGCTGATCCTCAGGCCGGAGTTCGGGGGCCCCAAGAGCGACGGATGGGCCCTCCTCGTACTGGCCTTCAGCGGGATCAGCGACTACCTCGACGGCAAGCTCGCGCGGCGCTGGAACCAGATCAGCAGCCTCGGCCGGCTCCTCGACCCCGCAGCCGACCGCCTGTACGTCCTCTCCACGCTCCTGGGGCTCACCTGGCGGGGAATCCTCCCGCTGTGGCTGACCGGCCTGCTGCTGGCCCGCGAAGCGGTCCTCCTGGTCATGGTGGGCATCCTGCGTCGGCACGGGTACCCGCCGCCGCAGGTCAACTTCCTCGGGAAGGCCGCCACCTTCAACCTGATGTACGCCTTCCCCCTCCTGCTGCTCAGCGACGGACACGGCTGGATCGCGTCACTCGCTGCCATTTTCGGATGGGCGTTCGCCGGATGGGGTACAACCCTCTATTGGTGGGCAGGAGTGCTCTACGTGGTGCAAGTCCGCCGATTGGTGCGTGCGGACGCCACGGTCGATCGAACTCGGCGATTGTCCTGACGTAAGTCCTGGCGTAACGCCTCGTTGGCCCGCGGTGGAAAAGTGCGGGACAATCTGGACGGGTGAAGTCGGCTAGACCGTCGTCTCTGAGGAGGACGCTTCCGACATGAAGGCCGTCGTGATGGCCGGGGGCGAAGGCACACGCCTGCGCCCCATGACCTCGAGCATGCCCAAGCCGCTCCTGCCCGTGGCCAATCGCCCGATCATGGAGCACGTCCTACGGCTGCTCAAAAGGCACGGGCTCAACGAGACCGTCGTCACCGTGCAGTTCCTGGCATCGCTGGTCAAGAACTACTTCGGTGACGGCGAAGAGCTCGGTATGGAGCTCACCTATGCCAACGAGGAGAAGCCACTCGGTACCGCCGGAAGCGTCAAGAACGCCGAGGAGGCGTTGAAGGACGACGCCTTCCTCGTGATCTCCGGCGATGCCCTGACCGACTTCGACCTCACCGAGCTGATCAACTTCCACAAGGAGAAGGGTGCGCTGGTCACGGTCTGCCTGACCCGCGTGCCCAACCCGCTGGAGTTCGGCATCACGATCGTGGACGAGGAAGGCAAGGTCGAACGCTTCCTCGAGAAGCCGACCTGGGGACAGGTCTTCTCCGACACGGTCAACACGGGCATCTACGTGATGGAGCCCGAGGTCTTCGACTACGTCGAGGCCGATGTCCCGGTGGACTGGTCCGGCGATGTCTTCCCGCAGCTCATGAAGGAGGGCAAGCCGATCTACGGCTATGTCGCCGAGGGCTACTGGGAGGACGTCGGCACCCACGAGAGCTATGTGAAGGCCCAGGCGGACGTCCTCGAGGGCAAGGTCGACGTCGACATCGACGGCTTCGAGATCTCCCCGGGCGTGTGGGTGGCGGAAGGCGCCGAGGTGCACCCCGACGCCGAGCTGCGCGGACCGCTGTACATCGGCGACTACGCGAAGGTCGAGGCGGGCGCGGAGATCCGCGAGCACTCCGTCATCGGCTCGAACGTCGTCGTCAAGAGCGGTGCCTTCCTCCACAGGGCCGTCGTCCACGACAACGTGTACGTCGGTCAGCACAGCAATCTGCGCGGCTGCGTCGTCGGCAAGAACACCGACATCATGCGGGCCGCGCGGATCGAGGACGGCGCGGTCATCGGCGACGAGTGCCTGATCGGTGAGGAATCGATCGTCCAGGGCAACGTCCGCGTCTACCCGTTCAAGACCATCGAGGCCGGCGCCTTCGTCAACACCTCGGTGATCTGGGAGTCGCGTGGACAGGCGAACCTGTTCGGCGCCCGTGGCGTCTCGGGCATCCTCAACGTCGAGATCACCCCGGAGCTGGCGGTCCGGCTCGCCGGCGCCTACGCGACCACCCTGAAGAAGGGCGCCACCGTCACCACCGCCCGCGACCACTCGCGCGGCGCCCGTGCCCTGAAGCGGGCGGTGATCTCCGCGCTCCAGGCCAGCGCCATCGACGTACGCGACCTGGAGAACGTGCCGCTGCCCGTGGCCCGGCAGCAGACCGCGCGCGGCAGCGCCGGCGGCATCATGATCCGTACCTCGCCCGGTGTTCCCGACTCGGTCGACATCATGTTCTTCGACTCGCAGGGCGCGGACCTGTCGCAGGGCAGCCAGCGGAAGCTGGACCGCGTGTTCGCGCGGCAGGAGTACCGGCGGGCGTTCCCGGGCGAGATCGGTGACCTGCACTTCCCGGCGAGCGTCTTCGACTCCTACACCGGCTCGCTGCTGCGCAACGTGGACACGACCGGCATAGCCGAGTCGGGTCTCAAGGTCGTCGTGGACGCGTCGAACGGCAGCGCCGGGCTCGTGCTGCCCAGCCTCCTCGGCAAGCTCGGCGTGGACTCGCTGACCATCAATCCCGGTCTGGACGAGTCCAGGCCGACGGAGACGGCGGAGATGCGCCGCAAGGGCCTGGTGCGGCTCGGCGAGATAGTGGCGTCGTCGGGAGCCGCGTTCGGTGTCCGGTTCGACCCGGTCGGTGAGCGGCTCTCGCTCGTCGACGAGAAGGGCCGGATCATCGAGGACGACCGGGCCCTGCTGGTCATGCTCGACCTGGTCGCCGCCGAGCGGCGCAGCGGGCGGGTGGCCCTCCCGGTCACCACGACCCGGATCGCCGAGCAGGTGGCCGCCTACCACGGCACCCAGGTCGAGTGGACCACCACCTCGCCGGACGACCTCACGCGCGTGGGCGGTGAGGAAGGCACCATCTTCGGCGGTGACGGCAAGGGCGGCTTCATCGTCCCCGAGTTCAGCAGCGTCTATGACGGCACCGCCGCCTTCGTACGGCTCATCGGGCTCGTGGCACGTACCCAGCTCACCCTCAGCCAGATCGACGCCCGGATCCCGCGGGCGCACGTCCTCAAGCGGGACCTGGCGACGCCGTGGGCCGTCAAGGGCCTGGTCATGCGGCGCGTGGTCGAGGAAGCCGGGGACCGCTCCGTCGACACGACGGACGGTGTGCGGGTCGTGGAGACCGACGGACGCTGGGTGATGGTGCTTCCCGACCCGGCCGAGGCGGTCACCCACCTGTGGGCGGAGGGGCCGGACGACGCCTCCGCGCAGGCCCTGCTCGACGAGTGGGCGGCGGTCGTGGACAGCGCCGGCCGTTAGGCCCGGCAGGGCGCTGAACCGCTCCCCACCCGCGTGCCGGACCGTGTCCCCAAGGGGGCCCGTCCGGTACGCGGGTGGGGCCGTTCGGAGGTATTGCCCGCGACATGCGACGATGTGCGGCATGCCGCAGCAACCCCCCGTTCGGAGCAGCCCCGCGCGGCCGCAGCGTCCGGACGCCTCCATGTCGTTGATCACCAACGTCATGGACCACAGCCTCGACGACGGATACGCCGAGGCCGCCGCCCGGAGGAAGGCCCGGGGCGAGAGCGGACTGCCGAAGACGCTCCGGGCCAGGCTGGGTCTGGCCGCCGGGCTGGTCCTCGCGGCGCTGGTCGTCACCGTGGGGGCGGCCCAGGCGCGCGTGGCGGCGCCCGTGGTGGCCAAGGAGCGCCAGGAGCTGATCGACCG
The DNA here is from genome assembly GCF_044759735.1 of Streptomyces sp. NPDC100445. Taxonomy (NCBI): domain Bacteria; kingdom Bacillati; phylum Actinomycetota; class Actinomycetes; order Kitasatosporales; family Streptomycetaceae; genus Streptomyces; species Streptomyces sp. NPDC100445. Next base: position 168,316 of record NZ_JBIVZV010000017.1, on the reverse strand, counting down.
CGTCGACAGTGAGACCGCGGACGCCGACAAGCTGGAGAGCACGGTCGACGAATTGCGCGACGACGTGGGCGCGCGCCAGCGGGCGGCCCTGCGGTCCAGTGGCGGCAGCGGCGCGGCGGACCTGGTGGGCGTGCTGTCCGGCGCGACGGCCGTGCACGGGCCCGGCGTCCGACTCGTCGTGAACGACGCCAAGGAGGCCACCAGCGGCGGCGACGGCACCAACCCCCGGGAGACGTCGGATTTCTCCGACACCGGTCGGCTGCGCGACCGTGACATGCAGCGCGTGGTCAACGGCTTGTGGGCGTCGGGGGCCGAGGCGGTCTCCATCAACGGTCAGCGGCTGACCGCCCTGTCCGCGATCCGGGCCGCGGGCGACGCGATACTGGTCGACAACAGGCCGCTGGTGCCGCCGTACACGGTGCTGGCGGTGGGGGACGGGCAGAGGCTCGGCACCAGGTTCCAGAACAGCGCCGACGGCCTGTATCTGCACGCCCTGGTGGAGAACTACGGCATCCGCGCCACCGTCTCCCCGGAGGGTGACGTCCGGTTGCCCGCCGCACCCAGTGTGATCGTACGTACAGCACAGCCGAGCAACGAGAACAGCGAGAAGGGCACATCGTGATCGCCGTACTGGGTCTCGTCGTGGGGGTCGTGGCCGGGCTGTTGGTCCGGCCCGAGGTTCCGGCGGTCGTCGAGCCTTATCTGCCGATCGCCGTCGTCGCGGCGCTGGACGCCGTCTTCGGTGGTCTGCGGGCCATGCTCGACGGCATCTTCGACGACAAGGTCTTCGTGGTGTCGTTCCTGTCGAACGTGGTCGTCGCCGCCCTGATCGTGTTCCTCGGTGACAAGCTGGGCGTCGGCGCGCAGCTGTCCACGGGCGTCGTCGTGGTCCTCGGTATCCGGATCTTCTCCAACGCCGCGGCGATCCGGCGCCACGTCTTCCGGGCGTGACACCGATGAACGAGCCGAACGAGCCGAACGACAGGGACGACCGCCCGGGGAACGGCCTGCGCAGGGAACTGCCGGCCGAGGTCCCCGCGTCCGCGCCGGGGACCGCGCGGCCCGACGGGGAGCAGCCCGAGCGGCGGCTGACCGGACGGCAGCGCCTGGTGAAGGGATTGTGGCCGCCGCGCTTCACCCGTGCCCAACTCATCGTGGCGGTACTGCTGTTCGGTCTGGGCTTCGGCCTGGCCGTCCAGGTGGCGTCCAACAGCGACACCGACAGCGCGCTGCGCGGCGCGCGCCAGGAAGATCTCGTACGCATCCTCGATGAACTGGATTCGCGTACCCAGCGTCTTGAGGACGAGAAGCAGGGACTCGAGAAGCAGCGCCAGGAGCTTCAGAGCAGCTCCGACCAGGCCGCGGAGGCACGCAGGCAGACCGCGGAGAAGGAGCGGCAACTCGGCATCCTGGCGGGCACCGTGGCGGCGCAGGGTCCCGGCATCACCATGACGATCGAGGACACGAAGGGGACGGTCAAGGCGGACATGCTGCTCGACGCGATCCAGGAGTTGCGCGCGGCCGGCGCGGAGGCCGTCCAGGTCAACGGGGTGCGGGTGGTCGCCGGTACCTACTTCACCGACTCCGGCAAGAGTGTGAGCGTCGACGGGAACAAGATCAACGCCCCGTATCGTTTCAAGGTCATCGGCAAGCCGCAGGACCTCGAACCGGCGTTGAACATCCCCGGAGGCGTGGTGCAGACGCTGGAGAAGGAGCAGGCCACGGCGACGGTGGAGCGGTCGGACAAGATCGTCGTCACCGCCTTGCGGCAGGCGAAGCGGCCTGACTACGCTCGGTCGTCCTCCCGGTGAACCGGCGGTGCATGGTGGCTGTCACGCAGGGGCATGAGCTTGCGGGGGGTCGGCGCACCGAAGAAGTAGCGCGTGATGGAAACTGTTTGGTGGATACGGACGTTGTGAAGATGTCCGGCTCGGCCGGTGTAGGCAATCAGGGTTCGTCCTGCCCCACGGGCGGGTCTGTTTCGGTCAAGGGGAATCGCCCGTGAAGTTGTTTGCGAAGTTGTTCGGCAAGAGCGCGCGAGAGGGCGGCGACAACGCCACCGCCCGTCATCGCGCGCAGCCTGACGCGGAGGATCGGCGCCCGCTGTTCCGGGACCAGGTCGCTGGTCCGGGCGGTGACATTTCCGGTGGTCAGGGCGCGGCGTCTGTTGACCCTGCCCAGTCCGGCGGCATAGGTTTCGGGCAACCGTCAACCTCAGGTGCGGGTGGAGGGTTCGCCTCCGGCCCGTACGCGTCCAACGCCCCCGCGGGGCAGCCGCGGCAGGAGGATCCGTCGATGTCGGTCCTGGTGTGTACGAGGTGCGGTAACCGGAACGCGGAGAACGCCCGGTTCTGCTCCCACTGCGGCGCGCCGCTGCGGCCGGGAGTGACGCCGGAGCGGGCCTCCGAGACGACGTCCACGATCTCGATCTCCGGCCTGGAGGCCTACGACTCCGAGGCGACCGGCCAGACCCCGCTGCCGATGCTCTCCCCGGAGGCACAGGCCGCGGTGGACGCGCTGCCGCTCGGCTCGGCGCTCCTGGTGGTGCGCCGGGGGCCGAACTCGGGCAGTCGCTTCCTGCTGGACAGCGACCTGACCACGGCCGGCCGGCATCCGCAGAGCGACATCTTCCTGGACGACGTGACGGTCTCCCGGCGGCACGTGGAGTTCCGGCGGTCGACCGACGGCTCCTTCACGGTGGCCGACGTGGGCAGCCTGAACGGCACGTACGTCAACCGGGAGCGCATCGACCAGGTCGCGCTGGCCAACGGCGACGAGGTGCAGATCGGCAAGTACCGGCTGGTGTTCTACGCGAGCCGGCACGGCATCTGACCCACCCCCGGACCGGCGTCCGGGGGGAGACCCCAGGGAAGGTCCATGCTGCGTACACCGAGCGGCGGTGCCGGAAGCGGTACCGCCGCCAGGGACGGCGGGCTGATGAGCATCGGCACGGTGCTCAACGTGCTGCGCGACGAGTTCCCCGAAGTCACGATCTCCAAGATCCGTTTCCTGGAGTCGGAGGGGCTCATCGAGCCGCAGCGGACTCCGTCGGGTTACCGCAAGTTCAGCACCGAGGACGTCGAGCGCCTCGGTCACGTGCTGCGGATGCAGCGGGACCACTATCTGCCGCTCAAGGTGATCCGCGAGTACCTGGACGCCATGGAGCGGGGTGAGGCCGCGCCGCTGCCCCTCGTCGGGCGGCAGCGCACCGCGGAGGACGGCCCGGAGCCGCCCGAGAGGCCCACGGTGGCCCGGATCGGCCGGGCCGGGCTGTTGGCCGCAGCGGACATCGGCGAGGCCCGGCTGGGGGAGTGGGAGTCCTACGGGCTCATCGCTCCCCTGGAGGACGGGGCGTACGACGCCGAGGCGGTCACCGTCGCCGCCCTCATCGCCGAGTTGGGCCGTTTCGGGATCGAGCCGCGTCACCTGCGGGTGATGAAGGCCGCCGCGGACCGTGAGGCGGGGCTGGTGGACCAGGTGGTGACCCCGCTCAAACGCCACCGTAACCCGCAGACCAGGGCACTGGCCGAGGCGCGTACGAAGGAACTGGCGGCGCTCACGACGAAGCTGCACGCCGCTCTCGTACGGACCGCGCTCGGCGTACGGCTCCCCTGAATCCCGTGCGGCGACCGGGCCGCGTCCGCCCGGGACCGGGGCGGAAACGGCCTCGGGAACCCGAGGAGCCGGCGGGCCTCCGGCGGCCGGATCGGGCACCTGTTCCCGGCCCGACTACCCAAACGTCCCGGGGACGGCCTAGGGTTGCTGTGTGAACGAGCTCGATGTCGTAGGTGTCCGGGTCGAGATGCCCAACAACCAACCGATCGTGCTCCTGCGCGAAGTGGGAGGCGATCGCTACCTCCCCATCTGGATCGGGCCGGGGGAGGCGACGGCGATCGCCTTCGCCCAGCAGGGCATGGCCCCCGCGCGACCGCTGACCCACGACCTGTTCAAGGACGTGCTGGAGGCCGTCGGCCAGGAGCTGACCGAAGTCCGCATCACCGATCTGCGGGAAGGGGTCTTCTACGCGGAACTGGTGTTCGCCAGCGGGGTCGAGGTCAGCGCCCGGCCCTCCGATGCCATAGCGCTGGCCCTGCGCACCGGGACGCCGATCTACGGCAGTGACACGGTGCTGGACGACGCGGGCATCGCCATTCCCGACGAGCAGGAGGACGAGGTGGAGAAGTTCCGCGAGTTCCTCGACCAGATCTCGCCCGAGGACTTCGGCACCAGCAGCCAGTGAGCGGTGAAGGTCGCCCGCCGGCCCCCGGTTCCACCGGGGTCGGTGGGCCGCTCCCGGAATCCGCCGCTCCGGCAATTGCCTCCGGCCAGTGAGAGCGTCCTACGGCCTCCCGCGAGCGCATTCGGCTAGCCTTTCCCCGCGGTGGGACACGGGAAACCACTCTCAGGGTGATTATCACTCGGCGTGCCGAGTGTGGCGATCGTTGACGCACCCCTGGTGACTGCCTACCGTCGAGAAGGCAGGTCAAGGACGGAGGTCGGCGTGAGAACAAGCGGCGACGGTACGGCTGGGGGTGCCCCCGGACGCGGTTTCGGGGAGAGCGGTCCGTACCCGCCCCCGGACTCGCGGTTGCGGCCGGGTGGGGGTCACCCGCATCCGGGCGGCGCGGCCGATCACGCCCCGCAGCTGCCGACGGCGGTGCCGAACGGCAAAGGGGTGGCGTCCATGGCGTCCGAGGAGATCGGCTACCGCGGGCCCACGGCCTGCGCGGCCGCCGGCATCACCTACCGGCAGCTCGACTACTGGGCCCGCACCGGCCTGGTCGAACCCAGCGTAAGACCCGCCTACGGGTCGGGCACCCAGCGTCTGTACAGCTTCCGGGACGTCGTCGTCCTGAAGATCGTGAAGCGGTTCCTGGACACCGGGGTGTCGCTCCAGAACATCCGCACGGCGGTGCAGCACCTCAGGGAACGCGGTTTCCGTGATCTGGAGCGCATGACCCTGATGAGCGACGGCGCCACCGTGTACGAGTGCACCTCGCCGGACGAGGTCCACGCCCTGCTCCAGGGCGGTCAGGGGGTCTTCGGGATCGCCGTGGGCGTGGTGTGGCGGGACGTGGAGAGCGCGCTCTCCCAGTTGCACGGCGAGCGGGTCGACACGGGGGAGACCCTCGTCGGGCAGAACCCCGCGGACGAGCTGGCGCGGCGCCGCAACCGGGCGGTCTGACCGCCCGGTCCCCCCGGGGTGTGCGCCGCGGTCACCGCGTTGTCAGTGCCGTGGTGCAGCATCGGAGATGTGAGAAACGCGCCCACGGTCCTGCATCTCGACATGGATGCCTTCTTCGCCTCGGTGGAGCAGGCGTCCAAGCCGAGCCTGCGCGGGAAGGCCGTCGTCGTGGGCGGGCTCGGACCGCGCGGGGTGGTGGCCACCGCGTCGTACGAGGCACGGGTGTTCGGGGTGCACTCGGCGATGCCCATGGGGCAGGCGCGCCGGCTGGCGCCCAACGCCGCTTACCTGGTGCCCCGCTTCACCCTGTACCGGACGGTCAGCGAACAGGTGATGGCGCTGCTGCGGGAGCTGTCGCCGCTGGTGGAGCCACTCAGCCTGGACGAGGCGTTCGTGGACCTGGAGGCCGGGGACGCGGCCTGGGACGAGACGTCGGCGCGGCGGGCCGGGGAGAGGCTCCGCGCCGACATCCGGGCGGTCACGGGGCTCACCGGGTCGGTGGGGCTCGCCGCGTCCAAGATGCTCGCGAAGATCGCCTCCGAGCAGGCCAAGCCGGACGGCCTGGTGCTGATCGAGCCGGGTACCGAGCGGGCGCTGCTGGGACCGATGCCGGTGCGGACCCTGCCGGGGGTCGGGCCGGCCACCGGGGACCACCTGCGCCGGGCCGGGATCACCACGGTGGAGGAGCTGGCGGAGGCGGGTGAGGACGAACTGGTCCGGATGCTCGGCAAGGCGCACGGTCACGCGTTGTACGCGATGGCCCTGGCCCGTGACGAGCGGCCGGTGGTGGCCGAGCGGGGCACCAAGTCGATCTCGGTGGAGGACACGTACGACGTGGACATCCACGACCGGTCGCGGGTCGGCCTGGAGGTGCGGCGGCTCGCCGACCGGTGTGTACGGCGGCTGCGCGAGGCCGGGCTGTCCGGGCGGACCATCGTGCTGAAGGTTCGCAGGTACGACTTCTCCACGCTGACCCGTTCCGAGACGCTCAGGGGGCCCACGGACGATCCCGCGGTCGTCCGCGAGGCGGCGGCGCGGCTGCTGGACTCCGTGGACACCACGGGCGGGGTGCGGCTGCTCGGCGTCGGCGTGTCCGGGCTCGCCGACTACACGCAGGAGGACCTGTTCGCGCAGGCGGCGGGGGAGCGGGCGGAGGACCTCGCCGAGGAGGCGGTGGTCCCGGCCCCGGTGGAGCGGGCCGAGCCGGCCGAGCGGCAGTGGCGGGCCGGCCAGGACGTGCGGCACGAAGAGTGGGGACACGGGTGGGTGCAGGGCAGCGGACTGGGCCGGGTCACCGTGCGCTTCGAGACACCGCAGTCCGGGCCGGGCCGGGTGCGGACGTTCCGGGTCGGTGATCCGGCGCTGGCACCGGCCGAGCCGCTGCCGCTGGTGACGGACCCGGACCTCGCCGGCCCGCCGTACCTTCCCGGGCCGGCGGACGGGCCGCCGTCCGCGCCTCTTCCGCCGTCACTGCCGCCGGCGGCTGTCACGGGCGCCCCGGCCGGTGCGGGCCGCCCGGACGCCGGGCGGCCCGGCGGCGGGGATCAGGGGCCCGGCGTCGAGCGTGACTCCTCCGTAGAGGCCAGGGTGCCGAAGTCGTGGTCGGGCAGCGCGGACGGGGGCGCCGTGTCGAGACCGTAGTGGCGGTAGAGCTGGAGTTCCTGCTCGGGGGAGAGGTGGCGGCCCACACCGAAGTCGGGGGCGCCCTTGATCAGGGCGCGGTCGAACGGGACGTGCAGGATGCCGTCGCGCAGTTCGCTCGGCTCCAGGGGGACGAAGGCGTCCCGGGAGAAGAGACTGGTGCGTACGGCCGCCCATTCGGGTACGCCGGTGGCGTCGTCGAGGTACACCTCGTCGATGGTGCCGATCTTGTTGCCCTTGACGTCGAACGCCTTGCGGCCGATCAGGTGGCGCGGATCGATGTCGGTCTGCACGGTCCCTCTCTCTCCACGTGGTCGCAACTCATCCGTAAGCACTACGAAAGAGCACATTCAAGGAGGCGGCCACTCGAGGGCTCGGCTGTTGACCCCGCTGGTAGGCTGACAGCGGCTGCTGACCCCGCGCGGGAGAGTCCTCCGACCACGTCGGAGGCGCCGAAGGAGCAAATCCTCCCCGGAATCTCTCAGGCTCACGTACCGCACGGGCGAGGTCACTCTGGAAAGCAGGGCGGGTTGCACGGCGTCCGCCCTCACCGACGGTGAAAGCCGGTGCCCGCGCGGGCCCGGTGAAGCTCTCAGGTCGAGATGACAGAGGGGGAGGCCGTCGGGGTATCCGTACCGGGGTGCCCCTCGAAGGTCGCGTCAGACCAGGAGGCCTCCGCAATGACCGCCCACCGCATTCCGCTCTCCGAACTCGAAGCGGGCATCCCGTTCGAGCAGCGCCACATCGGCCCTGACCAGGAGGCGCGGGCGAAGATGCTCGCGCACGTCGGGTACGGCTCGCTGGACGAGCTGACCGCCGCCGCGGTGCCGGACGTGATCAAGAACGCCGACGCCCTCGACCTGCCGGACGCCCGCACCGAGGCCGAGGTGCTCGCCGAGCTGCGCTCCCTCGCCGACCGCAACCAGGTCCTCGGTTCGATGATCGGTCTCGGCTACTACGGGACGTTCACGCCGCCCGTCATCCTGCGCAACGTCATGGAGAACCCGGCGTGGTACACGGCCTACACGCCGTACCAGCCGGAGATCTCCCAGGGCCGCCTGGAGGCTCTGCTGAACTTCCAGACGGTGGTCGCCGACCTGACCGGCCTGCCCACCTCCGGTGCCTCCCTGCTGGACGAGGGCACCGCCGCCGCCGAGGCGATGGCGCTCTCCCGGCGCATGGGCCGCAACAAGAAGGGCCTGTTCCTGGTCGACGCGGACGTGCTGCCGCAGACCATCGCCGTGATCCAGACGCGTGCCGAGCCGGCCGGCGTCGAGGTGGTCGTCGCCGACCTCGGCGACGGCATCCCGGCCGGGATCGCCGAGCGCGAGATCAACGGCGTGCTGATCCAGTACCCGGGCGCCTCCGGTGCCGTGCGGGACATCAAGCCCGTCATCGACCAGGCGCACGGGCTCGGCGCCCTGGTGACGGTCGCCGCCGACCTGCTCGCGCTGACCCTGCTGACCTCCCCGGGCGAACTGGGCGCGGACATCGCCGTCGGTACCACGCAGCGCTTCGGCGTGCCGATGGGCTTCGGCGGCCCGCACGCCGGCTACATGGCCGTCCAGGAGAAGTTCGCGCGCAGCCTGCCCGGCCGCCTGGTCGGCGTCTCCGTCGACGCCGACGGCAACAGGGCCTACCGCCTGGCGCTCCAGACCCGTGAGCAGCACATCCGCCGGGAGAAGGCCACCAGCAACATCTGCACCGCGCAGGTGCTGCTCGCCGTGATGGCCGGCATGTACGCCGTCTACCACGGCCCCGAGGGCCTGCGGACCATCGCCCGCCGCACGCACCGTTACGCCACCCTCCTCGCCGCGGGACTCAGCGCCGGCGGGGTCGAGATCGTCCACGGCGCCTACTTCGACACCGTCACCGCGCGCGTGCCCGGCAGGGCCGCCGAGGTCGTCGCCGCCGCCCGGGACCAGGGCGTCAACCTGCGCCAGGTCGACGCCGACCACGTCTCCATGGCCTGCGACGAGACCACCGGGCGGGCCCAGCTGGCCGCCGTCTGGACCGCGTTCGGTGTCGAGGCCGACACCGAGGCGCTGGACCCGGTGGCCGAGGACACGCTGCCCGAGACGCTGCTGCGCACCGACGCCTACCTCACCCACCCCGTCTTCCACCAGCACCGCTCCGAGACCGCGATGCTGCGCTACCTGCGCAGGCTGGCCGACCGCGACTACGCGCTCGACCGCGGCATGATCCCGCTGGGCTCCTGCACCATGAAGCTCAACGCGACCACGGAGATGGAACCGGTGACCTGGCCCGAGTTCGGGCAGCTGCACCCCTTCGTGCCCGCAGAGCAGGCCGAGGGCTACCTGACGCTCATCCGTGAGCTGGAGGAGCGGCTCGCCGAGGTCACCGGCTACGACAAGGTCTCGCTCCAGCCGAACGCCGGCTCGCAGGGCGAACTGGCCGGCCTGCTCGCCGTACGCGGCTACCACCGCGCCAACGGCGACGAGCAGCGGACGGTCTGCCTCATCCCGTCCTCCGCGCACGGCACCAACGCGGCCAGCGCCGTGATGGCCGGCATGAGGGTCGTCGTCGTCAAGACCGCCGGGGACGGCGAGATCGACATCGAGGACCTGCGGGCGAAGATCGAGAAGCACCGTGACGAACTGTCGGTGCTCATGATCACCTACCCGTCCACGCACGGTGTGTTCGAGGAGCACGTCGCCGACATCTGCGCCCGGGTCCACGAGGCCGGCGGCCAGGTGTACGTCGACGGCGCCAACCTCAACGCCCTGGTCGGGCTGGCCAAGCCGGGTCACTTCGGCGGTGACGTCTCCCACCTGAACCTGCACAAGACGTTCTGCATCCCGCACGGCGGCGGCGGTCCGGGCGTCGGCCCGGTCGCCGTCCGCGAGCACCTGGCGCCGTACCTGCCCAACCACCCGCTCCAGCCGGCCGCGGGCCCGGAGACCGGTGTCGGCCCGATCTCCGCCGCCCCGTGGGGCAGCGCGGGCATCCTGCCCATCTCCTGGGCGTACGTCCGCCTGATGGGCGGCGCGGGGCTGAAGCGGGCCACGCAGGTGGCCGTGCTGTCGGCGAACTACATCGCCAAGCGCCTGGAGCCGCACTTCCCGGTCCTGTACACCGGTCCCGGCGGCCTGGTCGCGCACGAGTGCATCATCGACCTGCGCCCGCTGACCAAGGCGACCGGCGTGAGCGTCGACGATGTCGCCAAGCGCCTGATCGACTACGGCTTCCACGCCCCGACGATGTCCTTCCCGGTGGCCGGCACGCTGATGATCGAGCCGACCGAGTCCGAGGACCTCACCGAGCTGGACCGTTTCTGCGACGCGATGATCACCATTCGCGCGGAGATCGAGAAGGTCGGCTCCGGCGAGTGGTCCGCCGAGGACAACCCGCTGCGCAACGCCCCGCACACCGCGGCCGTGCTCGGCGGTGAGTGGACGCACGCCTACAGCCGCGACGAGGCCGTCTTCCCGGCCGGTGTCTCGGCCGCCGACAAGTACTGGCCGCCGGTGCGCCGCATCGACCAGGCCTTCGGCGACCGCAACCTGGTCTGCTCCTGCCCGCCGCTGGACGCGTACGAGGACTGAGCGAGCCGCTGGTGAGGGTCCCGCCCGGGTGCCGGGCGGGACCCTCCGCGTTCTGTCTACACCGTCGCCAGGGAGACCTCGGTCGCCTTGATCAGGGCGACCACGTCGGAGCCCACGAAGAGGCCGAGGTCCTCGGCCGCGTCCCTGGTGATGGCGGCGGTGAGTTCGCCGCCGTCCACGGTGACCTTCACGGAGGCCATCACGTCGCCGATCACGAGGTGGGTGACCGCGCCGGGCAACTGGTTGCGGATCGACAGACCCCTGACACGGTCGGTGGCCAGGGACACCTCCGTCGACTTCACGAGGACGCGCACGGGGAGGTCCGGGGCGAGGGCGAGCTGCTCGACGGCCTCCAGGGTGATCGCGGCCGTCACGTTCTGGCCACCGTCGAGACGGACGCCGACGGTCGCCATCACCTCGCCGGGGCGCACCTCGGTGACGGTGCCGGGCAACTGGTTGCGGATGCTCAGGGTCATGACCCCCCACCGTAGTGGGGCGAGGCGCTCAGGCCGGGTACGCGTGCGTCTGGGTCGCCTTGACCGTCGCCCAGACCGGGGCGCCGGGACGCAGGTCCAGCTCGGCCGCGGCGACCGTCGTCAGGTCGGCCGTGAGCGGCAGTCCGCCGGTGAGGTCGGCGCGGACGCGGTCGCCGTGCGTCTCCAGACCCGCGATCTGGCAGTGCCACACGTTGCGGGCGCTCGCACCGGCGGGCCGGTCCCGGAACAGGGTCACCGCCGACGGGGGGAACGCCACGAAGACCGGTCCCGACAGCTCCTCCGTCGTCGTGATCGAGGGTCCGGCGTCGAGCCGTACCGTGTGGCCGGCGGCCCGGCCGCGGTAGAGGTTCAGACCGACGAGCTGGGCGATGTAGTCCGTGCGCGGGTGGCGGGCGATACCGGCGGGCGTGCCTTCCTGCACGACCCGCCCGTCCTCCACGACCACCAGCCGGTCCGCGAGCACCATCGCGTCCAGCGGGTCATGGGTGACCAGTACGCAGACCGCCTCGAACTCGGCCAGGTGCCGGCGGAGCTGGGCGCGGACCTCCAGCCGGGTACGGGCGTCCAGGGCCGCCAGCGGCTCGTCCAGGAGCAACAGCCGGGGGCGGGTGGCGAGGGCGCGGGCGAGGGCGACGCGCTGCGCCTGGCCGCCGGAGAGGCGGCGCGGTCTGACGCCCGCGTGGCCGGCCAGGCCCATGCGGTCCAGCCAGGCCGCCGCCTGCGCGCGGGCCTCGCCCTTGTCCGCGCCGCGGCAGCGGGGCCCGAAGGCGACGTTGTCCAGGGCGGACAGGTGCGGGAACAGCAGGTAGTCCTGGAAGACCACGCCGACCGGGCGGGACTCCGGGGGAGTGTCCTCCAACGGGGTGCCGTCCAGGCGGAGGTGGCCGCCGGTGAGCGGGGTCAGCCCGGCGAGGGCGCGCAGCGCGGTGGTCTTGCCGGCGCCGTTGGGGCCGAGCAGGGCGAGGACGTCCCCAGGCGCGACCGTCAGGGTCACGTCCAGGCGGAACGGGGGCCGGTCGACGACGAGGCGGGCGTCGAGACCCTCGTCGGACGCAGGCGTCCGGTGCGCCGTGGGGGCGTGGAGGTCGGTGGGCTCGGGGCCGGTGTTCCTCATGAGGCGGTCGTCCAGCGGTCCCTCAGGCCGGCCAGCACCGCGATGGACACCGTCAGCAGGACGAGACTGAGGGCGACGGCGGCCTCCGGGTCGTTCTGGAGGGCCAGGTAGACGGCGAGTGGCATGGTCTGGGTGCGGCCGGGGAAGTTGCCCGCGAAGGTGATCGTCGCGCCGAACTCGCCGAGCGCGCGTGCCCAGGCCAGCACCGCGCCCGCCGCGACCCCCGGGGCGATCAGCGGCAGCGTGACCCGGCGGAACGCGGTGAAGCGGGAGGCGCCCAGCGTGGTGGCCGCCTCCTCGTAGCGGGGATCGGCGGCGCGCAGCGTGCCCTCGACACTGATGACCAGGAACGGCATGGCCACGAACGCCTCCGCGACCACCACGCCGGCGGTGGTGAACGGCAGGGTGATCCCGAACCAGGAGTCCAGCCACTGGCCGATGACGCCGTTGCGGCCCAGGGCGAGCAGCAGGGCCACCCCGCCGACGACCGGCGGCAGCACCAGGGGCAGCGTCACCAGGGCGCGTACGAGACCGCGGCCGGGGAAGTCCGTGCGGGCCAGCAGCCAGGCCAGCGGCACGCCGAGGACGAGGCACACGGCGGTCGCCGCGGTGGCGGTGACCAGGGACAGCTGGAGCGCCTGCCACACCTCGGCGCTGGTCAGCTGGTCCGGCAGAGTGCGCCAGGGCGCCCGGACGAGCAGGGCGAGCAGCGGCAGCAGCAGGAACGCCAGGGCCAGCAGGCCCGGCAGCAGCAGCGGCAGCGGCACTCCGCGCCGGCCCGCGGCGCCGGCGCGCCGGCGCCGCGGCCGGCCCGTGCGGGGGCCGGTCGCGGTATCCGCCTTCCGGGGCGAGGTCACGGCTTCAGGAACCCTGCCCCGGTCAGCACCTTCTGGCCCTCGGCGGAGCGTACGAGGGCGATGAACGCCTTGGCGGCCGCGGCGTTCGGCGCGTTCTTCAGCAGGGCGATCGGGTAGTCGTTGACGGCTCGGGCGGACTCGGGGAACTCCACGCCCTCCACCTTGCCGTGCGCGGACCGCACGTCGGTCTTGTAGACCAGGGCCGCGTCGGCCTCCTTCAGCTCCACCTTCGCCAGGGCGCCCTTGACGTCCTGCTCGTAGGAGACGGGCGTCAGCCGGACCTTCCCGGCGGCCAGGGCCTTCTCGGCGGCGGCCCCGCACGGCACCGTCCTGTCGCACAGGACGACCTTCAGACCGGACGCGGTGAGGTCCTTCAGGGCGGACAGCTTGTGCGGGTTGCCCGGGACGGTGGCTATCTCCAGCTGGTTGCGGACGAAGGTGGCCGGGGTGCCGGCGGTGCTCTTCTTGTCGGTCACGACCGCCATCGTCTTGGGGCTGGCGGCGGCGAAGACGTCCGCCGGGGCCCCGGCGTTGATGCCGGCGGCCAGGCTGTCGCTGCCGTTGAAGCTGAAGGTGACCTTGGTGCCCGGGTGCTGCCTCTGGAACTCCCGGCCCAGCGCGGTGAAGCTCTCCTTCAGGGAGGCGGCGGCGAACACGGTGACCGTGCCGGACAGCTCGGGGGCGGACCCGGTGGCCCGGTGGGACGACGAGTCCGAGGAGGAGGAGCAGGCGGCGAGTGCCATCAGGGCGGCCGCCACCACGCCGGCCGACTTGCCTGCCCGGCGGGTCCGGCACATGGAACGGGTCATCACGGAGGTACTCCTCGGTTCGGTGGAACAAGCTGTCGCGCCCCTGGACGGCCACCATCGACCGTGCGGCGATGATACTGCCGCATCTGCCAGGTGTAAGTCTCCTGTCTCATCGCATGAGCCCGGCACTCACGCCTTAGGGCTTGCATGTGCGTTCGTACGGCATGCGACTGTCGCCGGTTCGTTCGCCGGGGCCGGCGAGGGACTGCACCACGATCCTCACGGTGGACAGCAGTTCGCCGGTGCGCGGCTTGAGAGCGCAACCACCCGGTCGGTCCGGCTGTCCCAGGAGATATGACTCCCCCCTGGCCGCCGCCCTGGTCGCACTGCGACGTAACGACGCCGGACCCGTGCTCCGGGACGCCGATCGGCACGCACACCAAGTGCCTGGCCCACCTCGCACCCGCCGACCGCGCCGCCTATCTGGCCGGCCTCGTCCCCGGCGCCGACGTCAACGTCCGCGGCACTCGCATCACCGCCGCGCTCCTGCGCCAGCTCCTTGACGCGGTCCGCCTTGCCGGGCGGCGTCCCTGTTTGGGCGAGGTCGACTTCAGCCATGTGGACTTCCCTGACGGTGCGGACTTCATCAACGTCGACTTCGTCGGAAGCGACGCGAACTTCTATCTGGCTTCCTTCGCGGGCTTCGCCTGCTTCAACGGCTCCCGGTTCGCCCGCGGCGGCGTCAACTTCCACGACACGACGTTCTCCGAGGCTGCCTTCCGCGGCATGGTCGTCAACGGGACCGCCACTTTCGTGGGCTCTCGATTCAGTGGCGACGCCCGGATCGAGCACGTGACGTGTAGGCGCGTCCTCGCTCTCTCGAACGCGAAGTTCGGGGGACAGACTCGAATCGATGCAGCCGCGGCGCGGGTGATGTGCCACCAGACGCGATGGGACGCGGCCGCCTCGCTGACCCTGCGGTACGCGGATCTCGACCTCACCGGCGCCATCATCAGCCAGCCCTTCGCTGTCTCGGTCAGTCCTTTCGCCCGCCCGGCGGAATCCGCCTGGTTCAGGGGGAGGACTCCGGACGTCCGTGTCGTGTCCCTGGCGAGTACCGACACGACGCACGTGTTGCTGACCGACATGGACCTACGGAGCTGCCGGTTCGCCGGTGCGGTGCATCTGGACTTGTTGCGCCTGGAAGGGAGCACACGTTTCGACCGTCCGCCGACCGGCGTCCACTGGCGGCACGGGGTGCCGCGGCGGTGGACCCGGCGCCGCGTACTCGCCGAGGAACACGCCTGGCGGGCCCTCGGGCAGTCGCCCGCGAACCCGGCCGCTCCCACTGACCGTGAGTGGAAGCCGGGACCGCACCACACCACGCACCCGGCCCGCACGCCCAACCCGGACGACTTGGCCCCCCTGTACCGGGCGCTGCGCAAAGGCTCCGAGGATGTGAAGAACGAACCGGACGCGGCCGACTTCTACTACGGCGAAATGGAGATGCGCCGCAGGGACCCCGCGCGCCCCCTCGGGGAACGCGTCCTCCTCACGCTGTACTGGGCGCTGTCCGGCTACGCGCTCCGTGCCGTGCGCGCCCTTTTCTGGCTCATCCTGGCCATGACCGGCAGCTTCTTCGCCCTCATGCTGTGGGGCCTGCCCAACGCCGACCCCGAGCCCCGGATCACCGGCAAACAGACGGCAGTCGGCCAGGATGTCCGGCTCACCGTCGACAACCCCGACCCGGCGCTCACCCTCGGCTACGGCGACCGCGTCACCGGGAAACGCGCCGAGAAAGCCCAACGCGTCCTCTTCAACAGCGTGATCTTCCGCTCCAGCGGCCAGAACCTCACCACCGCCGGCACCTACACCGAAATGGGCTCTCGCATCGCCGAACCCGTCCTCCTCGGCTTCGCCCTCTTCGCCTTACGCGGCCGCATCAAGCGATGACGTGCCGAGCTGTTCCGGCCTCTGGTGACGGGTTCGGGTATGCGGCTGTCACCAGTTCCCCGGGGAGGGGGCCGGCCTGGTGGTGACCGGACGTGGTCCGGCGTGAGGCGGACGACGGTCAGACCCGGTCGATGTGCACGTTGGTGGACTTCACGCGGGCAGTGGCCTCCATGCCGACCTCGAGGCCGAGTTCCTCCACCGCTTCCCGGGTGAGCAGCGAGACGAGCCGGTGCGGGCCGGCCTGGATCTCCACCTGGGCGGCGACGTCACCGAGCTTGATCGCGGTGACGATGCCGGGGAAGGCGTTGCGCACGGAGGTGCGGGAGGCGTCCTCCTCGCCGCTGCCGGCGCCCGTCCGGGCCAGTTCGACCGAGAACGCGGCCAGGTCCCGGCCGTCGATGACGCGCCGCCCGGACTCGTCGCGGTGGGTGGTCATGCGGCCGGCGTCGGCCCAGCGGCGGGCGGTGTCCGGGCTGACGCCGAGCAGCCGTGCGGCCTGGCCGATGGTGTAGGACTGCATGGCGGTCACGATAGGGCACCCCTGACCGGGCTCGCGGCCGTGCCCTCACCCGGTGTGCACCCGGGGCCGGCGTGCTCGGTCCGGCTCCGCCTCGCGCAGCACCTCCCGGGTCACCGGGGCGACCTCGCCCTGGCCGAACAGGAAGAAGCGCAGGAAGTTGGTGAACGGGCTGCCCTCGGTCCACTCGAAGTAGATGTGCGGGGTGCAGCCGGTGACGTCCCGCACGTGCAGCAGGAGCGCGGCCAGGGCGTTGGAGATGGAGGAGTGCTCCAGGGTCAGCACGCGGTAGCGGCCGTGCAGGACCTCGCCACGCACGGTCAGGCCCGTCTCGAACTCGGACGGGTCGGTCACCGTGACCTCGGCGAAGACGAAGTCCTCCTGCTCGGGCATGTCGTTGTCGACGCGGATCTGTTCGATCTTCTCCCGGTACTCGGCCTTGTCGCGGCGGTCCGGCTCGTTGGCTATGAACCGCATCTTCCGGCTGGCCATGTCCCGGATGAACCGCTCCGCCAGCGGGTCGAGGGACACGCTGGTCACCCGCAGTTCGAAGGCGCGGGCCAGCCGGGACAGCAGGGAGACGAGGATGATGCCGGCGATGAAACAGGCGCCGATCTTCACACCGTCCGGGCGTTCGATGACGTTGACCACGGTCGTGTACAGGAACACCGCCGCTATCACCGCGAACCCGATGGTCCAGCCGCGCTGCCCGGCCTTGCGCGCGGCGATGGTCACCGCGATCGCGGCCGAGCTGATCAGCACCAGGACCCCCGTGGCGTAGGCGCCGCCCTGTTTGTTGACGTCGGCGTCGAAGATCCAGGTCACCAGGAACGCGATGAGCGTGAAGACGATGACCATGGGACGCACGGCACGCGCCCAGTGCGGGGCCATGCCGTAGCGGGGCAGGTAGCGCGGCATCAGGTTGAGCAGGCCGGCCATGGCGGAGGCGCCCGCGAACCACAGGATGGCGATGGTCGAGACGTCGTACACCGTGCCGAAGACGCCACCGAGGTACTCGTGCGCGAGGTAGGCGAGGGCGCGGCCGTTGGCCGCGCCGCCGGGCTGGAACTCGCGCTCCGGGATCAGCAGCGTGGTGATGAAGCTGGTGGCGATCAGGAAGCAGCTCATGATGAGCGCGGCCGTGGTCAGCAGCTTGCGGGTGTCCCGGATCCGGCCGGTCGGCCGCTCCTCGGTGTCGTCCGGGTCGCCCTGGACGTGCGGCATGACGGCGACCCCGGTCTCGAAGCCGGACAGGCCGAGGGCGAGCTTGGGGAAGACGAGCAGGGCCACGCCGACCATCGCGAAGACGTTGCCGTGTTCCGCGGTCAGGGCGCCCGCCCAGTCGGTGACCAGGTGGCCGGCGGTGATGACGTGCCACAGGCCGACGACCACGACGACGACGTTGAGCCCGAGGTAGACGCCGACGAGGGCGACGGCGACCCCGATCGCCTCCAGGAAGCCCTTGAGGAAGACCGCGCCGAGCAGGGCCACCAGGAACAGGGTGATCACCATCTGCTTGCCCTGGAGGGCGTCGGTCAGGTGCGGGTTCTCCACCAGGTGGGTGGAGGCGTCGGCGGCCGAGAGCGTCATGGTGATCAGGAAGTCGGTGGCCGCGAAGCCCAGCAGCGTCAGCACGAACAGCTTGCCCTGCCAGAAGGACAGCAGGCGTTCCAGCATCGCGATGGACCCCTCGCCGCGCGGGCTCTCCTGCGCCACCCGGCGGTACACCGGCAGGGCGCCGGCCAGGGTCACTATGACGAGCACGACGGTCGCCACCGGGGAGAGCAGACCGGCCGCCAGTGCGGCGATGCCCGGCTGGTAGCCGAGGGTGGAGAAGTAGTCGACACCGGTCAGGCACATCACCCGCCACCAGCGCTGTCCCTTGTGCGGGGGCGCGGGCTCGGCGTGCGGGCCCGTGTGACCGCCGCCCTTGCCCATGTCGGACAGCCCTTCCAGCATCCAGGCGCGTAGGCGGCTGGTACTGGGAGGGCGCTCGGTCGTGGCCATCGGCGTGCTCCTGACGTGCGGCTCAGCTCTTTCCGGCCATCACGCGGGACGGCGGCAACAGCGTAAGCAGAGCGTGATGCCCAGGCCTGTGGATCGGGGCCCGGACGGCGTCAAGCTTGCGTTAAGAATGGCCCGGGAGAGCGGGTGCCGCACGAAATGCGGAGGCCGGGGGGTGGGGGACGGTCAGCGGGGACGGGGCGGCCGGAGGTGCGGGGGTGGGTTCGGTGGGACGGCCGCCGACCACCGAGCGTCACAGGCGGCCGGGCATCCGTGAGTGCCCTTCGCGGGCGGCCGGGCATCCGCGTGGGTGGTGACACCGTGGCACGCCGCCGGTCCGGGCGCCCGGCCGTCGATCCCGCGCGGCCGTCCCCCCTCCCGGTGATCGCGACCTCCCGATAGGATTCGCTACTGACTCCGAAACTTTCGAACCCTCTTCGGGAGCGAGCATGCGGACCTACGAGAATCCCGTCCTCCCCGGCTTCCACCCCGACCCGAGTGTCTGCCGGGCCGGGGACGACTACTACCTGGTGTGCTCCAGCTTCGAGTACGTCCCGGCCGTTCCCCTCTTCCACAGCCGGGACCTGGTGCACTGGCGTCAGATCGGCAACGTCGTCGACCGGCCGGAGCAGCTCGCCCTGTCCGACGACGTCCCGGCCTCGGGCGGCGTCTACGCGCCGACCATCCGCCACCACGACGGACGCTTCTACGTGATCACCACCGCCGTCGGCGCCGGCGGCACCTTCCTCGTCACCGCCGACCGCCCGGAGGGGCCCTGGTCCGACCCGGTGTGGATCGACCTGCCCGGCATCGACCCCGACCTCGCCTGGGACGAGGACGGCGCCTGTTGGTGCGCGATGGCCGGGGTGACGGTCGCCCGGATCGACCCGGCCACCGGCAAGGTGCTGGAGGGCCCGCTGCCCATGTGGTCCGGCACCGGACTGGCGGACCCCGAGGCCCCGCACCTGTACCGGATCGGTGCCTGGTGGTACCTGCTGCTCGCGGAGGGCGGCACCGGACCGGGGCACGGGGTGTCCGTCGCCCGGGCGCGATCGCCGCGCGGCCCGTGGGAACCGGCGCCCGGCAACCCGCTGCTGTCCCACCGCGGCACCGGCCAGCCCGTCCAGTGCACCGGGCACGGCGACCTGGTGCGGGCGGCCGACGGCAGCTGGTGGATGGTGCTGCTGGGCACCCGGCCCCGCGGCTGGTTCCCCGACTTCCACGTGCTCGGCCGGGAGACCTTCCTGGTGCCGGTCGAGTGGGCCGACGGCTGGCCCGAGGCGGGGCCGGTGCGGGAGCGGCATCCGGCGCCGGCCGCCTGGGCGCCGGTCGACGGGCCGCCCGTGCGGGACGACTTCACCGGTACCCGGCTCGCGCCGCACTGGATCTCCCCGCACCGCAGGCCCGAGGGCAGCTGGTCACTGACCGAACGTCCCGGGCGGCTCACCCTGACGGCCACCGGTGACAGCCTCGACCGGCCCGGGCACACCTTCGTGGGCCGCCGCCAGCAGCACCACGACTGCCGGGCCGCCGCGCTGCTGGAGCCCGGGGCGGCGCGGGCCGGGCTGTCCGTCCGGCTCGACGAGGCGCACCACTACGACCTCGAGGTGAGCGGGGGAACGGCGGCCGTGATCGCGCGGATCGGCCCGCTGCGCCAGACGGTCGCCGAACTGCCGGTGCCGGCCGGTCCCCTCACCCTCGCCGTCGACATCCGTGCGAGCCGCAACCCGGGACCGCAGGACGGCCCCGACACCCTGGTCTTCACCGTCGGCACCGGGGCGCAGCCCCTCCGGCTGGCCGAACTCGACGGCCGGTACCTGTCCACCCAGGTGGCCACCGGCTTCACCGGCCGAGTCATCGGCATGTACGTCACCGAGGGCCGCGCGGCCTTCGACTGGTTCGACTACGCGCCCACGGACGCCGCGAGGTGACCCTCGCGGACATGCTTCAGGGCCGGTACGCACCCGGTGGGTGCCGACCGGCCCCTCGATCGCGCGCCGTTCTCAGGCGGCCGTCATCACCCGCTCCGCACCGAGCGGACGGTGCGGAGCGATGACGCGGCCGTCGGGCAGCAGCTCGCCGGTGTCCTCGAAGAGCAGGACGCCGTTGCACAGCAGGCTCCAACCCTGCTCCGGGTGGTGCGCCACGAGGCGGGCGGACTCCCGGTCGGCGGATTCGGCTGTCGGGCACGGCGGCTGGTGCTGGCACATGGGCGGGATCTCTCGCTCTGTCGTGGTCATGTCCGTCCCCCGTGGTGATGAGTCGGTCGGATTCCAGTGTTGTCCTCTGGGCGTCATTCCGCAGGGATTTCACGGCACCGGTTCTCACAGGTTCATGACGCGTCACCCGCCCGGTCGGTTCAGTCCAACTGCACTGTCCCTTTGGGTGGTTCGCAGTGACCGGATAGGGCTAGTCCATACGGAAGAGATCCGTTGGCATATGCCCATGCCGAACATCCGCGCGGGCGAGACGTCGGACGCGGACGCCGTGCAGACGTCGGACACGTGCCCCGTGCAGACGTCGGAGGCGGACGCCGGGCGGCGTCCGCGGAAAAAGAGAGTCGTACCCCGCTTCCCTCACGGGTGGCGGGGTACGCGGGCGTGGGTCAGGCGGGCGAGCCGAGCAGCGGAAGGGGAGTCGCCCGATGGGTCAGCACCGGAAGCAACTCGGCGACCCGGAACGGGCGGTGCGCCGGGATGCCGGGTGGCGCCGGGGCGAGCGGCACCAGCAGGTCGCCGGCGGCCGGGTGGCCCTCGGTGCCGTCGCCGGTGCGGTCCTCGTGCAGCCAGAGGGTGAGCATGTACAGACCGGGGAGGGACAGCAGCCTCGCCTGGTACGGCTGCTGGAGCGCCTCGGCCTGCTGGACCGCGCGTTCGGTGGAGGCGACGTAGGGGCCCTCGAAGAAGTGCGAGAAGGCCCAGCCGTCGGGAGTGAGCATGGTCTCGGCCGCCGCCACCGCGCGATCGCCGCACCGGATCAGGAAGCGCCAGCCGGCCAGCCGCGTCGCGGACAGGCCTTGCGCGGTGATCCGGTCCAACACGTGCACGGGCAGAGGCAGTTCGGGTGTCGCGGGGCCCTGCGCGGCACGCAGGGAAGGGGTGCGTGCCTCACGGACCGCGGTGGGGGAACCGAGGGCGGTGAGGACGGAGCGCAGGGCGGGCGCGGGGGCAGGGGGAACATGCAACGGCATGGTGGGTCGCCTCTCATTCGACAGGCGCGGCGGCGCGAGGAGGGTGGGGCGGACGGCGCTGTCTGCTCACGGAAGGCCGGAGAGGTGGGGCCCTGGGCGGGTCGGAACGAGAGTGCGGCTCTGTCTGTGGCCCGTCAACCGTGACGGCAGAAACGCGGCAGGAACCAGGACCGAGGGCGCCAACCTTGTGCCTTGTGGACGGAGTTTATACGACGCGTGTTCGGCCGGTGTTTCGGCTATCCCATTTCCGTGTGACGGACAAGGCGGAATTGGGCCGCTGATTCGCGGAGAAAATCCCGATTTCGTGGGGGATCCCTCGCCGCTGACCTCGTCGTACGCGCCGGTAGCGGTCGGCCGAATGTCGTCGGCGTTTTTCACGAGGCGTACGGGGCACCCGAAGGTGCGAGCTGCGGCATGCCCCGTGAATGTGCCGCGGGGAACATTCCGACAGAGTAGCGGGCGGCGGGCCGATACGGGACGTTATCGATCGCTTCGGCTGGGCATCATCCCACCTGACGTGGGAGCCCGGCGAACGGATCGTCGGCCCGCCCGTCCGAGGAGGGACTCTTCCATGGGGGAGAAGGTCGTGGCAGGGCAGTTCGACCTGTCCGATCGCCAGCGCTATCGCGAAAGGCTCCAGAAGTGCTTGACGGGGCTGGAGCGACTGCTGGCAGAGAAGCGATTCGACCGGCCCAAGAACCTCATGGGCGTCGAGATCGAATTGAATCTCGCCGGCCGTGACGGCATGCCGAAAATGTTGAATGGACAGGTACTTGAGCGCATCGCCAGCCGTGACTTCCAGACCGAACTCGCCATGTTCAACCTGGAGGTCAACATAGCCCCGCACCGCCTGGGCGGCCGGGTGTTCGACCAGCTCGCCGAGGAGCTGCGGACCTCCCTCGCCTATGCCGACCGGAAGGCCGGTGAGGTGGACGCGGGCATCGTGATGATCGGCATCCTGCCCACGCTGGGCCGTGACGACCTGGTCTCCTCCAACCTCTCGGACGCCGACCGCTACACCCTGCTCAACGACCAGATCGTGGCCGCGCGCGGGGAGGACTTCCGGCTCGACATCGAGGGCGTCGAGCACCTGGTGTGCACGTCGAAGTCGATCGTCCCCGAGGCCGCGTGCACCTCCGTGCAGCTGCACCTCCAGGTCACACCGGAGCGGTTCGCCGATGTGTGGAACGCGGCCCAGGCCGCGTCCGCCGCGCAGATCGCCGTCGGCGCCAACTCGCCGTTCCTCTTCGGTCACGAGCTGTGGCGCGAGTCCCGGCCCCCGCTGTTCACCCAGTCCACCGACACCCGTCCGCCCGAGCTACAGGCCCAGGGCGTACGGCCGCGGACGTGGTTCGGTGAGCGGTGGGTGTCGTCCGCGTACGAGCTGTTCGAGGAGAACCAGCGCTACTTCCCGGCGCTGCTGCCGATCTGCGACGACGAGGAGCCGCTGGAGGTCATCGAGGCCGGCGGGGTGCCGAAGCTCTCCGAGCTGGTCCTGCACAACGGCACCATCTACCGGTGGAACCGGCCGGTGTACGACATCGCGGACGGGGTCCCGCACCTGCGGGTGGAGAACCGGGTACTGCCCGCCGGGCCCACCATCACCGACGTCATCGCCAACGCGGCCTTCTTCTACGGCCTCGTCCGGGCCCTCGCCGAGGAACCCCGGCCGGTGTGGACGCGCCTGCCGTTCGCCGCGGCCGAGGCCAACTTCGACGCGGCGTGCCGGCACGGCATCGACGCCCGCTTCGTCTGGCCCCGCCGCGGCAGGTACGGCGGCACGGGCGAGGTCGACGCGGTCACCCTGGTCCGCGACGAGCTGCTGCCGCTCGCCGCCGCCGGGCTGGACGCCTGGGGGGTGGAGCCCGCCGACCGGGACCTCTACCTCGGCGTGATCGAGGAACGCTGCCGGCGCCGGGTCAACGGCGCGAGCTGGCAGGCGGACACGTTCCACCGGGCGCTGGAACAAGGCATGTCGCGGGACGCGGCACTGGCGGCGACGACGCGGCGGTACGCCGAGCTGATGCACGTCGGGGAGCCGGTGCACACCTGGCCGGTGGGCCTGCCGGAGCCGGTACCGCTCGGCTGACGCCTGGTTACCCGACCCGCGGCTCCCGTGCCGGGAGTGAGAACTCCCGGCACGGGAGCCGCGTCCGCGTGCCGGCGCCGCGCCCGCCCCCCCCGCACGGCGGGCCCGGTGTGCGTCGCCGCCGGTGCCTTCTGGAATCCTTGCCGTGGCGACAGCGGGCCAGGGGCCCGTGCGGCGGTTGGAGACAGGGGTACAGGTGGAGGCTGAGTCGGGAGCCGGTTCCCCGGGGTGGGCGCGTGACCCGCGGCGGATGCTGCGGGACGAGACACTGCTCGTCCTCGCGCTCTCGCTCGGGGCGAGCGCGCTGTCCGCGCTGATCAGCTTCATCGGCTCGGTGACCCGGCCGGGCGGCCTCAAGGACCAGGCGGCCACCCTCAACGCCTCGGCCGCGCCCGGCCGTCCGTGGCTCGACCTGGCCTGGCAGCTCTTCGGCATCGCCAGTGCCCTGGTCCCCGTGGCCCTGGTGGCGCACCTGCTGCTGCGCGAGGGGGCGAGCCTGCGGACGCTGGGCTTCGACCGCACCCGCCCCGGAACCGATCTGGCCCGGGGCGCCGGCGTCGCGGCAGTGATCGGCAGCACCGGTATCGCCTTCTACCTCGCCGCCCGGGGCCTCGGCTTCAACCTCACGGTCGTCCCCGAGGCGCTGCCGGACGTGTGGTGGAAGTTCCCGGTCCTGATCCTCTCCGCCTGCCAGAACGCGGTCCTCGAGGAAGTCGTCGTCGTCGGCTACCTGCTGCGCAGGCTGGGCGGACTGGGCTGGACCCCGGCGGCCGCGCTGGTGGCCAGCGCGGTCCTGCGTGGTTCCTACCACCTCTATCAGGGCGTCGGCGGTTTCCTCGGCAACATGGTCATGGGCGTGGTGTTCGTGTTCCTGTACCGGCGCTGGGGCCGGGTCGGACCGCTGGTCGTCGCCCACTCACTGCTCGACATCGGCGCGTTCGTCGGTTACGCGCTCCTGGCCGGCAAGGTGGGCTGGCTGCCGACCGCCTGACCCGGCGGCCGGGCCGGTCAGGCGCGCAGTTCGCCGTCGATGACCGTGACCGCGCGGCCGGTGAGCAGCGTCCGCTCGCCGCGCAGCCCGGTGCGGACCAGCCCGGTGCGGCGGGAGGCCTGGAGCCCGGTGAGGTCGTCCCGGCCGAGCCGTGCCGACCAGTGCGGGGCGAGCGCGGTGTGCGCGCTGCCGGTGACCGGGTCCTCGTCGATGCCGACGTTCGGGAAGAAGCAGCGCGAGACGAAGTCGTAGCCGCGCGCCGGGTCGTCGGCGCGGGCGGTGGCGATGACCCCGCGGGACGAGAAGGCGCCGAGGGCCCGGTGGTCGGGGGAGAGGCCGAGGACGGTCTTCTCGTCGGCCAGCTCCACCAGCAGGTCGCCGACGCCCGGCCCGGTGTCGAAGGCGGCGACCGGCGCCGCGCCCAGCGCCTCGGTGATCCCGGCCGGCAGTTCGGCGGGGGTGAGCGGGGCGGTCGGGAAGTCCAGCGTGATCGACCCGTCGGCGGCGGGCGTCGCGACGAGGACGCCGCTGCGGGTGGCGAACCGCACGGGGCCCGCGTGCGCGCCGGTGGTGTGCAGGACGTGGGCGGTGGCCAGGGTGGCGTGGCCGCACATAGCGACCTCGGTGACGGGCGTGAACCAGCGCAGCGCCCAGTCGGCCTCGCCGTCGCCGGGCAGCGGGTGCGCGAACGCCGTCTCGGCGTGATTGACCTCCATGGCGACGTTCTGGAGCCAGTCGTCGTCGGGGAAGACGTCGTCCAGGAGCAGGACCCCGGCCGGGTTGCCGGCGAAGGGGCGGTCGGTGAAGGCATCGACGATTCGCATACGCATGCCGCTGACGCTAGCGGGTGCGCCGGTCCTCCGGTGTTCAGTGACATCGGACGCTGACCGGCTGACACCGAACAGCAAGCCGCTCCGGCGCCGACCAGGAGAGCAGACCGGCCCGTCCCGCCTGAAGCCTGCCGTGCAGTTCCGCTTTGAGATCAGTCACGTGGTTCTCCCCTCCAAGGATGCGGCCACCCAATCACGACCTTGTCACGTAGTCGTCTCCGATATATCGTTGAGTCATCGCGAACGTAACGCGAGCCGTGTTGACAGATCATTGATGGATGGAGTGAACGCGATGCGCAGCCATGGATTCGAGCGTGGACACCGGCATGAGGGCCACGGCCGCCGCGGCATGGGCGGCTTCGAGGGGCGGCGGGCCGCCTTCGGTCCGTTCGGACCGGGCGGCCCGGGATTCGGCCCCGGCGGCCCCGGTTTCGGGCCCGGCTTCGGACCGGGACCCTGGGGGCCGCGGGGCCGGGGCGGCGGACGGGGACGGGCGCGGCGCGGCGACGTCCGCGCCTCGATCCTGGCCCTGCTCAAGGACCGGTCCATGCACGGCTACGAGATGATCCAGGAGATCGCCGAACGCAGCGGCGGCGCCTGGAAGCCGAGCCCCGGCTCGGTCTACCCCACTCTCCAGCTGCTGGAGGACGAGGGGCTGATCACCAGCGCGAGCGAGGGCGGCAAGAAGCTGTTCTCCCTCACCGACAGCGGTCGCACTGCCGCCGAGGAAGGAGCGCAGGCGCCCTGGGAGGAGGCCTCGCGCGGGATCGACTGGGAGGCCCTCGGTGAGGTCCGCCAGGCCGGCTCCGGGCTCATGGAGGCCTTCGGCCAGGTGTTCCGGACCGGCACCGAGGCGCAGCGCGAGAAGGCGCTGGCCGTCCTCAACGACGCGCGCAGGAAGCTGTACCTGATCCTCGCCGACGAGCAGTGAGACCCGCCCCCCTCGGACCGCGCGGTGCGAGGGGGGCGCGCCGGATCTCCTCCGCAAGGATGACTTCGGGGTCACCGATGTCCACTCTGCGTGGGACGCGAGAATGGTTCCCCTCGTGGATGACCGGAGCCCGTCCGGCTGGTGGGGTGGAAGGCGTGCACACCCGTACCGCCCACAGCACCGCACCCGACGAGCCGGCTCCGCACCCGGACGGCGCCGACGTGCTCGGTGCCGGCCTGGCGGCGGTGGTCACCGGTGCCCGTCGCAGGGCCGTCCGGGACGGCGACCGGCAGACCGACACCGCCCATCTGCTCCACTCCCTGCTGGAACACGATCCCGAAGTGCGTGCCGCCGTGGGCGGGCCCGCGCGGCTCGCCCGGCTCCTCGGCTACCTCGTGCAGCGCAGCATCGGCTACGGCCTGCGCTGGCAGGGCAGCGTGGAGGACTCCGGGCCGGTCGCCGTCGTACCCCCGCCCGCGGACCCGGTCGACCTCGCCGGCGGCGCGGACCCGGCGAAGGGTGCCGGTCCCGTTCCGCCCGTCGGCCCGGACGGCCACGGCCCGGACGGCCGGGAGACCGGGAGCGGTCAGGGCGGCGGATGGTCGCCCGCCGCGTCGGCCGCGCTCGCGGACGCCCGGGCCGTGGCCCGGCGGCGCGGCGCTCACGAGGTCACCGGCACCGATCTCCTCGCGGCGCTCGTCACCGATCCGGGGTCCCGGGCCGTCGAGGTCCTGACCCGCGCCGGTGTCTCCGCCCCCGAGCTGATCACCCGGGCCGCGGCCGGGACCGGCGGGGTCGGCGCCTGACCGCTCCGTCGTCCATCAGCCGAGACAGGTGTCAACGGGAGTGACGCTGCTGTCGTCGCCTGTCATCATGGGCCGGTGCGTACGTCTGTGAGTAGTCAGGACAGCTCCGGCAAGGGCGTCGGGCTCGGCCTCGCGCTCGCCTCGGCGCTGGCCTTCGGCGGGTCCGGCGTGGCCGCCAAGCCGTTGATCGAGGCGGGGCTCGACCCGCTGCACGTGGTGTGGCTGCGGGTCGCGGGCGCCGCCCTGGTGATGCTGCCGCTCGCCGTGCGGCACCGCGCCCTGCCGCGCCGCCGGCCCCTGCTGCTCGCCGGGTTCGGGCTGCTCGCCGTCGCCGGTGTCCAGGCCTGCTACTTCGCGGCCCTCTCCCGCATCCCGGTCGGCGTGGCACTGCTCGTCGAGTACCTGGCGCCCGCCATGGTCCTGGGCTGGGTGCGGTTCGTGCAGCGGCGGCCCGTGAGCCGTGCCGCCGCGGCCGGGGTGGTCCTGGCGGTCGGCGGCCTCGCCTGCGTGGTGGAGGTGTGGTCGGGCCTGGGTGTGGACGCGGTGGGCCTGCTCCTGGCCCTCGGTGCCGCCTGCTGCCAGGTCGGCTACTTCGTCCTGTCCGACCAGGGCACCGACGCCGGCGCCGACGCGCCGCACCCGCTCGGCGTCATCGCCTACGGGCTCCTCGTCGGAGCCGCCGTGCTCACCGTCGTCGCCCGCCCGTGGACCATGGACTGGCCGGTGCTGACCGGTTCGGCCCGGCTGAACGGCACCACCGTGCCGGCCCTCGCGCTGCTGGCCTGGATCGTGCTGATCGCCACGGTCCTCGCGTACGTCACCGGGGTGCTGTCCGTGCGGCGGCTGTCGCCGCAGGTCGCCGGGGTCGTGGCGTGCCTGGAGGCGGTCATCGCGACCGTGCTGGCCTGGGTGCTGCTGGGCGAGCACCTCTCCGCTCCCCAGGTGGCCGGCGGCGCGGTCGTCCTGGCCGGCGCGTTCATCGCGCAGATGTCCGCCCCCGCCGGGGACGGCCGGGAGCCGGCCGCCCCGGACGGCGCGGAACGGGCACTCTCCGCCCGCGGCACCGCCGCGTAGCGCCCGGCCGTGGTGCCGGACGCGCTCGGCCTCCCGCCCCCGGCCGCCTGAGGCGGACCTCCGCGGCCGGAGCCGGTGGCGGCGTCGGACCGCGTCGTCACAGCGCCGCGAGGTAGTCCGGCAGGTCGGTGCCGGGTGCCAGGTCGGCCTCGGGCACCGGTGCGCCGTACCCCTTGCGGAGCGGGACGACACCGGCCCAGTGCGGCAGGCCGAGGTCCTCCGGCTCGTCGTTGGCGCCGCCCGTACGCACCTTGGCCGAGACCTCCTCCAGGTCCAGGCGGATCACCGCGGTGGCCGCCAGCTCCTTCTTGTCGGCGGGTCGGGAGTCGGCGGCCCGGCCGGGGACGACGTGGTCCACGAGCGCGTCCAGGGCCAGCCGCCGCTCCTCGGGGTCGGTGACCTCGTGGGCGGTGCCGTGCACCACGACCGAGCGGTAGTTGATCGAGTGGTGGAAGGCGGAGCGGGCCAGCACCAGCCCGTCGACGTGGGTGACCGTGAGGCACACCGGCAGTCCCGGGTCCGCCTGCCCGGTCATCCGCAGCGGCCGGGAGCCGGTGGACCCGTGGACGTAGAGCCGCTCGCCGACCCGGCCGTACAGGGTGGGCAGCACCACCGGGGCTCCGTCCCGCACGAAGCCGAGGTGGCAGACGTATCCCTCGTCGAGGATCGCGTGCACCAGTTCCCTGTCGTAGGAGGCGCGGTCCGCGGAGCGCGTCGGCACGGTCCGGTCGGTCGGTGTGTAGGCGGCTGCCTGTGTGTCCTCGGTCGTGTCCTGCATGACGGTCCCCTCCATGGCGGCTGACGTGCGATCCTTATTGCACTAGTGCATAATGTTCTTTGTGCTAGGAGAATATAGGATCAGTGGGCGGGGCGCAGCCGAGATCGCGGCCGACATCGAACGTGCGGTCGGCACGGGAGAGCTGGAACCGGGCCGGCACCTGCCTCCGATGCGGGAGCTGGCGGCCCGGCTCGACGTGAACCCCAACACGGTGGCCGCCGCCTACCGCAGCCTGCGCGAGCGCGGGGTGATCGAGACGGCCGGCCGCCGGGGCAGCCGCGTCCGGCCCCGCCCGGCCACCACCGGACGCGAGCAGCTGCGCGTGGAGGTGCCCGCCGGGGGCCGGGACCTGTCCACCGGCAACCCGGACCCGGCCCTGCTGCCCGATCTGGTGCCGGCCCTGACCGCCGCGGCGCGGGCGGCCGGCCGGCGGCCCGTCCTGTACGGCGACGACCCCGTCGACGCGGACCTCGCGCGCGTGGCCCGGGCCGAACTGGACGCCGACGGCGTGCCCGCGGGCCCGACGGCCGTGACGTCCGGCTCCCTCGACGCCGTCGAACGCCTCCTGAGCGCACACCTGGTGCCGGGCGACACGGTCGCCGTCGAGGACCCCGGCTGGGGCGGCCTCCTCGACCTGGTCCCCGCCCTGGGCCTGCGCGTGGCCCCGGTCGGCGTCGACGACGACGGTCCCCTCGACGGCGACCTGCGGCGCGCCCTGGAGTCCGGTGCCCGCGCCGTCGTCGTGACCGACCGCGCGCAGAACCCCACCGGCGCCTCCGTGACCGCCGCCCGCGCGGATGCCCTGCGCGCGGTGCTGCGGGACCACCCGGGGACCCTGCTCGTCGAGGACGACCACGGGCACGGCATCGTCGACCTGCCGCTGCACCCGCTCGCGGGCGTCACCCGGCACTGGGCCTTCGTCCGTTCCGCCGCCAAGGCCTACGGCCCCGATCTGCGTCTCGCCGTCCTCACCGGTGACCCGCTCACCGTCGACCGGGTCCGCGGCCGCCAGCGGCTGGGCCCCGGCTGGGTCAGCCTGCTGCTCCAGCGGACCGTGGCCCACTTGTGGACGCACGACGGGATCGACCGGGCGGCGGTGGCGCGGGCGTACGGCGCCCGGCGGGACGCCCTGGTCCGCGCGCTGGCGGAGCACGGTGTCGCCGCGCACGGCCGCAGCGGCATGAACGTCTGGGTGCCGGTACCCGACGAGACGGGCGCGGTGGCCCGTCTCGTCCAGGCCGGCTGGGCGCCGGCCCCGGGCGCCCGGTTCCGGGTGGCCTCGCCCCCGGGCATCCGCCTCACCGTCTCCCCGCTCGCCGAGGAGGACGTCGTCCCGCTGGCGGACGCGGTGGCCGCCGCGGTGCGCCCGTCACCGGCACGCAGCTACGGCTAGGGCCTCTCGTTCGGATCACGCAGGGCTCGCGGGCCCTGGCACCCGCGGCTCGCGGCGTTGCGAAAGACCCCGGCGAGCCGACCGGGGGCGCGGCGCCGGAGCCCGCGTCCCCGTCACGCCGTCTTCGTGCGCAGCTGCGTGAGCGCGGCCCCCGCCAGTACGACCACCGCACCCACCGGGGTGCTCCAGCGCAGTGACTCGCCGAGGATCGCCACGCCCGCGGCAGTGGCGACGACGGGGATGAAGTACGTCACCATCTGCGCGGTGGTGGGGCCGACCTCGGCGACCAGGCCGTACTGGAGCAGCACCGCCAGTCCGGTGCCGAGCGCGCCCAGTGCGGCGACGGCCAGCAGCGGCACGAGCGCGAAGTGCCGCGGTACGTCGGTGAACAGCGGTGTCACCAGGGCCAGTTGCGCCGTCGCCAGCAGCAGCTGGCCGCCGGTCATCGCCAGGTGCGAGTTCCCGGTGCCGGCCAGCGTCCGCCGGACGTAGATCCAGCCGACCGCGTAGCTGAACGAGGCGAGCAGCGCCATCGCCGTTCCGGTCATGTCCAGGCCGTGGAAGCCCTGCCAGACCCCCAGCACCGTCAGCACCCCGAGGAAGCCGAGCCCTAGGCCGGCGACCCGCACCCGGGTCGGCCGGTCCTCGGAGAGGGCGACCAGGGACAGGGCCATGCCCCACAGCGGGGACGTGGCGTTGCAGATGCCGGCCAGCGTGGACGGGATCGTCAGTTCCGAGTAGGCGAACAGGGAGAACGGCAGGGCGTTCAGGAGGAACGCGGCGACCGCCATGTGTCCCCACAGCCGGACCCCGCGCGGCAGCCGCTGCCGCTTCACCGCCATCGCCGCCAGCAGCACCGCCGTACCGAACACCAGCCGGCCCAGGGTGACCTGGAACGGCGCGTACCCGTCCGTGCCGACCTTGATCAGCAGGAAGCTGAAGCCCCAGATCGCGGACAGGGCGCCGAAGCGCAGCCGCCAGTCGAGGCGGGCGCGGGGACGGGCTGGGGTGGTGGACCGGGTGCGGGGTGCGGTGACCGTGCTCATGGACTCAACGATGCGATACTCAACCTCGTAGCACAATCGAGATTTTCCGACCGGTACCTCTTAGAATCACTTACATGTTGAATCTGGAGCGCCTGCGCACCCTCGACGCACTGGCCCGGCACGGCTCGGTCAGCGCGGCGGCCGACGCGCTGCACGTCACCACCTCCGCGGTCTCCCAGCAGCTCAGCAAGCTGGAGCGGGAAGCGGGGCAGCGGCTGCTCGCCAGGAACGGCCGGGGCGTACGGCTCACGGACGCGGGCCGACTGCTGTCGGAGCACGCGAACCGCATCCTGTCGCAGGTCGAGCTGGCCGAGTCGGACCTGGAGGCGCACCGCGGCCAGGTCGCCGGCGAACTCCGGCTGTCCGCGTTCCCGACCGCCGCCCGGGGACTCTTCCCGGACGCGCTCGGCGCGCTGCGCACCGCCCACCCCGCGCTGCGGGTGCGCTCCAGCGAGCTGGAGCCCGAGCAGGGCATCGCCGCGGTCGTCCGCGGCGACCTCGACCTCGCGGTGGTCCTGGACTGGTACAACAAGCCGATGCCGGTGCCCGACGGCCTGGTCAAGGCCGCCCTGCTGGACGACCCCGCCGACGTCGCCATGCCGGCCGGGCACCCGCTCGCCGACCGCGAGGAGGTGGACCTCACCGAGTTCGCGGGAGACGAGTGGATCACCTGGGGTCAGGGCGAGTTCTGCCACGAGTGGCTGATGTTCACCCTGCGGTCCAAGGGCGTCGAGCCCATCGTCGGCCACCGCGCGGGGGAGACCCACACCCAGCTCGCGCTGGTGGCCGCCGGCCTCGGGGTGTGCATCGCCCCGCTGCTGGGCCGCCACCCGGTGCCCGAAGGTGTGGTCCTGCGGCCGCTCAGGCAGCGGATGCGGCGGCACGTGTACGTCGTCTGGCGCGCGGACGCCGACCGCCGCCCCTCCATCCGCGCGGCCGTGGACGCGCTGCGCACGGCGGCACGGGAACTCGGCTGAGGCCTACGCCCCGCCCAGCTTCCGGAAGTCCCACGACACGATCTTCTCCGGCGTCAGCCGCGCCCACGCGTGCCGGCCGTCGTGCGGCATCTCGTCCACACCGAAGTTCTTGCGCGCGAACAACGTCTCGGCCGTGTCCAGTTCGGCGCACAGCTCACCCGTGCGCGGCACCTCGCCCACGAACTCCACCCGGCCGGACAGCTCGACCCCGCGCAGCTGGTCGTACTCCTCTCCCGAGTCGACCACGACCGCCACCCGCGGATCGCGGCGCAGCTGTGCCCAGCGCCGGCTGCGGACCACCGAGTACAGCCACAGCGAGGTGCCGTCCCAGGCGAACCACAGCACGCTGACGTGCGGGACGCCGTCGGACGAGACGGTCGCCACCCGGCAGGTGCGCTGAGCGGTGAGGAACGCGTCCAGCTCGCCGGGCGTCATCATGATCCTGCGGCCCCGACGCTGCTGCGTGACGGTCATGCGGCCCCCTCTTCTCCATGTCGTGCCGGAGGAACACCCCCTGCCGCGCCGATCCTCTGACATGACGTCAGGAAAGGGAACGCCGGCGCGTCGCCTCCGTGTCCGGCGGGCCCGGCGCCGGGTCAGGCCAGTTCGATCTCGTCACCGGAGACGGTGATCTTCGCCGGAGGCAGTGCCTTGGTCGCTGGGCCCTTCTTCACGCTGCCGTCCTCGGCGGAGAAGTGGCTGCCGTGGCAGGGGCAGACGATCTCGCCGTTCGCCACGCTGCTCACCGCGCACCCCTGGTGGGTGCACTTGGCGGAGAACGCCCGGTACGTGCCCGCCTTCGGCTGCGTGACGACGACGCCGTGATCCTTGAAGATCCTGCCGCCGCCCTCGGGGATGTCCGACGTCTTGGCGAGGGCCGTGCCGCCGGCCGGGGCACCGCTGTCCTGCGCGGAGCCGGCGGCGCCGGCCCCGGTGCCCGTGGTGTCGGCCGAGTCGCCGTCCGAGCCGCAGGCGGTCAGTGCGGCGGCGAGGCCCGCCGCTCCCACCGCCGCCATGACGGTGCGACGGGCCGGTGCCGGTGCCGTTTCCGGCGGGAGCGAAGCGCTGGTCATGTGGGAATTCCCTTCCGCGGAGCGTCGTCGTGATCCGTCATGGGGTACGGCCCTGCGGCGTCGTCCGTTCAGACGCGCGCCCGGAACGCCGCCGTCCGGCCGGCGGGGGAGCCGGCCCGCCGTGTGATCGCGGCCGGTGCGCCGCCCGTCACTCCGGACGCTTGAAACGGTGGGCGGCCCACAGGAGGGCCAGCGCGCCACCGGCGAGGAGGAGGGCGGCCTCGAGGACGAGCGGCGGCTGCCGGCCGGCCCATTCGATGCCGCCGGCGGCCGCCCGGTCCGGTGCCCGCACGGCGATGCAGCCGCGCAGCAGGTCCACCCCGTAGGCGATCGGATTGGCATCGGCCAGCGCGCGCGCCCAGCCGGGCATGGTACGCAGCGGGAAGAAGGCACCGGAGACGAACAGCAGCGGCATCATCACCAGCCCGAGCAGCACGTGGAACGTCTCCGCTCGGCGCAGGCTCACGGCCACCGCCAGGGCCAGGGCGGTGACGGTGAAGGAGGCCAGGATCATGCCGGCGAGGAGCAGCCCCAGCAGCAGCGGGTCGTAGGGCAGGCCGGCGACTCCGCCGAGGGCGAGCAGTACGGCGCCCTGGACCGTGGCGGCCAGTGTCCCGCCGACGCAGCTGCCCAGGAGCAGGGTGGTGCGGCTGACCGGGGCCATCAGCAGCTCCCGCAGGTATCCCCGTTCCCGGTCGTTGATCAGGCGGACGCCGACGGTGATGGCCGGCATCTGCACCGTCATCATCAGCATCCCGGGGAACAGGTACGTGCGGTAGCCGACGCCCAGTGAGGCGCTGGGGATCAGAGCGGTCAGTCCGCCTCCCAGGATGAGGAGGTAGAGCACGGGCTGGAGCAGCGTCAGCGCGGTATGGGTGCGTTGGCCGGCCAGGCGGAGCAGATCGCGGTGGACCAGCGCGTGGACCGCCCGCAGTTCGTGCCGCAGGCGGGCCGGCCGTGCACCGACCGGGGCGACCGGGGGCCGGGGGGCGAGTGTGGTCATCGGCCGCCGTCCGCTTCCGCCGTGGGCGCGGACGGCTCGGGGACGCTGATCGGGGCCCGCGCGGGTTGCGTGGCGTGGAAGCTGCGGCCGGTGTGGTGGAAGAAGACGTCGTCGAGGGTCGGAGCGGTCGCGGAAGCGGCGTGCACGGCGACCCCGTGTCCCTCCAGGGCCGAGCACAGGCGGGGGATCCAGGTGCTGCCGTCCGGTACTCGCAGACGCACTCCGTCGGCTTCCACGGTGACGACGCGGTCCGCCGGCGCCATCCGGCCCACCACCCGTCGCGCGGTCGCGTCGTCGCTGGTGCGCAGCACCACCCGGTCGTCGCCGATGCCAGCCTTGAGCGCGGCGGGCGCGCCCTGTGCCACCAGGCGGCCGCGGTCGATGATGGCGATCCGGTCGCAGTTCTCCGCCTCCTCCAGATAGTGGGTGGTGACGAAGAGCGTGCTGCCGTGCCGGTCGCGCAGTGCGCGCAGGTGCTCCCAGATCTGGGCGCGGGCGTAGGGGTCGAGGCCGGTGGTGGGTTCGTCCAGGAACAGCACCCGGGGTGCGTGCAGGAGCGCGCGGGCGATGTCCAGGCGGCGCCGCATGCCGCCGGACAGGGTGCCGGCCGGGGAGCTACGCCGGTCGGTGAGGCCGACCGTGTCCAGCACTTCGGTGGCGCGCCGGCGGGCGTGGCGGCGGCCCAGCCCGTACAGGCGAGCGTGGATGTA
Organism: Streptomyces sp. NPDC100445; assembly: GCF_044759735.1. NCBI lineage: Bacteria > Bacillati > Actinomycetota > Actinomycetes > Kitasatosporales > Streptomycetaceae > Streptomyces > Streptomyces sp. NPDC100445. Next base: position 133,342 of record NZ_JBIVZV010000017.1, on the reverse strand, counting down.
GAGATTCTGGTCGGCCGTCAGCTCCGGGTCCGTGGCGCTGTGCTGGAAGAGCATGCCGACGTGTCGGCGTACCTGGTGTGGTTGGGTGAGCACGTCGGCACCGGCCACCGTGGCGTGACCGGCGGTGGGCCGGGCCAGGGCGCAGAGCAGCGCGATGGTGGTGGACTTCCCCGCGCCGTTGGGCCCGAGGAACGCGAAGGTCTCGCCCTGCGGCACGTCCAGGTCCAGGTCGCGTACGGCGTGGGTGAGGGTGCCCTGCGGCCCCGGGTAGCTCTTGGTCAGCCCGCGGGTGCTGATGGCGTACGCGGGTCCGGGAGCGCGATGCGTGGCGTGCGGGGTGGTGAGGGGAGCCGTCATGAGGAGCGCTCCCGCATGCTCTTCCTCACCGGCACGCGGCTGCCGGCCGATGACCGTCGCGGGCGGGGGAGACGGGGGTGGACGGCCCGGTGGGGGCGACGGCCGGTGGCGCCGACGCGCTGGACGGACAGGGCGATCCCCTCGGCGGTCGGAGCGGTACGGATGCGCGGGCGCGGGGCCAGGGGGTTCATGTCGTCTCGTCGGCCTTACGGGTCGGGGGATCGGCTGGGGCGCGTTCCCGTGACGGAGGCGGGGGGGGGGGGAGAGAGAGGACCGGCTGCGTCCGAGGTCGCTGCTCACTCCGGCCGGCGGCTGTCCGGATCAGCTGCCGGCCGAGTGGCGCTACCGGACTAGCAGGTGATGCCGATGCAGATGGTGTTGAGGGCGGTCAGCAGGCCCACGCAGACGCACGTGGCGGCGTACGGCGTTCCGTCGATGCTGACGGGGTCGGTCTCGGGAAGGGCGTGCAGCCTCGCCAGCAGTTCGAGGTCCTGGTTCTCCATGGGGTTCTCCTTCTCTGTGGGGGTGGCGGCAGATCACCTGCCGCTCAGACCGGCAGCTGGACCATCCAGTGCCGGGGGTCGGCGTGGCGGATCCGGAGGAGGAAGGCCAGGATCCCGGCGCTCCCGTCGCTCCAACTGGTCGATACGTCGCCGTACTCGTTGGGGAAGACCACGTGGCCGTGGCGGCGGGCCTGTTCCGCGGTGATGAGACGGGCCAGCTCCGTGGCCATGGCGTGGTGAGCGGGGTCACCGGTGGCTTCGGCCAGGTCCAGGATGAAGTCGCCGTTGCCCGCCAGTCCGTGGCACTGGGTGAGAGCGGCACAGGAGGCGCGTTCCATGACGCCGTGCGCGGCCCGGCGGGCGAGATCGCCGAACGTGGCATCGCCGGTGACCTGCCACAACCGGACCAGGAAGGTGCCGACGCCCGCGGCGCCGTGGCACCAGTACGGGGCCGTGGGCACGTCCTGGGCCTGGGCGGGCCAGTGGGCCGCCGGGCCGTTGAGCACGGCACCGGCCGCCAGGTGCTCGCCGGCCTCCACGGCCAGCTCCAGGTGCTCGCGGCGCTCGGAGACGGCCGCGGCGGCGAGCAGGAAGAAGCCGATGCCGGCCGTTCCGTGGGCGAAGCCGAGGTAGCGTTTGCCGGCCTCCTGGGAGACGGCTTCCGCGGGGATCGCCCAGCTGACTCCGGACGGGCCACGGTCCGCGGCTGCGACCAGCCGGTCGGCGGCGTCGACGGCCAGTTCGGCGAAGCGCGCGTCGCCGGTGCGGTGCCACAGGTGCAGGGCGGCGAGTCCGCTGCCCGCGGCGCCGTGGGTGATGTCGTGGCTGGGTGTGGACCGCTGCGGTGCCAGGGCCAGCGCCAGCGCCTGATCGGTGAGTCCGCGGTCGTCGACGGCGCGTCCGGCGTCGTACAGGGCCCAGGCGGTTCCCCGGCCGCCGAAGTGCAGGCCGGGCCGGGTGGCTCCGGGCGCGGCGCGCCGCGCGATCCAGTGGCCCGCGGTGGAGATCAGTTCCGGCAGGCGGGGATCGCCGGTGAGTTCCCAGTACCGCGTCAGGACGGCCAGGACGCCGGCCGCGCCCTGCTGCACGGTGCAGGGATCGGTCTCCCCGGCCGTGGTGGACACGGGCCACAGCCGCCGGTCGTCGGACGGGGTCATCGAGTCGATGAGGTGGTCGACGAGCCCGGCCACCGCGTCCTGGAGGTCACCGTCCCCCGCCGGGCCGGCCGCGGCCTCGCCCACCCGCTGTGCCGGAACCACCTCGCGGAGGGCGTCGCGGGCCGCCTGCGGCGTCCAGCGTTCGGCGGGTTCGTCCCTCATCAGGCCGAGGAGCATGTCCGTCAGGCCGGCCGGCAGGCACAGCGGCCGGGCGCAGGCGGCCAGCCATTCGGCGAGCCGCTCCTCCGCGGCCCTGTCGGCGGGTTCCTCGGGCAGCAGGTTCGGCACCTTGCCGGCGAGGACGAAGCACGCGGTGGCACCCAGGCTGTAGTAGTCGGCGGTCGGGGAGACGGGTGCGTCGGTGAGGCGTTCGGGCGCGCTGAACCCCGGGGTGCCCAGGCGGGTCGGCCGGGGCGAGTCGTCCGCCAGGACCGCCAGCTCCAGGTCGATCAGGCGCAGTTCGCCGTCCGGGCGGACCATGACGTTGCCGGGTGTGAAGTCCCGCAGCACGCAGCCGTGGGCGTGGGCCGCGGCGACCAGGTCCACCAGGCGTGCGACCATGGCCAGCGCGTCGGCACGGTGACGCTCGCCGCCGAAGTCGCGGGAGTGCTCGGCGACCCAGGTGCGCAGGGCCACCCCCGGCACCTCCTCCTGCGCCAGGAACAGGTGCCCGCCGTGTTCGAACAGTGCCAGCGGCTCCGGAGCGAGCCCCAGGCCCCTGAGCTTCTCCAGTGTCCGGGCCTCGGCGCGCAGCCAGTCGCGGACGTCGCGGCCGGCCGCGTCGGCCTCCACGTGCGGCCGGGCCTCCTTGATCACGACGGGAGCCCCCGTGTCGACGTCGGTGCCCCGGTAGACGCCCCCCTTGTTCGTGTGCCGGATGGCCTCCCGCACCGCGAAACGTCCGCCGAGCACCACCGGGCCGCTCGCCGCCTCCGCCGGGCGCGGCGGGACGGGCACCGCGGCGGGGAACGGGCAGACCGCCCAGGGGGGCGGGGAGTACTGGCCGGTCCGCTTGTCCTCCACGGGGTTGCCGTCGGGGTCCTCGATGAACCACACCAGCAGGCCGTTGTCCGCCAGTCGCTGCCGGGCGACGAAGGCGCCGTAGCGGTAGTGCACCAGGCTGTGGGCGGCGTAGGGGTGGTCGGACAGGATCCGGGGGCCGGCCAGCCCCGCCGTGGCCCGGTGCAGTTCCTGGGCCAGCCGCGCCGCGTCGGCGTCGGAGCGCGGGTAGACGGTGAGGAACTTGCCCGCGTTCCCCCGCGGGGTGGCGCGGGAGTTGAGCGCGCCGACCTGGTCCAGCGACCGGGCGAACTTGAACGCCGACTCCTCCGGAAGCAGTACCTCCAGAGCCTGCGCGAGGACCGTCGGCGCCGAGGCCGCCGTCGCCGACAGGTGCAGCTTCCAGCCCTGCTCGCGCCGCGCCCCGGACCGGGGGGTGACGAGGCACCACATCCCGTCCGTCCCGGTGGTCCAGCGCTCGCCAGCGGCCGTGGCGTGCAGCGCTCGGTCGAGCAGGCCTTGCAGGTCGGCCTCGGTGGCTCGGCTCGTCATCGCGTGTCCTTCCGAACGGCGGGAACCGTCGGTGGAGACGTGCCCGATGGCATAGACACACCAACACAGCCCTGCCCGAATTCATCCCATCCGGTAAGCGTGTGGTGGTGTTCTCCACCCGGCGAACGCGCCCGGTGCGGACGGGGGTGAGCGGGCGCGCACTCCTCACCGGTGATCACCCTCGGTTACTATGCTCACTTCGTGCCCTTGAGGCGCGGGCGAGGGGCGGACGACCGCCGGCGACCGTCGGCGGGACGGACATCCGCCCGCCGGCCGGACCCCCGGATCTCCCCGGGGCCGTCGAGGCGTGCTTCCTGGTGCTGTGCTGCGCTTGATCTGGTATTGCAAGGCTGAAGAGATGGATGGCCCGGGGAAATGCTGAAAGAGGTCACCGCGACCCGCTACATCACACCCCTGCGCGAGGGCGGCTCCCTGCCGGGGCTCGTCGAGGCGGACGACCTCGGGACGTACGTCGTGAAGTTCGCCGCCGCCGGACAGGGCCGCAAGACCCTGGTGGCCGAGGTGGTGTGCGGCGGACTCGCCCGGCGCCTCGGGTTCCGGATGCCCCGCCTGGTCACCGTCGCACTGGACCCCGTCCTCGGGCTCGGCGAACCCGACCAGCAGGTGCAGGACCTGCTCCGCAACAGCGGCGGCACCAACCTCGGCATGGACTTCCTCTCCGGCGCCCTCGGCTACGACCCGCTCGCCTTCCCGGTGAGCCCGCTGGAGGCCGGCCGGATCGTCTGGTTCGACGCGCTGGTCAACAACGTCGACCGCTCCTGGCGCAACCCCAACCTGCTCGTGCACCGGGGCGAGCTGTGGCTCATCGACCACGGCGCCACGATGATCTGGCACCACAACTGGCCCTCCGCCGAGGCGTCCGCGGCCCGCCCCTACGACGCCGGCGACCACGCCCTGGCCCGGTTCGCCCCGGACGTCGTCGGCGCCGCCGCCGAGCTGGCCCCCCGGATCACCGAGGACCTGCTCGCCGAGGTCACCGCCGAGATCCCGGACGCCTGGCTCACCGACGAACCCGGCTTCGACACCCCGGACGACCTGCGCCGGGCCTACACGCGGCCGCTGCTCGCCCGCGCGGCCGTCATCGCCGGGCGCGTCACCGGCATCGGCACCGAGGAGGGCAAGTGAGCGAGCGCCACATCCACATGGCGGGCCACGTCACCGAGCGGCACATCACCCGCGCGGGCCAGGGCGGCGACCGGGACGTGTTCGAGTACGCGCTGCTGCGGGTCGTCCCCCGGGTGGAGCGCGGGGAGTGCGTCAACGCGGGCGTGGTCGTCTACTGCCGCGCCCGGGGCTACGTCGGCGCCCTGACCCACCTGGACGAGGCGCGGCTGCTCGCGCTGGACCCGCGGGCCGACGTCGACGGGGTCCGCGCGGCGCTCGGTGCCGTGGAGAAGGTGTGCGCGGGCGGGGCGGAGGCCGGGCAGGCGGCCGGGGACGACGCCGGGCGCCGGTTCCGCTGGCTGATCGCGCCCCGCTCCACGGTCGTCCAGCCCGGTCCCGTGCACACCGGGCTGACCGCCGACCCGGCGGCCGAGACCGAGCGGTTGCTGGACCTCCTGGTGAGGTAATGGATCACACCGGCCGGGTGTGCCGTTGACACCGGGTGCCAGGGCTTCTAGCGTCACGGGTGCTGAAGGTACTAAGCGGTCGCTCACCGCTTGAGGGGCTTCCCCCCGGAGCCCCGGCAGTTCTCTCAAGGGCGAGGAGAAGCAGCAATGTCCACCACTGAACAGCGGGTCGCGGTAGTCACCGGCGCGGCACGCGGCATCGGCGCCGCCACCGCCGTACGACTGGCCGCCGAGGGTCACGCGGTCGCCGTGATCGACCTCGACGAGGCCGCCTGCAAGGACACCGTCGAGAAGATCACCGCGGCCGGCGGCAAGGCCGTCGCGGTCGGCGCCGACGTCTCCGACGAGGCGCAGGTCGAGGCGGCCGTCGCCCGGATCGTGGCGGAGCTGGGCGCGCCGACGATCCTCGTCAACAACGCGGGCGTGCTCCGCGACAACCTGCTGTTCAAGATGAGCGTCTCCGACTGGGACACCGTCCTGAACGTCCACCTGCGCGGCTCCTTCATCATGACCAAGGCCGTCCAGAAGCACATGGTCGACGCGGGCTTCGGCCGGATCGTCAACCTGTCCTCCTCCTCGGCGCTCGGCAACCGCGGCCAGGCCAACTACTCCGCCGCCAAGGCCGGTCTCCAGGGCTTCACCAAGACCCTCGCCATCGAGCTGGGCAAGTTCGGCATCACCGCCAACGCCGTCGCCCCGGGCTTCATCGCCACCGAGATGACCAAGGCCACCGCGGACCGCGTCGGCATGGGCTTCGAGGACTTCAAGAAGGCCGCCGCCACCCAGATCCCGGTGCAGCGCGTCGGCGAGCCCGAGGACATCGCCAACGCCATCGCCTTCTTCACCGGCGAGGCCGCCGGCTTCGTCTCCGGCCAGGTGCTGTACGTCGCCGGCGGACCGCTCGACTAGGGATTCAGAGGTAGCAGGACATGACTGAACTCCCGGAGCTGTCCGGCAAGGTCGCCCTCGTCACGGGCGCGAGCCGCGGCATCGGCTACGGCGTCGCCGAGGCGCTCGTCGCCCGCGGTGACCGCGTGTGCATCACCGGCCGCAACGAGGACGCCCTGAAGGAGGCCGTCGGCAAGCTCGGCGCCGAGCGGGTCATCGGCGTCGCGGGCAAGGCCCACGACCTCGACCACCAGGCCGAGGCCGTCCAGCGGACCATGGAGGCCTTCGGCCGCGTCGACTTCCTGGTCAACAACGCCGGCACCAACCCGGTCTTCGGCCCCATCGCGGACCTCGACCTGGAGGTCGCCCGCAAGGTGTTCGAGACCAACGTGGTCTCCGCGCTGGGCTTCGCCCAGAAGACCTGGCACGCCTGGCAGAAGGACAACGGCGGCGCCATCGTCAACATCGCCTCGATCGCGGGCCTGTCGGCCTCGCCGTTCATCGGCGCCTACGGCATCAGCAAGGCAGCCATGATCAACCTGACCCAGCAGCTGGCGCACGAGTTCGCACCCGGCGTGCGGGTCAACGCGATCGCCCCCGGCGTGGTCAAGACCAAGTTCGCGCAAGCCCTGTACGAGGGCCGCGAGGAGGAGGCCGCGGCCCCCTACCCGCTCGGCCGGCTCGGCGTGCCCTCCGACATCGGCGGCGCCGCCGCGTTCCTCACCTCCGCGCAGTCCGACTGGATCACCGGTCAGACGCTCGTCGTGGACGGCGGCATCTTCCTCAACGCCGGCGTGCACTGAGCACCCCTTCCGGGCGCCGGTATCCGAACGGACCGGCGCCCGGGACACCACCGGACGTCCGCCCAGCGGACTGACAACGTCGTCACCGCCCCGACCGGTCCAGAAGGCCTGTTTCCGGGGAGGTTCAGCGCGCCGGACGCTGCGGTATGGTCTGCCGACCCTTGGTATGGCAGATCGAGGAGCGTGCGCGTGTTCAACCGGAACCGATTCCTGCGGAGAGTCGCGGCGATCGCGTCCATAGCCCTGGTGGCGGGCTGCGGCCTGCTGTCCGAGGGCGACCCCGGCAGCCGGGGGCCGATCGTCGTCGGCACCACCAGCGCACCCAGCACGCTGGACCCGGCCGGCGCCTGGGACGGCTCCTGGGAGCTGTACCGGAACATCTTCCAGACGCTCCTCGCCTACCCGAACGGGGCCACCACCCCCCAGCCGGACGCCGCCCGGAGCTGCGCCTTCACCGACCACGGCAGCCGCACCTACCGCTGCCTGCTGCGCTCCGGCATGAAATTCTCCGACGGCGACCCGCTCACCGCCGAGGCGGTGCGGCACTCCATCGACCGCATCCGCACCATCGACGCCCCGGGCGGCCCCGCCGGACTGCTCGGCAGCCTGGACCGCGTCGAGACCCGCGGCGACCGCGAGATCGTCTTCCATCTGAACAAGTCCGACGCCACCTTCCCGTTCGTGCTCGCCACCCCCGCCATGTCGATCGTCGACCCCGACGACTACCCGGCGACCTCCCTGCGCAAGGACACCTCGGTCCACGGCTCGGGCCCGTACAAGCTCCAGTCCTACGAGGAGAACGACAAGGCCGTCCTGGTCCGCAACGGCAACTACCGGGGCTTCGCCGAGCCGCAGAACGACGCGGTGACCATCCGTTACTTCCAGGACTCCGCCGCCATGGTCAAGGCGCTGCGGGGCAAGCAGATCGACGTCACCTACCGCGGTCTCGGCGCCGACGACATCCTCGCCCTCCAGCAGCACGACACCGGCGACCTCCAACTGGTCGACGGCGCCGGCACCGACATCAGCTACCTGGTCTTCAACCCCGCGGACCGCTGGGCCCGGCAGCCCGCCGTGCGCAGGGCCGTCGCCCAGCTCGTGGACCGGGGCGCCATCGCGCACAAGGTGTACAAGGACACCGTCGACCCGCTGTACTCGATGGTCCCCAAGGGCCTCACCGGCCACACCACCGGCTTCTTCGACGACTACGGCGACCCGAGCGTCGCCAAGGCCCGCGCGATCCTCTCCGACGCGGGCATCACCCAGCGGGTCCCGCTCACCTTCTGGTACACCACCGACCGCTACGGCTCCGAGACCGGAAGCATGTTCCAGGAGCTGAAGCGGCAGCTTGAGGGCTCCGGCCTGTTCCGCATCACCCTGCGCAGCCGCCCCTGGAAGAGCTACGTGGTCGGCTACCAGAAGGGCGAGTACCCGGTGTTCGGGCGCGGCTGGTTCCCCGACTTCCCCGACGCGGACAACTTCATCGCCCCGTTCGTCGGCGAGCACAACGCGCTCGGCACGCCCTACCCGGCCAAGGAGATCACCGGCCGGCTGCTGCCCCACGCGCGCGCGGAGAGCGATCGCGCCCGGACCGTCAAGGACGTGGAACGGGCCCAGCAGATCATGGTCGACGACGCCCGGCTGCTGCCGCTGTGGCAGGGCAGGCAGTTCGTGGCGGCCAGCGACGACATCTCCGGCGGCGAGCAGGCCCTCGACCCGTCGACGATCATGATGATGTGGACGCTGCACCGTAAGACCAGCTGGTGAGGGCCCTCGGCACCCCCGTTGTCAGTGGTCGCCTGTAGGTTCGGACGCCTGGAAGTGACCGCACATCGTGAGGACGTTGACGTGACCGACATCGCCATGCTGCCCGAGTCCTGGCGCGGGGTTCTGGGCGACGAGCTGCACCAGCCCTACTTCAAGGAGCTGACCGAGTTCGTCGAGGAGGAGCGGGCGAGGGGTCCGGTGTATCCGCCGCGCGAGGAGGTCTTCGCCGCGCTGGAGGCGACGCCGTACGAGCGGGTCAAGGTCCTCGTCCTCGGCCAGGACCCGTACCACGGCGAGGGCCAGGGCCACGGCCTGTGCTTCTCGGTCCGCCCCGGCGTGCGGACCCCGCCGTCCCTGCGGAACATCTACAAGGAGATGCGCGACGAACTGGACCTGCCCGTCCCGGACAACGGCTACCTGATGCCGTGGGCCGAACAGGGCGTGCTGCTGCTCAACGCGGTCCTCACCGTCCGGGCCGGCGAGGCCAACTCGCACAAGGGCAAGGGATGGGAGAGGTTCACCGACGCCGTCATCCGCGCGGTCGCCTCCCGCCCCGACCCGGCGGTCTTCGTCCTGTGGGGGAACTACGCCCAGAAGAAGCTCCCGCTGATCGACGAGTCCCGGCACGCCGTGGTCAAGGGCGCGCACCCCTCGCCGCTGTCCGCGAAGAAGTTCTTCGGCTCCCGGCCGTTCACCCAGATCAACGAGGCGATCGCCCGCCAGGGCCACGAGCCGGTCGACTGGCGGATCCCGAACCTCGGCTGACCGCCCGCGCAGACCCGCACTTTGCCCCGGCTCCGGGAACACGTCCGCCTACGGCGGGTCGCACCGGGCCGGACTCGATCGGCGTCGTAGGACACTCGCGCCGCCGGCGGCGTCCGCTCCAAAGCCTCCCCGCTCCGCCGGCGGCCCGTTACCCGGCCGCGCGGGGCGGCCTGCCGGGGATTGCCGGCGGCGCCGGTTAGCGTCGGATCGGACGGCTGACCGGACGAACAGCCGACGACGGCCTGGAGGACGCGGTGGCGGAGCGACAGGAACAGGCGGCGCCCGACGCCGTGCTGACGCGGATCGGGCAGGTCGTGATGCTGCACCACGGCGGCGACCGCGAGGAGGCCCGCAGCCGCTTCCTTGACCTGTGGGCGGAGATCGGCGAGCACGGCGCCCCCCTGCACCGCTGCACCCTGGCCCACTACCTGGCGGACACCCAGGACGACCCGGCGGACGAACTCGCCTGGGACCTGCGCGCGTTGTCGGCGGCCGAGGAGCTGCCGGACGGCGTCCGGGGCTTCCTGCCCTCCCTGCACCTCAACCTGGCCGCCGACTACGCCAGGCTGGGCCGCACCGACGCGGCCCACAGCCACCTGCGCCGCGCCCGCACCGCCGCGAGCCGGCTGGCGGACGACGGCTACGGCGAGGGCGTGCGGTCCGCGATCGGCCGGCTCGAAGCGCGGCTGGGCCGGGACGGCACCCCGGGCGACGACAACTGGTCCCCACCCCGCCAACGCCCCAGCTAGCGGCCACCCACCCGGGCGCCGGGCCGCTGTCGCGGTGGGCGCGGCCATGTCGCGGGTCGGGGCGTGCGGCTCGGGCGGGATCGCCGGCCGGCGGTCCCCGTATCCTGCCGGGAACGCACATCGGCGAGTGGCAGGGGAGAGCACGTGAAGGTCGGCTGCATCGGACTCGGGGACATCGCGCAGAAGGCGTACCTGCCGGTGCTGGGCTCGCAGCCGGGGATCGAGCTGCACGTACAGACCCGTACGCCCGCCACCCTCCACCGGGTCGCCGACACCCTGCGCCTGCCGGCGGAGCAGCGGCACACCACGCTGGACGCGCTGATCGACGCCGGCCTCGACGCCGCCTTCGTGCACGCCCCCACCGCCGCGCACCCCGAGATCGTCACGCGGCTGCTGGAGGCGGGAGTGCCCACCTACGTGGACAAGCCGCTCGCCTACCGGTTCGCAGACTCCGAGCGGCTGGTCGACCTCGCCGACCGGCGCGGTGTCACGCTCGCCGTCGGCTTCAACCGCCGCTACGCCCCCGGGTACACGCAGTGCCTGGACCACCCGCGCGAGCTGATCCTCATGCAGAAGAACCGTATCGGGCTGCCCGAGGAACCACGCTCGATGATCCTGGACGACTTCATCCACGTCCTGGACACCCTGCGCTTCCTGGCGCCCGGCCCGGTCGACGACGTGACCGTCCGGGCCCGCGTCCGGGAGGGGCTGCTCCACCACGTCGTGGTCCAGCTCGGCGGTGACGGCTTCACCGCGCTAGGCGTGATGAACCGGCTCAGCGGCTCCGCCGAGGAGATCCTGGAGGTCTCCGGCCAGGACAGCAAGCGCCAGGTGCTCAACCTCTCCGAGGTGATCGACCACAAGGGCCAGCCGACCGTGCGCCGGCGCGGCGACTGGGTGCCGGTGGCCCGCCAGCGCGGCATCGAGCAGGCGGTCCTCGCCTTCCTCGACGCCGTCCGGGCCGGACAGGTGCTCAGCGCCCGGGACGCGCTGGCGACTCACGAACTGTGCGAACGGGTGGTACGAGCGGTGCGGGACCACTGCGGCGCAGCCTGAGCGCCCGCGTCCACTCGGCGGCGCACAGCACGGCCAGCACCAGCAGCGCCACGGGCACCGGCCAGTCCCCGTAGCGGACGTACGGCGTGACACCGTGCGCGAGCGGCACGTCGTACACGCGGGAGGTGTCCGCGCCGGTGCCGAGCCACGGCCCGAGAAGCTGCCCCTCCGGGCCGTACACCGCCGACACGCCCGTGAGGGTGGCGTGCACCATCGGGCGGCCGGTCTCCGCGGCGCGCAGCGCGGCCAGCGACGCGTGCTGCTCCGGCGCCCAGCTGTGCTGGAAGGAGGAGGTCGACGACTGGCCGAGCAGGAGGTCGGCGCCGTCCTCGGCGAGGTGTCGGCTCATGTCCGGGAACGCGGTCTCGAAGCACACCAGCGGGCCGATCCGCAACCCGTGCCCCACCTTCATCACCGTCTGTCCGCTGCCGCGTCGCCGGTCCTCGCCGGCCGCCCGCCCCACCGACGTGACCCAGCCGAGCAGCGAACGGGCCGGTATGTACTCGCCGAACGGGACCAGCCGCATCTTGTCGTACCGGTCGCCGGTCAGCCCGTGCGGGCCGACCAGGATCGAGCTCTTGTAGATGCCGGGCCGGTCGGAGCGGCGCGCGTCCACGTTGACCAGCACGTCGGCGCCGGTGCGGCGGGCGAGGGCCGTGATCCGGCGGGCCAGGTCAGGCCGGTCGTCCAGGTCGAAACCGACGCTCGACTCGCCCCACACGATCAGGTCGACGTCCTGCCCGGCGAGCCGCCGGGTCAGCCGCTCCTCCCGGTCGAACCGCTTCTCGCCGCTGTCCCGGCCGGTCACGATCCCCGGCTGGACGACGGCGACCCGCACCCGGCCGTCGACCTCCGGGCGCGGCGCCCACGCCCAGGCTGCCGACGCCGCGGCGGCCGTCGCGACCAGCGAGGCCACGGCCGGCACCCGGGCGGCGCGGACGGAGATCAGCACGGTCACCGCCACGTTGACGGTCACCACCAGGAAGCTGAGCAGCCACACCCCGCCGACCGAGGCCAGCCGCAGCGCCGGGCCGACCTGCCACTGACTGGCGCCCAGCATGCCCCACGGCCCGCCCAGGCCCTGCCAGGACCGGACCAGTTCCACCGCGAGCCAGGCCGACGGCAGCACCAGCAGCGCGGCGGCGCCCCGGCCCGGCGACGGCGTCCCGCCGAGGAGCCGGCGCGCCAGCCACCCCCAGGGCGCCCAGAGCACGCCGAGCAGGGCGGCTATCAGGAAGATGAACACGTGCAGGCTCGGCAGCAGCCAGTGGTGCACGGCCACCAGGAAGCCGAAACCGCCGCACCAGCCGTCGTACGCCGCCCGCCGCCCGGTCGGCGCCGAGCGGGCCAGCAGCAGCCAGGGCACCAGGGCGACGTACGCGAACCACCACAGTGACGGCGCCGGGAACGCGAGCACGGGCAGGGCACCCGCGAGGACCGCGGCGCCGGAGCGCGGCCAGGGGGAGGTCAGGCAGCGGTCGATCATCCTCATAAGGACCCTCCCTACCCAGGGAATGCCTCAGTGTGCGTCTTCGGCCGGCGGCCGGCGCCACTTCTCGAGCACGACGGCCTCGCGCAGCCGCCAACCCTCCGATGTGCGCAGCAGATCGAAGTCGTAGCGGCCCGCGGACACCGGGTCCGGCGCGGCCGGGGTGCCGGTGTCGGTCCACCGCCCCGGGGTGAGGTAGTCGGCCCGTACCCGGGCGGTGTCCCCGGTGTCGTGGTCCAGGAGGCCGAACCGCACCCGGCGGTTGACGATCAGGTGCTGGCGGACGGCGAGCAGCGCCGTGTTCGCGGCGAGCCAGCCGGCGACCTGCCCCGCGCCGCCCTCGATACCGCCGGCCGCACGGTAGTCGGCCCGCCCGTCCGCCGTGAACAGCCCCTCGTACGCCGTCCAGTCACCGTCACCCACCGCCACGGCGTACTCGGTGACCAGGTCGTCCACGGCCAGTCGGTCCATCACGATCGCGAGTTCAGCACGCTGCGTCATCGGCTCAGTGTTGGGCACGGGGGACGCGGCGCCAAGGGGGCGCCCGATATTCGGTGGTGCGCGGCGGGGCCGGCGACGGAACCTTGTCCCCGTGAACGAACAATCTTCCGAAACCGAGCCGAAGTTCCGTGTCCGGGCCCGGCACACGGGGTCCACGGTCGTCGTCTACCAGGCCTACCGCCCGGAGATCGGCCGCCCGGCCGCCCGCACCGGGCGCTTCCCCTCCGCCTGGAAGCGTGACCGCATGACCTGGATCAAGCCGTCCTTCCTGTGGATGATGTACCGCTGCGGCTGGGGGACCAAGGAGGGCCAGGAGACGGTCCTCGCCGTCGAAGTGCGCCGCGAGGGCTTCGAGTGGGCCCTGCGGCACGCCTGCCTGTCCCACTACGCCCCCGAGCTCCACCCCGACCAGGCGGCCTGGAAACGGGAGCTGGCCCGCTGTCCCGCCCGCGTCCAGTGGGACCCGGAGCGCGACCTGCACCACAACCCGCTGCCGTACCGGTCGTTGCAGCTGGGGCTGGGCGGGGAGGCCGCCGTCCGGTACGCCGACGAGTGGATCGTCGGCATCGAGGACGTGACCCCGCTGGCCGCGGAGATCCGGGGGCTGGTGCGGGCCGGCGAGGAGGAGCGGGCGAGCGGGCTGCTGCCCGAGGAGCGGCCGTACCCGCTGGCCGACGAGGTGCTGGCGCGGTTGCGGGCGTGACCGGCGGCTCAGGCCGCCTCGACGACCCGGCAGCGGACCGCCGCCGCCCACTCGACGACCAGCAGCTCGTACTCCGCGCGCTCCTGGGCCGACAGGGTGCCGCCCGCGCGCAGCCACAGCGCCCGGATCTTGTCGTTGACCTCGGCGGCGGACCGCACGGAACCAGGGGACGGGGAATCGGGGGACATGCGGACCAGCCTAGGGGCAGAAGCTGACCCTGCGCCACCGAATGGCTACGGAGCAGCTATGGGCTCGGTCACCGCCGCGCCGCGCGCCACCGGGCGTACCGGGCGTCCGCCCAGCCCAGAGGGCATATGCCGGTGCGGGTCGCCGGACACCGGCGGTAGGGGAGATGTCCGAAACGACAACGGGGCGGACAACGGCGAGCGGGCCGGGCGTCGGGCACGGGAAGTGCGCTGCGCTCTGGGCGCCGGCCGCGGGGACGGTCTGCCTGCGCGGGCCCGGGGTCGCTGCTCCCCGGGCCACGGCCCGGAGTACTGCCCCCCGAGATACTGCACCGGACCCGCGAGGCGATCGAGGCGCTCCGCACCCGCCGGACCTCACCGACCTGCTCCCCGTCGTAGACGCGGATCGTCTCGTGGCCGCGGCCGCGTGACCCGACTGATCCCGCCCATTTCGTACCCAAACGGGTGATACGTGAGACCGTGTCGCCCATCAGGCGCCTTGCGCAGGCGCGATGACCACCCCCAGGTCGCGCGGCCGCCCTGGTCCTGCCGGTCAGCTCGCGGACTCGGCCGCGTGTGGGCTGAGGACTCCCGCCGAGACGAGGGCGATGATGACGATGCCGAGGGCGACGCGGTACCAGACGAACGGCATGAAGCTCTTGTGGGAGATCCACTTCATGAACCACGCGATCACCGCGTAGCCCGACGCGAACGCGATCACCGTGGCGAACAGGGTCGGCCCCCACGACACGTCACCCGCGCCGAGCGAGTCCTTGACCTCGAACGCGCCGGAGGCGAGGACGGCCGGGACGGCGAGCAGGAAGGAGTAGCGGGCCGCGGCCTCGCGCCGGTACCCCATGAACAGGCCGCCGCTGATGGTCGCGCCGGAGCGGGACACGCCGGGGATCAGGGCGCAGGCCTGGCAGAGGCCGAAGACGAGGCCGTCCTTGACGCCCAGGTCCTCCAGGGTCTTGCGCTGCTTGGGCGCCCGGTGCCGGCCGCCGGTCTCGTCGCGGGCGGCCAGCCGGTCGGCGACGCCGATGACCACGCCGATGACGACGAGCATGGCCGCGGTGATCCGCAGATCGCGGAACGGTCCCTCGATCTGGTCCTTCAGGGTGACGCCCAGCACGCCGATGGGTATGGAGCCCACGATCACGAGCCAGCCCATCTGCGCGTCGTGGTCGCGGCGCGCGGCCTTGTCGGCCAGCGACCGGAACCAGGCCGCGACGATCCGGCCGATGTCCTTGCGGAAGTAGATCAGCACCGCCGCCTCCGTGCCGATCTGCGTGATCGCGGTGAAGGCTGCCCCGGGATCCTCCCAGCCCGAGAACGCCGCGGTCAGCCGCAGGTGCGCGCTGGAGGAGACGGGCAGGAACTCGGTCAGTCCCTGGACGAGTCCGAGGACGAGGGATTCAAACCAAGACATGGAGGTACGGCGTCCAAGCGCTGGGGAGAAAAGGTGATCATGTGACGAGCGAAGCGTAGCGGGCCCGGGTGACACCGCGAAAACAGGGCCCGGACACCGCTCCCGGCCGACCGCGAACCCGGCCACGGTCCAACCGGCCTCACCCCGGGCCGGGTTGCGCACTTCGTACGCCTCACAGCGCGTGATCCCACGCCCCGACGGGGGCGTCCCGCCCGCCACGTGCGAACTCCCCCCGCGATGAGCCCTGTTGAACACCGATCGGGCAGCACGTCCTCCCGGTGTACTGCCCACGTCGGCCGAGCACTGTGTCCGCCCGTGGCCGGGCACCGGCCGGACGGCGTCCCCGGGCGCGCGGCCGGTGACGTGTACGCCGGCCGCTGCCGGTCCTTCACCCCCCGGATGACGTGAGTCCAGCAGTACGACCGGGGCTGGTGGGTCAACGGCGGGACGGGAGGCTGCCGCGACACCGGCGTCCCCGATGAGCAGTGGGTCGGCCGGTGACGTCGGGCGGCGCCGCCCGACGGGGACGGGGAGGCTCAGCGCCCGAGGCCGGTCACGGTCCCGGAGCCGGCCGCGCGGCCGTGGTGACGGAAGGCGAAGGACTGGCCCACCTCCAGCGCGACGGCCTCCTCGAGCGCCGGCGTCACCGCGGCTGCGTGCACCGGCCGGACCACATCGGTGCCCTCGGGCAGGGTGACGGTGCCCTGTACGGCGGCGGCGCGGACGTGGACACGGAGGCGGTCGCCGGAGAACACGTCCGCGCCTCCCTGTTCCGCGGACAGCACGGCGATGTCCGCCGTGAAGTGGCGGTGGGCGGCGATCGAGCCAGGTGCCGCGAGAACCTGCCCCCGTGCCACGTCCGCCGCGGCGACGCCGTCCAGCGCCACGCCCACGTTCAGTTCCGCACCGGCCTCCGCGATCCACACCCCGTTCCCCTCGATGCCCGCGACGACGGCGGCGGCGGTCGGCCGGCCGGCCGGGCCGACGATCTCCACCGGTTCGCGCTCGCGCACCCGGCCGCGTTCGACACGGCCCGTCACCATGACCGCGCCCCGCCGCGCGGGGAAGACGTCCTCGACGACCATCAGGAACGGCCGCTCCACCGCGTCCGGCCCCGAGCCGTCGACGCGTCCACCCATGTCCTCTCCTTCGTCCGTGCGGGAGGACCGCGCCGGTTGTCCGCCCGCCGGCCCGTCAGGCCAGGGCGCGTCCCGCGGCGGCGACCAGGGCGTCGGTGGCGGCGATGGCGGCCTCGCGGTGGGCGGCCAGCGCGGTGTGGTCGGTGGCGTCACGGATGCCGAACGCGGCCAGCGCGGCCCTGCGGGCCGGTTCGGCCAGGGACGGTTCCAGCACGGAGACCGCGACCAGGGGAGCGGTGACGGCGGATCGGGTGGCGTGCGACGCCGCCCGGGCCGCCGCGGCCGCCTCCGGGCTCGCGCCGGTCAGCCGCAGGTCCTCGCGGTGCCACATGGCCCGCCGGTGGTCGCCCAGCGCGGCCACCAGCTCGCCCAGCGCCGACCGCAGCGCGTCCGCCCTGCGGTCGGCGCGGGCGGCCCGCTCGTGCCGGAACTGGATCAGGCCGGTGAGCGCGCCGCCGAGCAGCGTGCCGGCCACGGCGATGACGCTGGCCCACATCGAGGGGTCCTCCGCACTGCGAGCCGTCCTGCGCCGCGGTGACGGCTCACCGGCCGCGCAGCTGGTGGCGTTTGCGCCAGGCCACCACCGAGCCGGCCAGCGCCGGCAGGGCGATGCAGCCCATGGCGATCAGGAAGGCGGGGGAGGTCGGCGAGGAGGCGCGGGCGCCGGCGACCGCGTAGGCGGCCGTGTTCGGGACCGAGCCCAGGGCCGTCGCCAGCAGGAACGGCAGCCAGCGCATGCGGGAGACGGCCGCGCAGTAGTTCGCGGCCCAGAACGGCACCCCGGGGAACAGCCGGGCGACCAGCATCGACCGGAACCCGTGCCGGCTGAGCTGCCCGTCGGCCGCCTTCAGCCAGCGGCCACGCAGCAGCGGGCGCAGCGCGTCCTGACCGAGCACCCGGCCGAGCCCGAACGCCACCCCGGCGCCGAACACGGTGCCCGCGAGCGCCGTCGCCAGCCCGAGCTGCGAGCCGAACAGCGCGCCCGCGGCCAGGTTGAGCAGGGGACGCGGGACGAACGCCACGGTGCACAGCCCGTACGCGGCCGAGAAGACGAGGGCCGCGGCGACCCCGCCGAGCTGTGGCGGCCAGCCGTGCGTCAACAGCCGCTGCGGCTCGAACAGGAGCACGGTCGCCACACCGCCCGCGAGCAGGGCGAACAGCAACGAGAGCCGGGCGTGCGGGGACCGCAGCACCCGGGCGCAGCGGGCGGTGAGTCTCGAACCCGGCAGCACGGGGCCGGACGCGGCCACGGGGACGCCCGCGGCGGTGGAGGTGGTCAGGGGGACGGCGAGCTCCGTGCCGGCGGCCCGGGGAGAGGCCGCGGCGGTGCCAGAGCGGTTGGCGTCGAGCATCTGGAGACACTAACCGACACCCGTGTGTGAGCGCCGTATGGTCGGAAATCGCCCACCGTGCAAAAGGGTTCGTCACCGGACAAACCGCGTGGCGCCCCCGGACAGGTCACAATGGACGGGTGACCGACCAGATACCCGTGTCCCGCACCACCGATCACGGCACCGCCAAGCTGATGCCCGACGTCGACCGGGAACGGGCCTGGCTTCTCACGGTCGACGGCGCGCCGCAGTCGTACGTCGACCTGGACGACCCGGCGTACCTGGAGTTCGAGTACGCGCGCCGGC
This sequence comes from Streptomyces sp. NPDC100445, assembly GCF_044759735.1. Taxonomy (NCBI): domain Bacteria; kingdom Bacillati; phylum Actinomycetota; class Actinomycetes; order Kitasatosporales; family Streptomycetaceae; genus Streptomyces; species Streptomyces sp. NPDC100445. The sequence goes on along the minus strand of NZ_JBIVZV010000017.1, from coordinate 115,071 downwards.
TGGGGTTCGCGCTGGACGCCGCCGCCGACGAGGGGGCGCCGCTGGACGTGGTGCACCTCGGCGGCGGCGCCCTCACCCTGCCCCGGTACGTGGCGGCGACCCGGCCCGGCTCGCGGCAGGACGTCGTCGAGGCGGACCGGGGCCTGCTGGAGCTGGTCGCCGAACACCTGCCGCTGCCGCCGAGCGCCGGTGTCGTGCTGCACGCCGACGACGCCCGGGCCTGGCTGGAGGGCGCGCCGGACGACCACGCCGACGTACTGGTCGCCGACGTGTTCGGCGGCTCCCGGGTACCCGCCCACCTGTCCACGCTCGGCTACGTCCGCGCGGCCGAGCGGGTGCTGCGTCCCGGCGGGGTCTACCTGGCCAACCTCGCCGACGCGGCGCCATTCGGCTTCCTGCGGGCCCAACTCGCCAACCTGGCAGCCGTGTTCGAGGAGCTCGCGCTGATCGCCGAGCCGGCGGTGCTGCGCGGCCGGCGGTTCGGCAACGCGGTGGTCGTGGCCTCGCACCGGCCGCTGGACATCGCCGCGATGGCCCGGCGCAGCGCGGCGGACGCCTTCCCGGCGCGGGTCGAACACGGGCTCGCGGTGCGGGAGTTCATCGGCGCGGCCGGGCCGGTCGAGGAGGCCGACGCCGTACCGTCGCCCGAACCCCCCGCCGGCGCCTTCGGCATCGGCTGAAGCCGCGGCCGGCGGCGGGCGGGGGCACCGGGACGGGATACGCCGCCGGTCAGGCGTCCCCGGTCACTCCACGATCGGGTCGCCGTGCAGCCGTACCGTGGACAGGATCTTGCGGATGGTGGCGTCGGGGATCTCGTCCGCGACCCCCTTCGCGCCGTAGAGCGTCCACCCCACGAAGCTGTCCTTGGAGTTCTTGAAGGCGAACGTCGTGGCCTTGCCGTCGGTGCTGCACTTGTTCTTCTTCGGCGCGCCGACGACGTACGACGTCGCCACGCTGCCCTTGAGTCCGGACGCCGTCGTGAACGGTTCGGCCTTGCCTATCCGCAGGTACTTCTTGGCCGCGTTCGACTGGTCGGTGTAGCCGCCGAACGCGAACGTGGCCGAGTCCGCGCGGGCGATCCCGGCGGTGCTCTTCCCACCGTTCTCGCCCTTCGTGCCGCTGGCCACGAGTGCGTACGACTCCTTGCTGCCGCCCTTCTCGGTGGTGCAGTAGTCGGGCTTCAGGAACGCGGGGCTGGAGAAGCCGATGTACGGGGAGCCGTCGCCCTTCTGCTCGTCCTCGAAGAAGGAGAAGATCCCGGGCCGCTCCACCTCCCAGTCGCCGGGCACGTCGAAGGCGGCGCCGTACTTGGGGTTCACCACGAGTTTCCAGCCGGCGACGGTCGGCTTCTCGGTGCCGCTCGCCCGCGGGTTGTCGGTCGTGGACGAGGCCGGAGAGGCCGCCGGATCGGCCGGCGCGGACGGGGTGGCGCCGTGTCCGCCCTTGCCGTTGTCCGCCTCGTCGTCCTTCGAGCCGCCGCCGCCCAGCACCAGGTAGCCGGTCACGGCGGCGGTGACCACCACGGCCGAGGCGGCGATGATCGCGACGAGCTTGGTGCGGCCGCCACCGCCCTGCGGCGGCAGCGGCGTGGGCACGGTGGGCGGCTGCCCCCACTGCGGTTGCTGCTGGTACGGGCCGCCCTGCGGGTACTGCTGGTACCCGGGCTGCTGGTACGGGTTCTGCTGCTGGTGCCCCGGCTGCTGGTACGGGTCCTGCCGCGGGTTCTGCGCGCCCCCTGGCGGCTGCTGATCTGGCCACATGGCCAGTAACCCTAGTGCGGTGCCGGACACGGTCCGGTCACCGGTGTTCGTCAGGTTCGCCGCGAAACCGTGGTGACGACGGCACCGGCTCTGGTCAGCGCCTGCTACTCGTGAGTAACATGACGGTCATGAGCGCAGACCAGATGTCGATCGGCGAGATGCTCGCCGCCACCGTGCCCATGGCCCGGACGCTGAACCTGGAGTTCCAGGAGACCACCGCCGACCGGGCCGTGGTGTCCCTGCCGGACCAGGGGGAGTACCACAACCACGTGGGCGGCCCGCACGCCGGCGCGATGTTCACCCTCGGGGAGTCCGCCAGCGGCGCCATCGTCCTGGCCGCCTTCGGGGAGCAGCTCTCGCGCGCCGTGCCGCTCGCCGTACGCGCCGAGATCGCCTACCGGAAGCTGGCGATGGGCGCCGTCACCGCCACCGCGACGCTGGGCCGCCCGGCCGCCGACGTCGTCGCCGAACTGGACGCCGGCCAGCGCCCCGAGTTCCCGGTGGCCGTCGAGATCCGGCGCGCGGACGGCGCGGTGACGGGCGAGATGACGGTCGTCTGGACACTGCGGCCCAACGGCTGACGCGACGGGCGCGGTCCCTCCCCCCGGCCTGCCGGTGGCGGCGCCGGGGGAGTCGGACCCGGCGCGCGTCCGGCAGGGGTTCGGCCGCCGACTGTCGTGCGAGGGCCGTAAGTTGGAAATTTCGTGCGCCATACGGGCTTTTACGGCGGGCGAGTTGGCTATTGCCACGAGAACCGGTTCGGGGATACCGGTGGTAACCATTGTGCGAAATGCCGACGTCGGTGTCGGGACCATTCGCAGTTCTTGTTTCCTGCGCGCCGCGTGTGCGAGGGTGAGCCACCCCGCGGGAGGGCTTCGGCGGACGCCGATGTCAGGGCCGGCTCTCAGATGTGTACCGAGCAGGCAGGTACATACCTATCAGGTACTGCTTTCCGACAGGACTCGCGCGCGCCCGCGTTCCTGCGGCTGGAAAGGAAATGGTCCCGTGCCGCCCCCTCGCCCCCCACGCCCGCCCTTCCCGCCCCCGTCCGCTCCGGCCGGCGAGTCCGACCGTGCCCTCGTCGCCCGGCTGACCGCACCCGGCGACGCCCGGCACCACGCCGTCGCCCTGCTCCTCGCCCGGCACTGGCGCCCCACCCGCGACTACGCCGTGCTCTGCCTGGCCTCGGCCGGATCCGGTGCCCAGCTCGTGGCCACCGCGGCCTTCCACCACGTGCTCGGCAGAATGGCCGGGGGCGTGCTCGGCGGCGCCCTGCGCCCCCAACTCCTCGCCGCCGTCCGGGACACCGTCCGCTCCTGGGCCGCGGACGAGGCCGCCCGCATCGCCCTGCCGGAACTGCGCAAACCCACCGGCGGCCGCGGCCTTCGCGCGACGAATCCCGAGACACCGGAGAACAGGCGGCTCGCCGCACGCGCATTCCAGGCCCTTCCCGGCGCCTCCCAATGCCTGCTCTGGCACACCGAGGTCGAAGCCGAACCCATAAACATACCGGCCGGTCTGCTGGGGGTCGACCCGACCACCGCGATCACCGCCCTGGAACTGGCGCGCGAGCAATTCCGCGCCGGCTGCGTACGCGCCCACCGGGAACTCGCGCCCTCCGGCGAATGCCGTTTCCACACCCGCCTCCTCGACATCCCGATCCGCCGCGGCGGCGTCCTGCTGCCCGACGTCCGACGGCATCTGACGGTCTGCCGCCACTGCCGCCACACCGCCGAGCAACTCGCCCACTTCGACGGCGGTCTGCACCTCCTGCTCGCCGAGACCGTGCTCGGCTGGGGCGCCCGCCGCTACCTCGACTCCCGCCCGGGCCGCGGCGCCCCCGCGGAACCGCCGCCCCCGCCGGTCGAGCCGCCCGCTTCCCCGGAGACCGGCGGCCGGCACAGCGCCGGGCCGGGGAACCGTCGTCGCGCGGTCGTGGCCGTCGGGGTCGGCCTGACCACCCTGGCGTTGCTCACCACCGTGCTCGCGGTCCGGAGCTGGTCCGATGACAACGGTGTCCACGCGCCCGCCACCACGTGGGGCGCCACCGGCACCCGCTCCACCGTCCCACCCTCGGCCGCCTCGACCGCCTCCTCCGGGGCGGCGGAGATCGCTCACGGTGCCCTGCGCCGCCTCGGCTCCGGGCTCTGCCTGGACGCGGGCGGCGACCGGGTCGCCCCGGGCGCGGCCGTCCGGCTCGCACCCTGCTCCCCGGCCGCCGGGCAGCAGTGGTCGTACCGGGCCGACGGACTGCTGCGCAGCGCCGCGCGGCCGTCGCTGTGCCTGACCGCCGACCCCCGCACCCGGCACGTCCGGGTGACCGGCTGCCGCGCCGGCACCGGCGGGATGTCGTACGACGTCACGGTCCGCGGCGAGATCCTGCTCCGCCGGCCGAGGGGCCTGCTGCTCACCCCGGGGTCCGGCCGTATCGCCGCCCGGGTCGGCGTGGCGGAACGCGACGGCTCACCGGAGCAGCGGTGGGTGCTGGAACCCGTCGCCGCGAAGGCACCGCGGTCCTCGGGCGCGGGGCCGTTCGTGACGCGGGGGGCGGGGGACGGCCCGGGTCCGGCGCGGGGGACCGGGACGGCGGAGCGGGACGGTGCCGGGCCGGGCGCGGGGCGGGGGCACGGTGACGTCCCGCGCGGGGGGCCGGAGGACGACGCGACGGCAGCCGGCCGGGTGGCCGGGCCGGGAACCGCCGAGGTGCGCGCCGGGGGAGACCGGCACCGGGCGGCGGACGGCGGCCCGGACAGCGCCGGTGGTACGACGGATGCCGCGATGGCGCGCGTGGCGGTGACGCCGGGGCACGTCGTCGGTCCGGTGGGGGACGGCCCGGTGGGTGTGCGGGCGGGTTCGCCGGTGGGAAGCGCGGTCCGGGCCGTAGCGGTGTCGGCCGGGTGAGGTGCGGACCGCGTCCGCCGGTTCGGAGGTGCCGCCCGAGGATGCCGTGGGGGCGGGCCGGGCAGGGGCCGGCCGGTGTCAGGGCGGGGACGCGGTCGCCCGTCGGGTGCCACTCGGTGTCCGGAAGTGTGCGCGGCGGGCCGGGGGCGCCGGGACCGGGTGGCGCGGGCAGGCGGGTCTTCGGCGGCGACCAGGTAGCCTTCCCCGGGGGCGCGCTGTACACGCGGTGACCCGGAGGCAAGGGCAGCGACAGGGGAGGTACCGGCGGTGCACGTCCAGGAATGGCTCGACTCGGTGCCGGCGGCCGCCGTCTACGCCGTGGTGGCCCTCGTGATCGGTCTGGAGAGCCTGGGCATCCCGCTGCCCGGCGAGATCATCCTGGTCTCCGCGGCCCTGATGTCCTCCCAGAACTCGGGCGTCAACCCGGTCGTCCTCGGGGTGTGCGCGACCGCCGGCGCCGTGATCGGCGACTCCATCGGCTACGCGATCGGCCGCAAGGGCGGACGCCCGCTGCTCGCCTGGCTCGGCGCGAGGTTCCCGAGGCACTTCGGCGCGGGCCATGTGGCGACCGCCGAGCGGTCGTTCAAGAAGTGGGGCATGTGGGCGGTCTTCTTCGGCCGCTTCGTCGCCCTCCTGCGGATCTTCGCCGGTCCGCTCGCGGGTGTCCTGCACATGCCGTACTGGAAGTTCCTGATCGCCAACGTCCTCGGCGGCGTCTGCTGGGCCGGTGGCACGACGGCCGTCATCTACTACGTGGGTCTCGTCGCCGAGGACTGGCTGAAGCGGTTCTCGTACCTGGGCCTGGTGGTGGCCCTGCTGATCGGCCTGGGGTCGGTGCTGATCCTGAAGCGCAAGGCGAGGAACGCGCAGCCGGCCGAGCGGGAACCGGAACCCGTGAACGCCGGCGACTGAGCCGCCCCCGCGCATCCGCCCCGCACCGGGTCCTGCCGGCGCGCGGTCTACCGGTGCACGTCCTTGTGCGCCTTGCCGAGGTCCGCGTACAGGGTGCCGTTGAGGGTGATCCCCTCGCGTTCCTCCGCCGACAGTTCCCGCCGCACCTTCGCCGGCACCCCCGCCACCAGCGACCCGGCGGGCACCACCATCCCCTGCGGCACCAGGGCCTGCGCGGCGACCAGCGACCCGGCCCCGATCACCGCCCCGTTGAGCACGGTCGCCCCCATCCCGACCAGGCAGTCGTCCTCCACGGTCGCCCCGTGCACCACCGCGTTGTGCCCGATCGACACCCGCTCCCCGACGGTGACCGGGAAGCCGGGGTCGGCGTGCAGTGTGACGTTGTCCTGCACGTTGGCCCGCGCCCCCACGGTGATCCGTTCCACGTCGCCCCGCAGGACCGCCCCGTACCAGACGCTCGCGCCCGCGTGCAGCGTGACGTCCCCGATGACGGAGGCCGTGGGAGCCACGAACGCCTCCGGATCGACCTCGGGCTCCTTGCCCCCGATACCCACGATCAGCGCCTTGTGCGTCATCACCCGTCTCCTCGTGTCGGCAGTACACCGCACGGTACGACACCCGGTGGGGTGAAGATCACAGCAGCCCTCGGGCTCCTCCCGGGCGACCGGTGAGTAACGTGAGCGCGTGTCGAAGCGCAAGAACACGTTCACGTCCTGGCGGCGCCGGCTGGCGCAGCGTGCCGTGCACGCGGGCTGGTCGTGGGTGCGCGAGGCGGGTTCGGTGTCGGCCGAGCACCCCGGGCGGTACCGCTTCGGCTCGATCGGCGAGGCCACCCGGCTGGCCTTCCCGCTCGGCACGGTCTTCGGCGAGCCCTGGATCCGGCTGGGCTCCCACTGCATCATCGCGGAGCAGGTCACCCTCACCGCCGGCCTGATGCCGGACCTCGACCTGGGTCCCGACCCCATCCTGCGGATAGGCGACGGCGTCGTCCTCGGCCGCGGCAGCCACGTCATCGCGGACACGACGGTCACCATCGGCAGCGACTGCTACTTCGGCCCGTACGTCTACGTCACCTCCACCAACCACTCCTACGACGACCCGCACCAGCCCATCGGCCGGCAGTGGCCGCGGATGGAGCCCGTCGAGATCGGCCCGGGCTGCTGGATCGGCACCGGCGCGGTGATCCTGCCGGGCGCGCGGATCGGCCGGAACGTGGTCGTGGCGGCCGGCGCGGTGGTCCGGGGCACGGTCCCCGACCACGCCGTGGTGGCGGGGGCGCCCGCCCGGGTCGTCCGGCGCTGGACGGCCGGCGACGGCTGGCAGCCGCCCCTGCGGACCCCGGCCCCGGTGCCGATCCCGGACGGCACGACGCCGGAGCAGTTGCGGGCGCTGGGGGAGCTGGACGAGGACGTCGTCGCCCGGCTCGCCGCGCTCGAACCGGAGGCCTGACGGGACGGGCCGGCGACCGGCAGGGCCGACCGGGCAGTACAGTTCGGTGGACGCTCCGGTGCACCGCACCGTAGTGCGGGGGACCGCACCGCGCTCCCCGCCGTCCTGGACTTCCCGGATATTGGACACCACGTGTCGGACCTCGAACTCCTGACCCAGTCGCTGGCGCGCAACGTCAAGCACTGGCGTGCCGTGCGCGGCTTCACCCTGGACGTGCTCGCCGCCCGGGCCGGTGTCAGCCGCGGCATGCTCATCCAGATCGAGCAGGCCCGTACGAACCCCAGCATCGGCACGGTCGTGAAGATCGGTGACGCGCTGGGCGTCAGCGTCACCACGCTCCTCGACTACGAACAGGGCCCGACGGTCCGGATCGTCCCCGCCGAACGGGCCGTCCGGCTCTGGCACACGGAGGCCGGCAGCTACAACCGGCTGCTGGCCGGCACGGAGGCGCCGGGACCGCTGGAGATGTGGGACTGGCGGTTGATGCCGGGCGAGAGCAGCCCATCGGAGCCGCACCCGGGAGGCACCGTCGAGCTGGTGCACGTCACCGCGGGCGAGCTGACCCTCGTCGTGGACGGGACGGAGTACCGGGTACCGGCGGGCGCGAGCGCCTCCTTCGAGGCCAATGTCCCGCACCGGTACACCAACCGGGGGGACGCGCCGATGGAGATGGTGATGGCGGTCTCCGTGCCGCCCGTGCCCTGAGACGCCGGTACGGCGCGCGGGCGGCTCTTGCTAGCGTGCGGCCATGCGCCCACCCATCGGAGACTTCGACACCGCCACCCCCGCCCCCGAGTGCCTGGACGAGCTGACCGCGCCCGTCGCCGACGCCGTACGCGACTGGCAGGGCGCCGTCCCGGCCGACCGGATCCTGTACGTCGACACCGACCCCCGGTGGGCCGACACGGCCGTCTTCGTGGAGCACTACGGCCGTGACCTGCTGGAGCGGTCGGCGAACTGTGTCGTCGTCGCGGGCAAGCGGGGCGGCGCGACGACCCTGGCCGCCTGCGTGGTGCTCTCCACCACCCGGGTCGACGTCAACGGTGCCGTGCGCCGTCAACTCGGCGCCCGCAAGGCCTCGTTCGCCCCCATGGAGACGGCGACCGGCGAGACCGGCATGGAGTACGGCGGCATCACCCCGGTCGGGCTGCCCACCGGCTGGCCGGTGCTGGTGGACGCGGCCGTCGTCGACCTGCCCTACGTCCTGGTCGGCAGCGGCCGCCGGCGCGGGAAGCTGCTGGTGCCGGGCAAGGCCCTCGCCGAACTGCCGGGCGCGGTCGTGCGGGAGGGCCTGGGCGTCGTGTGACGCGGGAGCGTTCAGTACGCGGCGGCCGTGCCGAGGTACTGCTCGGCGAAGGCCGCCGCCGCTGCCGGTGACGTGAACAGCCGGCGCAGGCGGGCCCGGGCGGTGCCGGCCCGGTAGGGGTCGCCGTGGGACATGCCGTGGTAGATCTCGGAGAGCCACTGGGAGAACTCCTGGTAGTCCCACACCCGGCGCAGACAGGCCTCCGCGTAGTCGTCCAGGCCCGCGCCGTCGCCCCTCGTCAACCGCGCGACGAGGCCGTCGCCGAGCAGGAACGCGTCGTGGAGGGCCAGGTTCATGCCCTTGGCGGCGATCGGGGCGACGAGGTGCGCGGCGTCACCGGCCAGCAGGAGCCGGCCGTACACCATGGGCTCCACCACGTAGTTGTGCATGTCCAGCACCCGCTTCTCCAGCAGCGGACCCCGCGTCAGCGGCGGTCGGTCCGCGGCGCCGAGGCGTCGCTGGAGTTGGTCCCAGACCCGCTCGTCCGGCCAGTTGTCCGGGTCGTCGCCCGGTGGGCACTGGAGGTAGTACCGGGTCAGCCGCGGGCCGCGGGCCATGTGCCCGGCGAAACCGTCGGGGTGCATGCCGAACAGCACGCAGTCGGAGGACGGCGGTGCCTCGGCGAGCAGCGCCAGCCAGCCGATGCCGTAGTCGTGCCGGGAGATGCGGGCCCGCTCGGGCAGCGCGGCCCGGCTCGCCCCCCGGGCGCCGTCGCAGCCCGCCACGAAGTCGCAGCGCACCAGGTGCCGTTCGCCGCTGTCGGGGTCGGTGTAGGAGACCGCGGGCCGGTCGGAGTCCAGGTCGTGCAGGCGGACGTCGCGCACACCGAAGCGGATGGCGCCGCCGCGCACGTCGGCGTACTCGCGCACGAGGTCCGTGACCAGCGCGGGCTGCGGATAGACCCAGTGGTGGCGTCCCGTCAGCTCACCGTAGGCGAAGCGGTGGCCCCGGCCGTCGAAGCGGAACTCGCAGGCGGTGTGCGGCTGGGCGCGCGCGGTCAGGTCGCCGGCGAGGCCGCGCTGTTCGAGGCCGCGTACCGCCCATTCCTCGATGACCCCGGCGCGCGGCCGCTGTTCGATGAACGCGCGGCTGCCGGCCTCCAGGACCAGACAGTCGACGCCGGCGGCGCGCAGGATGTTCCCGACGGTCAGTCCGGCCGGGCCGGCGCCCACGACGACGACCGGGCGGTGGGACACGGCGGGGGAGCCGGGGTGGGGGGAGGGAGACGTCACCCGAGCATTATGACGGTGTCCCGTCAGACGAGCCGACGGGACACCGGGTGGGGACGCGCGGGCTGTTCAGTGCGCGGGCGCGTCCGTGACCACGACCTCCTCGATGCTGCGCTCGATCGCCGCGGGGCTGGACGCGGTGGCCCGGGCCCAGTAGTAGATGCCCAGCGAGAAGGCGGCGACGACCAGGATGTCCCACCACAGCGGGATGGTGCCCCGGCCGCCGAAGCCGCCGAGCCAGGAGATCACGCCGAGGCCGAGCAGGTAGCCGGGCAGCCACTGCGCCGCGCGGAAGTCCAGTCGGGGCGCGTCGGGCAGCCGCTTCCTGGTGGCGTACCAGGCGTAGGAGCCCAGCAGCACGTAGCCGAGCAGGATCGCGAAGCCCAGCCGCCACAGGGTGTCCCAGCCGGCCCAGTAGATGATGAGGTTGGCGACCACGAACGACAGCGGAGAAACGATTCTGCCGCCGGGCAGCCGGTACGGGCGGTCATGGTGCGGCAACCGGTCGGCGAAGACGCCGTAGGCCAGCGGCGCGCCCGCGTACATCAGCACACTCGCCGAGGTGATGAAGCCGACCAGCTCCTGCCAACTCGGGAACGGCAGGAAGCAGATCACACCGGTGACGAACGACATCAGCAGGCCGAACCACGGCACGCCGCGCTTGTCGGTGCGGGCGAAGGCCTTCGGGGCGTAGCCGTTCTTGGCGAGGCCGTAGGAGACGCGCGAGGTGGCGGTGGTGTAGATCAGGCCGGTGCCACCGGGGGAGATGATCGCGTCGATGTAGAGCACCCAGCCCAGCCAGCCGAGGCCCACGAGGGTCGCCAGGCCCGCCCAGGGACCGCTGATGCCGGGGAAGTCCAGCTTGGCCCAGCCGTGCGCGAAGGAGGCGTGCGGCAGCGCGGCGATGAACACGACCTGGAGGAGGATGTAGATCACGGCGCCGATCGCGACCGAGCCGAGGGTCGCCCGGGGCAGGTCACGCTTGGGGTTGCGGCTCTCGCCCGCCAGCTGGATCGCCTGCTCGAAGCCGAGCAGCGCGAAGATGATGCCGCTGGAGCTGATGGCGCCGAGCATGCCCTTGGCGCCGAACGGGGCGAAGCCCTCGGAGGTGAAGTTGCTCGCGTGGAAGTTGCCCATGGCGATGATGAAGATCGCGCCGAGCGGGACGGCGATCTTCCACCAGGTGGCGGCGCTGTTGGTGTGCGCCAGGGCCCGGACGCCGAAGAAGTTGACGCCGACGAAGACCGCCATCAGCCCGACGGCGGTGAGGAGGCCGACGACCGTCAGTGTGCCGTCGGCGTGCTGGAGTCCCTGCGCCCACTGCCAGTGACCGGCGTAACCGATCATGGCCTCGACCTCGATGGGTGCCACGGTGGCCGCCTGGAGCCAGGAGAACCAGCCGAAGGACATGCCGGCCAGGCCACCGAAGGCGTAGTGCGGGTAGCGGGCGGTGCCGCCCGCCACCGGGAACATGCCGCCGAGTTCGGCGTGCACCAGCGCGAGCAGCACGATCGCGACCGCGCCGATCACCCACGAGACGATCGCCGCGGGACCGGCCACGACGACCGCCTTCTCGGCGCCGTACAGCCAGCCGGAGCCGATGATGGAGCCGACGGAGGCCCACGTCAGGCCGATCAGTCCGACATCGCGGCGCAGGCCGCCGGACTCCGTCGTGGCCTGTGGCACGGCATGGTCGACTTTCACCATGTCAGGTGGCCTCTCAGTTCATGAACGCGAAACAAACGAGCAAGGACGCCACAGGCTAGAAAGACATTCCGCTTCTACAGAAGACTGTTTCCCAAAACTTGACCCAGGATCTTGTCGGGCTTGGGAACAGCGTTCACACAGGTCAGAGATCAACTCCGAATGTCAATATTCACCGGAGAATTGTGAGAAGAAGGTGAGACAGCGGAGTGCCGGGCTGGTTACAGGCGGGGAATTTCTATCGCCGGGCACCGGTCCATGACCATCTCCAGGCCCGCCGCCCGGGTCCGTTCGTAGGCATCGGGGTCGACGACCCCCAGCTGGAACCACACCGCCTTCGCGCCCCGCGCCACGGCCTCGTCGGCCACCGCGCCGGCCAGCGCGCTGTTGACGAAGACGTCCACCACGTCCACGTCGAAGGGGATGTCCGCCAGCGAGGCGTACCCCGGTTCGCCGTGCACCGTCTCCGCCTTGGGGTGCACCGGCACGATCCGCTTGCCGAACCGCTGGAGCACCCGCGCCACCCCGTGGGCGGCCCGGTCCCGGTTGGCGGACAGACCGACCACGGCCCAGGTGTCGCCCAGCTCGGTCAGGATCCTGCGGATCGTCGCGTCGTCGCCGTACTCGCCGTACATCGGCCGCCTCCTCGGGCTGCGGGAACAGAACGTCGGAGGAACAGCGTCCCCCGAGTGCGGATTCCCGCCGTACCCCGCCACGATGACCGGAATCGGCGCAAGCTGCCCGCATCCGGCCGTCCGGCCGCCTACGCTCGCCCCGTGCTGCGCATCCTCGACGTCCGAACCGGTGAGCCCGTCACCGCCGCGCCCGCCCGCCGCGGCCTGACCCGCGTCGAGGCCCACGCCCCGGGCCTCGACCCCACGGCCCTGCGGGTGCTGCTCACCGCCGACCTGCTCGTCCGGGCCCTGGAGCTGGGCGGCACCCCGGTCTGGACGCTCCTCACCGCCCCCCGCGAACAGGCCGAGCTCCGCACGGCCGCCACCCATCTCGCCATCCGGCCCTTCGAGGACGGCCGGGACCTCGCGTCCGGGCTGGGCGAGGCCCAGGTGATCCATGTCACGGGGCCCCACACCACGATCGTCCGTGCCGAGGGCCCGGTGGCGGCCGTGGCGCCGGTGGCCTGGACCGGCCCCGAGCCACCGCTCCCCGCCCTCCTCGCCGACCCCGCCGCCCTGCGGCTCGCCCTCGTCTCCGTGCCCCGGCGGGAGACCGCGCGGCTGGACGCCGCCGCCCTGGACCGGGCCGCCGGACAGCTGGCCCACTGGCGGCGGGCCGTGGCCGCATGGTCCCGGCGGCCCTCCCGGCCGGTGCCCGAGAACGTCCGGACGCGGCTGCGCGCCGCCTGGGACGACGACCTCGACCTGCCCCGCTGCCTGGAGGTGCTGCGCGACGCGGAGCGTGCCCCGGACCTGCCCGACGGCGCCCGCTTCGAGACCTTCGCCCACGCCGACCGCCTGCTCGCCCTCGACCTCCTGCGCGACCTCGGGAACCCGGCGTGATCGAGCGGCCGGGCGCGGGACCGCTGCGCCGGCTGGTGGTGCTCCGGCACGCCAAGTCGGCCTGGCCAGAGGGCGTCGAGGACCACGGCCGGCCGCTCGCGCCCAGGGGGCTGCGGGACGCCCCGGCCGCCGGACGCGCCCTCGCCGACGCCGGCTCGCTGCCCGACCTCGCCCTGTGCTCCACCGCCGTCCGCGCCCGCCGCACCTGGGAACTGGCCGCCGCCCAGTGGGGCACCCCGCCGCCGGTCCGCGCGGACCGGCGGCTGTACGCGGCCGGGGTGCCGGCTCTGCTGGAGGTCGTGCACGAGGTGGGGCCGGAGGTGGAGACGCTGCTGCTGGTCGGGCACAACCCGGGCCTGGCCGACCTGGTGCGGGCGCTCGCCGCGGACGGCCTGGACGACACCCTGGACCGGGTGCGGGCCAAGTTCCCGACGGCCGCGATCGCCGTCCTCGCCTGGCGCGGCACCGGCTGGCCCGCGCTGACCCCGGGCACGGCCCTGCTGACCTCGTTCACGGTGCCGCGCGGGGGCCGCGGGAGCGGCGGCGCCGGCACGGGCGCGGACCGGTGACGTGCTGCGCATAGGCTGACGGGATGCAGGACGAGTACCGCACCGTCGCCCGCGCGGGTGTGCACGAGACCGAGATCAACCGCTCCCGCTTCCGGTGCGCCCTCGCCCCGGCCGCCACCGAGCGGGAGGCGCAGGAGTTCGTCGCGGCCGTCCGCAGGGAGCACGCCGACGCCACCCACAACTGCTGGGCGTACGTCATCGGAGCCGACGCCTCGGTGCAGCGGGTCAGCGACGACGGCGAACCGGGCGGCACCGCCGGCGTCCCCATGCTCCAGATGCTGCTGCGCCGTGACGTGCGGTACGTCGCCGCCGTCGTCACCCGCTACTACGGCGGGGTCAAGCTCGGCGCCGGCGGACTCATCCGCGCGTACGGCGGCGTGGTCGGCGAGGCCCTGGACGCGCTCGGCACCCGCACCCGGCGCCGCTTCCGGCTGGCCACCGTGACCGTCGACCACCAGCGCGCGGGCAAGGTCCAGAACGACCTGCGGGCCACCGGACGCGAGGTGCGCGACGTCCGCTACGGCGAGGTCGTGACCCTGGAGATCGGGCTGCCGGACGCGGACGTGGCGGCCTTCCGCGCCTGGCTCGCCGATGTGACGGCGGGCACGGCCGGCTTCGAACTGGGCGGCGAAGCCTACGGAGATGCCTGACCATTCCGGCAAAACGGTCATAACCCTCTTGCGGTGGCGGGGTCGTGACGGGCTGGTACGGGAGTAACCGCCCGTGATGTCGGGCCCGGCCGATAGTCTCGGGGCCCATGAGATTCCTGCACACGTCCGACTGGCACCTGGGCCGGTCCTTCCACCGGGCGGACCTGCTCGGGGCGCAGGCCCGGTTCATCGGCCACCTCGTCGCCACCGCGCGTGAGCACGCGGTGGACGCGGTGGTCGTGTCGGGCGACGTGTACGACCGGGCGGTGCCCCCGCTCGCCGCCGTGGAACTCTTCGACACCGCCCTGCACCGCCTCGCGGACCTCGGCGTCCCCACGGTGATGATCTCCGGGAACCACGACTCGGCCCGCCGCCTCGGCGTAGGCGCCGGACTCATCGACCGCGCCGGCATCCACCTGCGCACCGAACCGGCCGCCGCCGGCACCCCCGTCGTCCTCCACGACGCCCACGGCGACGTCGCGTTCTACGGGCTGCCCTACCTCGAGCCCGCCCTCGTCAAGGACGAGTTCGCCGTGGACAAGGCCGGGCACGAGGCCGTGCTCGGCGCCGCCATGGACCGCGTCCGCGCCGACCTCGCCACCCGCCCGGCGGGCACCCGCTCCGTCGTCCTCGCCCACGCCTTCGTCACCGGCGGCCTGGCCAGCGACAGCGAGCGCGACATCACGGTCGGCGGCGTGGCCGCCGTACCGGCCGGCGTGTTCGACGGCGTCGACTACGTGGCCCTCGGACACCTGCACGGCTGCCAGGCCATCACCGAGCGCGTGCGCTACTCCGGCTCCCCGCTCGCCTACTCCTTCTCCGAGGCCGGCCACCGCAAGAGCATGTGGCTGGTCGACCTGGACGCGGACGGCTCGGTCACCGCCGAGCGCGTCGACTGCCCGGTGCCGCGCCCCCTGGCCCGCATCCGCGGCGCCCTGGACGCCCTCCTCGCCGACCCGGAGCTGACCCGCCACGAGGACGCCTGGATCGAGGCCACCCTCACCGACCCGGCCCGGCCCGCCGACCCCATGGCCCGCCTCACCGCACGCTTCCCGCACACCCTCAGCCTCGTCTTCGACCCCGACCGGGCCCCCGACGACCCCCAGGTGTCCTACGCCCGGCGGCTCACCGGCCGCGACGACCACCAGATCGCCCAGGACTTCGTCGCCCACGTGCGCGGCACCGGACCCGACGAGCACGAGACGGCCGTGCTGCGCGACGCGTTCGACGCCGTCCGCGCCGACGACGCCGTACGAGAGGTGGCACGATGAGGCTGCACCGGCTCGACATCACCGCCTTCGGGCCCTTCGGCGGCGCCCGGAGCGTCGACTTCGACGCCCTGTCCGCCGCCGGCCTCTTCCTGCTCCACGGCCCCACCGGCGCCGGCAAGACCTCCGTCCTGGACGCCGTCTGCTACGCCCTCTACGGCTCCGTCCCCGGCGCCCGGCAGAGCGGCCAGGGCGCGCACCTGCGCAGCGACCACGCCCCGCCCGGCACCCGCACCGAGGTCCGCCTCGACCTGACCGTCGCCGGACGCCGGCTGGAGATCACCCGGCAGCCCCCCTGGGAACGGCCCAAGCTGCGCGGCAGGGGCACCACCGTCGACAAGGCGCAGACCTGGTTGCGCGAGTACGACAACACGGCCGGTACCTGGCGCGACCTCAGCCGCTCCCACCAGGAGACGGGCGAGGAGATCACCCAGCTGCTCGGGATGAGCCGCGACCAGTTCTGCCAGGTCGTCCTGCTGCCCCAGGGCGACTTCGCGCGCTTCCTGCGCGCCGACGCCGAGGCCCGCGGCAAGCTGCTCGGCCGCCTCTTCGACACCCGGCGCTTCGCCGACGTCGAGAAGCGCCTCGCCGACCGCCGCAAGGCCACCGAGGCGCGCGTCCGCGACGGCGACGCGGCGCTGCTCGCCGACGCCTACCGCATGCAGCAGGCCGCCGGCGACGCCATGGACCTGCCCGACCTGGGCCCCGGCGACCCGGGACTGGCCGAGGCCGTCCTCGGCGCCGCCGCCGTCGCCCGCAGCACCGCCCGCGAACGCCTCACCGTCGCCCGCTGCCGTCTCGCCGCCGCCGAGTCCGCCCACGCCGAAGCCCGCGGTGCCCTGGACGAGATACGCGAACGGGCCCGGCTCCAGGCCCGGTTCGCCGAGGCCCGGGAGCGCACCGCCCGCCTCCGGGAGAGCGCCGGCGCCCGCCGGGAGGCGGGCGAGCGCATGGAACGGGCCCGCAAGGCCGAGGCCGTCGCGCCCGCCCTGGAGCTGCGGGAGGCCGCCGAGGCGGAGCACCGCCGGGCCGCCGCGGCCGAGACCCGCGCCCGCGGGCGGCTGACCGGACCGCACACCGGCGCCGACGCGAGCGGACTGGCCGCCGCCGCCCGCCGCACCGCCGAGGAACTCGGCGGGCTCGACGCGGCCCGGCGTGCCGAACGGCGGCTCGCCGAAGTCACCGAGGAGCGCGCCGGACTCGACCGGCAGGAGAGCGCCGATGAGGACGTCCTGCGCGAGGCCGACGCCTGGCTCGCCGAATGGGACGGCACCCGCGCGGCGCTCCAGGCCCGCGTCGACTCCGCCCAGGAGGCCGCCACCCGCGCCGAACAGCTCGCCGTCCAGCGCGCCCCCATGCGGCGCAGGCTCGACGCGGCCCGCACCCGCGACCGCCTCGCCGACGACCTCGCACAGGCCCGCCGGCGCGCGGAGGACTCCTCGCGGCACGCCCTCGACGCCCGCGCCCACTGGCTCGACCTCAAGGAACAGCGGCTGAACGGCATCGCCGCCGAACTCGCCGCCCACCTCACCGACGGGGAGCCCTGCGCGGTCTGCGGGGCCACCGCGCACCCCGCCCCGGCCCGCAAGGCCGCCGGACACGTCGACCGGGACACCGAGGATCGCGCCCTCACCGCCTACCAGCGGGCCGAGGAACAGCGCGGCGAGGACGAGCGGCGCCTCGGCGAGGTCCGCGAGGCGCTGGCCGCCGCCACCGCCGAGGCCGGCGGGACGCCCACCGACCGGCTCGCCGCCGAGGCCGGAGAGCTGGAGGAGGAGTATGCCCGCGCCCGGCACGCGGCCTCCGCGCTGCACGCCGCCCAGGAGGAGCTGCGGCGCGCCGGACAGGAACGGGAGCAGCGTCTCGCCGACCGCCAGCAGGCCGCCCTACGGGCCGCCTCCCGGCTCACCCGCCGCGACACCCTGGAACGGGAACAGACCTCCCTGGAAGCCGAGTTGGTGCTGGCCCGCGGCGCCTCGCAGAGCGTGGCCGCGCGCGCCGCGGAGCTGGAACGGCTCGCCGCACGCCTCACCGAGGCCGCCGACGCCGTGCGCCTCGCCGAGGACACCGCCCAGCGGCTGAAGGACGCCGACGCCCGCCTCGCCGACGCCGCCTACCGGGCCGGCTTCGACACCCCGCACGCCGCGGCGGCGGCCCTGCTGGACGCCGCCGGCCATCGCGAGCTCCAGCACCGACTGGACGCCTGGCAGCGGGAGGAGGCCGCCGTCCGCGCCGTCCTCGACGAGCCCGGCGCCGCGGCGGCCGCCCAGGAGCCGCCCGCCGACCCGGCCACCGCCGAGCGGGCGGCGGCCGGCGCGGAACGCCGGCTGCGTGAGGCCGCCTCCGCCCGCGACGCCGCCGCCCGTTGCCGCGCCGAGCTGGACCGTCTCTCCACCCGTGCCACCGAGGCCGTGCGCCGCCTCGGGCCGCTGCGCGAGGAGTACGGCCGGGTGGCCCGGCTCGCCGCGCTCACCGCCGGCAACTCCGCCGACAACGAACGCCGGATGCGCCTGGAGTCGTACGTCCTGGCGGCCCGGCTGGAGCAGGTCGCCGCCGCCGCGACCGTCCGCCTCCAGCGCATGTCGTCCGGCCGCTACACCCTCGTCCACTCCGACGACCGCACCGGACGCGGACGCAGCGGGCTGGGGCTGCACGTGGTCGACGCCTGGACCGGGCGGGCCCGGGACACCGCGACCCTGTCCGGCGGCGAGACCTTCTTCGCCTCGCTCGCCCTCGCCCTCGGCCTCGCCGACGTGGTCACCGACGAGGCGGGCGGCGTCCGCCTGGACACCCTCTTCATCGACGAGGGCTTCGGCAGCCTCGACGACCAGACCCTCGACGAGGTCCTGGACGTCCTCGACTCGCTGCGCGAACGCGACCGCAGCGTCGGCATCGTGAGCCACGTCGCCGACCTGCGCCGCCGCATCCACGCCCAGCTGGAGGTCGTCAAGGGCCGGACGGGCTCCACCCTGCGCCAGCACGGGGTGGGTTAACGGCCCAGCGGACGCCGTGGCAGCGGGGAGGAGTACACGACGCTGGTGGTGACCGAACCCAGCGAGCCGATCCGGCCCGAGACCTCCTCCAGGTGGGACATGGAGCGGGCGGCGACCTTGATGACGAAGCAGTCGTCGCCCGTCACGTGGTGCGCCTCCAGGATCTCCGGCGTCCCCGCCACCAGGTCGTGGAACGGCCGGTAGTTGCCGTTCGGGTAGCGCAGCCGCACGAACGCCAGGATGGGCAGGCCCAGCCGGTCGGGGTCGACCACCGCCGCGTACCCCTGTATGACGCCCGCCTCCTCCAGCCGCCGCACCCGTTCGGTGACGGCGCTGGGCGACATCGACACGGCGCGCGCCAGCTCGGCGTAGCTGGCCCGTCCGTCGCGCTGGAGGACCTCGAGAATGCGCCAGTCGGTGGCGTCCGGGGAATACACGGTCATCAGGGATGGATAGCAGGGAAACCCCGGCCGGGCAAGAGCCGTCCCGTGGATCGCCTCTTCGGACGGCGGCGCGCGGGCCGTAGATTTCCCGTCATGATCCACACGGCTTCCGAGAATCCCGTCCTGCGTGTCCCGCCCGCCGACCCCGCCGAGGCCGCCGCCCACTTCCGGGCGCGGCTCGCCTTCCACACCGACGTCTCCGACGTGGCGGGCGCGCTCGCGGCCGGCGGCGACCCCGGCTTCGTCCTGGTCGACTCCCGTTCCGCCGAGTCCTGGGAGCAGGGCCGCGTCCCCGGCGCGGTCCACCTGCCGACCGCGCTCGTCGCGGAGCGGGCCGGGCGGCTCCTCGACAGATCCGTGCCGGTGGTGACGTACTGCTGGGGTCCGGGCTGCGACGGCGCCACCCGTGCCGCCCTCGCCCTCGCCGAACTCGGCTACCGCGTCAAGGAGATGCTCGGCGGCTTCGAGTACTGGGCGCGCGAGGGCCTTCCCTACGAGACCGGGCGGGGGCCGGGCCGCCGGGACACCGACCCGCTGACGGCGCCCGTGGCCGGCGACTGCGGCTGCTGACGCCCGCCCGCGACGGTCAACGCCAGCCGTCGAAGGCGACGCCCAGGTGCCGGGGCCCGCGCAGCACGGCGTTCTGCCGGTACGGCGGCGGGTCCTCCGTGAGACGGGGGTTCTCCATCCGCCGGGCCAGCTCGGACAGGGCGATCTGTGTCTCCAGCCGGGCCAGCGGGGCACCGAAACAACTGTGGATGCCGCTGCCGAAACCGAGGTGCTGGAGGTCCTCGCGGTCCGGGTCGAACCGCCCGGGGTCCTTGAACCGCTCGGGGTCGCGGTTGCCCGCGGCCAGGACCAGCCACAGCCGTGAACCCTTGGGGATGGTCACCCCGCGCACCTCGATGTCGGCGATGCAGGTGCGCTGCGGCACGATCTGCACCGGCGGCTCGTACCGCAGCAGCTCCTCCACGATCCTGACCGACAGGCCCGGATCCGTCCGCAGCCGCTGGAGGACGTCCGGATGGCGCAGCAGCGTCAGCATGCCGTTCGTGATCAGGTTGACCGTCGTCTCGTGGCCGGCGATCAGCAGCAGCACCGCGGTGCTGAGCACCTCCATCATCGTCATCGACCCGTCCGGGCCCTGACTGCTCACCAGGTCGGACAGCAGGTCGTCCCGCGGCTCCTTGGTGCGTTCCTCGACCAGCCCGGCCAGGTACATGCCGAGCTGCATCCGCGCCTCCTGGGTCGCCTTCACGAACTCGGCGCCCGCCGTCTTGCGCATCTCCGGGTCCAGGCCGGCGACCAGCGGATCGACCCAGGCGCGGAACCGCGGCTCGTCCTCGCGGGGCACGCCGAGCAGCCGGCAGATCACCGTCACCGGGAACGGATAGGCGAACTGGTCCACCAGGTCGATCTGCCGGGTGTCCGCGAGGCCGTCGATCAGCTCCGTGACGATGCCCGCCATCTCGCCCCGCATGTTCTCGACCCGGCGCGGCCGGTGCGGCGGCCCGAAGGCGCTGTTGGCGATGCGCCGGAGCCGGTCGTGCTCGGGCGGGTCGAGCCGCAGGAAGGACGGTGGCAGCCCGGTGTTCTCCGCCTGCGACACCTCGTCGTCCCCCGCCGCGGCGAGGTTGGCGGCGTCCGAGCTGACCCGGGGATCGTGGAGCAGCCCCTCGATGTCGTAGTAGGAGCAGATGACGTAGGGGCCGTCCTCCTCCTCGTGCAGGACCGGTGTCCTGCGCAGCTCCTCGTAGAGCGGGTACGGGTCGGCGCGGTTGGCGAAGTCGGTGATCTGGCGCACCAGCGAGGCTTGCGTCATGACAGGTCCTTGGAGCGTCGGGGCCGGCGGCGGTCAGTGCCGGGCGGGGTGGAAGACCAGCTGCTGGTCGGCCGGCGAGTAGCCGCTGAGGGTCACCGTGGGGCCGTGGGTCGGCAGGGACGGGTCGGGGAAGTCGGCCGCCACCGGCCGCCGGCCCTCGGGACGCCGGTCCATCGTCGCGAACTCCACCGGGAACGGGGCGCCCCGCTCGATCTGCCGCTGGTAGAACTCCAGCCACCGGGTGTTGTCGAAGCTGACGGCGGCGATCATCCGCCCCTGGTGGCCGTAGACCCCGACGAACCGGCGCTCGGCCAGCGAACCCTGCGTGATCATGAGTTGGTCGCCCATGGGCGGCACACCGACCGACTTGATGTTCACACCGAACATCGAGGACCAGAAGGCGGGCATCCACAGGTGCGGGCGCCGCTCGGCACCGTGGCAGATCATGTTGTGCGCGGCCGTCTCCGCTTGGGCGACCGCGTTGCCCCAGTGCTCCAACGACAGGAACTGGTAGCCGAACAGCGCGTGCGGGGAGCGCGCCACGTCGCCCGCCACGAAGACGTCGTCGGTGACGATGCCCCGGAAGTCGAAGGCACGGCACCCCGCGTCACAGGCGATGCCCCGCGGCCCGGCGCCGAGCCCCGACCCGGCCAGCCACTCCGTGTTCCGCACCGAACCCAGCGAGACCACGACCACGTCCGCCTCGACGACGCTCTCGTCCGACAGGTGGACGGCCCGCACCCGGCCGACCGCGTCGCCCTCCAGCGAGGTCACCGTGACATGGGTGCGCAGGTCGACGCCGTTGTCGGTCTGGAGACCGGCGGCGACCGCGCCGATCGCCCCGCCGAGCGCGCCCACCAACGGGGCGCCCGCGCGTTCCGCCACGGTGACGGGAAGGCCCATCTCCCGGCACGCCGAGGCGACCTCCGAACCGGCGAACCCGGCGCCGATGACGAACACCCGGCGCGGCCCCGCCTTCAGCCGCCGGTACAGGTCGGCCGCGTCCTCGCGCGTGCGCAGCAGGCAGACGCCGTCCAGCCGGGCCTCCTCCGCCTTCGGCCACGGCCGGGCGCGGACGCCGGTCGCGATCAGCAGCCGGTCGTACTCCACCTCGTCGCCGTCGGCCAGCCGGACCCGCTTCGCCGTCAGGTCCAGCCCGGCCGCCGCGACACCGAGCCGCCACCGGGCGTCGATCTCCCGGCGGTGGGGCAGCTCGGTGTGGTGCGGGGACGCGTGGCCGAGGAGCACGGACTTCGACAGCGGCGGCCGGTCGTACGGCTCGTGGGGCTCGTCGCCGACCAGGGTCAGCTCGCCGGCGAACCCCTCCGCGCGCAGCGTCTCCGCGGCCCGCAGACCGGCCAGCGAGGCACCCACGATCACGATGCGGCCCTCGCACCTGAGCCACTCCACGTGGTCAGTGGCCATCGGACGCCTCCCCGGCGGAACCGGCCACCGGGGTGCCCGCGGCACCGTCCAGGCCGTCCGCCGTGATCGCCTGCACCGGACACGCGGCGACGGCACGTGCCAGCCGCTCCCGCTGCTCCTCGTCCGCGCGCGGGTTGTAGATCAGCGACTCCTCGCCGTGCATGGCGAAGACGTCGGGCGCGAGGAACGCGCACTGCGCGTACCCCTGACACTTGTTGAGATCGACGACGAGCCTCATCGACGCTCCGCCCTTCCGGTGGCCAGGTCCGGTGCCCGCCACGCGGCTCGCGCGGGCGGCCCCGGACGGCGGTCGTCCCCCGGGCCAGCATGCGAGCGGGCCGCGGCACCCGCGCGCCGGGCACGCCGATCGAGTGAGGGGCTCCGGGGCAGCGGACGTCACCGGGCCGTCGCCGGCCGTGGCCGGGCGCGCCGGGCGGCGACCAGGATGTACACGCCGATCAGCAGCGACCACGCCGGGAAGACGAGTTCCGCCCAGGGCACGTTCGACGACAGGAGGAGCAGCACCAGTGCGGTCAGGGCGCCCAGGACCGTGAGGGGGCGCGGCAGCACGCCGAGGCGGTGGCCGATCACCGACAGCGAGGTCACGAAGACCGCCGCCATCCGCATCGCGTACCCCGTCATCAGCGTGTACGCGAAGTGGCGGCCGAAGTCCCAGGTGGCCGGCGCCGGGGAGGTGCCGGCGGGATGGGCCACCGCGAGCACGGCGCCCGCCGCCGCGGCGGCCCCGAACATCATGGCGGTGAAGACCAGTCCGCTGCCGAGGAAGACGGTGCCGAGGAACCTGTCCTCGGCGTCGCCGACGTGCGCCCGCACCGCACCGATGAACCACAGGAAGAAGATGCCGGCGAACGGCACCAGCGCGAGGGCCGCGCGCAGCGCGTCCCGCTGCGCGGAGTCCGTGAACCCGCGCGCGGTGACCGCGTCGGCGCCGCCGGGGATGCCCAGCCGGACCAGGACGATCGCCGCCGCCAGGAGCAGCGCGAAGACGACTCCGGCCAGCCCCGCCGCCCGCGGTGCCTCCAGCGCCTGCTGCGCCGGCCCCTTCTCGCGCATGCCCGGCCCGCCTTCCGCATCGGCCCCCGGGCACCAGCTAGCCGCCTCCGCCCGACCCGCGCCACCGCAGGGCGTCCGTACGGCCGAGCGGGCGCGGGCCCGGGGGCGTGCCCAGGGCCCGGACCGGGCCTCCCCCGGGGTCAGAGCCGGGAGAGCTCGTCCACCAGGTCGTCCAGGCCCAGCGAACCCTGCGACAGCGCCGCCATGTGCCAGGCCTTCGGGTCGAACGCGTCACCGTGCCGCTCACGGGCCTTCTCCCGGCCCAGCAGCCACGCCCGCTCGCCCAGCTTGTAGCCGATGGCCTGGCCGGGGATCGTCAGGTAACGGGTCAGCTCGCTCTCGACGAAGTCCGCCGGCCGGCTGCTGTGCGCGCCGAAGAACTCCTGCGCCAGTTCCGGCGTCCACCGCTCACCGGGGTGGAACGGCGAGTCCGCCGGGATCTCCAGCTCCAGGTGCATGCCGATGTCCATGACCACCCGGATCGCCCGCATCATCTGCGCGTCGAGGTAGCCGAGCCGCTCCTCCGGGTCCGCGAGGTAGCCCAGCTCGTCCATCAGCCGCTCCGCGTACAGCGCCCAGCCCTCCAGGTTGGCGCTGACCCCGCCGACCGTCGCCTGGTAGCGGGAGAGGTTCTCCGCGACGTGCGCCCACTGCGCGAGCTGGAGGTGGTGCCCCGGCACGCCCTCGTGGTACCAGGTCGACACCAGGTCGTAGACCGGGAACCGGGTCTGCCCCATCGTGGGCAGCCAGGTGCGGCCCGGCCGGGAGAAGTCCTCCGACGGGCCCGTGTAGTAGGGGGCCGCCGCGCCGCCGGGCGGGGCGATGCGCGACTCCACCTTCCGCACCCGCTCCGCGAGGTCGAAGTGGGTGCCGTCCAGGTCCTCGATGGCCTTGTCCATCAGCCCCTGGAGCCAGGCGCGGACCTCCTCCACGCCCTCGATGTGCCGGCCGTGCTCGTCCAGGTGCGCGAGCGCCACCCACGGCGTCGCGGCGCCGGGCAGGATCCTCTCGGCCTCTTTGCGCATCTCGGCGAGGAGCCGGTGGAACTCGGCCCAGCCGTACGCGTACGCCTCGTCCAGGTCCAGGTCGGTGCCGTTGTAGTAGCGGGCCCAGCGCGCGTACCGCTCCCGGCCCACCACGTTCGGGGCGGCCGCGACCGCCGGCGCGTACACGTCCCGCATCCAGTCCCGCAGCTCCCGCAGGGCGCCGGTCGCCGCGCGCGCCGCCCCGTCCAGCTCGGCGCGCAGCACCTCGGGGCCGGCGGCGGCGAAGTCCTCGTACCAGCCGCGGCCCGAACCGTCCGTGTCGATCCACTCGGTCAGCTGCTCGATGTAGGTGGCGGTCGGCCGGGGCGCCGCGAACAGCTTGCGCTCCAGCCCGAGTTCCAGGGACTCCCGGTAACCCGCGAGCGCGCCCGGCACGGCACGCAGCCGCTCCGCGACCGCCGACCAGTCCTCGTCCGTCCGCACCGGCATGACGCTGAACACCTCGCGCACCGAGTGGCCGGGCGTACCCATGTTGCCGACCGCGCGCAGGTGTTCGTCCGCCTCCAGGACGGCGAGTTCGGCGGTCAGCCGCTCCCGCAACAGCCGCCCGCAGCGCCGCTCGGCGTCGCTGTCCGCCCCGGGCTGCCGCTCAGCCACGTCCAGCCGGCCGAGCGTGGCACGGATCAGCTCCGCCTGGGCCTGCTGACCGGCGGGTGAGTAGTCGGGCAGGCGCGGCGAACTCTCGGGCACACCCAGGTACGTGCCGGTGACCGGGTCGAGGGCGATGAGGTCGTCCACGTACGCGTCGGCGACCTGACGGGGCAGCTGGATCTTGGTCTCAGACATGCGGTCCATCCTCGTACGCGGCGGAACCCCACGTCACCACGTACGGGGGATTCAGCTCTGGGCGTGGCCGGGAGGCAGCAGCGGCCCGCACTCCCACTGCTGGAAGATCAGCCGGGTCTCCACCCGCGCCACCTCCCGGCGCGAGGTGAACTCGTCCAGCACGAGCCGCTGGAGGTCGGCCATGTCCGCGACGGCGACGTGCACCAGATAGTCGTCCGGACCGGTCAGGTGGAACACCGAACGGGCCTCCGGCAGGGCCCGGACGCGCTCCACGAACGGCCCGACCAGCTCCCGCCGGTGCGGACGCACCTGCACCGACAGCAGGGCCTGGAGCCCGCGTCCGAGCTTGGCCGGATCGAGCCGCAGCCGGTGCCCCAGGATCACGCCGGAACGGCGCAGCCGGGTCACCCGGTCCAGACAGGTCGACGGTGCCACGCCCACCTGCGCGGCGAGGTCGCGGTAGGTGGTCCGGGCGTCGTTCTGCAACAGGCGCAACAGATGCAGGTCCACCGGATCCAGTACGACTGAATCGGCCATGGCCCGAACGTAACACGGTGTTCGGCGCCGGTGAACCGTCCTTTGTTCACCCTTCCGGCCATGGACACACCGAGCACCGGCGCCCACGGCGACGTGCGCGCCGCATCGAGAGCCCTGGCCACGGAGGCCGTGCACGCCGGCCGCGACGACCTCGCCCGCCAGGGCCTGCACGCCCCGCCGATCGACCTGTCGACCACCTACCCCTCGTACGACAGCCGCGCCGAGGCCGCCCGCATCGACACCTTCGCCGCCGACGGCGCCGACCCGTCCGGCCCGCCGGTCTACGGCCGCCTCGGCAACCCGACCGTGGCCCGCTTCGAGACCGCCCTCGCCCGCCTGGAGGGCACCGAGTCCGCGGTCGCCTTCGCCAGCGGCATGGCCGCGCTCAGCGCCGTCCTCCTCGCCCTGCCCCACCCGCGGCACGTCGTCGCGGTACGGCCCCTGTACGGGTGCAGCGACCACCTGCTGACCGCCGGACTGCTCGGTACGGAGGTGACCTGGACCGACCCGGACGGCATCGCGCGGGCGCTGCGCCCGGAGACCGGCCTCGTGCTGGTCGAGTCCCCGGCCAATCCGACCCTCGCCGAACTCGACCTGCGGGCCGTCGCCCGCGCCTGCGGCCCGGTGCCGCTGCTCGCCGACAACACCTTCGCCACCCCCGTGCTCCAGCGCCCGGCCGAACAGGGCGCGCGGCTGGTGCTGCACAGCGCCACCAAGTACCTCGGCGGCCATGGCGACGTGCTCGCCGGTGTGGTCGCCTGCGACGAGGAGTTCGCGGGCCGGCTGCGGCGGATACGGTTCGCCACCGGTGGAGTCCTGCACCCGCTGGCCGGCTACCTGCTGCTGCGGGGCCTGTCCACGCTCCCGGTGCGGGTCCGGGCCGCCTCCGCCAACGCCGCCGAACTGGTCCGCCGGCTCACCGCCGACCCGCGGGTGGCCCGCGTGCACTATCCGCGGCTCGGCGGCGCGATGATCGCCTTCGAGGTGTACGGCGACCCGCACGAGGTGATCTCCCGGGTCCGGCTCGTCACCCCCGCGGTGAGCCTCGGCAGCGTCGACACGCTGATCCAGCATCCCGCGTCCATCAGCCACCGCATCGTCGACGCCGGTGACCGGCGCGCCTCCGGCGTCAGCGACCGGCTGCTGCGGCTGTCGGTGGGGCTGGAGGACGTGGACGACCTGTGGGCGGACCTGGACCGGGCCCTCGGCGACCCCGTCCCGCGCGGGACGAGGAGGGAGCCCGCGTTCGTGTCGTCCGAGGCGGGCGCGTAGCCGCACCGGGCCTCCGCCGGTGTGCGGTGCCTGTGGCGGGGTCACGGCCGGACCCCGCCGCCGGGCCGGCCGGGTCGTGGGACGCGGCCCGTGTCAGCCGAGGTGCGGGGGGCGGGCCCGGGAGGCCGTGGTCAGCGCGGTGGTGTCCAGCCGGGCCGTGATGACCAGGGTGCCCTCCTCGATCTGGTAGTCGAGGGGCAGACCGAGACCGCGCATGGCGGCGACCATGCCGGTGTTGGAGGCCTGCGTCACGGCGTACACGCTCTCGCAGCCGGCCTCCGTCGCCAGCGCCACCAGCCGGCCCAGCAGTTCCCCGCCGATGCCCCGCCGCTGCCACTCGTCCTCGATCAGCAGCGCGACCTCCGTCTCGTCGCCGTCCCACAGCAGGTGCCCCAGGCCGACGACCCGGCCGGAGGCGGTCTGCGCGGCCAGTGTCCGGCCGAAGCGGGGGCTGAGCAGGTGGGTCAGATAGCGGTCCGCGTCGCCGACCGGGCCGTGGTAGCGCATGCCGAGGGTGCGGGGCGAGCACCGGTCGTGCATCGCCCTGGCCGCGGCCAGGTCACCGGTGTCGACCCGGCGCACGGTGATGTCGTTGCCCTCCGGCAGGGTCAGCACGTCCTGACCGCGCGGGATGCGCGGTCCGAGCCGGCTGTCCAGTTCCACCAGCGCCCGCGCCCGCGCGAACTCCGTCGGGGTGAACGGCAGGTACGGCCGCTCCACGGTGAGCACCCCGCCCTCGGGCGCCCGCAGTCGCATCACGGTGTCCTCCAGGATGCCCCCGGCCGGCACCGGCTCCGGGCCGCGGCCGCCGCCGACGGGGGTGCCGGGCAGCGACCGGATCGTGCAGCGCCCCAGCAACTGGCGCAGCGCAAGCGGAAGTTCGGCGGCGTCCAGAGCCGTGCGCGCGGCCAGTCCGAGCACCCGGGTGGGCGCGTCGACCAGGTCGTGGGCGTCGGCCCGCTCGATCCAGGTGTCCGTGCCCCCGGCCAGCGCGACCGCCCGGGTGATCTCGGTCGCGGCCAGGGTGCCCGGCGAGCGCAGCAGGAACTCGTCCACGGTGCCGTCCGCCAGCGGGTGCGTCTGGAGGCTGAGGATGTCCACCCGCCGCTCGGCCAGCGCCGTGCACAGCGCGGCCAGCGAACCGGGCGCGTCCCGCACCGTCGTGCGCATCCGCCACAGCGTGCCCGCGGCGGCGATCTCGTCGGCCGCGGCGCCGGGGCGCGTGGCGGGCCCGGCCGGCCGCGCGGCGGCGGCCTGCCGGGCACCGGTATCACCGGCCGGCGGCGCGTGTCCGTGGCGGCGTGACCACCACACGTGGAAGCCCGCCGTCGCGGCCAGCACGACGGCCGACATCACCAGCAGCGCCGGTCCGTCCGGTCCGTGTCCGACCAGGTTCGCGACGGCGTCCGCCACGGCGACGGCGGTGAAGAGGGCGGCGAGTTCGACGACGTCCCGCCGCCAGTGGTGCACGGGCCGCCCGTGCTTGGCCCGGGTCACGTCAGGCATCTCTGGAGTCATGCAGCCACTGTGAAGGAACGGTGTTGCGTGATCACGAACTGATTGTGACCGATGGGTAAAAGCATGCTCCGTCCTTTTTGTTGCTCTTTCTACGGCCGACCGGTCACCTCCGGCCGGCGCACCGGCCGTCCGCCGGCCCCGAAGGCCGCTACTGGCCGACCCGGCCCGGTGACAGCGTCCGCGTGAACAGCACCGTGCCGTCCTGCTCCCGCAGCCGTACCGTCAGCTCACCGCTGTGTCCGTCGATGTCGACCTCGCCGAAGAACTGGTAACCGCCCGCGGGCGAGACGTCGGGCGCGGTGGGCGCCTTCACGAACACCCGCTCCGGGCCGAAGGTGCCGTCCAGCGCGCTCGCCGGGAACGCGCCGGCATTCAGCGGCCCGGAGACGAACTCCCAGAACGGCTCGAAGTCGGTGAACGCGGCCCGCGACGGCTGGTAGTGCTGGGCGGAGGTGTGGTGCACGTCCGCCGTCAGCCACACCGTGCCGGTGATCCGGCGGTGCTTGACGAACCGCAGCAGCTCGGCGATCTGGAGCTCCCGGCCGAGCGGGGCACCCGGGTCGCCCTGCGCCACCGCCTCGAAGTTCGGGCGGTTCTCCGTCGTGTCGGGCACCACCAGCCCGATCGGCATGTCGGCGGCGATCACCTTCCACACGGCGCGCGAGCGGGCCAGTTCCCGCTGGAGCCACTCCAGCTGCTCGCGCCCCAGGATGCCCTGCGGGTCGACGGTCCCGTCGTCGGGCGAGTTGGCGTTCCGGTAGGTGCGCATGTCGAGCACGAACACGTCCAGCAGCGGGCCCTGGCGCAGCACCCGGTACACGCGGCCCTCACGGGTGCCCGGACGCAGCGTGGAGACCGGGGCGTACTCGCTGAACGCCCGCCGTGCGCGCGCCGCGAGCACGTCGACGCTCTTCTCGGTGTACCGGGTGTCGGAGGAGGCGATCACCTCGCCCGGGTACCAGTTGTTGCGGACCTCGTGGTCGTCCCATTGCACGATCGAGGGCACCTGGGCGTTGAAGCGGCGCAGCTGGGCGTCGAGCAGGTTGTAGCGGAAGTTGCCCCGGTACTCGGCGAGAGTCTCGGCGACCTTCGACTTCTCCTCGGTGGTGACGTTCCGCCAGGTGCCGCCGTCGGGCAGGGCCTGAGTGGCGGCGATCGGCCCGTCGGCGTAGATCGCGTCGCCGCTGCACAGGAAGAAGTCGGGGTCCAGCCTCGCCATCGCGTCGAAGATGCGGTAGCCGCCCCGGTCGGGGTCGATGCCCCAGCCCTGCCCGGCCAGGTCGCCCGACCACAGGAACCGCACGCCGTCCCGGCGGCGCCGGGAGACGGTGCGGAACGTGCCGGTCACCGGCCGGCCGGTGCGGCGCGGGTCGTCGGGGTCGGCGAGCAGGACCCGGTAGTGGATCTGCTCGCCGGACGGCAGGCCGTGCAGCCGGGTGGTGCCGGTGAAGTCCGTGCCGGGGCCCAGCAGCGGGCCGTGCCACCTGCGCGCGTCGCGGAACGACTCGGTGGCCGACGTCTCCACGACCATCCGGGCCGGCCGGTCCGCACGCACCCACACCAGGCCGGAGTCGGCGGTCACGTCACCCGTCTGCACGCCCCAGTCCGCCTCGGGACGTCCGGAGCGGGCGAACGCCGGTGCCGCGCCGAGGCCGACGGGCAGGGTCAGGGCCGCCGACGTGGCGAGGGAGCCGCGCAGCACGCTGCGGCGGCCGGGGAGCGGACGGTGGGACATGGCTGCGCCTCCAGGGACGGGATCCGGCCGGTGTGCACAGCCACACCTACGGGGGTGTCGCGGCGCGCACGCGAACGCCGGGTGAACAGCGCCCCGTTCCGGTCCGCCACCGTCCGCCCCGGGCGGTGGTTCAGCGGCTGCCGTCCAGCAGGACCCGGGCGATCAGCGCGGGGTCGTCGTTCATCGGGCAGTGCCCGCAGCCGGGCAGCCGGACCAGCCGGGCATGCGGGATGAGCTGCTTGGCCCGGACGCCCTGACGGCGCACGAGGATACGGTCCCGGGTGCCCCAGGCCACCGTGACCGGCAGGCCCGGCAGGGTGTCGGCGAACCGCACGGTGGTGCCCGCGCGCAGGGTCGCCTCGAAGCCGTCGGCTCCCACCAGCGCGAGTGTCTCGGCGACCACCGCCTCCGGCGAACGCAGGCCGGGGCGGGCGTAGATGGTGCTGGTCAGTGCCGTCCGCCCGGCCGCCGTGCGCGCCAGCCGCTCCACCAGCGGCAGCGGGAGCCGTTGCGCGATGCCGCGCATCGCGAGCAGCACCGTGAACGCGTACCGCCGCTCGGCCTCCGTCCAGAAACCGGCCGGCGACAGGGCGGTGACGGACCGTGCGAGACCTCCCCGGCCGAGTTCCAGCGCGAGCAGACCACCCAGCGAGTTGCCGGCGACGTGCGGCCGGTCCAGTTCCAGCGCCTCGAACAGGGAGCCGAGCACGGTGTGGGTGGTGGCCAGGTCGTAGGCCAGCCCGTCGGGCAGGGCGGGGGAGGCGCCGAAACCCGGCAGGTCGACGGCGATGACGTCGCGCTCGGTGGCGAGGATGTCCACGACCGGGTCCCAGGCCTGCCGGTGGTGGCCGATGCCGTGCAGCAGGACCAGCGGCTCGCCGCGGCCCACGCGCGCGTAGGACACGGTCACGTCCCGCGGGCCGTGGAGGGTGGGGACCGGGAAGGAGACGGTGGCGGACATGGGGATGCTCCTCGTCTGGGCTGCTGACGGACGCCGTAGACAGCTTGTCAGCAATAACTACCGGCGGGTAGCCCCCGGAGTCACTCACGGACGCCCCCTGCCCCGGGTGGACACCCGCGGCGTCGGTCGGATGAGATGGGCCCGTGACCGCCGACCTCGCCACCGATGTCTTCGAGCAGCACCGCCCCTTCCTCATGGGCGTCGCCTACCGCATGCTCGGCCGTGTCGCCGACGCCGAGGACGTCGTCCAGGACGCCTGGCTGCGCTGGTACGGGGCCGACCGCACGGACATCCGCGAACCGCGCGCCTACCTGGTGCGCGTCACCACCCGCCTGGCCATCGACCGGCTGCGCCAGGTGCGGTCGCGCGGCGAGGCGTACGTCGGACCGTGGCTGCCCGAGCCCTACCTCACCGACTTCGGGGAGACCGCGCCGGACTCCGCCGACCGCGCCGTGCTCGCCGACACCGTGTCCCTGGCCGTGCTCGTCGTCCTGGAGTCGCTCTCGCCGCTGGAGCGGGCGGTCTTCGTGCTCAGGGAGGCGTTCGGCTACCCGTACGCCGAGATCGCCACGTTGCTCGACCGCGGCGAGGCGGCGGTACGGCAGCTCGCCGGACGCGCCCGCCGGCACGTCGCCGAGCGGCGCCCCCGCTACGACGTCGATCCCGCCCGGCGCCGGGACCTGACCGAACGATTCATCGCCGCCGCCGTGGAGGGCGACCTGGAGGGGCTGATGTCCCTGCTCGCCCCCGACGTCCGGCTGGTCGGCGACAGCGGCGGCAAGGCCAAGGCGCCGGTGCGGATCCTGCACACCGCCGACAAGGTGGGCCGCTTCCTCGTCGCCGTCTCCCGCTCCGGCCCGCCGGGACTCGATCTCCGGCTCCTGGAGACGAACGCCGGCCCCGCCGTGCTCGTCCTCGACGGCCACCGGCCCGACACCCTCTTCCAGCTGGACATCGCCGACGGCCGGATCGCGGCCGTCTACATCGTCCGCAACCCGGACAAGCTACGCACCTTCGCCGCCCGCTGAACCGGCCCACCCGCGAGCCCCCGCCCCACGGCGGGGGCTTCGCCATGTCGTCGTGACACCGCCGTACGACGGGAGGTTTGCCGCGATGTCACACGGACCGTCGGGCGCGAACGGCTCATGAACGCTGCGCGGCGGGTCCGTCACGGATTGCCCACCGGACCGAGGATTGGTCTTGACCAAGGGTGGCGGCAGCCCTATGGTCGCAGATAAGTGCAACAACCTTTAATAAACAAGGGCGCTAAAAGCCGCCGGATCACGGCTCTTGCGGAGGACAGGGTGGGGACCACGCAGCTGGAATCGGTACCGGAACCGAAGTACTGGCATCTCAGGACCGTGCTCACCGAGGCACTCGACTCCGAGTTCTCGGTCGGCGAGATCCTGCCCAACGAGCGTGACCTCGCGGCCCGCTTCGGCGTCGCCCGCGCGACGCTCCGTCAAGCCCTGGAACAGCTGGAACTGGAAGGCCGGCTCCAGCGCCGCCGCGGCGTGGGCACGACCGTCGCGCCCCCGCGCATGGGCGTGGCCGTCGGCACCGAACAGCACAGCTGGCCGGGTACCGCCGGGGACGACTGGCAGCCCCTCGACAGCGTCCAGGCCCCGCCGCCCGCCGCCGTCGCCGCGGCCCTGGAGACGGGACCGGACGAGGCGGTCCACACCGTCCGCCGCTCCCGCATGTCCAACGGCCAGCAGGTCGCCACCGAGCTGCTCCACATCCCGGCGGCCTCCCTGCCCGACCTCACCGCGATCGACGCCCCGTCCGGCGCGGCACGCGCGCGGGCCGTCCTGCGCGAGCTTCAGCACCTGCCGCTGGAGGGCAAGGACCGCGCCGTCGAGCTGGGTTCCGCACGCGCGGAGGACGCCCGGGAACTCGACCGGCTCCCCGGCTCACCCGTCCTCGTCGTCACCACCCGCTTCTTCGCCCAGGGCCGCACCGCCGCCCTGTCGGTCGCGACCTACCGCGCCGACACCTGCCGGCTGACCTTCGGCGACTCGGCCGGCGTGGAGATACACCACGACCCGGAACGCCAAGCGTCCTGACCCCCGCCCCACCGCAGCAGGCGCGTCACCACGGCGGTCGGCCAGAGTGGCACGGCTGCCGTGCGACCCCGGCGGGCGGTTCGAGAGACGGCCGTCGCCCGCCGCCGCCCGGCGTCAGGGGGTCAGACCGGCGCCGTAGCGGCCTCGCCGCCGTAGACGGTCGGTCATGGCGGTACGGCTGCCGTGCCACTGCCCCCGGCGACCGTGCCTCCCGGCCGCCGGCCGGGGGCACGCCTACTGGCATCGAGTGCCGGAACACCGCGCCGGGCGCCTCCCGCTGTCGGCCAACGACGCCCGGGCGCCGGTGATCCGGCGCCCGGCGCCGTAGCGGTACGGCTCCCGGTCCGGTTCCTCCGGACGACCGTGCCCCAGCCGGCGGTCGGCCGGGCGCGCCTGCCGGTGTCCAGCGTCCCCACGGCCGGACGCCGCGCCGGACGCCTTTCGTCGCCGCAAGCGCGGCCGTTGGCCGACGGCTCCGAGCGCCGAGGGTCCCGCACCCTGCGTAGTGGCGGTCCGTTGTTGTGCCCCTGCCCCTGCCCCCGTCCGTGACCGGGCCACCGTGTTCGGCGCCTTCAGCCGCCGCCCCCGGCATCCGGGCCGTCGATTCCGGCCGTCGGTCAACGGCGTCCGGCGTTACCGTCGGGCCCCGCGGGCAGCCGGCGGTCGGCCGGGGCGCGCCGCCGTTGTCCAGGGTCCCCCGGCCGCACGACGGCACCCGTGCCCGGCGGCTCCAGTTGCCGTCGTGCGGCCGGGGGCAACGACACCCGGCGTCGCGGGGACGCCCCGCGTCACTGCACCCCTCGGTCGGTCATGGGCGGTGGCTTCGAGTCGCCGGTTCGGTCAGCGGCGGGCCGTCACCGTGGCGTCGACCGCGAAGAGCTGCTCCTCGACGTGGTCGAGAGCCAGGCGCAGTGCGCCGGTGGCGACGGCCGCCTCCCCGAGCAGGGACAGGGTGACCTGAGGCGGACGCAGGCAGTAACGGGCCAGTTCGCGGCGCAGGGGTTCCAGGACGCCGTCCAGGCCGGCCGCCCAGCCACCGATCACGACCAGTTCGGGATCGAGCGCCAGCACCAGCGCGGCCACGTCGTGCACGAGCCGTTGGATGAACCGTTCGACGGCCGCCCGCGCCCGCTGGTCGCCCTCGCGGGCCAGTGCGAACACCTCGGCGACGGCCTGCTCGTCCAGCGGGTGCAGGGGCTCGTCGGTGGTGGACAGCAGCGTCTCCGGCGTCGCCTCCCGGCCCAGCAGGTGCAGCGCGCCGATCTCGCCGGCGGCCCCGCCGTACCCCCGGTGCAGCCGCCCCCCGATCAGCGCGCCCGCCCCGGGGCTCAGTCCGGCCAGTACGAACACCACGTCGTCGGTCTCGCTCGCCGCGCCCTTCCAGTGTTCGGCGACGGCCGCCGCGTTGGCGTCGTTCTCCACCAGCACCGGGCACTTGAAGGACCGGCTCAGTCGCTCGCCGAGCCTCAGGCCGGTCCACTGCGGCAGCGCCGTGCTCAGCCGTACCGTGCCGTCCGCGTCCACGATGCCCGGCGTGCCCACGCCCACCGCCCGCAGCGAACCGCGGGCGACACCGGCCCGGCGCAGCAGTTCGGCGACCGCCCCGCGCAACCGGTCGAGCCGCTCGTCGGCCGGGGCCGTCTCGTCGACGTCCTTGGCCTGCGCCCCCAGCACCCGCCCGTCCAGCGCGGACAGCACGGCGGCGACCCGGTGCGGCCCGATCTCCAGGCCCAGCAGGTATCCCGCCTCGGCCCGGAACCGGAACCGGCGGGCGGGCCGGCCCTGTCGGCGCGCACCGCCCTCGTCGGCCGCCGCCTCCACGACGAGACCACCCTCGATGAGCCCTTCGACGACACCCTCGACGGTCGGCCGGGACAGCCCGGTGACGCGGGTGATCTCGGTGAGCGTCGCGCAGTCCGTCGCCCGCAGTGCGTGCAGCACCACCGCGGAATTGATCCTTCGCAGCAGCGAGGGATCGCCGCCGGTCAGCTGACCCACCGTCCGTCCTCCCAGCTCGCGGCCGTGTTGGCCGGATCGTACTCGGCCCGGACCGCCCCGGCGAGTGTCCGCTTCCGCCCACTGAGGGCACCACCCGCTCACCCGGGCTCCACGAAGCCCGACTCGTAGGCCGCGATCACCGCCTGGGTGCGGTCGCGCGCCCCCAGCTTGGCCAGGACGGCACTGACGTGTGACTTCACCGTCTCGGTACCCACGAACAGCCGTGCGGCGATCTCCGCGTTCGACAGGCCCCCGGCCATCAGCCGCAGCACCTCCGCCTCCCGCTCGGTCAGCCGGGCCCGTTCCAGCGCGGCCCGCGCCGGACCCCGCCCGTCGCCGTACCGGGTCGCGAGGCGCCGTACGGAGGCGGGGAACAGCAGTGACCCGCCCTCCGCCACCAGCCGTACCGCGTGCACGATCTCCGCCGGCCGGGCCCGCTTCAGCAGGAAGCCGTCGGCGCCCGCGCGCAGCGCCTCGTACACGTACTCGTCGTCCTCGAACGTGGTCACCACGAGGATCTTCGGCGGCTCGGCAACCGTGCGCAGCACCGCGCGCGTGGCCTCGATCCCGTCCAGCAGCGGCATCCGCACGTCCATCGCGACCACGTCCGGCCGCAGCTGCCGTACCAGGGGGACGACCGCCGCGCCGTCGGCCGCCTCGCCCACCACCTCGATGTCGGGCTGCGCCGTCAGCACGGCCCGCAGACCCGCGCGGACCAGTGGTTCGTCGTCGACGAGGAGAACGGTGACCGGCATCCGGCCAGCGTAGATCAGCCGAGCGGCAGCTCCGCGCGCACCTGCCAACTGGGACGGCAGCCTCCGTGGAGCGGGCTCGCGGTGACCGCCCTGTGGACGGCGGCGGCCCTGCTGGCGGGCGGGTGGAGCGTGCGCCGCCGGGACGCCTGACGGCGGGCGGGCACCTGACGGGCCGCCAATTGTCAGTGGTGCCAGCTTTACTGGGGGGCATGGACATCGCGACGTGTCTGGACGTCATCGACCTGCTGTGCGCCCGGGAGTTCCCGGCGGCGCACGGCAGGACGGAGCACGGCGAGAGCGGCCCCGGGTACCACATAGCGGCGCTGCGGACGAGCGGGGACGTCCTCGGCACCGGCGACGGCGACGGCAGCGAGCGGGAGGAGTCGGAGGCGCAGTACGAGGCCGACCGGGACGGCCTGGCCGAGCGGCTCGGCGAGCGCTGGGGGCGGCCGCAGCACCTCAGCCTCTACAGCGTGCTCGACCGGACGGTCTCCGGCGAGGACATCGCCGAGCCCTGGGCCGGGCTCAGCGCTCACGTCCCCGACATCCAGTTGTGGCGGGCCCCCCGGACGGACCGCTGGGTCGCCCTCGGGGTGTCCCGGTGGGACAGGGACCTGCCTTGTCAGCTGCTCGGGATAGTGACGGAGACCGACCCGCCGTGACCGGCCGCGTCCGCCGCCTCGCGCAGCCGGGCGAACTCCTCCGCCATCGTGGCCGCCGTCCAGTGCGCGTTCAGCCCGCTGGGGTTGGGCAGCACCCACACCCGGGTGCCCCCGATCGTGCGCTCCTGCGGGCCCACCCGGGCGGTACGGTCACCGAACGCGGCCCGGTAGGCGGTCACCCCGACCACGGCCAGCCAGCCCGGGCTCAGCCGCGTCACCTTCTCGGTCAGCAGCCGCCCGCCCTCGGCGTACTCCTCGGCGGTCAGTTCGTCCGCCCGGGCTGTCGCCCGCGCCACCATGTTGGTGATCCCGAGCCCGTACGACAGCAGCTCACCCTGCTCGGCCGGCTTCAGCAGCCGGGGCGTGAACCCGGACAGGTGCAGCACCGGCCAGAACCGGTTGCCGGGCCGGGCGAAGTGGTGGCCGGTCGCCGCCGTCATCAAGCCCGGGTTGATGCCGCAGAAGAGCACCCGCAGACCGTCCGCGACCAGGTCCGGGACGAGCCGGTCGCGGGCGGCCTCCAGTTCCGCCTGGGTGAGGCGGGGAGTGCGGGGCGGGCGGGGTACGGCGGTCAGAGGATCGCTCCGGGAGCGTATCCGGCGGCCTCCGGGTACCGCTTCATCAGTTCCTCGATCCGGCCGGCCAGCACGGCGACCTGGTCGGCGGCGGCACCGGTGAAGGACAGCTTGTCGGCCATCAGCGCGGCCAGCTGCTCCCGGTCGAGCGGCAGCCGCTCGTCCGCCGCGAGCTTGTCCAGCAGGTCGTTGCGGTCCGCGCCCTGCTCACGCATCGCGAGCGCGGTGGCCACCGCGTTCTCCTTGATGGCCTCGTGGGCGACCTCGCGGCCGACACCGGCCCGCACCGCGCCCATGAGCACCTTGGTGGTGGCCAGGAACGGGAGGTAGCGGTCCAGCTCACGGGCGACGACGGCCGGGAAGGCGCCGAACTCGTCGAGGACCGTCAGGAAGGTCTCCAGCAGGCCGTCCAGCGCGAAGAAGGCGTCCGGCAGCGCGACCCGGCGCACCACCGAGCAGGACACGTCGCCCTCGTTCCACTGGTCGCCCGCCAGCTCGCCCGTCATCGAGGCGTAGCCGCGCAGCACGACCATCAGGCCGTTGACGCGCTCGCAGGAGCGGGTGTTCATCTTGTGGGGCATCGCCGACGAGCCGACCTGACCCGGCTTGAAGCCCTCGGTGACCAGCTCGTGCCCGGCCATCAGCCGCACCGTCTTGGCCAGCGAGGACGGTGCCGCCGCGAGCTGCACCAGCGCGGTGACGACCTCGTAGTCCAGCGAGCGCGGGTAGACCTGGCCGACCGAGGTGAAGGCCTGCGAGAAACCGAGGTGCCGGGCGATCCGGGTCTCCAGCTCGGCGAGCTTGCCGGCGTCACCGCCCAGCAGGTCCAGCATGTCCTGCGCGGTGCCGACCGGGCCCTTGATGCCGCGCAGCGGGTAGCGGGCCAGCAGTTCCTCCACCCGCCCGTGGGCCACCAGCAGCTCGTCGGCGGCGGTCGCGAACCGCTTGCCCAGGGTGGTGGCCTGCGCGGCCACGTTGTGGGAGCGGCCGGCCATGACCAGCTGGGCGTACTCACCGGCCAGCTTGCCCAGGCGGGCCAGCACGGCCACCGTACGATCGCGCATCAGCTCCAGCGAGAGCCGGATCTGCAACTGCTCGACGTTCTCGGTCAGGTCGCGGGAGGTCATGCCCTTGTGCACGTGCTCGTGGCCGGCGAGGTCGTTGAACTCCTCGATCCGCGCCTTCACGTCGTGCCGGGTGACCTTCTCGCGCTCGGCGATCGAGGCCAGGTCGACGGTGTCGAGGACACGCTCGTAGTCGGCGATCGCCTCGTCCGGCACCTCGATGCCGAGGTCCTTCTGGGCCCGCAGCACGGCGAGCCAGAGCTGCCGCTCCAGTCTCACCTTCTGCTCGGGCGACCAGAGCGTGGCGAGCTGGGCGGAGGCGTAGCGTCCGGCGAGGACGTTCGGGATGCGGGGCTTGGCGGGCGCAGAAGTCACGTGTCCAGAGTCTACTGGCGGTTCGTGCAGGCCAGCGCCATGGGGGTGTTCGGCGGAAGCTACGAGACCCGCGTCACTCCCGGTCCGCCGCCCGGCGGGCCGCTACGCCTGTCCCTCGTACGGCAGCAGCTCGGCGCGCTTGGGCGGGCGGCCGTCGCCCGACGAGCGGCCGGTCAGACGGCGACCTATCCACGGGAGCAGGTGCTGCCGGGCGAACCGGGCGTCGGTGATCCTGCGGGACACCCAGCCCGGCGGCGCGGTCGGCGCCATCGGGACGTGCCACTCGGCGTCCTCGGCCTCGTGGCCGAGCGTCTGCCACACCGCCTCGGCGACCCGGCGGTGGCCCTCCGCCGTCAGGTGCAGCCGGTCCACGTCCCACATCCGGGGGTCGGCCAGCGCGGGTGCCCCGTACAGGTCGACCACCACGGCGCCGTGCTTGTCCCCCAGCTCCTCCACGTAGGCGAACAGCTCCTCCATGCGCGGGCGGAACCGTTCCAGCACCGGGCCACGGCGGCCGGGGCTGCGCATCAGCACCAGTTGCTCGCAGGCGGGCGCCAGTCGCTCCACGGCCTCGGTGAGCAGGTCCCGGACCCGGTTCATGTCGCACTTGGGGCGCAGGGTGTCGTTGAGCCCGCCGACCAGGGTGATGACGTCCGGCCTCATGGCCACGGCCGCCGGTACCTGCTCGTCGACGATCTGCTTGA
The DNA here is from genome assembly GCF_044759735.1 of Streptomyces sp. NPDC100445. Taxonomy (NCBI): domain Bacteria; kingdom Bacillati; phylum Actinomycetota; class Actinomycetes; order Kitasatosporales; family Streptomycetaceae; genus Streptomyces; species Streptomyces sp. NPDC100445. The sequence continues at coordinate 75,995 of NZ_JBIVZV010000017.1, read as the reverse complement.
TCAGTTTCCCGCGCACGGCGAGGTTGGCGTACCGGAACCCCGGGGTGTGGGCGGCCATCCGCGCGGCGAGCAGGTCGGCCCAGCCCCGGTAGGAGCCGTCGGGCAACAGGTCCGACATGCCCTCGGTGAACGAGTCACCGACGGCGACCAGGCTGGTGTAGTGGGGAGGAGTGGGATTCGTCTGCATGGCGACAGAGATGCTATCCCGCGCCCATACCTGCCGGTCGGTCGGCCCATCTCTTCCACCTGGGGCGGCCCGGCGCCGCCCCCTACGGGCACTCCCATCCGCCCCACCATCGCCCTTCGGACGACCCAGTTCGCCGGTCGGTCGACCCGCGCCACTCAGCGCGGGCAGCCTTGTCCACGGTCGGTCGGCACCCGGTCGGTCGGCTCCCCGTCCCCGGGCCACCCCGTTCGCCCAACGGCCTCGGCCGGTGGGCTCGCTACAGCCTTCGGGTCCCGGTCGGGCGGCCCGCTTCGTGCTCCGGGACGGCACCGCCCGCCGGTGGGCCGCTCCGTGCCGGTCCCGGTGGATGCCTCTGCTCGCCGGTCGGCCGACCTCACGGTCACGGGCGGTTCCGTCCGACCGGCGGGTTGAGGCATCGGGCCCAGGGGCCGCTCGGCGCGCCGGCCTCCGGTCCCGGCCGAGATGGTGGTCGCCCCCGTCCACCGGCCGGTGGGATCACCGCGCCCCCGGGCCCCGGTCAGCCAGCCCAGGCACCCAGGTCGCCCCACCCGTCGGACGCCCCGCGCCGGCCCGTGCGGTCACCCGCGTCCACCGAGCGGGCGGCCCCACGGTCCCCGGAGCGGCCTCAGCACACCCGTACCACCACGGTCCCTGCGGTGGCCCCAGCGCACCCGTCGGCCGCCCGGCCCCCTGGACCGACCGCGTCCACCGACCGACCGCGTCCACCGACCGACCGCGTCCACCGACCGACCGCGTCCACCGACCGACCACGTCCACCGGTAGGCGCGGGTGGGGTCAGGTCTGGGCCGGTTGGCCGAAGAGTTGGCGCAGTACGTCCTCCATGGTCACGAGTCCGGCCAGCCGGCCGTCGTCGCCGAGCACGGCGGCGACGTGCGTACGGCTGCGCCGCATCGCGGTGAGCACGTCGTCGAGCGGCGTCCGCTCCCGTACGCGCGCGATGGACCGCATGTCGCCCAGCCCGAACGGCAGGTCCCGTGGTGTCGCGTCCAGGGCGTCCTTCACGTGCAGGTAGCCCACGATCCGGCGGCCCGCGTCGACCACCGGGAAGCGGGAGAAGCCCGACTCGGCGGACAGCCGTTCCAACTGCTCCGGGGTGACGCCCACACGCGCGTAGACGACCCGTGCCAGCGGTACGACGACGTCCCGTACCGGGCGGCTGCCCAGCTCCAGGGCGTCGTGCAGCCGTTCCTGCGCCCGGTCGTCGATCAGGCCCGCCTCGCTGGCGTCCTTGACGATCTCCGCCAGTTCGGAGTCGGTGAAGGTCGCCGCGACCTCGCCCTTCGCCTCCACCCGGAGCAGCTTCAGCAGACCGTTGGCGAAGGTGTTGACGGTGAAGATCACCGGCCGGAGCGCCCGGGACAGCGCGACCAGGGGAGGGCCGAGGGCCAGCGCGCTGCGCACCGGTTCGGCGAGGGCGATGTTCTTGGGGACCATCTCGCCGAGCAGCATGTGCAGGTAGGTCGCCAGGGACAGCGCGATCACGAAGGACACGGCGTGTCCGACGCCGGTCGGCACGCCGACGGCGTGGAACACCGGCTCCAGCAGGTGCGCGATCGCCGGCTCGGCGACCACGCCCAGCACCAGCGTGCACAGCGTGATGCCGAGCTGGGTGGCGGCCAGCAGGGCCGACACGTGCTCCAGTCCCCACAGCACGCTCCGCGCCCGGCGGTCGCCCTCCTGGGCCAGCGGCTCGACCTGTGAGCGGCGCACCGAGATGAGCGCGAACTCGGCGCCGACGAAGAAGGCGTTGACGACGAGGGTCGCCAGGCCGATCAGGAGCTGTAGGGCGGTCATCGGGTCCCCTCCGGCCTGTCGTCCAGGCGTGCGCCGGCCCGTGTGCCGGATCCGCCGCCGGGCTCGGTCCACTCGTCGTCCAGGGGCGCGTGCAGCAGCACCCGGGCGGCCCGCCGGCCGGAGGCGTCGGCCACGTCCAGCCGCCAGCCGGCGACGTGCACGCTGTCGCCCGCGGCGGGTATCCGGCCCAGCTCGGTGGCGACCAGGCCGGCCAGCGTCTCGTACGGTCCTTCCGGCAGCCGCAGTCCGACGCGCGCGAGCTGGTCGGCGCGGGCGGCGCCGTCGACCAGGTACAGGGCCCGGCCCTCGTCGTCGGTGCCCGCGGGGGCGAGACCGGACGTCTCGTGCGGGTCGTGTTCGTCCCGTACCTCGCCGACGACCTCCTCGACGATGTCCTCCAGCGTCGCCACACCGGCCGTGCCGCCGTACTCGTCGATGACGACGGCCATGGTGCGCCGGCCGCCGAGCCGGTCCAGCAGCCGGTCGACGGTGAGGGACTCGGGGACCAGCAGCGGCTCGCGCATCACCTGGCCGACCGTGCGGTGGCGCCGCTGGTCCGCGGGGACGGCGAGGACGTCCTTGATGTGGGCGGTGCCGACGACGGAGTCCAGGCCGCCGCGGTAGACCGGGAACCGGGACAGGCCGGTGGCCCGGGTCGCGTTCGCCACGTCCTCGCAGGTGGCCTGGAGGTCCAGGGCGACGACCTGGACGCGCGGCGTCATCACGTTCTCCGCGGTCAGGTCGGCCAGGTTCAGGGTGCGGACGAACAGCTCGGCCGTGTCCGCCTCCAGGAAGCCCTCCTTCGCGGAGTGCCGGGCGAGGGCGGCCAGCTCCTGCGGCCCGCGCGCGGAGGCCAGCTCCTCGGCGGGCTCGACGCCGAAGCGCCGTACGAGCCGGTTGGCGGCGTTGTTGAGGTGGGTGATGAAGGGCCGGAAGGCCGCGCTGAACATGCGCTGCGCGTTCCCCACGCGCAGGGCCACGGCCAGCGGGGAGGAGATCGCCCAGTTCTTCGGCACCAGCTCGCCGACGACCATCAGGAACACCGTGGACAGGGCCGTGCCGAGCACCAGCGCCGCGGAACTCGCCGCGCCGGCGGACAGGCCCATCGCCCGGAACGGCCCGGCGAGCAGTTTCGCGATCGACGGTTCGGCGAGCATGCCGACCACCAGGTTGGTGACGGTGATGCCCAGCTGGGCGCCGGAGAGCTGGAAGGTCAGGTTCCGTACGGCCTTCAGGGCGCCCGCGGCACCACGCTCGCCCCGCCCGGCGGCACGCTCCAGCTCGCCCCGTTCGACCGTGGTCAGCGAGAACTCCGCCGCCACGAAGGCGCCGCAGGCGACCGACAGCAGGATCGCGACCAGGAGGAGGAGCACTTCGGTCATCGGGTCACCCCCGTCCCATGGTCGGACAGGGCAGGGAGGGACGCGCGGTGTCGCGCACGGGGAGGCTCGCCCATGGGCGGAGGCTCACAACCTTTCATGTAGGGCCGAGTGCTCCCACAAGGGTAAAGGATGGGCAAAAATCGTCCGGTGTCGGCGGGGGACCGGCCTCACCGGGGTCCCTCGTCCCGTTCGGCCAGCGGCTTCACCCAGCGCCGCCACTGCTCCTGCGACCCGTATCCCGCGGCCCGCCAGGCGTGGTGGGCGGTCTCGTTGCGGACCAGCACCATGGCGTCCGCGCGGCGGCCCCCGAGCCGCGCGAAGCGCTCCTCGGCGGCGGCCAGCAGCGCCGAGCCGATGCCCCGCCGTCGCCATCCCGGGTGCACCGCGAGCCGGTACAGATGGCACCGCCAGCCGTCGAAGCCGGCGATCACCGTGCCGACCAGCTCTCCGTCCCGCTCGGCGAGGAGGAGCGCTCCGGGGTCGCGGCCGAGCAGCCGCTCCACACCGGCGCGGTCGTCGCTGATGCTCGTCCCCTCGGCGGCCGTCCTCCAGAAGGCCAGGACGGAGTCGAGGTCGTCGGGCAGGGCGGCGCGTACGGAAGGTTCGTTCATCCGGTCATCGTGGGTGCCGCCGTCCGCCCGGGACCGAAGTTTCCATCATGCGGACTGCTTCCGCCGCGCGGCCGGTGCCAGTGCCCCGGCCCGCGGGGTCATTCGTGGGCGATCGCCGCCAGTACGTTCATCCGCGACGCCCGCAGCGCCGGCAGCAGGGCCGCCACGACACCCACCACCGCCGAGCCGACCACCACCGCGACGATCGTGCCCCAGGGGATCGCCAGCGCCGTCAGCCCGCGCAGTGCCAGCACCTGCTGCATGCACACACCCCACACCAGCCCGAGCCCGAGCCCGAGCACCGCTCCGAACACCGCGATGACCACCGACTCCAGCCGGATCATCCGGCGCAGCTGCCGCCGGCCCAGCCCGATCGCCCGCAACAGCCCGATCTCCCGGGTCCGCTCCACCACCGACAGGGCGAGCGTGTTCACCACACCGAGCACGGCGATGACGATCGCGAGCCCCAGCAGCGCGTACACCAGGTACAGCAGGACGGCGATCTGGTTGTGGACCAGGTCCTTGTAGTCGGCCTGGTCGCGCACCTGTACCTGCGGGAACGGCTTGAGCACCCGTTCCAGCCGGGGCCGCAGGTCCGTCGCCGTCGTGCCGGGGGCCGCGTTCACGTAGAGCGCCGCGTCCTGCCCGTTCGGCACGTACCTCCGCAGGGTCCCGAGGCCGAGGAAGACGCCGCCCTCGGTACCGAAGGACTCGGCCGACTGCTGGTCGGTCAGCGCGCCGACGGTCAGCTCCGCCCGCCGGCCGCCGGGGAACTCCACCGGCAGCACGGTCCCGGTCCGCACACCGTGGTCCCGGGCGTAGTCGGCGTCCATGGCGAGGTGCCCGTCGGCCAGGGCCGCCGCCGTACCGCCCCGCGCGTACGTGAGGTGCACGACGTCGTCCAGGCCGGGGCCGTACGCGGCGGCGTTCGTCCGCACCCGCCCGCCGTCCGGCAGCCCTACGGCGACGGGCGCGAGCCGCTGGACCACCACCAGCCCGGCCCCGGGGGCGGCGGCCACCCGGTCCCGGACCGCCCCGGTGAACGGCGTGAAGCCGGAGCCCTGGACCACGAAGTCCGCGCCCAGGGTGCGGTCGATCTGCCGGTCGAACGACGCCGACATCGAGGCGCTCGCCACCGACATGCCGCCGACCAGGGCCAGGCCCACCATCAGGGCCGCGGCGGTGGCACCCGTGCGGCGCGGATTGCGCAGGGCGTTGCGCTGGCTCATCCGGCCGACCGGGCCGAACAGCGCGGGGAAGGCCCCGCCCAGCACCCGGATCACCGGCCGCACCAGCAGCGGCCCGGCGACCACCGTGGCGACGAGCGTCAGTACGACACCGAGCCCCAGCAGCGCGGCCGCCTGCGCGGTCCGCGTGGCCACCGCGCACCCGGCCAGCGCCGCCGCGCCGGCCGCCCCGGTCACCGCCCCGGCGACCGCCCGGCTCCGCAGCGGCCTGCCCGCGCCGGCGACCTCCGCGTCCGCGAGCGCCGCCATCGGCGAGACGGCCGCGGCGCGCCGGGCCGGCAGGTAGGCGGCCACGAAGGTCACGCCGAGCCCCACCCCGTAGGCGGCGACCGGCGTACCCCAGCCGATCACCATCTCGGTGCCCCGCAGGTTCATCCCGACCGCGCTGATCAGCCGGAACAGTCCGAACGCCAGCCCGATCCCGGCGGCGAGACCGAGCGTCGAGCCGAACAGCCCCAGCAGCAGTGCCTCGGTGAGCACCGAGCGCCGCACCTGCCGCCGGTCCGCGCCCAGCGCCCGGAGCAGGCCCAGCTCGCGGGTGCGCTGCGCGATCAGCATGGAGAACGTGTTGACGATGAGGAACACGCCGACGAGCAGGGCGACACCGGCGAAGCCCAGCATCACGTACTTGATCACGTCGAGGAAGGTGCCGAGGTCCGCCGCGGCCGACCTGGCCTGCTCACCGGCGGTCCGCAGGGCGTACGTCCGGGTGTCGATCACCGTGCCGACACGCCGTGCGAGTTCGGCGTCGGGGACCCCGGCGGCCGCGTCCACCGAGATGCCGGTCGCCCGGGCGGACGAGCCGAGCAGTTCCCGGCCGGCCACCGCCGGGTCGAGGTAGAGCCGCGCCGCGCCCGGGTTGGTGGTGGTGAAGGCGGCGATGCCGACGACCCGCACCCGGAAGGTGCCCGGCTGCGCCTGCACCGTCAGGGTGTCCCCGATCCGCACGTGCCGCCGGCCCGCCGTGTCCGCGTCCAGCAGCGCCTCACCGGCACCGTGCGGCGCGTGGCCGGAGGTCAGCCGCACCGGGCTGCGGGGGATCGCGTACCAGGCACCGGCGACGGTGGGAGCGCCGGTGGTCGGGCCGACGGGCTTGTCGTGGCGGTCAACCACCACCACGTTCCGCACCGACACGTCGGCGCGGGCCGCCGCGACACCGGGGACCCCCGCCACCCGGTCCCTCAGCGCGGCCGGCACCGTCTGCACGGCGCCGCTCTCCCGCGCCGAGCGCAGGTCCCCGCGCGGCTGGACCGTCACGTCCGCGGCGGTGGAGGCGAACAGCCGGTCGAACGTGCGGGTGACGGTGTCGGAGAAGATCAGGCTGCCGGCGACGAACGCCACCGACAGCACGACGGCCAGCGCCGACAGCGCCAGCCGCCCCTTGTGCGCGAGGAAGCTCCGCAGGGTCGCCCTGAGCACCGGTCAGCCCTCCGCGGCCGTGCCGCCGGACGGGCTCCCGGTCCCGCAGGGGTCGGCGGCCCGCGGACCTCCCGTGGACAGCACGCGCATCCGCTCCAGGACGTTCTCCGCCGTCGGGTGCGCGGTCCGGTCCACGATCCGCCCGTCGGCGAGGAAGAGCACGAGATCGGAGCGGGCGGCGGCGCTCGGGTCGTGGGTGACCATGACCACCGTCTGCCCGAGGTCGTCCACGGCGCCCCGCAGGAAGCCCAGGACCTCCCGGCCGGCCTGCGAGTCCAGGTTGCCGGTCGGTTCGTCGGCGAAGATCAGCTCGGGGCGGGAGGCCAGCGCTCGCGCGCACGCGACCCGCTGCTGCTGACCGCCCGACAGTTGCGCCGGCCGGTGGGTGAGGCGGTCCCGTAGTCCGAGGGTGTCGATGACCTGGTCCAGCCACCGCGCGTCGGGCTTCCGGCCCGCGATGTCCATCGGCAGGGTGATGTTCTCGGCGGCGGTCAGCGTGGGGATGAGGTTGAACGACTGGAACATGAACCCGATCCGGTCCCGCCGCAGCCGGGTCAGCTCCCGTTCCCTCAGCCCGGTGATCTCGGTGGCACCGAGCCACACCCGGCCGGCCGAGACGGTGTCGAGGCCGGCCAGGCAGTGCATCAGCGTGGACTTCCCCGACCCCGACGGGCCCATCACGGCGGTGAAGCGGCCCCGCGCGATGTCCACGTCCACCGCGTCCAGGGCGAGCACCGCCGTCTCGCCGGAACCGTACGCCTTCGTCAGGCCCCGGGCGCGGGCCGCGACCCCGCCGTCCGGGGCGTGCTGCGCAGCAGGTGTCGACACGAGCGCCTCCCGGTCGCCGAACCGTCCGTTCCGGGCGAGCGTAAGGGACCCGCCGGGACGGCGCAGCGCTTCCGTGCGCCCCTTGCCGCCGCTAGCGCAGCGCCGCTAGCGTCGAGGAATGGCGAAGACCCAGCTGAACGTGCGCGTGGACGAGGGCACCGCCCGCGCGGCCCGCGAGCGCGCCCTGGCCCGCGGCATGAGCGTCAACCGCTACATCGAGGAACTGGTCAGGCAGGACACCGGGGAGCCCGGCCGTACGTTCGTGGAGGCCGCCGCCGACTTCATGAAGCAGTACGAGTCCGCGTTCGCCGAGGAGTGCGCCGGGCCACGGGGTGCCGAGCCCGAGCCCCGCGAAGACCGCGACCGGCCCTGAACCCGGTCCCTTGAACGATCTCCGCATCGACCTGGCCTGGCTCCTCATGCTCGCCGAACGGCAGACCCCGGGAGACCCCCAGGTCACCGACTGGGGCGCCCTCGTCGCAGCCGTCGCCCGACACCGGGCCGAGATATTCGGCGTACCGGTGTACGACTCCCCGTACGCGCGGGCCGCGGCGCTCCTCCAGCTGCTCATCCATGTCCCGGCCCTGGAGCGGTCCAACGCCCTGTTCGCCTCGGCGGTCGCCTACGGCTACCTGGTGGCCAGCGGGGTCAAGGTCGTCACCACACCCGAACAGGTCAGGGACCTCGCCCGCCTGGTCAAGGACGGCACCGCGAGCATCGACGACATCGCCCGCCGGCTACGTCGGTGGAGCGCCTGACCGCCCCAGGGAGGGACCCGTGGCCGGGGGCGGACCGCCGACCGGCAGGCCCCCCGGGCGGGTGCGGCGCCGCCCTGCCCGGTGGCCGATGCGCACCAGGGCCGCCGGGCCAGCGCGCGCTGCTCGGCGCGGACGGAGCGGCCCCCACGCGGAGCGCCCACTCACGCCGGTGGAGCGCCTGACCGCCCGCGGGACGGACCCGTGGCCGGGGGCGGATCGCCGACCGGCAGGCCCCGCCGTCCGGATACGGCGCCACCCTGCCCGGTGGTCCGTGCGCACCGGGGCCGCCGGGCGAGCACGCGCCGCTCGGCGGCCGACGGAGCGGCCCCCACGCGGAGCGCCCCCCCACGCGGAGCGCGCCCACGCGGAGCGCGCCCACGCGGAGCGCGCCCACGCGGAGCGCGCCCACGCGGAGCGCGCCCACGCGGAGCGCGCCCACGCGGAGCGGCCCCATGCGGAGCGCCCCCGGGACTCGCCGGGCGTTCCGTCACGGGGCCTCGCGGATCCGGAACGCCTCCGCGTCCCACGTGCCGTCCAGCCGGGGGGCGAGCCAGGCCGGTGCCGCGGCGCGGAACCCGGCGGGCGGCAGCGAACCGGCCCCGGCGGGCAGGGCGCCCAGGAGCGGGGCGTCGGCCACCTCGGGCAGGTCGGCCACGTTGCAGCGGGTGGCCAGGTCGGGGGAGTCCGGCCAACTGCCGATCACCACGCCGAGCGGTTCCAGTTCCCGGCGCCGCAGCTCGCGCACCGTCAGCTCCGTCGCGTTGAGCGTGCCGAGCCCGGCCTGCGCCACGATGAGCACCGGCGCGCCCAGCAGCCGGGCGGCGTCGGCGAGGGTGCCGCCGGCCGCGTCGAACCGGACGAGCAGCCCGCCCGCCCCCTCGACCAGCACCAGGTCGTGCTCGGTGGCCAGCTTGGCGGCCCGCTCGGCGACCTCGTGCGGATGCACCGGCGCCCTCCCGGCCCGCCGGGCCGCCGTGCCCGGCGCCAACGGGTCGGGGTAGCGGGCCGTCTCGGCGGCCGTGACGGGACCGGCGAGCCGGGCGACCTCGTCGGCGTCCCCGCGCTCGTCCGGCCCTACCCCCGTCTGGGCGGCCTTCAGCACGGCCACCGAACGCCCGGCCGCGAGCGCCGCGGCGGCGACGGCGGCGGTGGTGACGGTCTTGCCGACCTCCGTGCCCGTTCCCGTGATCACCAGTACCGGCATCTCAACCCTCCCGTGCCGCGGCGCACACCGCGCGCGCGATCCGTGCCACGTCCTCGTCCGAGGTGACGTACGGCGGCATCGTGTAGACCAGGTCGCGGAAGGGGCGCAGCCACACGCCCTCCCGCACGGCGGCGTCCGTCGCGGCCCGCATGTCGACCTCGTGGTCGAGCTGGACGACGCCGATGGCCCCGAGGACGCGCACCTCGCGCACCCCGGGCAGCTCGCGCGCCGGCGCCAGGCCGGCCCGCAGACCCGCCTCGATCCGCCGGACCTCCGACAGCCAGTCCTGCCGCTGGAGCAGTTCGATCGAGGCGCAGGCGACGGCCGCGGCCAGCGGGTTGCCCATGAACGTCGGGCCGTGCGCGAGCACCGGCACCTCGCCGCGCGAGATGCCGTCGGCGACCCGCGCGGTGCACAAGGTGGCCGCCATCGTCAGGTAGCCGCCGGTCAACGCCTTGCCGACGCACATCACGTCCGGGCTGACGCCTGCGTGGCCGGCCGCGAACAGCGCGCCCGTGCGCCCGAACCCGGTGGCGATCTCGTCGAACACGAGCAGGACGTCGTGCGCGTCGCACGCCTCGCGCAGCACCCGCAGGTAGGCGGGGGAGTGGAAACGCATCCCGCCCGCGCCCTGCACCACCGGTTCCACTATCACCGCGGCCAGTTCGTCCGCGTGCTCGGCGATCAGCTCGCGCAGCCCCTCCGCGTACGCATCGTCGTACTCCGCGGGCGGCGCGTCGGCGAACACCTGACGGGGGAGCACGCCGCTCCACAGCTCGTGCATCCCGCCCTCGGGGTCGCACACCGACATCGGCTGCCAGGTGTCCCCGTGGTAGCCGCCCCGCCAGGTCAGCAGGCGCTGTTTGCCGGGCCGGCCGAGCGAACGCCAGTACTGGAGGCACATCTTGACCGCGACCTCGACCGACACGGACCCCGAGTCGGCCAGGAACACGTGCTCCAGGCCGTCCGGCGAGATGTCGACGAGGAGCTTCGCCAGCCGGACGGCGGGCTCGTGGGTGAGCCCGCCGAACATGACGTGGCTCATCCGCCCGAGCTGTTCGCGCGCGGCCTCGTTGAGCACCGGGTGGTTGTAGCCGTGGATGGCCGACCACCAGGACGACATGCCGTCGACCAGTTCCCCGGAGCCGTCGGCCAGCCGCAGCCGGACCCCGCTCGCGGCCTCCACCACGAGCGGCTCGGTACGTCCGGGCATCGGTCCGTAGGGATGCCACACGTGCCGCCGGTCCAGCTCCAGCAGTTCCGCCACGCCGAGGTCAGGCATTGGGCGCGAGGTCCGTCCCGGCGCCCCGGCGGCGGACGGCCACGAGGTCGGTCCGCGCCTCTCCCGCCGCCGGGGCGGCGGCCGCGGCCGGGGCGCACGCGCCGCCGTCGTGGCAGCTCCCGCCGCCGTCGTGGCAGCCCCCGGCGTCCGTCCGGTGCTCCGGCAGCGTCACCTCGCCGGCGCCCTCCACCTCGAAGCCGGCGTCCGCGATCATGTCCAGGTCGGCCTTGCCGGCCTGGCCCTCACTGGTGAGGTAGTCGCCGAGGAAGATGGAGTTGGCCAGGTGCAGCGCGAGCGGCTGCATCGTGCGCAGGTGCACCTCGCGGCCGCCCGCGATGCGGACCTCCACGTCCGGGCAGACGAACCGGACCATCGCGAGGATGCGCAGGCAGCGCTGCGGGGTGAGGTTCCACTCCTTGGCCAGCGGGGTGCCCTCGAACGGGATGAGGAAGTTCACCGGAACGGAGTCGGGGTCCAGCTCGCGCAGCGAGAAGACGACGTCGACGAGGTCCTCGTCGCTCTCGCCCATGCCCGCGATGAGGCCCGAACAGGCGGACAGTCCGGCGGCGTGCGCCTTCCGCACCGTTTCCACCCGGTCGGCGTACGTGTGGGTGGTGGTGATGTCGCCGTAGGTTGACTCGGAGGTGTTCAGGTTGTGGTTGTAGGCGTCCGCGCCGGCCTCGCGCAGCCGCTCGGCCTGCCCGTCGGAGAGCAGACCGAGGCAGGCGCACACCTCGACGTCCTCGTTCCGCTCCTTGATCGCCTTGATGGTGTCCGAGACGCGGTCCACGTCCCGGTCCGTCGGGCCGCGGCCGCTGGCCACCAGGCAGACCCGCTTGGCGCCGCCCGCGAGGCCCGCGGCGGCGGCCTGCGAGGCCTGGTCCGGCTTCAGCCAGGTGTACTTCAGGATGCCGGCCTCGGAACCGAGCCGCTGGGAGCAGTAGGAGCAGTCCTCCGGGCACAGGCCCGACTTGAGGTTCACCAGATAGTTGAGTTTCACCCGTCGCCCGAACCAGTGCCGGCGCACCTTGCCGGCCGCGGCCACCACATCGAGCAGGTCGTCGTCGGAGGTGGCCAGTACGGCGAGTGCTTCCTCGCGGGTCGGCAGCTCGCGCCGAAGCCCCTTGTCCACCAGCGTGTTCAGCAGGTCCATGAGGCCCGATCCTGTCCTACGGGACCGCTCGGGGCCAAGGAGAGTTCGTACAACGGAGGCGGTTCACCGTGTGGGTATCGCCACACACCGGGCGACCGGTCGTGCCGCTAAGGTCTGTCCGCTACCTACAAAAGCACGGAGGACCCATGGCGTTCGGCTGGATCGACGAGCAGGCCGGGGCGCGCCGCCGCGCGGGGCTCGTCCGCACCCTGCGTCCGCGTCCCGCCGACTCCCCGCTGCTGGACCTGGCGAGCAACGACTACCTGGGTCTGGCCCGCCATCCGGAGGTCACCGGGGCGGCGGCGCGGGCCGCCCGGACGTGGGGCGGCGGCTCCACCGGGTCCCGGCTGGTGACCGGCACCACCGAGCTGCACACCGAGCTGGAGTCGGCGCTGGCCGCGTTCTGCGGGTTCGAGGCGGCCCTGGTCTTCTCCTCCGGCTACGCGGCGAACCTGGCCGCGGTCACCGCCCTCGGCCCGCACGGCTCGCTGATCGTCTCCGACGCGGGCAACCACGCCTCCCTCATCGACGGCTGCCGGCTCGCGCGAGGCACCACCCAGGTCGTCGGGCACGCCGACCCGGAGTCCGTGCGCAAGGCGCTCGGCACGCACCGGGGAGCGGCGATCGTCGTCTCCGACACGGTGTTCTCGGTCGACGGGGACCGGGCGCCGCTGGCCGCGCTGGCCGCCGCGTGCCGGGAGCACGGCGCCGGGCTGGTCGTGGACGACGCCCACGGGCTCGGTGTACTGGGTGACGGCGGCCGGGGCGCGGCGCACGCGGCCGGGCTCGCCGGCGCCGGTGACGTGGTCGTCACGGCGACCCTGTCCAAGTCGCTGGGCAGCCAGGGCGGGGTGGTGCTGGGCCCGGCCCGGGTGATCGACCACCTGGTCAACGCGGCCCGTACGTTCATCTTCGACACCGGTCTGGCACCGGCGGCGGCCGGCGCCGCGCTGGCCGCGCTGCGGCTGCTGGAGCGCGAGCCGCGACGGGCGGCGCGGGCCCGCGAGGTGGCCGCGGACCTGCACGCGCGGCTGACCGCCGCGGGCCTGGAGGCGGTGCGTCCGGACGCCGCGGTGGTCTCCGTGCGGGCCCCGTCCCCGGAGCAGGCGGTGCGCTGGGCGGCCGACTGCCGTACGGCGGGTCTGTCCGTGGGCTGTTTCCGTCCTCCCTCCGTGCCCGACGGCATCTCACGGCTGAGACTGACCGCCCGCGCGGACCTGTCCGGGGCCGAGATCGAACGCGCTGTACGAGTGATCGGCGAGACGCGACCATGAGTCGGCGTGACACGGCCGTGTGCCGCCGGCGAACGATGCGGAAGTGACCGGTTCCGGTCAGACGGCGCCGAGGAACCCGGTCCAACTGCCGGCGGAGAAGAGCAGCGCCGGTCCGGCCGGGTTCTTCGAGTCGCGCACGGCGAGGAGTCCGGCCCCGGGGCCGGAGCGCGGCCGGGCGGTCTCCACGCAGTTGTTGGCTCCGGTGCTGTAGCTGCTGCGCAGCCAGCGCACGTCGTGCAGGTCGGTACTGGCGGGGACGTTCCGGGGAGGTGCGGGCATGGTGCCTCCTTACGCGCCGTCACCTATTGCGGCGATGTAGTCCAACGAGTCGTCGGGGGAAAGGGCGTGGAACTGGAGGGTGTGGAAGGCCTCGGTGTAGGCCACCAGGTCTTCTTTCCGTTCCAGGTAGAGGCTACTCGTCAACTGGTCGAGAACGACGACATCCAGATCAGAAGTGCTCGGAAATGAGAAGATAACGAAAGGCCCCGTCAGGCCGATATGCGCTCCGGCCGAGAAGGGCAGGATCTGGAGCCTCACCTGCGGCAGCGAGGCGGCCTCCAACAGCCGATCCAGTTGACGGGCCATCACCTCGGGGCCGCCGACCTCGCGGCGCAGCACCGCCTCGTCCAGCACGGCGCTCAGTGTCGGCGGCGGGTCCGCGCGCAGCACGTCCTGCCGGGCCAGACGTACCTCCACCAGGGTGTCCAGGCGGTCCTCGTCCAGGTCCTTCACGGCCGCCCGGGTCACCGCGCGGGCGTACTCGGACGTCTGGAGCAGACCGGGCACGACCGTGGTCTCCAGGGTGCGCATGGCGCTCGCCTGCGACTCCAGGCTGATGAAGTCCCGGTAAGTGGGCGGCAGTTCACCCCGGTACGTGTGCCACCAGCGGTGCCGGTCGCCCGCGTCCTGCGACCCCGCCAGCATCAGCAGCAACTCGCGCAGGTGCCCGTCCAGCACCCCGTAGGCGTCCAGCAGCAATCGGAGATCGGCCGGTTTCACACCGCTGGCGCCGGTCTCGATACGGCTCACTTTCGACTGGTGCCAGCCGACGAGCCGGGCGACCTCACCGCTCGTGAAGCCGGCACCGGTACGCAGCCTGCGCAGTTCGGCGCCCAGTTTGCGGCGGCGCACTGCCGGACCGTTCTGCATGGGCCTCTCCTTACTCCTTCCGGGCCGCCCACATACGGTTTCGCAGTGCAGAGTTCACCGCTTCGAGCGACAGATATATGCATATCCCGGTGGATCGCTCCCCCTGACCGACCCGTTGATGGCAGTCTGGCGAACAAGCACCAGTTCCGGGACCGTACTCGAAGCATTCGCTGTATGTCGGACCGCGATCCCGCGGGAAAGGGACGACGTCGCCATGGCAGACCACCTGGAAGCATCCGTCACTCTGCCGAGCGATCCCGCCTCGGTCTCCGCCGCCCGCTCCTACGTCGTGGGCACCCTCGCGGAGTGGGGCCTGCCGTCGGACACCGAAACGGCCGACACCGTCCGGCTCATCGTCTCGGAGCTGGCCACCAACGCCGTGCAGCACACCCTCGGCCAGTCGCCCACCTTCACGGTGGCCATCGCCCTGGACCGGGACGAGCACCTGCGCATCGGCGTCACGGACAGCCATCCGTGTTTCCCGAAGCGGCTGCCCGCCGCCGTCCAGCAGGACAACGGGCGCGGCATGGTCATCATCCGCTGGCTCACCGCGGAGCACGGAGGCAGATTCCGCGTCCGCCCCACCCGCGAGGGCGGCAAGACGGTGTGCATCGAGCTTCCCTGGACGGTCCCGGCCGCCCCGTTACCGGCGGCCGGACCGCAACAGCCCTGAGCCCCGCCACCGCCCGTCCGGCTCGGTGCGGGGGCCGTACGACGCCGTGGCCCGCCCGCGGGGCGCGGACGGGCCGTGGGGCGGCATCACGGCGCGCGGGGCCCGCCGCCCGCGGCCGGGCCGCCCTGGGCCGGCGCCGCCGCCCCGGCCCCCGTACGGCGCGTCAGCTGACCCGGCCGTACCAGACGCTCCTGGTCCAGATCTTCTGGAGCCGCACCACGTCACCGGTCTTCGGGGCGTGCCAGATCTTGCCGTGGCCCGCGTAGATGCCCACGTGGTACACGCTGGAACCCGAGTGGAAGAACACGAGGTCGCCCGCCTTGCGGCTGTGGGCGGAGATGTGGTGGGTCTTGTTGTACTGCTGCGCGGCGGTGCGCGGCAGCTTCTTGCCCACCTTCTTGAAGGAGTAGAGGGTCAGTCCCGAGCAGTCGAACCTGCGCGGGCCCGTGGCGCCCCACTTGTACGGTGCACCCTTCTTGGAGGCCGCGACCTTGAGTGCCTTCGACGCCATCGTCGCGGCGGACGCGTCGGTGGCGAGGCCGGGTACCGCGATCGAGCCGCCCACGGCGGCGAGGGTGAGGGCCGAGGCCGTGCCGGCTCGGGCCATCAGCGACGGGACACGATTGAGCGCAGTCATGCGCAACCCTTCGTCAGCCGCCTGTGAAGGATGACCTGTCGGATTCGGGCTGGCGAAGTTGCCCGGCCGTGTCGCCACGGCTTCACCCCAAGGGCTGCTCGGAACCCCGTCCGCCTGCGTCGAGCAGACGAACACGTGTTCCGGCGACCCGTCTTGCCTGGGTCCTCCACTCCTGCCGATCCACTCCTGTCGACCGGTCATCCGGGCGGCGGCAGGACTCGGCGTCCGCCCGGATCGCCCCGCCGCGGTGGCGGGGGCTTGTCGTCAGACAGGGATCTTGACCTACTCCTGTCCGAAAATCCCAACGGAATCGGGGATTTGTGGTGTTACTCACCACTCACCCGTTCGGGTGGACATCGTCTTGTTCGAGTCGCCGTCAGGTCTCGTTCGTAGCCCCGGACCTGGGGCTAAACGCTTCCTGGGAGACACTCGACCCGTATGCCGCGCAAGTCGGGAAGCCCGAAAATCATTCTGGATGTCCACCGGACGGCCGTACGTCGTTCGGGCCGTTTCGACTCCGGTCGGACGCCAGGCGTCGCCAGGGAGCCGCTCCGGTCGGACGGTCGTCCGCCTCAACCGACGGCGTCCGGCGGGAGCGTGACGCGAGCGGTACGGCGCTCACCGTCCAGCACGCGCAGCGCCCGTGCCAGCGTGCCCCCGTGCAGCTCCGTCTCGCCCCGCCGGTGCATCACCTCGAGCGCGTCCCGCAGCTCCACCGCCTTGCGCACCAGGGCCTGCGCGGCGCGCAGCCCGCGGTACGTCTCCCCGTGCCGGGCCGGATTGACCCGGCCCAGCAGGTCGGCCGCCTCCAGGTAACGGTCGATCACCTCGCCCTCGGCGCGGGTCAGCGCGGGCAGCGGCGGCAGGTCCGGCGGCACGGGGGCGCTCACCTCGGCCCCGATACGCCGGACGCCTCCCGGCGGCTGGGCACGATGTGGTCCACCAGGCCGTAGGCGAGGGCGCCGGGGGCGTCCAGGAAGAGGTCCCGCTGCAGGTCGTCGTGGACCTGCCCGGCCGTGCGCCCCGTGTGCCGCACGAGCATCTCCGCCAGCAGGGCGCGGACCCGGGTCAACTCCCCGGCCTCGATGAGCAGGTCGCTGGGCCGGCCGCGCACCGGCTCGGGCAGTGCGGGCTGTTCGATCAGCATCCGCGCGCCGGGCAGCGCGCACCGCTTGCCCGGGGCGCCGGCCGCGAGCAGCACCGCGGCGGTGGAGGAGGCCTGTCCGAGGCAGTACGTCGCCACGTCGCAGCTGATGTAACGCATGGTGTCGTAGATCGTGGTCATGGCGTGGAACGGACCGCCCGGCGAGTTGATGTACAGCGTGATGTCCTGGTCGGGGGCCGCGTGTTCGAGGTACATGAGCTGAGCCGTCACGTCGCTCGCGGCCGCGTCGTCGACCGGGGTGCCGAGCAGGACGATCCGGGACTCGAAGAGCTTGGCGTACGGGTCGAGCGTGCGGCTGCCGCTCGACCCGCGTTCGGTGAACTCGGGCAGGACGTGGCGGGCTGACGGTCGGGACATGGGCACACCCCTCCTCACGGCGGACCGACTCCGGTCCACCCTCTGTAAAAAATGTACAGGACGTACAGAGACCGGGAGTGCGCATCGATATGCACGGCCACCGACGCGGCGTCGGCCCGCGGCGCCGGCTCCGGCCGCCGGGCCGGCCGGTCCCGCGGGGGCTGCCCGTAAGCTGGTGGTATGGCCTACGAGATTCCGGTGACGCAAGCCAGGGCTGAACTCGCCGACCTGATCAACCGGGTCGTGTACGGCGGTGAGCGTGTCGTCGTGACGCGGCACGGCAAGCCCTTGGTCGCCCTGGTCTCGGCCGCCGACCTGGAGCGTCTGGACTCCCTCGACTCCCTCGACGAGCCGGACGAGGAGCAGATCGTCAGCTCGGTGTCGCGGGTGCACGAGGCCGGGCCGGGCCGGCACGAGCAGCGGCGTTTCGGGATAGCGGCGGAGCACCGGGGGCCGGGCACGTCCTGAGGCGTGCCGTCGCGCGAGCCGGTATGGCGAAGCCCATCGCGTGGTCATGCGCCGCTCAAAGCCTGGTTAACGTCGTTGAAACTCCGGCGTTCTAGCCTGCCGCTCCACGCCACCAGGGGTTTTTCTGCCCGGGTTCGACGACGATCCGGGGATTTGTCTGTGTGCTACACCTATCCCCGTCGCGGTGGCTGCGGCAACCGGACCCCGCACGGTCCGGAGCAAGGACTGTGAGGTGGGACGTGCAACTGACCCCGCACGAGCAAGAGAGGCTGCTGATCCACGTGGCGGCCGACGTGGCCGAGAAGCGCAGGGCGCGCGGGCTACGGCTCAACCACCCGGAAGCGGTCGCCCTCATCACGTCGCACATCCTGGAGGGGGCCCGCGACGGCCGTACCGTCGCCGAGCTGATGTCCTCCGGCCGCAAGCTCCTCACCCGGGACGACGTCATGGACGGGGTCGCCGAGATGGTCCACGACGTCCAGGTCGAGGCCACCTTCCCGGACGGCACCAAGCTCGTCACCGTGCACGAGCCGATCTTCTGAGGGGCGGCGCGATGATTCCCGGAGAGATCCTGTTCGCGGACGGCCCCGTCGCCGTCAACGAGGGGCGCGAGGTCACCCGCCTGACCGTCCTCAACGCCGCCGACCGGCCGGTCCAGGTCGGCTCGCACTACCACTTCGCCGAGGCCAACCCCGGCCTGGAGTTCGACCGCGCCGCCGCGCGCGGCAGGCGGCTGGACGTCGCCGCCGGCACCGCCGTGCGCTTCGAGCCCGGCATCCCCGTCGAGGTCGGGCTCGTCCCGCTGGCCGGTGCCCGGATCGTGCCGGGGCTGCGCGGCGAGACCGGGGGCGCCCTCGATGGCTGAGATCTCCCGCGCCGCCTACGCCGACCTGTTCGGCCCCACCACCGGCGACCGCATCCGGCTCGCCGACACCGACCTGCTGATCGAGATCGAGGAGGACCGCTCCCGGGGCCCCGCCGGCTCCGGCGACGAGGCGGTCTTCGGCGGCGGCAAGGTCATCCGCGAGTCGATGGGCCAGTCCCGCGCCACCCGGGCCGAGGGCACCCCCGACACCGTGATCACCGGTGCCGTCGTCGTCGACCACTGGGGCGTCGTCAAGGCCGACATCGGCATCCGCGACGGCCGGATCACCGCCCTCGGCAAGGCCGGCAACCCGGACACCATGGACGGCGTCCACCCCGACCTCGTCATCGGCCCCGAGACCGAGATCATCGCGGGCAACGGCCGCATCCTCACCGCCGGTGCCATCGACGCCCACGTCCACTTCATCTGCCCCCAGGTCGCCGACGAGGCGCTGGCCTCCGGCATCACCACCCTGGTCGGCGGCGGCACCGGCCCCGCCGAGGGCTCCAAGGCGACCACCGTGACGCCCGGCCCCTGGCACCTGGCCCGCATGCTGGAGGCGATGGAGGCCTACCCGGTCAACGTCGGCCTGCTCGGCAAGGGCAACACCGTCAGCCACGACGCGATGCTCTCCCAGATCCGTGGCGGCGCCGTCGGCCTGAAGCTGCACGAGGACTGGGGTTCCACCCCGGCCGTCATCGACGCCGCGCTCACCGTCGCCGACCGGACCGGCATCCAGGTCGCCATCCACACCGACACGCTGAACGAGGCCGGGTTCGTCGGCGACACCCTCGCCGCGATCGCCGGCCGGGGCATCCACTCGTACCACACCGAGGGTGCCGGCGGCGGGCACGCGCCGGACATCATGACGGTCGTCTCCCGGCCCAACGTCCTGCCCAGCTCCACGAACCCGACGCGGCCCTTCACCGTCAACACGACCGAGGAACACCTCGACATGCTGATGGTGTGCCACCACCTCAACCCGGCCGTCCCCGAGGACCTGGCCTTCGCCGAGTCCCGGATCCGTCCCTCCACCATCGGCGCGGAGGACATCCTCCACGACCTCGGCGCGATCTCGGTCATCTCCTCCGACTCCCAGGCCATGGGCCGGGTGGGCGAGGTCGTCCTGCGCACCTGGCAGACGGCCCACGTCATGAAGCGGCGGCGGGGCGCGCTGCCGGGTGACGGACACGCCGACAACCACCGCGTCCGGCGCTACGTCGCCAAGTACACGATCAACCCCGCCCTCGCCCAGGGACTCGGTTCCCTGATCGGCTCCGTGGAGACCGGCAAGCTCGCCGACCTGGTCCTGTGGGAGCCCGCGTTCTTCGGGGTGAAACCGCTCCTCGTGCTCAAGGGCGGGCAGATCGCCTACGCGCAGATGGGCGACGCCAACGCCTCCATCCCGACCCCGCAGCCCATCCTGCCCCGGCCGATGTACGGCGCGATCGGCCGGGCCCCAGCCGCCAATTCGGTCAACTTCGTCGCCGACCTCGCGATCGAGGACGGGCTGCCGGAACGGCTGGGGCTGGGCAAGCGGTTCGTGGCGATCGACTCCACCCGCGCGGTCACCAAGGCCGACATGCGCGAGAACGACGCCCTGCCCGACGTCCGCATCGACCCCGACAGTTTCGCCGTGCGCATCGACGGGGAACTGGTCGAGGCCACCCCGGCCGTCGAACTGCCCATGGCCCAGCGTTACTTCCTCTTCTGATGTCCAGGGCAGCACTGCTCGTCCTGGCCGACGGCCGGTTCCCCGCCGGTGGGCACGCGCACTCCGGCGGGGCGGAGGCCGCCGTCCGGGCGGGCCGCGTCACCGACGCCGCGGGCCTGGAGGACTTCTGCCGCGGCCGGCTGCACACCGCCGGACTGGTCGCGGCGGCGCTGGCGGCCGCCGCCGTACTCGGCGCGGAGCCCGCCGAGTTGGACGCCGCGGCGGACGCCCGCACCCCGTCGCCCGCGCTGCGGGCAGCCGCCCGCCGGCTCGGGCGCCAGCTGCTGCGGGCCACCCGGGCGAGCTGGCCGTCCGATGAACTCGACGCACTGGCACGGCGGTTCCCGAAGGGAGCGCACCAGCCGGTGGTCCTCGGCGTCGCCGCGCGGGCGGCCGGCCTCGGCCCGGACGACGCGGCGTACTGCGCGGCGTACGAGAGCGTGAGCGGGCCGGCGACCGCCACCGTACGTCTGCTCAGCCTCGACCCGTTCGACGCGACCGGAGTACTGGCCCGGCTGGCGCCGGAGCTGGACGGCGTCGCCGCCCGAGCCGTGGCGGCGGCCCGGCGGGTGGCCGACGACGGCGTCGACGCCCTGCCGGCCGCGTCCGGGCCCCTGCTGGAGGTCGGCGCCGAATGGCACGCGACCTGGCCGGTACGCCTGTTCGCGTCCTGAGGCCTCCCGGCCCGCCCCGCCCTTCTTCGTTCCGCCGCCCCGTACCGGGCGGGCCCGGCGGACGCCCCCACGTCCCACAGGAGCCGCACATGCACCTCGACCACACCCACGACGGCCCGGCCGCCCTCAGCGCCGACGCCCACCGCCCCGACGGGAGCCGTCGCGCCCTGCGCATCGGACTCGGCGGTCCCGTCGGGTCGGGCAAGACCGCCACCGTCGCCGCGCTCTGCCGGGTACTGCGCGACGAACTGTCCCTCGCTGTCGTCACCAACGACATCTACACCCGCGAGGACGCCGAGTTTCTGCTCCGGGAGGCGGTGCTGCCGCCCGAGCGGATCACCGCCGTGGAGACGGGCGCCTGCCCGCACACCGCGATCCGCGACGACATCTCCGCCAACCTGGAGGCCGTGGAGGACCTGGAGGAAGCCGTCGGTCCGCTGGACCTGATCCTCGTCGAGTCCGGCGGCGACAATCTCACCGCGACCTTCTCCAAGGGGCTGGTGGACGCCCAGGTCTTCGTCATCGACGTGGCCGGCGGTGACGACATCCCGCGCAAGGGCGGCCCCGGTGTCACCACCGCCGACCTCCTCGTCGTCAACAAGACCGACCTCGCCCCGTACGTCGGCTCCGACCTCGCGCGGATGGCCGCCGACGCCGAGGCGCAGCGGGCCGGACTGCCGGTCGTGTTCCAGTCGTTGCGCGGCGGGTCCGGTGTCGCCGACGTGGCGGCCTGGGTCCGCGAGCGGCTCGGCGCGTGGACGGCGTGACCCTCGCCGGCGTCCGGGCGAGCGCCCGGGTCGTCGCCCGCGCCGACGGCCGCGGCGGTACCGTCCTGCCCGTCCTGGACGGCGAGGGCCCGCTGGCGCCGCGCCGCACCCGGGCGGCCGGAGCCGGGGCGCGGGTCATGGTCGTCGGCGCGATGAGCGGTCCGCTCGGCGGCGACCGCTTCACGCTGGCCGCGCGGGTGGAGGAGGGCGCCCGGCTGCACGTCGGATCGTCCGCCGCCACCATCGCCCTGCCCGGCCAGACCGGGGCCGAGGCCCGCTACGACGTACGGCTCGACGTGGCCGACGGCGGCGAACTGCACTGGCTGCCCGAGCAGTTGATCTCGGCAGACGGTAGCGACCTGCGCGTGACCACCCGGGCCGAGGTCGGCGCCGGTGCCCGGCTCGTGCTGCGCGAGGAGCAGGTGCTCGGGCGGGCCGGGGAGCGGCCCGGGCGGCTCACGAGCCGGCTGACGGTGCGGGTCGCGGGCCGTACGGTGCTGGACCAGGAGCTGTCCTGCGGTCCCGGGGCGCCGGGCGGCTGGGACGGCCCGGCCGTGCTCGCCGGACACCGGGCGGTGGGGCAACTCGTGCTGGTGCGTCCCGAGTTCGCCGAACAGCCGCCGGCCGCGCGGATGCTGGGGGAGTGCGCCGCGCTGGTGCCGCTCGCCGGGCCCGCGCTGCTCGTCAGCGCGGTCGCCCCGGACGCCCTGCTGCTGCGCCGGCTGCTCGACGCGGAGCTGGACCGGCTCGGCCGGTGAACTGGGCTCCGCTCAGCGAGACTTGATCATCCGGTTATCGGATTGGTAAAGATGGGCGACAAAGCCTGTTCCCAGCGGCCTCACAACCGAGAGGATCCCCGCCTGACCACTCGCAGCGAGGTACGGGGAGGGGCCCCCTTGAGGGAGAACAGACCGAAGAGCCGCCTGTTGGCGTTCGGTTCCGCCGGAGTACTCGTCACCGCCACCCTGATCGCCGGGGCGGTGTCGGCGCCCACCGCCGGCGCCGTCGGCCGGCCCGGCCCGGACCGGGAGGCCAAGGGCGCGGCCACCGCCGCCGCCCGCGCCGCCAGGGCCGGCATCGACTGGCAGGACTGCCCGGCCGACTGGGGGCTGGCCAAGCCCATCCAGTGCGGCTGGGTCAGCGTGCCGCTCGACTACGCCCACCCCTACGGCAAGCAGATCAAGCTCGCCGTGGACCGCATGGGCAACACCGGCACCCCGCAGCAGCGCCAGGGCGCCCTGGTCTACAACCCGGGCGGCCCCGGTGGTTCCGGCCTGCGCTTCCCGACCCGGATCACCAACAAGAATCCCGTCTGGGCGAACGTCGCCAAGGCCTACGACTTCGTCGGCTTCGACCCGCGCGGCGTCGGCCACTCGACGCCCATCTCCTGCGTGGACCCGCAGGAGTTCGTCAAGGCGCCCAAGGCCGACCCGGTGCCGGACAGCGAGGCCGACAAGTCCGCGCAGCGCAAGCTGGCCCGTGAGTACGCGGAGGGCTGCGGCGAGCGCAGCGGCGCGATGCTCCCGCACATGACCACGCCCAACACCGCGCGCGACCTGGACGTCATCCGTGCCGCGCTGGGCGAGAAGAAGATCAACTACCTGGGCGTCTCCTACGGCACGTACCTCGGCGCCGTCTACGGCACCCTCTTCCCGGACCACCTGCGCCGGATGGTCGTGGACAGCGTGGTCGACCCGTCCCGCGAGAACATCTGGTACGAGGCCAACCTGAACCAGGACGTCGCCTTCGAGGGACGCTGGAAGGACTGGGAGGACTGGGTCGCCGCGAACGACGCAGCCTTCCACCTCGGCACCACCCGCGCCGCCGTCCAGGACAAGTGGCTGAAGCTGCGCGCCACCGCGAAGAAGAGCCCCCTCGGCGGACTCGTCGGCCCGGCCGAACTGATCTCCTTCTTCCAGAGCGCGCCGTACTACGACTCCTCCTGGGTGCCGGTCGCCACGGCGTTCAGCAAGTACGTCGCCGGTGACACCCAGGCGCTGGTCGACGCCGCCGCCCCGGACCTGTCGGACACCGCGGGCAACATCGCCTCGGAGAACTCCAACGCCGTCTACACGGCCGTCGAGTGCGCCGACGCCAAGTGGCCCACCAGCTGGCACACCTGGGACCGGGACAACACCCGGCTCAACAAGGACTACCCGTTCATGACCTGGGCGAACGCCTGGATGAACCTGCCGTGCGCCACCTGGCCGGCCAAGCAGCACCACCCGCTGGAGGTGCGCACCCACCGGGGTCTGCCGGGAGTCCTGATCGTGCAGTCGACCCGGGACGCGGCCACCCCCTACCAGGGTGCCGTCGAGCTGCACCACCGCTTCAAGGGCTCCCGCCTGATCACCGAGCGGGACGCGGGCTCCCACGGTGTGACCGGCCTGGTCAACCCGTGCATCAACCAGCGCGTCGACGCCTACCTGATCGACGGCACGCTGGACGCCTCGGACGTGACCTGCGCCCCGCACGCCACGCCCAAGCCGTAACCGCACCGGCACGGTGACGAGGGGCGGCCGGACCTCCGGCCGCCCCTCCGTCGCGTCCGGGGTGCGCCTGGTGCCGGGGACCTGCTCAGCGCCGTCCGCGGGGCCCGCGCTCCCGTCGCCTGCCGGCGGCGGCCTTCCGCTCCTTGACGACGGCCGCGTACTCGTCGACGTACTCCTGCCCGGACAGTTCCAGGACCGCGGACATGATCTCGTCGGTGACCGCCCGCAGCACCGCCTTCTGGTCCTCCATGCCGGCGAACCGGGAGAAGTCCAGGGGCCGGCCGAAGCGGATGGTGACCGGACGGATCCGGGGAACCACCCGGCCGGGCGGCTGCGCCTCGAAGGTGCCGATCATCGCGCAGGGCACGACCGGCACACCGGCCCTGAGCGCCATCACGGCCACGCCCACCTTGCCCTTGTAGAGCCGGCCGTCGTGCGACCGGGTGCCCTCCGGGTAGACACCGAGCAACTCACCCCTGCCGAGCACCCCCAGCCCCTCGCGGATCGCCGCCCGGCCCGCCTCCTTGCCGGAACGGTCCACCGGGATCTGCCCGGCGCCGCGGAAGAAGGAGGCGGTGAGCCGGCCCTTCACGCCGGGCCCCGCGAAGTACTCCGCCTTGGCGAGGAACGTGATGCGGCGCTTCAGGACCGCCGGCATGAGGAAGTGGTCCGCGAAGGACAGGTGGTTGCCGGCGACGATCGCCGCCCCCGACGCGGGCACGTGTTCGAGGCCCTCGATCCGCGGCCGGAAGACCAGTCTGAGCCAGGGCCCCAGCAGCACGTACTTGAGCAGGTTGTAGAACACGGCTCGCTCCTCACTCTGCCGGCTCCCCGTCGAACCGGCGTCTCCCCGGGGCGACCCCGGGGGCCACGGACATGAGCTGATGTGCGTCTGCCGTCATCTGTAGCCAGGTTCGGGCGGTCTCATGCTGGTCGTGCGCCGGGCCGCCGGTGCGGGGCCGGTCCGTACGCCGTATGTCCTCGGCAGTAAGGAAGCGCCAGCGATGCTCGCCCAAGGACGAAGTCCCCAGCCGGCTCCCAAGCGCGCTGACCCGTTGCCGCTGCCCGGGAGACCCTCCTGGCAGCCCTGGAGGCCCTGCCCGACGCCGTGTCCGGTGCCGTGCGCGACGCCGCCTCCGGCCATGTCACCGACATGCGCCTGGAGTACATGAACGAACAGGCGAGGTCGGTCCAGCCGGATCCGGCGCGGCACTCGGCACGCGGTGCAGCCGGCTGTGGCCGCAGATGATCGACAACGGCACCTTCGAGGCCTGCCTGCGGGTACTGGAGGGCGGCGCCGCCGAGCACGGGGTGTTCACCTGGACCGACGTGACCACCTACCGGCCGGGTGTGGGGCGACGCCACCACCGGCTACCTGGCCGCCTGGGCGGCCGTCGCCGCCGTGGTGGCCACCGGACTGCTGCACCTGCTGCTGGTCACCGTCGCGCGTCCCAGCGCCTATTCACCTGGATCGCCTCCCTGGTGACCGTGGCGATGATGCTGCTGCCCTTCACCACCGACCTGGACACGGCCTCCCAACTGGCCAGTGCCGCCGTCTTCCTAGTCATCGGCGCCACCGTCACCGGCCTGCTGTCCGCCACCGCCGCCAGTGTCGCCCCCACCCGGGCCTACGACGGCTGACCGCACGCCCATCACTGCGCCCTCCCGCACTGCCGGGGGCATGGAACGCGCCGGCTGAAGCATCCGGATGGGCATGGAGTGCGTGATCCATCAGCAGCAGACGGGTGAGTGCCGGCAGGCCGACTGCCGACGGGCGGACGCGTGCGAGACCGTCCTGGACCGGCTGGCGGGCCTGGGACCGGACGAGTTCGCGTGGATCCGCGTGGACGAGCCGGGCCCGGACGAGCTGCGACGGCTGGGCGAGCACCTCGGGCTGCATCCGCTGGCCGTGGAGGACGCGGTCCAGGCCCACCAGCGGCCGAAGCAGGAACGTTACGGCGAGGTGCTCGCGGTCGCGGTGAAGACACTGTGGTTCGTCGAGGAGACGGCCGACGTGGAGACCGGAGAAGTGATGATCTTCCTCGGACCGTTCGCGCTGACCGTACGGCACGGCAGCGACGACCCCACGGCCCGCGCCGCGCTGAGGCTCGCGCAGCAGCCGGACATGGCAGGTCTCGGCCCGGTCGCCGTCCTGCACGCGGTGACCGACGTGATCGTCGACGCCTACGCCGAGGCGGCCGCCCAAGTACGCCGGGATCTGACCGAGTTGGAGCGGTGCGTCTTCTCCACCGCACGGGACGACCTCACCGAACGGATCTACTCGCTCAAGCGCGAGGTCGTGGAGTTCCGCGACGCCGTCCAGCCGCTCGTCCCCGTCATGCGGCCCTTCCCGACCCGGGACGACTGGCCGCCGCGGATCCTGCCGTACTTCCGTGACGTCACCGACCACCTCACCCGCACCGACACCGAGGTCCGCGCCCTGGACGACCTGCTCGCCTCCGTCCTCGACGCCCACCTGGCGAAGGTGTCCACCTGGCAGAACGACGACATGCGCCGCATCAGCGCGTGGGCGGCCATCGCCACCGTCCCGACCGTGATCGCCGGCATCTACGGCATGAACTTCTCCCACATGCCCGAACCGGACTGGCGTTGGGGCTACCCGTGCGCGCTCACCGTGATGGCCCTGGGGGCCGGCCTGCTGTACCGGGCCTTCCGCCGCAACGGCTGGCTGCGACGGCGCGCGGCAGCCCCGTCCCCGTGACCGGGCCGGGTGCTCGAAGCCCGTCCCCGGCGCCGGCCGGCCGTTGATACGGTCCCGGCATGGCTGAAGCAGGGCGATCACCGAGCGGACCGGTCACCGCGTCCGACGTCGAGCACGCCGTCCGCCTGGCGCTGACCGCGCTGCGCGGGGTGGACGGAGGGGACTGGGGAGCCAGGGCCGGTTCCCTGGAGTGGGACTGCTGGGAGACCGTCGAGCACCTCGCCGACGACCTGTTCTCCTACGCCGTCCAACTGGGCCCGGCGCAGCCGCCGTCGCAGGGTGAGGTCCCGCTGGAGTGGCGCAGGAAGCGGCCGGGCGGCCCGGCCAACGCCTTCTTCGCGGACCGCGGGGCCGGACCGGCGGGGCTGCTGCTCGTGCTGGAGGCCGCCGGAGCCCTGCTGACCGCGATCGTCCGCACCACACCGCCCACGGTCCGGGCGCACCACGTCTTCGGCGCGGCCGACCCCGAGGGCTTCGCCGCCATGGGGGTCGTCGAGACGCTGGTGCACACCCACGACGTCACCGCGGGCCTGGGCGTCGACTTCACCCCGCCCGCCGACCTGTGCGACCGCGTGCTGGCCCGCCTCTTCCCGGACGCCCCGGCCGACACCGACCGGTGGACCACCCTCCTGTGGGCCACCGGTCGCGCCGAACTCCCCGGCCGGCCACGCCGCACCGAGTGGCGCTGGTACGGAACACCCCGCCGGTAGCGCGGGCCGTGCCGCCGACCGCCCGCGCGTCGCCGCTCGTGTCGCGGAGGCCTTCCGGGGCCGGTCGGGGTCGGGGAGACAGTGGGCAACAGGGCACCGGGTCACGGTGGTGCCGGCCCCGATGGTGGGCGGTAGTCGCCGGAGCCCGCCCCGGACACACCGTGTCCCCGGCCGCCCCCGCGGAGGCACGGGCCCGCCCCGGCAGCCGGAACCGGCGTCCCGGTGATGCTCGGCGGCGAGCTGTACGGCGGTGTCCCGGCGGCCACCGGGACGCCTGAGGAGGCCGGCGAGCTGCCGCTCGACCTGGTGCGCGACGGTACCGTCGGCCACGGTGTCCTCCTGTACGCGCTGCCCGCCCGGGCGGTGACCGGCGTCCCGGTTCCCGTGCGCGTCGGACCCTCTTTCCGGGCGGGCGAAGCTCCTGCGCCGAGCAGCGCAACGCGCTCCGCCCCGGTGTGCGGCCGCCCCGCCCCGGTGCTTGTCTGACGGGGGAATCCCCGGGCCGCGGCCCGGGCGGCCGGGCGAGCAGTGGAGGAGCGGGACATCGTGAGTTCCACCGAGGGAGCAGGGCGGGGCGTGGTCCCCGCGCATCTGCTGAAGGGACAGAAGGCGCTGGTCACCGGCGCGAACTCCGGGATCGGCAGGGCGACGGCCGTCGCCCTGGGCAGGGCCGGGGCCGACGTCGTGGTGAACTACGTGGCCGGCCGCGAGGACGCGGATCAGGTGGTCGAGGAGATCACCGCCCTCGGCGTGCGGGCCATCGCCCATGAGGCGGACGTCTCCGACGAGGACCAGGTCGTCGCCATGATGGACCGCATGGTGCGGGAGTTCGGCACGATCGACATCCTCGTCGCCAACGCCGGGATGCAGCGGGACGCCCCGTTCGTCGAGATGACCCTGGCCCAGTGGCAGAAGGTCCTCGACGTCAACCTCACCGGCCAGTTCCTCTGCGCGCGGGAGGCGACCAAGGAGTTCCTGCGGCGCGGGGTCGTCCCCGAGGTGTCGCGTGCGGCCGGGAAGATCATCTGCATGAGTTCGGTGCACCAGCTCATCCCGTGGAGCGGCCACGTCAACTACGCGTCGTCCAAGGGCGGCATCCAGATGATGATGGCGACCCTGGCCCAGGAACTCGCCCCGAAGAAGATCCGTGTCAACGCGGTCGCCCCGGGCGCCATCAAGACGCCGATCAACCGCGGCGCCTGGGAGACGGCCGAGGCGCGGGAGGAACTCATGCGGCTGATCCCCTACGACCGTATCGGTGAACCCGACGACATCGCCAACGCCGTCGTGGGCCTCGCTTCCGACCTGATGGACTACGTCGTCGGCACCACGCTCTACGTCGACGGCGGCATGACCCTCTTCCCCGGCTTCGCCACCGGCGGCTGATCCGGGCACCGGGTCCGGTGGCCGGGGCGACCGGGCGGTCGCCGGTCTCACCCCGGTCCCTCCCGCGCGCGGAACGGACCGGGGCCGGTGCCGTCGTCGTGGCCGTCGAGCGCGGCCGCACCGTCCTCGCGGTCCGGTCCGGACACGGCCCGCAGCGCGGCGGCCAGAACCTGTTCGGGACCACCGGACGCGTCCACGGTGACGCCCGGTTCGTCGCAGCGCAGCGGCTCCAGCGCCTCGTACTGCGAGTCCAGCAGCCCCGCCGGCATGAAGTGGTCCGTGCGGCGCGTCACGCGCTCCACGGCCACCGCGCGGTCGAGGGCCAGGTACACGAACCACACGTCCGCTCCCGTGCGCCGCAACCGATCGCGGTAGGCGCGTCGGAGCGCGGAACACGAGACGACTCCGCCGCGATCGCGCGCCGCGCCACTGATCCACTCCGCGACCGATGCCAGCCAGGCCGCCCGGTCGGCGTCGTCCAGCGGGAGCCCGGACGCCATCTTGACGCGGTTGGCCGCGGAGTGCAGGTCGTCGCCCTCCAGGAACGGCACCCCCAAGCGGTTCGCGAGCCGGGCGGCGACGGTGGACTTGCCGGATCCGGCCACGCCCATCACGACCACCACGCGCGGGCCACCGACCACTGCGGCCAACGGGCCTCCCCGGGGTACGGACGGAAAGGGCGGCACACGTCCACTATCGCCCCGCACCGCGCGCCGCGCCGCCCGTGCGGACGAGGGCGCGCCCTGGGGCCGCCCGGCCCCGTACGGACGTGCTCGCCGAGCGGTGCCGGAGTCTCGGACGGACACTGTCCGTACGACGTCCCGGCAGCTCCCCGCCCGTCACAGGAGGCCCGATGCCCGCGTCACGGTCCATGGCCGCGCTCGGCGGCATAGCCCTGCTCGGCATCGCGCTCACCGCCTGCCAGGAACAGTCATCCGGTCAGATCGTGATGCGCAACGGCGCACGGCACGTGGAGACCGTCTCGAACGTGTCCGTCCACGGGTGCCACCGGATCCGCGAAGGCGTGACCCACGTCGACAACTACACCCAGGACAGCCTGCTCATGTACGTCACGCCCGACTGCACCGTGCCGCCGGGCGGGCAGAGCATCTACCTGGACGGGGTGTCGTCGGACATCGCCGTCCGGTCCAACGGTCCCTGGCGCAGCTTCTCGTTCGCGTCCGACTGACGCCGGCGGCTGCGGCTCACCGGTTCCCCAGGCCGTCGTCGCCGTGCAGCATCCGCCAGATACGGGTGCGGTGCAGCACGTACAGCGCCGCGAAGAGGACACCGACCTGCAACGCGACGGCGAGCAGCCAGAACACGGCCCGGCTCTCCATCTCGTCCGTCAGGTAGCTGAAGTTCATGCCGAAGTAGCCGGTCAGGAACGTCAGCGGCAGGAAGATCGTCGACACGATGGCCAGTCGGTTGATCACGCCGTTCTGCTCACCCGACACGAGCGAGGAGTAGCTGGCGAAGGCGCGGCGGGTGGCCTCCTGGAGGGACTGGATGTCGGCGAGCACGAGCCGCCCGGAGTGCTGGAACTCCCTGGCGAGCCGCTGTCGTTCCTCCGGGAAGCCCCGGTGCAGCATCCGGCGCGTGAACAGCTCGTCCGTCGCCTGGAGGTAGGGCAGGAGGAAGCGGTGCAGCAGCGCGGCACGCCGCCGTAACCGGGCCAGGCGGTAGATCTGCTCGGACTGCCGTCGCTCGAACATCTCGTCCTCCAGGTCCTCGACCACCAGCAGGTCGGCCACCGCGGCCCGGCGGAACGTGTCCAGTGCCTCCTGGAGCAGCAGGAACAGCGCGGCCACGGTGTCGAAGGGGTTCTCCTGCCCCAGCCGTGCGATGAGGTTGGCCAGCGGCTCGGCCGGCCCCCGGTGGAGCGTGACCAGATGCCGCTCCGTCACCAGCGCGTGCACGTGGACCACCCGGTCGCCCTCGACGACGGGCACGACGAAACCGGCGCGGTCGCTGAGGAAATCGGCCCGCACCGGTTCGCCCACCCTGCCGAACCAGGGCGGAGTCTCGGCCGCCAGGCCCAGGGCGGCGACGACGGGGTGGCCCCCGGCGGCCGGATCGTCGGGCAGCTCGATGTCGACCAGCAGGGAATCGGCCGCGGCGAGTCGCTCACGTGCCTGCGCCAGGCCCGTGCGAGTGACGATCCCTTCGGGCATCGACACCACCGATACGATCATCTGCCCTCGCTGTCGTCACAGGTCCGCGCTTGTCATGGTGCGTGACCTGCGCCGCCACCGCCCGCGGACACACGCGGCGGCACCGCCGGGTGCCTCGAACGGCTGAGCGCCGCCGGGAGCCGGCGAGCGTGCCGTCGCACCGTACTCGTGGTCACCGGTCGTCCCGCTCGCGGTAACCGGTCCCGACGAGCGCGCGCAGCCGGGCCAGCGACTCCTCGTCGGCGGCGCCGGTGCCCCTGACCCAGGCGACCGAGACGGCCGCGAGGAACAGGTCGTACCCCTCGACCGAAGGGCGTACGTGCCCCGCCAGCCGGGCCGCGCGCACGTACGCGTCGGTGGTGGTGACGAGGGTGTCGCAGGGCAGGGTGAGCGGGTTGTCCGGCTGCTGCGCCCTGGCCGCGGCCATGAGGGGCTCGGGCAGTCCGCTGAAGGCGCTGAAGTAGTCCTCCAGTGCCCGCAGCCACTGTTCGAGCGCCTCGGCGGCGTCCTCCAGCCGGGCGATGTCCGCCTGGCGGGCCACCAGTTCCTCGGAGCGGGTCTGGAGCACGGCCGCCAGCAGGGCCTCCCGGTTGGGGAAGTGCCGGTACAGCGTGCCCGGGCCGACGCCCGCCTCCTTGGCCACCGCCTCCAGCGAGGCCCCGACGCCGTGTGCCAGGAAGTGGCGCTGGGCGGCCTCCAGGAGGGCGGCACGGTTGCGCCGGACGTCCGCGCGGGGTTTGCGTCCCTGCTGTCCGTCGGCGCCCATACCTTCTCCCACCTCGTGCGATCCTGGATCGTTCAGTGAACCGGAGGCTGTCTCCGCGACAACCCGAGAGTAAAGCGGGGAGGCGGCCTCCGGTCAACCGGGCGGGACACGGCGCGCTCAGCGCTTGGTGGTGCCGTTGAACAGCGAGCGCGACCAGACGTAGCCGAGCAGGGCGATGCCGGCGCACCAGCCGAGCGAGATCCAGCCGTCGGCACCGATCTGCGAGCCGGAGAGCAGGCCGCGCAGCGTCTCGGTCATCAGGGTGAAGGGCTGGTACGCGGCGAACCAGCGCAGGCCCGGTGACATCGAGTCGGCCGGCACGAACGCGGAGCCGAGGAACGGCAGGAACTGGACGAGCAGGGGCTTGTTGCTCGCCGACTCCACCGTCTTGGAGGCCAGGCCGAACGCCGCCGCGAGCCAGGTCACCGCGAACGCGATGGCCGCGAGGAGGCCGGTGGCGGCGAGCCACTCCAGCGGGCTCGCGTCCGACCGGAATCCGAGGGCGAGTGCCACCGCGACGACCAGGACGATGCTCACCATCGTCTGGATGACACTGCCGATGACGTGCCCCGTCATGAACGACGAACGGCTGATGTTCATGGTGCGGAACCGGTTGATGATGCCCTCGGTCATGTCGGAGCAGACCGCGATCGAGGTGGACATCGCCCCGGCCGCCACCCCCATGATCACGATGCCGGGCGTCAGGTACTCCAGGTAGGCGTCCCGACCGCCCCCCATGCCGGCCCCGATCGAGTCCCCGAAGGCGTACACGAACAGCAGCAGCATGAGGATCGGGAGCATGGACGCCCCGAGCGAGACGGCCGGATAGCGCAGCGCGTGCCTGAGGTTGCGCCGCAGCATCGTCATCGAGTCGTGCACGGCGTAGGTGAGGGCGCTCATCGCAGGGTCTCCTTGGGGTGCGGCGGGGTGGTCGTGGTGGTCGCGGTGGCGCCGTCGCCGGTCAGGGCGAGGAAGACGTCGTCGAGGTCGGGGGTGTGCACGGAGAGGTCGGCGGCCCGGATGCCGGCGGCGTCGAGCCGGTCGAGCAGGGCGCGCAGCGCGTCCAGGCCACCGTCGCCCGCCACGCGCAGGGCGAGGTTGTCGGCGTCGCGGGCCGCCCCGGGGAAGGCGGTGACCGCGCGCTCGTACTCGGCCGGGTCGGTGAACCGCAGCCGTACGTGGCTGCCGGGGATCCGGGCCTTGAGTTCGTCGGCGGTGCCCTCCGCGACGATCCGGCCGCCGTCGAGCACGGCGATCCGGTCGGCCAGCTGGTCGGCCTCCTCCAGGTACTGGGTGGTGAGGAAGACGGTGGTGCCGCCGGCGACCAGGGAACGGACCGTGTCCCACATGGTGCGGCGGCTGCGCGGGTCGAGCCCGGTCGTGGGCTCGTCCAGGAAGATCACCCGGGGGTCGCCGACCAGCGTCATGGCTAGGTCGAGCCGGCGCCGCATACCGCCGGAGAAGGTCGCGGCCCGTTTGCGCGCGACGTCGGCGATGTCGAACCGCCGGAGCAACTCCGCCGCACGGGAGCGTCCTTCACGCTTGCCGAGGCGCAGCAGGTCGGCCATGAGGATCAGGTTCTCCTCGGCGGTGAGCAGGTCGTCGAGAGCGGCGAACTGTCCGGTGACGCCGATCGCGGTCCGCACCCCGTCCGGTGACGCGGTGACGTCATGGCCGGCGACCTGGGCCCGGCCGCCGTCGGCCGCGACGAGCGTGGACAGGATCTGCACGGTGGTGGTCTTGCCGGCGCCGTTCGGCCCGAGCAGGGCGAACACGGACCCGGCCGGGATGTGCAGGTCTATGCCGTCGAGCACGGTCCGATCGCCGTACGACTTGCGCAGACCGACCGCGGAGACGGCCGGGGGCGACTGCAGACCGTCGCCCCGCCTGGGCGTGAGCATGACAGATGAAGGCATGGAGCTCTCCCGTTCGGAGGCTGGGGTGGTGTGGTGGGGGAATGGGCGGGCGTGCGGGGTCCGGGGGCCCGGAAGGGGCTCAGGCGCGGGCGCGGCGCACGTCGATGTTGCCGTAGCGGGTCCGGGCGCGGACCTCGACGGTGTCCTCGGCACCGCCCGGGGCGTCGGAGGCGGTGAGCGTGTTGCGCACCTGCCCGTGACCGGAGCTGACGTCGAGCCAGGCGGCGGTGCCCTCGCGGACCCCGACCTCGATGGCGCCGTAGGACGTCTCCAGCTGGACGGTGCCGCGGGCGACCTCGACGACACGCAGCGTGCCGTGGGCGGTGGTGGCGGTGACCGAGCCCTCGGCGCGCGCGATGTCGATGTCACCGTTGGCGCCGCTCACCCGCAGATCGCCCGTGACGGTGCCGACGGTCGTGGTGCCGTGCGAGTTCTTCAGGACGGCGGGACCGGCGACCGTGCCGACGCGCAGGCTGCCCGAGCTGGTGGCGATCTCCGCCGCCCCGTCGATCCGGTCGACGGTGATCGAGCCGTGGGAGGCGGTCAGGTGGAGCGGCCCGGTCGCGTCCAGGCGGACGTCACCGGACGACGACTTCACGCGGACCTCGCCGAGCCGGCCCTCGCCGAGCACCTGCACCCAGGAGCCGGACATGTCGACGTGCGAGCCCGTGGGCAGGTCGACCGTCACGTCGACGGTGCCGGCGCGCCCGACGAGACTGCGGTGCCTGGGCGTCCTGACCGTCAGGACACCGCTCGCGTAGGTGACCTCGGTCTGCGCCGCCGCCCGCACGTCCTGGTCCCGCTTCGGGTCGCGGGGCAGCACCTCGACGACGGTGTCGGGGCGGTCGCCCGCGGCGAACCTGATGGACCCCGCGTACACGTAGGCGGTGGCGGAAACCGGCTCGGGTGTCTCGAAAGAAGGCATGGCTGTTCCGTCCTCATGGGTCTTGGGATCGTCTTCGCAGGTGGGACGTGGTGTGGGTGAAGTCGTGCGGAGGGGGTGGGGGTGCGGTCAGCGCACCCAGCCCGTGAAGCTCTGTCCGACGGTGTGGGCCCGCTCCGTCGGCCGCGGCCGCGCGCCGCCGTCGACCGCGGCCGACACGGCCCGGACCAGCCACGCGTTGACCGACAGGCCCTCCCGGTTCGCGGCCTCCTCGGCGCGCGCCTTCAGCTGGGCCGGCAGCCGCAGGTTGACGCGTGCGGTGCCGCCCTCGTCGGTCTCGCCGGACGCCTGCGCCCTGGGCGGTTCGACCGGCGCGGCGGCCGCCTCCACGGCGGCGCCGGCGTCGGCGGGCGGCGGCGTCACCACGAAGTCGGGGTCCAGGCCGCGCAGCCGGACGTCGACCGAGCCGGGGGCGAGGTCGCGGGTGACCTCGTCCATCGCGGCGGAGAGCACGTGGAGCATGGTCAGGCGGGTCGCCGACTCCAGGGGGGCGGTGAGCCGCTCGGCCAGTTCGCGGGCTTCCGTACCGCCGGCCTCGGCGGCCACCGCGAGTTCCCGGCGCAGGGCTTCGACATACGGGGTGAGGTCCATAGCGCCATCATGGCACCAGAATGGCACCACCGGCAAGCTCGTTTGGCGTCCCATTCTCAAGCGGGCCCGCAATTGCGGGGGAGAGGGAGTGGTGGCACCGGGTGGTGCCAGGTGATGCCACGTGGTGCCAGTCGAGGATGTGGGTGGCTGTCGGCCGTAGGTGTGACAGACCTGTGAATGTGTGACGTGGAGAAAATCTGTCGCGGCGACAGTAGACATTGCCCTGTGGCTGGGCTACTGTTTTCCACGTAGCCAAGAAGTCCACGTGGGCGCGGCAGAGACGAACTGCCGCGCGTACAGGTCGAGCGGGACGTGGCCCGGGAGGTCGCGAGCACTACCCGCGGGACCGATCAGTACGGAACAGGTGACAGAAGTAAAGGAGCAGACGCCATCAGGATCGCCCGGGCGAGGAAGAGTCCGCCCGGGTACCGCAGGCCCCGGATTGGAAGGTGGTCCCCGGTCACGCATCCGCGATCCCCGCAGTTCCGCCCTCCCAGGCGGAGCCTGTGGACCAAGGAGGCCGGCGAAGTCAGCCGGTAGATGGTGTTGAAAGCTCGGGGCCCGGGTGCCGCAAGGCACCCGGGCCCCCCGATGCGTCTCCGGGAAGAAGAGGTCTATGCCCCCTCGCAGTACCCGCGCCGTCGACAGCCTCGACGACGACGACTACCCCGCCTACACGATGGGCCGGGCCGCCGAGATGCTCGGCACCACGCCCGCCTTCCTCCGCGCACTGGGCGAACACCGCCTGATCACCCCCCTGCGCTCCGAGGGCGGCCACCGCCGCTACTCCCGCTACCAGCTGCGCGTCGCCGCCCGCGCGCGCGAACTCGTCGACCAGGGCACCCCCATCGAGGCCGCCTGCCGCATCGTCATCCTCGAGGACCAGCTCGAAGAGGCCCAGCGCATCAACGAGCAGCTGCGCGCACGGAGCGGCGCCACGCAGTCGAGGGCCTCGGCCTGACCCGACCCCCACGTGATCCCCCGGTGCCGCCGTTCCGCGCGGCACCGGTCACAGGGGTATCCGCACGGCCAGGAGGGCGACGTCGTCCAGGCCGGGCGGATGGACTCGGCGCAGCAACTCGTCGGTGAAGGACTCCAGGGAACGGTGGGCGAGGGCGGCGGCCTGCTGGCGCAGCGTGTCCAGGCCGTCGTCCAGGGTTTGCCCGCGCGCCTCGACCAGACCGTCCGTGTACAGCAGCAGGGTCGACCCGGGCGGCAGCGTGACCGCGGCGTCGGGGCGCGTGGCGCCGACCCCGGTGCCCAGCAGCAGCCCGTGGCCGTCGGTGAGATAGGACGCCAGGCCGTCACGGGTGACGAGCAGGGGTGGCGGATGGCCCGCGTTGGTCCAGGACAGCACCCAGTCGCCGCCTCCGTCCCGCACCACCCGGGCCATCACCAGGGTGGCCATGGTGACGTCGGTGATGGGCATCATCGCCTCGTCCAGCCGTTCCACGATGCGGCTGGGCGGCTCCTCCTGCGACCAGGCGTAGGCACGCAGCATGTTCCGCAGCTGGGCCATGCCGGCCGCGGCCTCCAGGTCGTGGCCCACGACGTCGCCGATGACCAGGCCGGTGGCCCCGTCCGACAGGGTGAAGGCGTCGTACCAGTCGCCGCCGACGTGCGAGCCGTCCGGCGCGGGCAGGTAGCGGACGGTCATCTGGAGCCCGGGCACCTGCGGCATCTGCGGCAGCAGGTGGTTCTGCATGGTCTCGGCGACCTTGCGCTGGCGCTGGTAGAGGCGGGCGTTGTCCAGGGCCAGGCCGGCTCGGCGGGCGATGTCCTCGACCAGCGGAAGGTCGGCGTCCGTGTAGTTCCCGGCCTTCTGGGCCCGGCCCAGGGTGAGCGCGCCCAGGACCTCGCGGGCCGTGCGTATCGGGGCGATGGCCGCGGAGTGGATGCCGGTGACGTCGAACAGCCGACGCTGCTCCACCGCGATGCCGGAGTCCGGGGGCCCGTGGTAGGTCTCCGGCCCGGCCAGGGTGGAGGCGACACCGCGCAGCGCGCGGGACAGGGGCATCGGGGACTGCTCCGGCACGGGCGGCATCGGCCCCTGGAGGTCCTCGTGGTGCGTCAGGACGTCGCCGTCGGCCTGCACCACGGCCGTGCGCCACACCTCGTCGCGTTCGGTGATCAGGTCGATGACGACCCAGTCCGCCAGCCGGGGCACGACCAGGGTCACCAGCCTGCGCAGCGTCTCGTCGACCTCCAGGGTGGACGTCAGCTGGGTGGTCGTCTCGGCCAGCAGAGCCAGCCGTTCCAGTTCGGTCAGCAGCTCGGCGGAGTGCTGCGGGCGCGCACCGATGTCCGGCTCCGGCGTGTGGAACACGACGAGCGTGCCGCCTTCGCCCCGGTCGAGCGTGTACGGGCTGATCAGCCAGGAGACGGCCAGCACCGAGCCGTCGGCGTGGAGGAACCAGTCCTCGTCGGCCTGCGCCGCGCGTCCGGCGTGGAAGGCGCGCCGCATGCTGCACCGGGTGGCGGGCAGGCGCTGCCCCTGCGGCCCCCGGTGCAGCAGATCATGGGCGTCCTGGCCGAGGAGCTCCCCGGCGGGACGGCCCAGCAGGCGTTCGGCGGCGCTGTTGACGAGGAGGATGCGGCCCTGCTCGTCCACGACGTACGCGGCCGCTCCGATGGCCTCCAGCGCGCAGCCGGACGCGGCGGGAGGCACCGTCCTCGTCTCCCGCCGTCCGGTCCGCGTCTTCCCCGGTTCCGTCATCTCCTCGCCTCCTGGACCCTCGCGGTGTCACCGCGCTCGTCGCCCGGCACGTGCGGCGCACCCGGATCCGTCGCACGCCTGGTTGCCGTATGCCCCGTAGCGACGATGATCTCGCACGTCACCCCATGCTCGCCGGTGTCGGCATCGCCACAGCGTGGACCGGCGTACGCTCCCTCGCGTCCGCACGCCCAGCAGTACCGAGTCTCACACCCCCGGGCCGGACCCGCTCGCGTGAACGGCCCGGTCCGGACCGGGTGACCGCCCGCGGCGGCCCGGCCACCGGCCCGGCCGCTCCCGGCAGAGGAGCAGTGAACCACCGTGGCCGCCGTCCGCACAGGGGGCGTACGGCGGCGCGTACCCGGCGCACGCGGCCCCGGCGCGTCCGGCGCCCGCTCGGTGGGCGGGAACCCGCGGCGCCCACGGCCGGTGTGCCTCCCCGCCCGCCGGAACGGTCCCCACGGCACCGGACCGGTCGCGCCGCCCCCGCCGGTGTGCCCCTGCTCGGCGGCAGCCCCCGGCCCCGTACGATGTGGCCGATGTCCCCGACGACCGGTGCCCGACCGCACGCCTCGCCTCCGCCCAGGCCGTGGTGGCGCGCGGTGTCCGTGCTGGCGGTGCTGGTCGGGCTGCTCGGCATGCACGCCCTGGCACCCGGCGGGGACATGGGACACGCGGGCCACGTCCGGGCCGCGCACGCCACGGTCGCCGTCACGGCGCCGGACGACTGCCCGGACGACGACGGCCAGCGCGGCGGCCACCGGGCGCACCACGCCGACCCCACCTGCGCCTCGGGCGCGGTGGACGACGGTCCGCGGCCGGCCCCGCCGGCCCCCGGCCCGGCCCACGCCGCGCCGCCGGCGGCTCGCCCGCGTCCCGGTCCGGCCACCGCGCCGGAGGGTGCCCGTGCACCGCCCGACCTGGCGGAACTCCAACTCCTGCGCATCTAGAGGCCGCCCCGGCCGCACACCCGCCTGGCGCGGGTGCCGCGGTCGTGCCCACGCGTGCCCCCATCCCCTCGGAACAGCAGGAGTTCCCGCATGACCCCCCGTGACCAGAACCCCCGTACCCACGACCCCCGTGCCCTGACGCGCCGTGCCGCCGCCACCGTGGCCGCCGCCGCGGCCGCCGCCCTCCTCCTCACCGCCTGCGGCGGGAGCGGCGGCACCGAGGGCGCCGGCGGCAGCGCCGCCTCGATCACCGCGAGCCCCTCGGCCACCGCGCACAACGCCCAGGACGTCGCCTTCGCGCAGGGGATGATCCCGCACCACCGGCAGGCCCTGGAGATGGCGGAACTCGCCGCCGGCCGGGCCTCCTCGGCGCGGGTGAAGGACCTCGCCGCCCGGATCGAGAAGGCGCAGGCACCCGAGATCCGCACCATGACCGGCTGGCTGACCTCCTGGGGAGAGCAGGTTCCCGGAGCCGGCACAGGTCACTCCGGTCACTCGGGCATGAAGGGCATGGAAGGCATGTCCCGGATGCCCGGAACGATGGGCGACGACGACATGACGGCGCTGAGGAAGGCCACCGGCAAGGACTTCGACACCCGGTTCCTGTCGCTGATGGTCACCCACCACCAGGGTGCCGTCGAGATGGCCTGGGCCGAGCGGGACAAGGGCAGGTACGGCCCCGCCCGCACCCTCGCGCGCGCCGTCGTCACCGCGCAGACCGCCGAGATCAGGGAGATGAAGCAGCTCCTCGGCACCAGCTGACCGCCAGGGGCGGGCGGGGGCCGGTGCCGCACCGGGCCCCGCCCGCCACCCCTGACCTCAGGCCAGCACCTTCGCCAGGGCGTCCAGTCCGGAACGCAGCTCCTCCGCCGTGATCGTCAGCGGCGGCGCCAGCCGGATCGTGGAACCGTGCGTGTCCTTGACCAGGACCCCCTCGCGCATGAGGCGCTCACTGATCTCGCGGCCGGTGCCGAGCGCCGGGTCGACGTCCACGCCCGCCCACAGTCCGCGCGCCCGGAAACCGACCACCCCGTTGCCGACCAGCCCGGCCAGCCCGTCCCGCAGGACGACACCCAGCTCGGCCGCCCGGCGCTGGAACTCACCCGTCTCCAGCAGCTCGACCACGGCCGTGCCGACCGCCGCCGCGAGCGGGTTGCCGCCGAACGTCGAGCCGTGCTCGCCCGGGTGCAGCACGCCCAGCACCTCGCGCCGGGCGACGACCGCCGACACCGGTACGATGCCGCCGCCCAGCGCCTTACCGAGCAGCAGCACGTCCGGGACGACGCCCTCGTGGTCGACGGCGAGGGTACGGCCGGTGCGGCCGAGGCCGGACTGGATCTCGTCGGCGACGAACAGGCAGCCCGCGCGGCGGGTCAGCTCCCGCACCCCGGCGAGGTAGCCGTCGTCCGGGACGACCACCCCCGCCTCGCCCTGGACCGGCTCGATCAGTACCGCCGCCGTGGTCTCGTCCACGGCGGCCTCCAGCGCGGCCAGGTCGTTGTACGGCACCACCCGGAAGCCGGGTGTGAAGGGACCGAAGCCGGCACGGGCCGTCTCGTCGGTGGAGAAGCTGACGATGGTCGTCGTCCGGCCGTGGAAGTTGTCGGCGGCGACCACGATCGTCGCCCGCCCGTCCGGGACGCCCTTCACGTCGTACGCCCACTTGCGCGCCACCTTGACGGCGCTCTCCACCGCCTCCGCGCCGGTGTTCATCGGCAGCACCATGTCCAGGCCGGTCAGCGCGGCGAGCCGCTCGGCGAACCCGGCCAGCCGGTCGTTGTGGAAGGCGCGGGAGGTGAGGGTGAGCCGGTCCAGCTGGCGGTGGGCGGCCTCGATCAGCGCCGGGTGGCGGTGGCCGAAGTTGAGGGCCGAGTAGCCGGCCAGCATGTCGAGGTAGCGATTGCCCTCCACGTCCTCCACCCAGCTGCCCTCGGCCCGGGCCACCACCACCGGCAACGGGTGGTAGTTGTGCGCGAGGACCGGCTCCTCGGCGCGGATCAGGTCGTCGGACGTACGGGTGCGCGCGGGTGCGGTCATCAGCGGATCTCCTGGGTGCAGCACTTGATGCCCCCGCCGGCCTTGTGGAACTCCGACAGGTCGACGGGGACGGGGACGTAACCGTGGCCGGACAGGCGCTCGGCCAGCGCCTCGGCCCGGGGTGCGATGAAGACGTGGCGGCCGTCGGAGACGGAGTTCAGCCCGAACGCCATCGCGTCCTCGCGGGTGGCGAGCACCGCGTCCGGGTACAGGCGCCGCAGCACCTCCCGGCTGCCCGCCGAGAACGCCTCCGGGAAGTAGCAGATGTTGTCGTCGTCCAGCACGAACAGCGCCGTGTCCAGGTGGTAGAAGTACGGGTCCACCAGGGTCAGGCCGATCACCGGGTGGCCGAGGAACTCCTGCACCTCCCGGTGCGCCTCCCGCGTGGTGCGGAACCCGGTGCCGGCGAGCACGTACCGGCCGGTCCACACCAGGTCGCCCTCGCCCTCGGCCACCGATGTGGGGCGGTGCACGTCGTAGCCCGCCGCCTTGAACCAGGTGTCGTAGTGCAGCGACTCCGGGCGCCGCTGCGGGGCGTGGAACAGGGAGCCGAAGACGCGGCCGCCGACGACGAACGCCGCGTTCGCGGCGAACACCATGTCGGGCAGGCCCGGGACCGGCGGGACGGCGTCGACGCAGTGGCCGTGGGTGCGGTAGGCGTCGATCAGCGCCTGCCACTGGTCCCGGGCGAGGTCCACGTCGACAGGCCGGTCGGGAGACATCCAGGGGTTGATCGCGTACTGCACGGCGAAGTGCCTGGGTTCGCAGACCAGGAACCGCCGGGAGCGCTGCACACGCACGTCCGACACAGAGGGTTTCCTCCGCTCTTCTGTGTGTCACGGGGGGTGACACCACGGTAGGAAGGGAGGGGGACGGCCGACAAGCGACACGGGCTGCGCATCCACGCAGGAACGCTGCGTTGTCCGCTACCGAGACGCAGGAAAGCTGCGCATCATGGCGGTCATTCCGGTGCCGCGTACATGGCTCCCGCGTCCGGGCTCTCCGGGAGCAGGTGGGACAGCACCATCACGCTGATCGTCTTGCGGATGAACGGCTCGGCGCGGATCCGCTCCAGCACCTCCTCGAAGTGGTCCACGTCCCGGGCCCGCACGTGCAGCAGCGCGTCGGCGCCCCCGGTGACGGTCATGGCCGCCGCGATCTCCGGGTAGTCGCGGACCACCTCCGCCAGCCGCCGGGGCGGGGCGGCGCCCTCGCAGTACACCTCGACGTACGCCTCCGTGCGCCAGCCCAGCGCCGACGGTTTCACCGTCGCCGTGAACCCGGTGATCACCCCGGTCTCGCGCAGCCGGTCCACCCGCCGCTTCACCGCCGTGGCGGAGAGCCCGATCACCGCGCCGATCTCGGCGAAACTGGTCCGGGCGTTGCCCATGAGGGCGGTGATGATGCGGCGGTCCAGCTCGTCGAAGGAGGGCGTCCTGCTGTTCATGCCGGCACTGTAGTGAACGGGCGCGCCCCGGGCGGACTCACGGCCGGGTGACGACCATGGCGACGGTCAGCAGCCCCAGCACCACCCAGCCGAACCACAGCCAGCCGTTGCTGCCGAGCGCCACCGTGTAGGCGGTCACGACGACGAGCCCGCCGACCGTGAGCGCCCCCATCGTCCTGGTGGAACCGTTCGTGGATCCGCGCATCGCGACACCCTCCTCATGGTCCGTCCCCGACCATGGTGCCCCGGTTCCCGCCCGAAGGGCACACCACACCACCGCGGGGTCAGCCCTCGCGGGCGCTCAGGGAGGCCAGGTAGGCGTTGTACGCCGCCAGCTCCTTGTCGCCGTCCCGGTCGGCGGCCCGGTCCGTGCGCCTGGCCTGCCGCTGTTCGGAGCGGTACCACTGGAACAGCAGCGCTATCAGCACCAGCACCGACGGGATCTCGCTGAACGCCCAGGCGATGCCGCCGGCCGCGCCCTGGTCGGACAGCGCGTCCAGGCCGAGCGAGGCCGGCGGGTCGCGGAAGGTGTCCACCATCGGGGTCGACCCCATCATCAGCGCGATGCCGAAGAACGCGTGGAACGGCATCCCCGCGAACAGCTCCAGCATCCGCATCAGGTGACCGGGCCGGTGCGGGCCCGGGTCGACCCCGATGATCGGCCAGAAGAACACCACCCCCACCGCGAGGAAGTGCACCATCATCGCGATGTGCCCGGCCCGGGAGCCCATCAGGAAGTCGAACAGCGGGGAGAAGTACAGGGCGTACAGACTCGCGATGAACAGCGGGATCGTGAACGCCGGATGCGTGATGATCCGCATGTACCGGCTGTGCAGCAGCATCAGCAGCAGCTCGCGCGGGCCCGTGCGGCCCCGCCCGGCGGCCGGCAGCGCGCGCAGCGCCAGCGTCACCGGCGCG
Source organism: Streptomyces sp. NPDC100445 (assembly GCF_044759735.1). NCBI lineage: Bacteria > Bacillati > Actinomycetota > Actinomycetes > Kitasatosporales > Streptomycetaceae > Streptomyces > Streptomyces sp. NPDC100445. Next base: position 32,601 of record NZ_JBIVZV010000017.1, on the reverse strand, counting down.
CCCAGCAGGATGAGGATCGGCGACAGCATGCTGATCACCATGTGCTGCACCATGTGCACGCTGAACATGACCATGCCGTAGTCGTTCAGCCTGGTGCACATCACCAGCACGACGGTGAGCACACCGACGGCGTACGACACGGTCCGCGAGACCGGCCACGCGTCCCCGCGCCGCCGCAGCCGCACCACACCCCAGCCGTACAGGGCGAGGCCGGCCAGACAGGCGACGAGGAAGAAGGGGTCGGCCGACCATCCGAGCCCTCGCCCCAGCGTGAACGGCGGCAGATCCATGGTCATGCCGTGCCCGCTGTGATCCATCCGCCGGCTCCTGATTCGTGGGGGTTGTGCGAGTTGTCCGCCCCCAGAGTAGAACCGCCCCCGGTCACGACCGTGACCGGGGGCGGCCTGTCAGCGACCGGGGTCGCCGGACTACAGGACGCACTCCGCCTCGACGTACCGCGCCGGCGGCACCGTCTTCAGCGTCTCCACGGCCTCCGCCAGCGACACCATCACGATGTCGGTGCCGCGCAGCGCCGTCATCCGGCCGAACTCGCCCCGGTGCACGGCCTCCACCGCGTGCCACCCGAACCGCGTCGCCAGTACCCGGTCGTACGCCGTCGGCGTGCCGCCGCGCTGCACGTGCCCGAGGATGACCGGCCGCGCCTCCTTGCCGAGCCGCTCCTCCAGCTCGACCGACAGCTGCCTGGCGATCCCCGCGAAGCGCTCGTGGCCGTAGACGTCCTTGCCGCCTTCGTCGAACTCCATGGAGCCCGGGCGCGGCTTGGCGCCCTCGGCGGCGACGACGATCGCGAACCGCTTGCCCGCATCGAACCGCTCGCCGACCTTCCGCGTCAGCTCGTCCATGTCGAACGGCCGCTCGGGTACGACGATCGCGTGGGCGCCGGCCGCCATGCCCGAGTGCAGCGCTATCCAGCCGGTGTGCCGGCCCATGACCTCCACGATCAGCACGCGCTGGTGGGACTCGGCGGTGGTCTTCAGCCGGTCCAGGGCCTCGGTGGCGACACCCACCGCCGTGTCGAACCCGAAGGTGACGTCCGTGACGGCGATGTCGTTGTCGATGGTCTTGGGCACGCCCACGATGGGCAGCCCATTGTCCGACAGCAGCCGGGCCGCCTTGAGCGTGCCCTCACCGCCGATCGGGATGATCGCGTCCAGGCCCAGCTCCGCGACGTGGCCCCGGGCCCGCTCCACGCCGTCCCGCAGGTGCTCCGGGCGGACTCGGGAGGAGCCGAGGATGGTGCCGCCGCGCGCCAGGATGCCGCCCACGGCGTCCAGGTCGAGCTTCATGTAGTCGCATTCCAGGAGGCCCTTCCAGCCGTCCCGGAAACCGATGACCTCGTCGCCGTGGTCGGCGACGGCGCGGTGCACGACGGACCGGATGACGGCGTTCAGGCCGGGGCAGTCGCCGCCGGACGTGAGGACACCAATGCGCATAGCCCGAAATACCTTCTCAACGTGGGCCGGGAAACCGGACCACGTTGTCCGGCGGATTCCCGGTCACCCTACCGGCGGGAGGGGGTGGCTCCGTAGCGGGCGTCCGCCTGCTGGACTCGCCCGCACATGTGAGCGGACAGGCCGTCAGGCGGGCCCACCACGAGCCTGCCCCACCCCGCTGACATCCCGCTGAACACCCGGTTACGCGGGCCGTCACGCGGTACCTACTCGGGCTGCCGCGCGGCGGTACCTACGCGGGTCGCTGGGCAGCTGTACCTACGCAGGCTGCTGCGCAGCCGCGATGCGCTCGTCGCGGAGTGCCTCGTACCAGTGGTCGTCGATCGGCGGCAGCGCGTTCACGTCCAGCGCCAGCTTCAGCAGCAGGTCGGCGATCTGCGGGTTGCGGGCGAGCACCGGCCCGTGCATGTACGTGCCGAAGACCGTGCCGTTGTACGCGCCCTCAGTGCCGTCCCCCGTGCCGTTGCCCTTGCCGATCCGGGTCCGGGCGAAGGCGCGGGCGGTGGGGCCGAGGTGGGTGACGCCCTGGTGGTTCTCGAAGCCCGTCAGCGGGGGCAGGCCCAGCTGCGGGTCGATGTCGCCCAGCACGTCGCCGACGCACCGCTCGCCCTCGCCGCGCACGGACACCACGTCGAGCAGGCCGAGACCCGGCTCGCGCTGGCCCAGGTCGTTGATGAACTCGTGGCCGAGGATCTGGTAGCCCGCGCAGACGGAGAACACGATCGCGCCGTTCTCCACCGCCCGGTGCAGGTGACCGTCCCGGCGCAGCCGCTCGGCGGCGAGCCGCTGCGGGCGGTCCTCACCGCCGCCGATCAGGTAGATGTCGCCGGAGGTCGGGATCGGCTGGTCGCTGCGCACGTCGAGGCGCGCCACGTCCAGGCCGCGCTGGCGGGCCCGGCGCTCCACGACGAGCGCGTTGCCCTGGTCGCCGTAGGTGCTCAGCAGGTCCGGGTAGATCCACACCAGCCGCAGTTGGTTGTCGCTCATGAGGTGATCCCCTTCGAAGATCAGTTGCCGACGCGGCGGCGCAGGTCCTGGAACGCGGTGTAGTTCGCGATGACCTCGATACGGCCCGGCGGGCACATCTGCACGGCCTGGTCGAGGTTCTCGCAGACCTGGAAGTGCTGGTTGGCGACCTCCAGGCGGACCGCGAGGTCCAGCTTCCGGTCGCCGATCACGAAGATCGGGTGGCCGGTCAGCCGCGTGTAGTCGACGTCCCACAGCCAGGAGGTGTCGGTGCCGTCGGCCCCGCGCGCGTTCACGGACAGGATCACCGGGGCGGGCGGCGGGTCGATCAGGGAGAACGTCTCCAGCCAGCCGGCCGGGTTCTTGGCCAGCAGCAGCCGCAGGTCGCGGTCCTGGAACTGGACGACGTCGTACCGGCCGGCCACCGCCTGCACCTGGTACATCCGCTCCAGGGCGACCTGCGGCGGCACGCCGAACACGGCGGCGACGGCCGCGGAGCTGGCCGCGTTGGCCTTGTTGGCGCGGCCGGGCAGCTGGAGGTGGATCGGCCAGGCGGAACCGTGCGGGTCCAGGACGTGGTCGCCGGAGAGCGCCCAGGACGCGGTGGGCCGGCGGAAGCCGCACTCGCCGCAGAACCAGTCGTCGCCGGGACGCTGCATGACGCCGCCGCACGAGGGGCACGACCAGGCGTCGTCCTTCCACATCTGCCCGGCCGCGACCCAGATCACGTTCGGCGAGGAGGACGCGGCCCAGACCACCAGCGGGTCGTCGCAGTTGGCGACGACGACCGCCTTGGAACCGGCCAGCCCCTCACGCCAGTTCTCGGCGAGCATCCGGGTCTCGGCGGCACGGTCCAGCTGGTCGCGGGAGAGGTTCAGCAGCGCGATGCACTTGGGGCCGGTGTCCCGGGCCACGCCGGCCAGGTACTTCTCGTCGACCTCGATGACGCCGAACTTCGCCTCCGAGCCGCCCGCCAGGGCCGACGTGATGCCGGCCGGCATGTTGGCGCCCAGCGCGTTGGAGACGACGGGACCCGCGGCGCCCAGCGCCTCGGCGATGAGCCGGGTGGTCGTCGTCTTGCCGTTGGTGGCGGAGACCAGGACGACGTCCAGGTTCTGGGCGAGCCGCCCGAGCAGGTCGGGGTCGAGTTTCAGCGCGACCCGGCCGCCGATCACCGACCCGCTGCCGCGTCCCGCTGCGCGCGATGCCGCAGCGACCGCCTTGCCCGCGGTCACGGCCAGCTTGGCCCGCGGCGAGAGCGGGTCCGAGTTGCCTGCCATCAGTTCTCGATCCTCCTAGCGTACGCGCCGCGCCTGGGGCCATCCGGCAACGTGGTGTGAACGTCAGCCTATCGAGATCCGTTCGCACACCCGAATCCCGGTCCACGCATTCCGCGGCGGGGCATGGGCTGAACGAACCGTACCCTTGCCGCCATGCGACACGGTTCCATTCCGGGCGCCCGCGGGCGCGTCCGGCCCCTCACCCTGCTCGGCGACGCGGCACTGCGCGAGCCCTGCCGGGACGTCACCGACTTCGGCCCCGGCCTGGCCGCCCTCGTGGAGGACCTGTTCGCCACGATGTACGCGGCCCGCGGGGTGGGCCTGGCCGCGAACCAAGTGGGGGTCGGTCTGCGGGTGTTCGTGTACGACTGTCCCGACGACGAGGACGTCCGCCACCTCGGTCACCTGGTCAATCCGCGTCTGGTGCGGGCGGACGGCGTCGTGCTCCGGGGTCCGGAGGGCTGTCTGTCCCTGCCGGGGCTGGAGGCGGGCACGGAGCGGTTCGACCACGCGGTGGTCGAGGGGTTCACCGCGGCCGGGGAGCCGGTCACGGTCCACGGCACGGGGTTCTTCGCCCGGTGCCTCCAGCACGAGTACGACCACCTGGACGGGCGCGTGTACGCGGACCACCTCACGGGACTGCGCAGGCGCAGGCTGCTGCGGCAGATCTCCCGCGCCCCGTGGCACCGGTGAGCGGGGTCGGGCGGGTCGGGAGCGGTCAGAAGCCGGGGCCGCCCAGTCGGTCCCCGGCGGCCGCCAACCGCCCCCACAGCAGGTCGGCCAGGGAGCGCACCAAGTCGGCCCGGGAGCAGGGCCGTTCGCCCAGCCACCAGTCGCCGGCCGCGTGCATCATCCCGACGATGCCGTGCCCCCACACCCGGGCCAGCAACTGGCTCTCCGGCCCGACGTCCACCCGTTCCTCGATGACCCGGGCCAGTTCCTCGCCCATCCGCCGCAGCAGCGGGGCGGAGTGCTTGCCGACGTCGCCCTCCGCGGGGTGCATCAGGAAGCGGTACACCTGGGGCCGGGCCTCGATCGCGGCGAGGTAGGTGTCCAGCGTGGACTCCACCCGCTCCCGACGGTCCGCCGGGGCGTCGAGCGCGGCCCGCAGCGAGTCGAGGAGCGCGTCGGTGTGCCGCTTGGCCAGGGCGGCGTAGAGTCCGCCCTTGTCGCCGAAGTGCCGGTAGAGGATGGGTTTGGTGATGCCGGCCTCCGCCGCGATGGCGTTCATCGACGCCTGCGGGCCGTCGCGCAGCACCACCCGGTCGGCGGCCTCCAGCAGCTCGCGCCGTCGGCGGTCGGCGGACCGCTGCTGCTCGGTCCGCTGCGTGGTGTCCATGTGCTCTCCCCACCCGTGCTGATTCGGTGACGCCAGCGCAAACTAACACTGACCGGGCCCCTGACATCGAACGGGATGGCGAGGGACCCTGCCGGTTGACTTTTCCTACCGGTCGGTAACAGACTCGCGTTACCGCTAGTAACATCGCACCGCCGCCGCTGGAGGGCACATGGCCGAGTTCACCATGGAGCTGAACGACGAACAGAGGGAAGTCCGGGACTGGCTCCATGGCTTCGCCGCGGACGTGATCCGCCCCGCCGCCGCCGAGTGGGACGAGCGCGAGGAGACCCCCTGGCCGGTGATCCAGGAGGCGGCGAAGGTCGGCATCTACTCCCTCGACTTCTACGCCCAGCAGTACTTCGACCCCACCGGCCTGGGCATCCCGATGGCGATGGAGGAGCTGTTCTGGGGCGACGCGGGCATCGCCCTGTCCATCGTCGGTACCGGCCTGGCCGCCGTGGGCGTCCTCGCCAACGGTACCGAGGAGCAGATCGGCACCTGGATCCCGCAGATGTACGGCGACGCCAGTGACGTCAAGGTCGCCGCGTTCTGCTCCTCCGAGCCCGACGCCGGCTCCGACGTCGCCTCGATGCGCACGCGGGCCGTGTACGACGAGGCCAAGGACGAGTGGGTGATCAACGGCACGAAGACCTGGGCGACCAACGGCGGCATCGCCAACGTCCACGTCGTCGTCGCCGTCGTCGACCCGGAGCTGGGCTCCAAGGGCCACGCGTCCTTCATCGTCCCGCCGGGCACGCCGGGCCTCACGCAGGGCCAGAAGTTCAAGAAGCACGGCATCCGCGCCTCGCACACCGCCGAGGTCGTCCTCGACAACGTCCGGGTGCCCGGCTCCTGCCTGCTCGGCGGCAAGCAGAAACTGGACGAGCGGCTCGCCCGTGCCCGGGAGCGGGCGAAGGCCTCCGACGGGGAGAGGGTGAAGAACGCGGCGATGGCCACGTTCGAGGCCTCGCGGCCGGCCGTCGGCGCGATGGCGGTCGGCACCGCCCGGGCCGCGTACGAGGTCGCCCTCGACTACGCGAAGACGCGCGAGCAGTTCGGCCGGCCCATCATCGACAACCAGGGTGTGGCCTTCCAGCTCGCGGACATGCGCACCCAGATCGACGCGGCGCGGCTGCTGGTGTGGCGGGCCTCGTGGATGGCGGTCAACGGCAGGCCGTTCACGGCGGCCGAGGGGTCGATGTCCAAGCTGTTCGCCAGCGAGACCGCGAAGAAGGTCACCGGGCAGGCGATCCAGATCCTCGGCGGCAACGGCTACACCCGGGAGTACCCGGTGGAGCGGATGCACCGCGACGCGGCCATCTACACGATCTTCGAGGGGACGAGCGAGATCCAGCGCCTCGTCATCGCGCGGACGCTGGCCGGGATGCCGATCAGGTAGCGCCGCCGGGGGGCCGGTGCGCCGTGGTCCACCGCGCGGTCGCCCGTGCCCCCTCGGGCGGGGCCGGTCACCGGTGTCTCAGTGGGGTGAGCTGCTCGATGTCGTACTTGGCCCGCAGTGCCTCGATGGCCTCCTGGTCCGGCGGGCCGCCGTCGGAGAGGATCTCCAGCAGCTCCTCGAAGTAGCGTTCGTGATCCGGTGGCGGGCTCGCCTGGAAGAACATCCTCGCGGGCGCGTCCGTCGGGTTCGCGAACGCGTGCGGGCACCCGGGCGGTACGACGACGACCGTGCCCGGCGTCGCCCGCACCACCCTGCTGCCCGAACACGACTCCCACTTCCGCCAGTTGTCGGGTGTGCGGACGCGAGGCTCGAAGGCGAGGACGTCCAGCTCACCCTCGAGGACGTAGAACAGCTCCTCGCTGCGGGTGTGCACGTGGGCGCCGACGTCGAAGCCCGGCGGGACCTCCACCTCGAAGGTGGAGGCCATCCGCGAGTGGGTTCCGGTGACCTTGAACGTCACCCGCTGGGCCGGCGTCTCCACGACGCGTCCGTGGCCCGGCGGCACGTACAGTCCCTCCGTCTCCGTCATGGGCCGGTCACCAGGTCACCGGCAGGGACTCGGGGCCCCGGATCAGCGCGCCCTTGCGGAACGGCACCTGGTCCGGCGCCACCGCCAGGCTCAGGCCCGGCACCCGGTCCAGCAGGGCGTCCATCAGCAGTTCCTCCTCCAGCCGGGCCAGCATGCCGCCGGGGCAGTAGTGCGGGCCGAAACCGAACGACACGTGCGGATTGGGGCTGCGGGTCAGGTCGACGGTGTCCGGCTCGGGGAAGACGTCCGGGTCGCGGTTGGCGGCCAGGTAGGAGACGTAGACCGCGTCGCCGGCGCGGATGCGCGTGCCGTGGATCTCCACGTCCTCCAGCGCGATCCGGGACAGGCCCACCGCGTTGCGGTGCGGGATGTAGCGCAGCAGTTCGTCGATCGCCCGCGGGCGGATCTCCGGCTCCGCGCGCAGCCGCGCCACCAGGTCGGGGCGGGTGAGCAGCAGGTAGAACAGCTGCCCGCTGTTGTTGGTGACCGCCTCACCGCCGATCTGGAGCAGGACGGCGAGTCCGACGGCCTCCTGCGCCGTCACCTCGCCCCGGCCCACCGCCGCACCGAGCAGCGAGGTCACGTCCTCGCCGGTGCTGTTCCCGCGCGCGCCGATCAGCTCCGCGAAGTAGGCGCTCATCTCGCGCTTGGCCCGCTCGCTGACCTCCTTGCCGTGCGCGGAGGACAGGATCAGCTGCGTCCACTCGTGCATGTCGTCCCGGTCGCCGGCCGGGACGCCCATCAGCTCGCAGATCACCGCGATGGGGAACGGGCCGAGCACCGCGCTGGTGAGATCGGCGGGCGGCCCGCCGTCGAGCAGCCGGTCCACCAGCGCGTCGAGCATGTCGCGGGCCCGGCCGCGCAGCCGCTCCACACCCTTGGCGGTGAAGGCGGCGGCGACCGAGCGGCGCAGCCGGGTGTGGTCGGGCGGGTCGAGGAAGCCGACCGCGCCCCGGTCGGGGATGAAGTGCGGGGCGAGCCGGGTGACCGGCTTGTCCAGCACCGCCTCCCGGCCGAAGCGGGGGTCGTTGGCCACCGCGCGCACGTCGTCGTACCGGGTGACCAGCCACGCCCAGCCCTCGCCGTTGGGCAGCCGGACGCGGGTGACGGGGCCCTCCCGCATCAGTTCGGCCAGCACCGGGTCGAAGTCCGTCCCGGTCAGGTCGAGCGCCGGCCAGTCCCGGACCGGGGGTACGACCCCGGTGAGGGTCTCCTCCGTCATCGTCCGTCCCCGTTCGGGGAGACCCAGCGGCCCACGGTCATCTCGGCGGTGATACCGGGGCCGAATCCGGCCAGCAGTCCACGGGCCCGGTCCTCGGCGCCGCCCTCGTCGAACAGCCGGCGTAGCGCGTCCAGGACGACGGCGCTCGCGATGTTGCCGTACTCGGTGAGCGTGGCCCGACTGAACCGGAACGCGTGCGGCTCGACCTTGAGGAACTTGCTGAGGTCGTCGAGTATTCGGGGACCGCCCGCGTGGATGATGTAGAAGTCCAGGTCGGACGCGTCCCAGCCGTGCAGTCCCGCCAGGTCCTTGAGCGCCGGGGCGAGCGGCTCCATGGTGGTGGGGACCCGCTTGTCCAGCAGGAAGTGGAATCCGGTGGCCCGGACGTCGTACGCGATCCAGTCCTCCGTCTTGGGGATCAGGTAGGAGCCGTTGCGCTCCAGCCGGACACCCGTGCCGCCCTGCCCGCGCACCACGGCGGCGGCGATGCCGTCACCGAACAGGCCGTTGGAGAGCAGCGAACCGATGCCGATGTCGGTGGGCTGGTAGCACAGCGAGCAGAACTCGCAGGCCACGATCAGCGCGTTGGCGTTCGGGTAGGCCGAGCAGAAGTCGTGGGCCCGGTTGATGGCCGCACCGCCGGCCGCGCAGCCCAGCTGGGCGATGGGGAGCTGACGGGTGGTGCTGTCGAAGTCCATCTCGTTGATCAGCCACGCCGTGAGCGAGGGCATCATGAAGCCCGTGCACGAGACGTAGATGATCACGTCGATGTCGCTGGTGAGCAGCTCGGCGTCGTCGAGCGCGCGCTGGATGACCGCGGGGACCCGGGCCTTCGCCTCGGCCTCGTAGAGCTTGTTGCGGTCCTCGAAGCCCGGGTGCTTGAGGGTCTCCTCGATGGGCTGCACGATGTGCCGGGTCTTCACGCCGGTGTTCTCGATCAGTCGCAGCGCGAGAGGCAGTTGGGGGTGGTCCTCGTGGCGGGAGCGCGCCAGCTCCAGCGTCTCCTCCATCGTGATCACGTGCTCCGGGACCGATACCGAGGGTCTGCACAAAGTCGCCATGAACCGTCCCTGCTTTCCGCGTGCCGACGGGCTCTCGCCCGCCGGTCCGTAGATGGTTCACCTCTGTGGGTGCTCCACCCACCGTCACCCGGGAGGCCCACGATCTCTCGTTGGACTACTCCGAATCGGGGACCCCGGGCACCGCGAGCAGGGCGACTTCCGCCGCCGGACGAGGGAAAACACCCCGCCGGCCGTTAGGACGGCCGGCGGGGCGACGCACGGGCGTGGGAGGGGCCTACGGCGCCCCGCTGCTGTGCGCGATGCAGGCCACGTCGATCCGGTCCGCCAGCTTCGCCAGCTCGATGGTGAGAGCGGCGACCGTGTCCTCGTCCAGCCGCTCCTCCCCGGCGTCGACGAGGTGCAGCCACCGCGCGCCCACGGTGCGCAGCAACTTACTCACGTCGGCCGCGGCCACCTGCAAGGTACCGCGGTCGTCGACGATCAGAGGCAGGGTCACTTCGCGGTTCACAGAACGGGATGTTAGCCGCGTGGTGCTCACGCACCCTGCCAAACCGTGGTGATGTTGCAGAACTCCCGGATTCCGTGCCCGGACAGCTCACGCCCGTACCCCGACCGCTTCACCCCGCCGAACGGGAACGCCGGATGGGAGGCGGTCATCCCGTTGACGTAGACGGCACCGGCCTCCAGGTCGCGGGCGAACCGGTCGACCTCGCTCTCGTCCCGCGTCCACACGTTCGAACTCAGGCCGAACAGCGAGTCGTTGGCGATGAGGACCGCCTCGTCCACGTCGCCGGCCCGGTAGAGCGTGGCCACCGGTCCGAAGGTCTCCTCGCGGTGGACGCGCATCTCGCGGGTGACACCGGCGAGCACCGTCGGCGGGTAGTACCAGCCGGGCCCGTCGGGCCGCTGCCCGCCGCACAGCACCTCGGCACCGCCCCGCCGCGCGTCGTCGACCAGCTCCTCCAGGTCGGTCCGCCCGCGTTCACTGGCGAGCGGTCCGATCTCGGTGTCCTCCTCCAGCGGGTCGCCGACCCGCAGGGCCCGCATCCCGGCGACGAACCTCTCGGCGAACGCGTCGTAGACGTCGGTGTGCACGATGAACCGCTTCGCGGCGATGCAGGACTGCCCGTTGTTCTGCACCCGCGCGGTCACCGCGACCTCGGCCGCGCGGTCCAGGTCGGCGGAGGGCATGACGACGAAGGGGTCGCTGCCGCCCAGCTCCAGCACCGTCTTCTTGATCATCTCCCCGGCCGTGGAGGCGACCGCCCGGCCCGCCGGCTCGCTGCCGGTCAGGGTGGCGGCCTTCACGCGCTCGTCGCGCAGGATGTCGTCCACCGCGCCCGAGCCGATCAGCAGCGTCTGGAAGCAGCCCTCGGGGAAGCCCGCGCGGTGGAAGAGGTCCTCCAGGTACAGGGCCGTCTGCGGCACGTTGGAGGCGTGCTTGAGCAGGCCGACGTTGCCGGCCATCAGGGCGGGCGCGGCGAACCGGATCACCTGCCAGAGCGGGAAGTTCCACGGCATCACGGCGAGGACGGGGCCGAGCGGGCGGTAGCGCACCCGTACCCGGGAGGCGCCGGAGTCCCGCACGTCCTGCTCGGGCGGCTCCTCGTCGGCCAGCAGTTCCTCGGCGCGCTCGGCGTACCAGCGCATGGCCTTGGCGCACTTCGCGGCCTCCGCCCGCGCCTGGGTGACCGGCTTGCCCATCTCGGTGGTCATGATCCGGCCGATCTCCCGCCGGTCCTCGTCCAGCAGGTCGGCAGCCCTGGTCAGCAGCCGGGCCCGGTCGGCGAACGTCGTCGTCCGGTAGGTGCGGAACGTGGCCTCGGCGAGCTGGAGCCGGCGTTCCAGCTCCTCCTCGCCCATGGGTTCGTACGTCTTGAGCGTCTCGCCGTTCGCCGGGTTCACCGTCGCGATGGGCATGGCCGACCTCCCTGGGAGCGGGCTTGTTCCGACCTTCGCGCGCGGCAGGGCCGACCGCAACGCGTGGTCGCCTGTTCAGCCCGAGTGCTCCGCCAGCCGGTCGAGAAACGCCGCCTGCGCCGTGACGATCACCGCACGGGCCCGGTCGGGGGTGAACCACGCCACCCGGTCCAGTTCCGGGAACTCCTGTCTGCGGCCGGAGCGCGGCGGCCACTCCATGGTGAAGGTGCCGGGGACGATCGCCGCCGGGTCGAGGTCCCCCTCCACCGCCCACGCGGTGACGATCTTCCCGTTGCGCTGCACCACCTCACCGAGCGGTACGGCCTCCCCGTCGGGCGGCGCGAGCCCCAGCTCCTCCCGGAACTCCCGCCGGGCCGCCTCCCAGGCAGGTTCGTCCGGCTCGTACTCACCCTTGGGTACGGTCCAGGCACCCGCGTCCTTCTTCGACCAGAGCGGGCCGCCCATGTGGCCGAGCAGCACCTCAGGTCCGTTCGCGGTGTGCCGGAACACCAGCAGTCCCGCGCTGCGCCTCGTCGCACGCACCGTCACGGTGTGACCTCCGGGTGGGCCGCCAGCAGGGCCTCCACCGTATCGGCCTCCTCGGGCCGCTTGTCCTCCCGGTAGCGGATCACGCGGGCGAAGCGGAGGGTCACGCCGGCCGGGTAGCGGGAGGAGCGCTGGAGACCGTCGTAGGCGATCTCCACGACGAGTTCGGGGCGCACCCGGATCATCCACCCGTCGTCCTGGACGGCGAGTTCCCGCAGCCGCTCGGTCTGCCAGGCGAGCATCGCGTCGGTCATGCCCTTGAAGGTCTTGCCGAGCATCGTGAAGGTGCCGTCCGGGGCGCGGGCGCCCAGGTGCAGGTTGGAGAGCCGGCCGGTGCGGCGGCCGTGGCCCCACTCGGCGGCCAGGACCACCAGGTCCGCGGTGTGGACGGGTTTGACCTTGAGCCAGGAGGCGCCGCGCCGGCCCGCGCTGTACGGCGCGTCCAGGGCCTTCACCACCACGCCCTCGTGGCCGCGGGCCAGGGTGTCGGCGAGGAACCGTTCCGCCGCCGGGATGTCGAGCGGGCCGTGGACCACCGTCCGGCGCACCCGCATGGGCTCGGGCACCAGCCGGGCCAGCTCCGCGTGCCGTTCGGCGAAGGGCAGGTCGAGCAGATCACGGCCGTCGACGAGGAGGGCGTCGAAGAACACGGGGGAGACCGGCGTCTCCTCGGCGGCCCTCGCCACGTCCGCGCGCGAACCGACCCGGCCCGCGGTCTCCTGGAAGGAACGGGGCCGCCCGCCGGCGCCGAAGGAGATCACCTCGCCGTCCAGGACGAAGCGCTCGCCGGGCAACTCCAGTGCGGCGGCCACCACTTCGGGCAGCCGGCCGGTGATGTCGTCCAGGGTGCGGGTGTGGACCCGTACCGTGTCGCCGTCCCGGTGGACCTGGACCCGGATGCCGTCCAGCTTCTCCTCCACCGCGCACCCGCCCAGCTTCTCCACGGCATCGGCGACCGAGGAGGCGCTGTGCGCCAGCATGGGCAGCACCGGGCGGCCGACGGTGAGCCGGAACTTTGCCAGCGCCCGGGGGCCCTCGGCGAGCAGCGCCCGGGCTACGCTCTGGAGCGAACCCGCGAGCATCACCGCCCGCCGTACGTCCGCGGGGTCCGCGCCGGTCGCCCGGGCCAGCCCCTCCGCCGCGAGAGCGTCCAGCGCGCCCTGGCGTACCTCACCGGTGAGCAGGCCGAGCAGGAAGCGCTGTTCCGGCTCCGTGGCCGCGCCCAGCAGCTCGCCGACGATCCGGGCCCGCTCCGCCTGGGAGCCGGGCCCGGAGACCTTGCCCAGCTCGGTGAGCCGGGCGTCGACCTCCCGGACGGTGAGCGTGGGCTCGGCGGCCGGCGGGACCGGGCGGCCGAGCACCTTCCAGCCGACCCCGAGCCGGCCCTGCGGCAGCCGTCCGGCCAGGTAGGGGATGACGATCGGTACGTCGTCCGCCTCCGCGTCCCGGAACAGCTCCGCGAGCAGGGCGGTCTTGCGGGACCGTGCCGCCGTCGCGGCCACGTCCCGGGACACCTCGGCCAACCGGGTCAGCAGCATGCAGTCATGGTGCACCGCGGGTGCCCGGCCCACACCCGGGCGGGCGCACCGGCGCATCCGCACGGCGCCGACCACCGCGAGTCCTCCGGCCGGCCGTCGCCCGGTCCGTGCGGGATTGACAAAGCCGCTTGCCGAACCTGCAATACGGGCATGAGCACCGAAGAAGTCCTCGCCGGCGTCGGCCCGCGGCTGCGGCGCGTCCGCAAGGAGCGCGAGGTGACCCTGGCGGCGCTGTCCGAGGCCACCGGGATCTCCGTCAGCACCCTGTCCCGGCTGGAGTCCGGCCTGCGCAGGCCCAGCCTGGAACTGCTGCTGCCGATCGCCGAGGCCCACCAGGTCCCGCTGGACGAACTGGTCGGTGCCCCGCCGGCCGGCGATCCCCGGGTGCGGGCGAAACCCGTCGAGCGCAACGGCCGCACGTTCTGGCCGCTGACCCGCCAGCCCGGCGGTCTCCAGGCCTACAAGGTGCGCGAACCCGAGCGCAGACAGGCCCCGGAGCCGCGCACCCACGAGGGCTACGAGTGGCTGTACGTGCTGTCCGGGCGGCTGCGACTGGTGCTCGGCGAGCACGACGTGGTGCTGGCGGCGGGCGAGGCGGCGGAGTTCGACACGCGGGTTCCGCACTGGTTCGGGTCGGCGGGGGAGGGGCCCGTGGAGTTCCTCAGCCTCTTCGGGCCGCAGGGCGAGCGGATGCACGTACGGGCGCGGCCGGCCCGGAAGTGACGCGTCCCGCTGTTCCCTGATCGGCAAGCGACCGCTTAGTATGCGATCGGACCCGGTCAGACGCAGCAGTCCCCTGGAGGCCCCGCATGCAGGCATGGCAAGTGCACGAGAACGGCGAGCCCGGCGAGGTGATGCGCCTCGCCGAGGTGGAGCCGCCCGTACCGGGCGACGGCCAGGTGCTGCTGCGGGTGCGCGCCGCCAACATCAACTTCCCCGACGCGCTGCTGTGCCGGGGCCAGTACCAGGTGCGCCCGCCGCTGCCCTTCACCCCGGGCGTGGAGATCTGCGGCGAGACCGAGGACGGCCGGCGGGTGCTCGCCACCGCCGCGCTGCCCCACGGCGGTTTCGCCGAGTACGCCCTCGCCGACGCCCGCGCCCTGCTCCCCGCACCCGGTTCGCTGGACGACGCCGAGGCCGCCGCGCTGCACATCGGCTACCAGACGGGCTGGTTCGGGCTGCACCGCCGCGCCCGCCTGGCGGCGGGGGAGACCCTGCTGGTGCACGCCGCCGCCGGTGGGGTGGGCAGCGCCGCCGTACAGCTCGGCAAGGCCGCCGGCGCCACCGTGATCGGTGTCGTGGGCGGCGCGGACAAGGCCGCCGTCGCCCGCGACCTCGGCTGTGACGTGGTGGTCGACCGGCACGCCGAGGACGTCGTCGCCGCCGTCAAGGAGGCGACCGGCGGCCGGGGCGCCGACGTGATCTACGACCCGGTCGGCGGCGCCGCCTACGCGCAGTCCGCGAAGCTGGTCGCCTTCGAGGGCCGGATCGTCGTCGTCGGCTTCGCCAGCGGCACCATCCCGAGCCCGGCCCTCAACCACGCCCTGGTGAAGAACTACGCCATCCTCGGCCTGCACTGGGGCCTGTACAACACCAGGAACCCCGAACTGATCCTGCGGTGCCACGAGGAACTGACCGAACTGGCCGCCCACGGCACGATCAAGCCGCTGGTGAGTGAACGCGTGCCGCTCTCCGCGGCGGCGCACGCCGTGCAGCGGGTCGCCGACGGAATCACCACCGGCCGGGTGGCCGTCGTCCTGGAGAAGGGAGCCGTAGCATGACCGATGCCGAGGAACTGCGCCGCCGCACACAGCAGTTGCTGGCGCAGCATCCGCCCGCGAGCACCGACCGCCTGGACTTCCTCCGGGCCCGTTTCGACGCCGGCCTGGCCTGGGTGCACTACCCGGAGGGCCTCGGCGGGCTCGGCGCCCCACGGTCCCTCCAGGGCGTCGTCGACGCCGAGCTCGCGGCCGCCGGCGCCCCCGGCAACGACCCCCGGCGCATCGGCATCGGCCTGGGCATGGCCGCGCCGACGATCCTCGCCTACGGCACCGAGGAGCAGAAGCGGCGCTGGCTGCGGCCCCTGTGGACCGGCGAGGAGGTCTGGTGCCAGCTGTTCAGCGAGCCCGGCGCCGGGTCCGACCTGGCCGCGCTCGGCACCCGGGCGGTGCGCGACGGTGACGCGTGGACCGTCAACGGGCAGAAGGTGTGGACGTCGAGCGCGCACGTGGCCCGCTGGGCCATCCTCATCGCCCGCACCGACCCGGACGTGCCCAAGCACCAGGGCATCACCTACTTCGTCTGCGACATGACCGACCCGGGCGTCGAGGTCCGGCCGCTGCGCCAGATCACCGGCGAGGCCGAGTTCAACGAGGTCTTCCTCACCGACGTCCGCATCCCCGACTCCCGCCGCCTCGGCGCGATCGGTGACGGCTGGCGGGTCGCGCAGACCACCCTGATGAACGAGCGCGTCTCCATCGGCGGCATGGCCCTGCCCCGCGAGGGCGGCATGATCGGCCCGGCCGCCCGGACCTGGCGCGAACGCCCCGCGCTGCGCACCCACGACCTGCACCAGCGCCTGTTGCGGCTGTGGGTCGAGGCCGAGGTCACCCGATTCACCGGCGAACGCCTGCGCCAGCAGCTCGTCGCCGGCCAGCCCGGCTACGAGGGCTCCGGCATGAAGCTCGCCTTCGCCCGCCTGAACCAGGAGATCAGCGGCCTGGAAGTCGAACTCCGCGGCGAGGAGGGCCTGTTGTACGACGACTGGACCATGCGCCGCCCCGAACTCGTCGACTTCACCGGCCGGGACGCCGGTTACCGTTACCTGCGCTCCAAGGGCAACAGCATCGAGGGCGGGACCAGTGAGGTCCTGCTGAACATCGTCGCCGAGCGCGTCCTGGGCCTGCCGGCCGAGCCGCGCACCGACAAGGACGTCGCCTGGAAGGACCTGGCCCGATGAGTACACAGCCGGATCTCCTCTACTCCGAGGAGGAAGAGGCGCTGCGTGCCGCCGTCCGCGACCTGCTCACGGACCACTGCCACCCGGCCGACGTGATCACCCGCACCGAGTCGGACGCCCCGCACGACGTTGCCCTGTGGAAGCTGCTCGCCGACGGCATGGGCCTGGCCGGTCTCCTGGTGCCCGAGGCCCGGGGCGGCCAGGGCGCCACCGCCCGCGAAGCCGCGGTGGTGCTGGAGGAGCTGGGACGGGCGGTCGCCCCCGTGCCCTACCTCACGAGCGCCGTCGTGGCCACCGAGGCCCTGCTCGCCTGCGACGACGAGGAGTTGCTCGGCCGGCTGGCCTCCGGGCGGACCATCGGCGCCCTCGCCGTCGGCCTGCACCACGGCCCGGACGCCGCCTTCACGACCGTACGCGCCGAGGGAGGCGTCCTGCACGGCGAGTTGACCGGCATCGCGGACGCGGCCGCCGCCGACGTGCTGCTCGTCCCGGCCGACGACGGCGGTCTGTACGCCGTGACCGCCGACGCCGTGACGGTCACCCCGCAGGTGTCCCTGGACCTCACCCGGCCGCTCGCCACCGTCACCCTCGCCGGCGCGTCCGGCCGCCGCGTCGGCGACGCCGGACCCGCCGTACGCCGGGCCCTGCGGGCCGCCGCCGGACTGCTCGCCTCGGAGCAGCTCGGCGTGGCCGACCAGGCCCTGACCGAAACGGTCCGGTACCTGAAGGAACGCAAGCAGTTCAACCGCCCGGTCGGCGGGTTCCAGGCGCTCAAGCACCGGCTCGCCCAGCTGTGGCTGGAGGTGGTCCACCTCCGGGCCGCCGCCCGTGCCGCCGCCGACGCCCTCGCCACCGGCACGGACACCGACGTCTGCGTGGCCGTCGCCCAGGCCTACGCCTCCCCGGTCGCCGTCCGCGCCACCGAGGAGGCGGTGCAGCTCCACGGCGGCCTCGGCATGACCTGGGAACACCCGGCCCACCTGCACCTGAAGCGGGCCAAGGCCGACTCGATCGCCTATGGCACCGCGGGCGCGCACCGCTCGGCGCTCGCGGAACTGGTAGACCTCCAGGCGCCCTGACCGCCGGAGCCCGAAGGGCCGGCCGTGTGACACCACACGAACGGCGGACACGTCAGCGACCCGGACAGACCCTCCGCTACGCCACACTTGCGGCCGAACGCCGCACTTGGGGCGTGGCGGAGGAGGTTCCGATGGCCATTTCCATCTCTGTGGTGCTGCTGCTCCTGATCCTGGCCGTGATCTTCATGCGCAACGGCGCGCTGAAGGTGTCCCACGCCCTGGTCTGCATGATGCTCGGCTTCTACCTGGCCAGTACGAGCATGGCGCCCACCATCCACAGCGGGCTCACCGCGACCGCCGACCTGGTGAGCAGCCTGCGGCCCTGAGGTCACCCGGCGGAGAAGACGCCGATGCCGTTCGGCACCGGACGCTCGGCGCCGCCGCTCGGATGGTTGCGCACCGACACGGCACCGGCGCCGGCGGCCCGGGTGACCAGCTCCGTCGAGCCGCCGCCGTCCAGGTTGAACGCGTCGGAGGCGCCGAGCGACCGCATGGTGGCCGCCTCCTCCGCGACGGTCAGGCCGCCGCGGTAGGCCGCGGAGCCGTCCATCGCCAGGAGCATCAGCTGCCGCCCGCCGCCCTTGTACCCCACGACGGTGCGCACCGCCGAGGTGACGTCGTCCAGTCCGGACAGCGGCGCGCCGCCGCGCAGCACCGGGAAGCCGCCGACCGCGAACGTGTACGGCACCCCGGACGAGGCCGCCACCAGGCTGTGCGTGACGTCCACCGGGTCCCCCACCGACAGGGTGCGCAGCTCCCGCGCGCCTTCCTCCCGGCCCACCAGGACCGTGGTGTCCGCGGGGATCGCGCCGCTGCCCGGGGTCCTGGAGACGGCGGAGACCCGGCCGGCGCGCACCTTCACCTCGTAGGTGTCGGTGGTGCACGGCGCCGACCGCTGCGTGTCCGTGCCGCAGGCGGCCCGTTCCCGGGAGGCGCTGCCCCACTTGGCGGTGAAGGCGCCGACGGAGTTCTCCGGGATCGCGTACTGGTTGAGGCCCTTCAGGGCCAGCCGGCCGTCCGGCGTGCCGACCGAGCCGGACAGGGAGAGCCGGTCCAGCCGGGCCCGCCGGTCGGTGCCCACCCCGAAGACATCCTGCGTGGTCGTCCCGGAGGGCAGCGCGGGACCGAACCGCTGGCCCCTGGGCACCGCCGCCTTGAGCGCCTTCCCCGCCGCGACGGCGGGTCCGACGCTCGCACCGGTGGCCGGCACGCCCGGATGCTGCGTCTCGGTGATGTGGAAGAAGTCGCCGTTGACGCCGGCCACCGCCCCCACCGAGTCCGCCAGCCGGGAGACGGTCGCCCGGGCCGCCACCGTCCCCGGATACAGCAGGTCGACCCGGACGCGCGGGTCGGCCAGGTCGACCGTGAGGAGGTGGGCGCGGGCCTTGCCCGCACGGGCGTCGAGGTCGAACTGCCGGTAGGTCACGCCCGGCGCGATCCGCCGGCCCGCCGGGGCCGCGGCCGCCGGAGCCGCCACCGCCGGCGCCGTCCCGGCCAGCACCCCGAACGCCGTGGCCGCCGTGAGAAACGCTCTGCCCGCTGCCGAACGCCTGCGACGTCGTCCCGTCACCGTGCCCCCTGATGTCTCGTCAACCGTCATTCGGGCAAGGGCAGTGGACCAGAATCGGGCGGCCGCCGGGCCGACTAGGCGGTTACTACGCGAGAACGGGTGAGAAAACGCACCCCCTCGGGTGCCTCCAGGGAGAAGCCGCCGCCCCGCCCCGGCACGACGTCGACGATCAGCCGGGTGTGGCTCCACGCCTCGTACTGGGCGCGCGCCATCCAGAAGGGGACCGGCTCCTCCACGCCCTCCACGGACAGCTCCGCCAGCAGCACGTCCGAGCCGCCGGTGCGGAACTCGCCGGCCGGGTAGCACATGGGCGCGCTGCCGTCGCAGCAGCCGCCGGACTGGTGGAACATCAGCGGACCGTGCTCGGCGCGCAGTCGGCGCACCAGTTCCGCGGCTCGCGGGGTCAGTGCGACGCGGGGGGCGTCATCGTCTTCCATGTCACCGTCCTCGTCCTGGACAGCGGGGGCGTCCTGCCGGTTCCAGTCTCACGGTCCGTCAGCGCGCCGTCCAGGGTGCGCCGTCGTCCGCCCGGACGGGTCAGCGGTGGCCCAGCACGTTGACGACCGTGCCGTTCGGGTCCCGGACGAAGAACCGCCGTACGCCCCATTCCTCGTCGGTCGGCGGATGCGCGATCTCCGCCCCGCGCTCCCGCATCGCCGCGTACGCCGCGTCGACGTCCCCGACCTCGATGCTCAGGTCCGGGGTGACGGGCGCGGTAGGGTCCCCGGTCACGAGAGTGAGCTGCACGGCCGGGTTCTCCGTGGAGGCGAGCGTCACGATCCAGCCGTGGTCCATGACCTCCTCGAACCCCAGGACGCCGTAGAACTCCGCGCTCCGCGGCAGTGCGGACGACCGGACGTTCGGGACGGCACGGCGTACCTGCATGACACGGCTACCGGGGTGGCCTGCGGCGACGGGCGGACGGCGTAGTCCCGGCGGCCGGCTGGGAGGATGGCGGCATGCGCACTCCGTTCCACCACCCGCTCGAGCCGCGGTTCGTCGCGCCGGGCGAACACCCGCTCCGCGACGAGGCGCTGGCCGCCGTCAACCGGGACCTCGCCGCGACCCTGCCCGACCAGCCGCCGCTGTGTCTCGTCGCCTGCCCGGGCGAGCCGGAGGACGAGGAACCGGAACGCGTGCACGTGGCCCTGGCGGACGGCAGCACGCACGGCAACTTCCTTCAACCGGCGTCCTCGGCCGCCGACGCCCTCCACATCGTCGCCGAGGCCGCGCAGGAGACCGTCATGGAGTGCCTGTGGCTGGCGTGGCCGGTGTGCGCCCTCCACGGGCTGGGGACGCACCTGACCCTGGACGCCGGACGGTCGTCCTGGTGGTGCGGCGGTACCGACGGACCGGACGGGCCGGGCCACCTCCACGCGGCGGTGGGTGAGACGGACAGGGTCCGCCCTCCGCGCCGCCCGAACCGCGAGCCCCGCGCGGACGGTACGGCGCACGGACGCCGCTGATCCCTGCCGGGAGCGGGGTCAGGCGGTGGAGCCTGGGCCGTCGCGGCCTTCGGGGCCCCCGCGCCGCCGGCGCCGGCTCCGGCCGGCCCCCACCAGCGGGGGCAGCAGCGACACCACGACCACCAGGGCGACCAGGGGCAGCAGGTAGTCGTCGACGTGCGGCACGGACGTGCCCAGGACGTAGCCGGCGAGCACCAGGGTCTGCGACCACAGCACGCCGCCGACGGTCTGCCACAGCGTGAAGGCCCGGACGGGCACGCCCAGGGCGCCCGCGACCGGGTGCACCACCGTGCGCAGCACCGGCACGAACCGGCCGATCACCAGCGCCTTGCCGTGGCCGTAGCGCGCCAGCAGCGCCTCCGCCCGCGCCGCCGCGCCCTTCACCCGCCGGCTGGAGGTGCGGGCCAGCAGCGCGCGCCCGCCGTGCCGCCCGATCAGGTACCCCACCTGCCCGCCCACCACCGACCCGACGGCGGCGCACACCAGCACCTGCCACAGCTCCAGGCGCGGCGGCTGCTGGGCGCTGCCCGCGCACAGCACGCCGGCCGGGAACAGCAGAGTGTCACCGGGCAGGAAGAAGCCGAAGACCAGCAGACCGGACTCGGCGAAGATCACCACCAGGACGCCCAGCGCGCCGAAGGCGGCCAGTACCGAGGCGCTGTTCGTCGGGTTGACGGCGATCACCGGCCGAGCCTCCTGGCCTCGCACGGACCTGTCTGCTGTGTACCAGCATCGCGTGCCCAGGTCGGCCGTGCGCGCCGACCGGGCGACACGCCGGGCCGCCGGGTGTCCGCCGAGCCGGTCGCACAGAACGCAGATTCGAAAGCAGGACAATGTGTCAAACGCCTCGACGGAAGGGACATCGGCCGGGAAACTGTCACCAACGGACTTTCCGCCGCGCCGCGTTGTCCGGGTGACACGGGTGCGGAGGACGGCCGTGTCGCGCGCCCCGGGGAGGGGGAGACCCCGACAGGGCGGCTGACGAGCGAGATCGCAGCGGGCCATGACCGGCCGACACCGATCGGTCCGGCGTGCCCTGCCGCACCCGACCTGACTGTTCATGACAGACGGAGGACGTCTTGAGAATAGCTGTCCGTCAATGGCCGGCGCGTACCCTCGGTGCCACGGCCGCGGCGCTGCTGCTGGCCGGGTACCCGGTCGGAGCCGCGCACGCCACCGCCCAGCACGGTCGCGACATGAACATCACCGCGCACTTCGCGGCGATCGTGTCCGCGGACCCGGACACCGTCACCTGCGGTGGGTTCGACGTGACCGCGCAGGGGAGTGCCGCCGGCGCCCCCATCGGCGGCAACGGCACCTGGCAGGACCAGGAGAAGGCCTGCACCCTCAGCCTTCCCGGCCAGTACGACATCAACGGGACGGCGGTCATCGGCGCCGGCGCCGGGAACACGATCACGCTGACCTACCACCTCACCGCGCCGCTCACGGAGACCCCGGTCGTCCACCCGTCCGGCACCTACCTGGTCACCGGCGGCACCGGCGCCTACGCGTACGCCACCGGTGGCGGACGGATGAACGCCGTGGTCGACCTCAAGGACACCTCGCACGTCTCCGCGAGCCTGCACGGCACCCTGTACTAGCACCGGACGACGGCGGCGGGCGGTGGGCCGGCCCACCCCCGCCGTCGGGGCTCCCGGCGCACCCTCCGACCGCGCACCGTCAAGGGGCCGCCATGAAGAGCACGATGCAGGACCGTCCACTGCTCGTCCGCGACATCCTCGGCCACGGACAGCGCGTCCACGCGGACAGCCGGGTCGTGCGCTGCGCCGACGGACCGGCCGCGCGCTCCGCGCAGTCCTTCGCCGGCATCGCCGGCCAGGCCGAGCGGCTCGCCGCCGCGCTGCACCGGCTCGGCGTGCGGCCCGGTGAGCGCGTGGCCACGCTCGCCTGGAACACCCCCGAGCACCTGGTGGCGTACTTCGCCGTACCGAGCATGGGCGCGGTGCTCCACACCCTCAACCTCCGTCTGCACCCGGATCAGTTGGGCTACATCGTCGAGCACGCCGAGGACGCGGTCCTCCTGGTCGACGCCACCCTGCTGGAGACGCTCGTCCCGCTGCGGGACCGGCTGGGTCGCGTGCGTGACGTGGTCGTCATCGGCGACGCCCCGGCGCCGGACCTGCCCGGGCACGTCGCCGTACACCGCTGGGAGGACCTGCTGGCGGCCGAACGGACCGGCTACGTCTGGCCCGACCTGGACGAACGGGAGGCGGCGGCGCTCTGCTACACCACCGGCACCACCGGTGCTCCCAAGGGCGTGGCCTACAGCCACCGGTCGATCTTCCTGCACACGCTGGGGGTGTCGTCCGGTGCCGGTTTCGCGATGCACGACGGCGACCGGATCCTGCCCATCGTCCCCATGTTCCACGCCAACGCCTGGGGCTGGCCGTACGCGGCCTGGCTCGCGGGTGCCGACCTGATCATGAACGGGCGGCTGCTGCACCCACCGGAGCTGGCCCGCGTCATCAACGAGGAGCGGCCCACCGGGGTGGCGGCGATCTGCACCATCTGGAACAGCCTGGTGCGCCACGGTGAGCAGCACCCGCTGGACCTGAGCGCTGTGCGGCTCGCCGGCTGCGGGGGCGCCACCCCGCCGCGCGCCCTCCTCCAGCGCCTCAAGGACCGTTACGGCGTACGGCTGAAGCAGGGCTGGGGCCTGACCGAGACCAGCCCGCTGGCCACCTTCGCGGTCCCCCCGCACGGCACCCCCGACGAGGAGGAGGTCGACTGGCTCGCCAAGAGCGGCCGGCTGATGCCCTGCGTCGAGGTGCGGCTGATCGCCGAGGACGGCACCGAACAGCCGTGGGACGGCACCTCGGTCGGCGAACTGGAGTTGCGCGGCCCCTGGGTGACCGGCTCCTACTACAACTCCCCGGACTCCGGGGAGAAGTTCCACGACGGCTGGCTGCGCACCGGCGACCTCGGGGTGATCGAGCCGGGCGGCTGGGTGGTGGTCAGCGACCGGCTCAAGGACGGCGTCAAGAGCGGCGGCGAGTGGATCTCCACCATCGAGCTGGAGAACGCGATCGTCGAGCATCCCGCGGTACTGGAGGCCGTCGTGGTCGGGGTCCCCGACCCGCGCTGGGAGGAACGCCCGTTGGCGTGCGTGTCGTTGGTGCCGGGCGCCGACGCCGGCGCCGACGAGCTGCGGGAGTTCCTCGCCGGGCGGGTGGCCCGCTGGTGGGTGCCGGAGCGGTGGGCGTTCGTGGCCGCGGTGCCGAAGACCAGCGTCGGCAAGTACGACAAGCGGTCGGTACGGGCGATGTACGCGGACGGTGCCCTGGACGTCACCACAGTCCCGCGAGTCACCGCCGGGAACCCGGACACGGCACCCGGGGACGACAGCGGGGAGGGGGGCGGGGTGACGGCGTCCGGGTCCCGGCCCGGGGACACGGCGCCGGGGGACGGAGGCCCGGCCGCCCCGGCTCCGGCGTCGCCCGCCCCGGCTCCGGCTCCGCCCGCCCCGGTTCCGGCGTCGCCCGCCCCGTCTCCGGCTCCGCCCGCCCCGGCTCCGGCGTCGCCCGTCCCGCCGTCCTCCGGGCCGGCCGGGCCGCATTCCGCGCGGTGAGCGGTGCCCCGGCCGTCGGGGCACCGCCGCGCACCTCGATTCGGGCTCCGGCCCGGGCGCGTCTCAGTCGGCCACCCGCCGGGCCGCCTCGGCGAGCAGCTCCCGCTGCCCGCCGACGTCGAGACCCAGCTCCCGCACCAGCCGGAAGGTCAGCACCAGCCGGGCCTGGAGCACCGTCTCGGGATCCACGCGCCCCCCGCCGGACGCGTCGCCGCCGTACAGCCCCTCGGCGACCAGCCCTTCGAGGAACGCCGGGGGGAAGTCCTCCGCGCCGGCCTCCAGCGAGCCGAGGATCCCGGAGACATAGCCGCTGACCTCCTCGGGTGCCGCGCCGCGTGGGAACCGGCGGCGCACCGCCAGTGCGAAGGCGGCGCCGACCGCGCGGCCGTAGTGCGGATCACCGGGGTCCAGGGCGCCGGCCTTCTGCGCGAACCCGATGAAGTCGAACCTCAGCAGCGATGCCAGGACGTCGAGTTCGGTGACGGTGACCGTGGTCATGCCGGTTCTCCCTTCGCCGCGGAGGACGTGCTCGCGGCGCCGACGACGGCGGCCGCCACGCGTTCGGCGTCCCGGCCGACGAAGCCGAGCAGCGCCGAGCCGCGGGTACGCATCCGGTACAGGCCCAGGTAGTGGCTGCCGGGCAGCACTCCCACGCCCTCGGTGTGCCGGGGCCGCCCGGCCTCGTCGAGCATGGCCGGGTCGAGCCAGCTCCAGTCGCTGCGGTAGCCCGTCGCCCAGATCACCGCGGACGGCCTGACCCGCTCACCGCCGGCGACCAGCAGCTCGGCTCCCCGGGCCGCGGTGATCCGGCCGACCGTGCGGATCCGGCCCTCCGCGACCAGCGCGGGCACCCGGTCGCCGACGACCGGGTCCGGTGCCTCCATGCTCACCGGCATGCTCATCACGCCGAGGACGCTCATCCACCAGAACATGTCCCGCCCGACGACGGTCTGCGGCAGCCGCGGTGAGACGGTGTCCCCGCAGCTGAGCACCACCCGGTGGGTGCCGGCCAGCTCAACGGCTATCTGCCGCCCGGAGTTGCCGTCCCCGACGACCACGACCGTGCCCGGCGGGATCTGCGCGGGACCGCGGTAGTCGCCGGTGTGCAGGGTCCGCACGTCCGGGCCGAGCGCGGCGGCGAACTCCGGGACCCGCGGGGTGCCGAACGCCCCGGTGGCGATGACGACCTGACCGGCCCGGCACTCGCCCCGCGTGGTGGTCAGCAGATAGCCGCCGTCGTCCGCGCGCAGCTCCAGCACCCGGTGACCGGGCAGCACGGGGAGGTCGAACCGCCGCGCGTACTCCCGCAGGTAGGCCACCACCTCGTCCTTGCCGGGGTAGCGGGCGCCGGGCCCGGGGAAGGGCAGCCCCGGCAGCGCGGAGAACCGCGCGGACGTGAACAGGGTCAGCGAGTCCCAGCGCCGCCGCCAGCTCTCGCCGACGCCGCTCCCGGCGTCGAGCAGCACACACGGCACCCCGGCCCGCCGCAGGTAGTACCCGACGGCGAGCCCGGACTGGCCCGCGCCGACGACGGCGACCGGCACGGTGGCCGGCAGCGCGCTCACCGGGTCTCCCCGGCGACCGCGCGCGGCCGGGAGCCGGCGGCCGGGCGGGCCGGTGCGGGCCCGCCGCGCAGGCCGGCCAGGACGAGCGCGGAGGCGGCGGCGCACACCGCGGCCGCGACCCACATGGCGGCGTGCAGCCCGGTCAGGAACGCGCCGTCGGCCTCGGCGGTCACGGCCCCGCGCAGACCCGGCGGAGCGTGCACGACCGCCCGCAGGGTGCCGCCCAGGGACGTCCGCGCCCCGGCGGGCAGCGCCCCCGCCGCGCCGCCCAGCGAGTGTCGGTACACCGACCCCAGGACGGAGCCGAGCACCGCGACACCGAAGGCCGTGCCCAGGTGCCGCACCGTGTTGGCGACGGCCGACCCGGCGCCCGCCTTCGCCGGGGGCACCGCGGCCATCGTCGCCGCCATCCCCACCGCGAACGTCGCCCCGAAGCCCAGCCCGAACAGCGCGTGCACGGCCTCGAAGAGCCAGATCGGGGTGGTGGCGTCCAGCACCGCGTAGCAGACGCAGCCGGCGGCCATCAGCAGCCCGCTGCCACCGAGCGCCACCGCGGGCCCCCAGCGGGTGATCAGTCGGGTGGCGGCGGCGCCGGACACCGTGGAGCCGACGGCGAGCGGCAGCGTCAGCAGACCGGCCCGCACCGGAGTGAAGTCCCGCAACTGCTGGAGGTAGAAGGAGAGGATGTACGTCGCCCCGGTCGCCACGAAGAACGACGCGGCCAGCGCCGTGGCGCCGATCGCGAACCGCCGGTCGGTGAAGAGCGACGGGTCGAACGCGGGCTGGTCCCTGCGGCGGGCGGCCGTCACCATCACGGCGAGCAGCGCCAGCCCCAGCACGATGGGGCCGAGCACGGACACCTCCAGCCAGCCGCGCTCCTCACCGCCCTTGATCACTCCGTACACCAGGGCGCCGACACCGGCGACCGACAGCACCACCCCGGTGACGTCCACCCGGCCGGCGCCGGCACCCCGGTTCGCCGGCACGAGTACGCCGACCATCACCAGCGCGACGACCGCGAAGGGCACGTTGACCAGCAGCAGCGACCCCCACCAGAAGCGGGACAGCAGCGCGCCGCCGACGACCGGCCCGGCCGCGATGCCGATACCGGCCGACATCGACCAGTAACCGATGGCCCTGGCCCGTTCCCCGGCCGGGAACACGCTCGCGATGACCGCCATCGTGCAGCCCGGCACGACGGACGCGCCGACCCCCATCACGGCCCGCCAGCCGATCAGTTCGGCCGGGCCGGAGGACCACGCGCCGGCGACGGACGCGCCCAGGAAGACCACGAGGCCGGCCAGCAGCACGCGCCGCCGGCCGAACCGGTCACCGAGGATGCCCGCGGTGAACAGCAGCGCCGCGAAGGTGAGCGTGTAGGCGTCCATCGACCACTGCAACTGGGCGTTGGACTCTCCCAGTCCGCTCTGGATCGACGCGAGGCCCACGGTCATCACCGTGTTGTCGATGGTCGCGATGAACATCATCAACGCCATCGCGCCCAGTATCAGCCACCGCTTCGGATCGGCGGCCCGGTCAGTTCGCATTCCGATCGTCCTCATTCCTTGAAACTGGACCCGCCGGAGCGCCGGACCCGCGGGATCCGCCCAGGACGGGCGGGCGGGCGGACCGGCCGGACCGCCGGGGAGACGGCCCGGCCGGCCGGTCAGCCGGCGTCGAGTGCCCGGCGCAGCTCGCCGGCCAGAGCGCGCAGCCCCTCGCCGCGCATCACCGTGTAGTGGTCGCCCGGAACGTCGACCAGGTCGGCGTCACCGGTGAAATACGCCATCCAGCGCGCCGCGGTCTCGGCCGTCGCACCGCCGTCCGCGGCCCGCAGCGACAGCACGCGGCCGGCGTAAGGGCGGGGCGAATGACGCAGCAGAGCACGGTAGTTGTCGCGGAACCGGGTGAGGATGCGACTCAGTGTGCCGGGGTCGACGTCGTCCGACAACGCCCCGGCCGCGCACGCCTCCTCGTGCAGCACCCGCACCGGCGGGCGCCCGTCGAACGCCTCCGGCGGCAGCTGCCAGTCCACCCCGGCCAGCCCCGCCAGGTCCCGGGCGAACCAGGACAGCAGCACCTCGTCGGTGACGGCGTCCGTGGCCGGCCCGGGCGGCTCCAGCAGGTCCACCACGGCCACCAGGTCCACCTGGGCGCCCGCCGCGCCGAGCCGGGCGGCGGTCTCAAGGGCGATCACCCCGCCCATCGACCAGCCGCCCAGCCGGTACGGCCCCTCGGGCAGCGCCTCGCGGACCGCCGCCGCGTAGTGCGCCGCCATGTCCTCGACGTCGGCCAGTTCGGCGTCCGGTGACTGGAGCGCGTAGAACGGCTGGTCCTCGCCGAGCAGTTCGGCGAGTTCCGCGTAGCAGAGCACGTCACCGCCGACCGGGTGCACGAAGATCAGCGGGAGCCGCGAACCGGTGGTGCGTACCGGCACCAGCGCCGCGCGGCCGTCCTCACCGGCGCCGGTCTCCCGCACCGCCCGGGCCAGCAGTTCGATGGTCGGCCGGGCGAACAGGGTGGCCAGCGGCAGGCTGCGGCCCAGACCGCGGGCGATCCTGGCCATCAGCCGCACCGCGAGCAGCGAGTCACCGCCGAGTTCGAAGAAACCGGCGGTCACCCCGACCTCGGCCAAGCCGAAGAACTCCGCCCAGATCTCCGCCAGCCGGCGCTCCACGTCGTCGCGGGGCGCGACGAAACCGGTGCTCTCGGCGGCCACCTCGTCCGGCGCGGGCAGCGCCGCCCGCAGGACCTTCCCGTTGTCGCTCAGCGGCAGTTCGTCCAGGACGAGGATCCGCTGCGGCACCAGGTAACGCGGCACCGTACGGCGCAGCGCCTCACCGATCGCGGCCTCGGTGGCCCGACAGCCGTCGTCGAGGACGACATAGGCGATCAGCCGCTTGGGGCCGTGCCGTTCGCCCGCCGCGACGACCGCGGCGGCCCGCACCCCCGCGCACTGGGTGAGGGCGGTCTCCACCTCGCCCAGCTCGATCCGGTACCCCTGGATCTTGACCTGGCAGTCCTGCCGGCCGAGGAACTCGATGGTGCCGTCCGGCAGGAACCGCCCCAGGTCGCCGGTGCGGTACAGCCGCTCACCGGTGACCGGGTGGCGCACGAAGGCGGCCCGGGTCTTCTCCTCGTCGTTCAGGTAGCCGCGGGCCAGACCGATCCCCGCGATGTACAGGTCACCCGGAACCCACACCGGGCAGGGCCGCATCGTCCCGTCGAGGACGTGGAAGCGCTGGTTACGCATCGCCCTGCCGTAGGGGATGCTCACCCAGTCGTCCTCGACCCGCCCGATCGGCTGGCAGATCGACCAGATCGACGCCTCGGTGGCGCCGCCCAGGCTCCACTGCTCGGCGTCCGGCAGCAGCAGCCGGATCCGGCCCGGCAGCGTCACCGGGATCCAGTCCCCGCTCATCATCACCAGCCGCACCGGCAGCCCGGTCAGCCCACCCGCCAGCGCGTGCTCGGTGAACATCTCCATCAGCGCCGGCACACTGTTCCAGATCGTCACCCGGTGCTCGGTGACGAGCTCCGCCCAGCGGGCCGGCTCGCGGTGTGCGGACGGCTCGGGCAGCACGAGCGCGCCACCCGCCGACAGCAGCCCGAAGACGTCGTGGACGGACAGGTCGAAGTTGAGCGCGGACAGCCCCAGCACCCGGTCCGCCGCGGTGATCCCGTAGCGCTCGTTGACGTCGACCACCGTGTTCAGGGCCGCCCCGTGCTCGATCATCACGCCCTTCGGCAGCCCCGTCGAACCCGATGTGAAGATCACGTACGCCAGATCGGCGGGCCCGGCACCGCACGGTCCGAGCGGCCGGCCGTCACCCTCGTCGTCGGCGCGCACCACGGTCCGGGCCACGCCCCGCGGCCACTCGGCGGTCTCCGCCACCCACGGCTGTGTGACGACGTGGCCGATCCCGGCGCTGTCCAGCAGCACCCGCAGCCGCTCGGCGGGCACGGCCGCGTCGATCGGGACGTACGCCGCCCCGGCCCGCAGGATGCCGAGCGCCGCGACGATCTGCTCCCAGCCCTTGTCCATCACGATGGCCACCAGATCGCCGGGACCGGCCCCCTGGGCGCGCAGCCGGTGACCGACCTGGTTGGACCGCCGGTCGAGACCGGCGTACGTCAGGGTCAGCGACGGTGTGATCACCGCCGGCTCGTCGGGCCGCGCCGCCGCCTGGGCGAGGACCCGCTCGTGCAGCAGCCCGTCCGGCACGGGCCCGTCGGTGGCGTTGGCCGCGGCCCGCACCGCCAGGTCGGCCGCCGGGACGAGCACCGGCACGGGCCGCTGCCAGGCCGCCGGATCGTCCGACAGGTCGTGCAGCAACCGCAGGTACGCGGCGAACATCGCGTCGACACAGCCAGCCGGGAACAGCTCCTCGATCACGTCCCAGTTCAGGACCAGCTCGCCGGCCTCCTCGACCGCCTGGTGGTCCAGCCACACCTGCGGGGTGCGGACCGAGCTGCTCACCTGCCGGCCGTTTTCACCGATCCCCGCCAGGTGCCGCACCACTCCCCGCTGTTCGGTCTCCTGCCGGCCGGGGAGGTTCACCAGGCTGGTGAAGACGACCGGTGCGGCGGCCCGCACCGAGCCGCCCCGCGCCCGGTTCAACTCCCTGAGCACCTGCACCCCGCTGACCTGGCTGTGCTCCATGTCGTTCCACAGTTGCCGTTGCACCTCCTCGGCGCGGCGGGCGAACGCCTCACCGGCCGAGTCGTGGATCTCCAGCAGCAGCGTGGTGGAGAAGTTGCCGATGATGTCGCCGACCTGCGGATGCAGCGGGAGACGGTTGAAGAACAGCAGGTTCAGCGAGAAGTCGGGGGTGGCGCTCCACGCCGCGATCACCTGCGCGTACGCGGTGCACAGGGCCGCGGACGGGCTGATCCCGGCCGCCGCCGCATGCCGCTTGAACCGGGACCAGTCCCGGCTCGACAGCGTCGCGCCCCGGTGGTCGAACACCGGCCGGTCCAGGCTCGACGGGTCCACCGCGAGGGGCAGTTGCGGGGCCGGCGGCAGCGTGTCCAGCCGGTCCCGCCAGTAGGCCAGCGCGCGGTCGTACTCGGGACCGCACTCCAGGGCACGCGCCTGCCGGACGTAGTCCCGGTAGCGCAGCCGGAGTTCGGGCAGCGTCTCACCACGGTAGTGCGCCGCCCACTCCTTGAAGAGGACGGACGTGCTGAAACCGTCGATGATCAACGCGTCGAAGCCGGCGTGCAGCCGGATCACCCGGTCGTCGACCCGGGTCACCCGCACGTCGAACAGCGGCCAGCGGGCCGTGTCGAACACCTGCCGCCGCATCTCCTCGTGGACGGCCGTCAACGCGGCCTCCCGTCCCCGCGGGTCCAGCGCCCGGACGTCGGCCTCACGGATCACATAGGCCGGGACGTCCCGCAGCACACGCTGCTCGCCCTCGGCGGTGAAGACCGCCCGCAGCATGTCGTGCCGCTCGATCATCGCCCGGAAGGACGCGGCGAGGCGGTCGGTGTCCACGTTCTCCAGGTCGATCTCGATCTGGAAGTAGGTGGAGGTACCCCCGAGTTCGAAGACCTCACCACGGCCGACGAGGTACGCCTGCTGGAGGTCGGTGAGAGCGAACGGCTCGTAGCGCTCGGCGTCCCCGGTCCGCCGGGTTCCCCCCGCTGTTCCCTCGACGGCGTGCTCGACGGCGTCCTCGGAACCGGCGCCGTCGGCCTCGTGCTCGTCTCGTGCGGGTTGTTCCCCGGCCACCGCCCCCAGGGCGTGGAGGACGTCGTCGGTGATGTCGTCGCCGCTGCGACCGTTGAGGAACGCGGTCATGGGCAGCAGGACGTCGAACCGGCGGCTCAGGGTCAGCCGGATCTTCATCGCGATCAGCGAGTCGAGGCCGAGCGCCTGAAGCGGCTGGCGTCCGTCGAACCGGGCCGCCTCCGTCCCCAGCGCCCCGGCCACGGTCCGTGCCACGAACGCCCGCACCGCCTCCGGTGTCACGCCGGGGCCTTCCCCGCCCGTGTCCGCCGGTGCCGGGACGGCCGGGGTGACGACACCCGCCGGCGGTCCGCTCCGCTCGGGCGCACCGGACACCACGGCAGGCGCGGGGGCGGCCGACGCGTCCGCCCCGGGCCGGGTCGCGACCGGCGCGAACCGCACGCCGTCGGCCTCGGCCACGAGCCGTCCGTCTCCGGCGACGAGCCGGATCCGCGCCCGTGCGCCACCGTCGAACAGTTCCGCGTGACATCGCAGCCCGTCCCCCGGGCCACCGCGCCGGTAGTGCACGAACCGGTCCAGGCCGACCGGCACGAGGGCCGGTCCGCCCGCGGGGAAGCAGGCCAGCGCGGTGTGGAACATCGCGTCGACCAGCCCCGGGTGCAGCAGGTACGGCTCCGCCTCACCCGACACCGCCGCCCGGATCACGGCCGTCGCCTCCTCCCGGCCGAGCCGGATGCGCTCCACCCAGCGGACCGACGACCCCAGGTACAGCGCACGCTGCCACAGCAGCCGGTACAGCTCGTCCCCCGTCAGCTCCCGGCCCGACTCGACCACCGCCAGCGCCAGCGCCGGCGCGGCGGGCGCACCCGAACGGGCCCGGCCCTGCGCGTGCAACTGCCAGGCACCGGCCGCGTCCTGCGCGTAGTACCGGAACCGTCCGTCGTCCACGACCAGTTGGACGGCCCGCTCGGTGATCGCGGACGCGGCCGCACCGGCTGGCGCGAGCACCAGATCGAGCGGCAGCTCCAGGTCCTCGACGGACACCGGGCCCGGCCCGGCCAGCTCGGTGACGGCCTCGATCGCCGACGCCAGGAACACGCCGGCACCGACCACCGGCCGGCCGCCGACCACGATGTCACCGAGGCAGGGATGTGCCGCCGGGTCGAGCCGCGCGGCGAACTGCGCCTGCGCGAGCGGCGACGGCAACCGCACGCCCAACAGCCGTGCCGGCTCGACGGGGCGCACCTCCGCACGCGGGCCGCCATCCCGGGCCGCTGCGGGCTCGGGGAGCAGCCAGTAGTGGTGGTGTTGGAAGGGGTAGGTGGGGAGGGGGGTGGGGTGGGTGTGGTAGGGGGTGAGGTGGGTGGGCCAGTCGATGGTGATGC